>DATJNV010000105.1:0-47574 GCA_035507705.1 Acidobacteriaceae bacterium
GCGCACTGAATTCATCATTGTGTCCAACAAAAATTAACCTCACGTCTTGCGGCAATGCAGCTTTGGCCAGCGCGATGTCATCCGAAAAAACGAAGAAGACGGGATCGACCAGCCGCTCCCGAATTATCGAGATCGCTTGACCGTAGTATGCGGGCGGCAGAACGACCTTCCCCTCCCAGGGAAGAACAGAATCTCCGCGGCGGATATGCAGTGAGACCGCGTTCCTCGCGTGAACGATCTGATCGAAGAACTCGCGCCCGCTTCCGAGCGTAGGCTCTCTGAATTGCAGATCCTCGCGCAACTCAGCGGCAACTGCTTCCACCAGTGCGTGGGTCTGGAAGTAACCCTGTAGATAAAGGGTATCGAGGTTGCGCTCGAGCGGAAGATCGCGTAAGAAGGTGTACTGTTGCTCCGGTTGTTCGGCGAAAACCCCGATCCGCAGCACTCGTTTCAGCGGGACCGACGCGGCTTTGAGCCAGGGCTTCTGAGTCAAAACGGTGCGGTCCAGAAGCGAACGCTTCTCGAGGCCTGCCGCGATGCGAAAGTGCTGAAGGAGGCACGGTCTTGGGTATCCGTTGCACTGCGCGCTCCAGTCGGGATCGGCCGCAATCCGCAGGTCCGCGGCGTACCGCTTGGCGTAGTATCGCCCAGCCGCGTATTGAAAGAGCTGGTTCCCGAGCCCGCCAAACTCGCGAAGAACTATTTGCACCTGCACCTCATGCTTTCTGGATGACGAAGGCCCAATGAGTCCTTCTTAAACCGACGCTTGGTAAGCCGTCAATTGCAGAATTCACGCAGATGAGAATGGGCATCGATCATGGTTACAGCGGCGGGGTAACTACAGTAGATGACGGCTTAGTAAGCCGGTATCTGCCGCAAGAAAACAGCATGAGTCGTGAGCAGCGGCCACAATCTTTTTTCGAGGTCAGGCTCTCACGCAATCAGCTTCAGATAATCCGGTTCATCTGCAATCGTTTTGTAGCGAAACGCGCGCGCGATGGCGCGGTCCCGCAGAAAGAAGATGCCGGGCATCTGATCTCCGTCTTCCTTCATCATGCCAATGCCGTATTTGCGGAGCGCCCCGTGCAGCCAGGCCTTCCAGACGGCCGGGACCAGGAGTTGCGTGAATACATTCTTGCGGCCTAATTGGAAGACCGGGTGGCCGTAGAGCGAAGCTGAAGGATCACTCACCCGCTCCACATCGGAGAGATGGTAGTAGTCGAAGTACGGCTTCGCACGCTCGGGCGTTCCCAGATGCACGAAGACGGGCCGGACGCCCCTGGCCTCCATCATTCCCCGGATCTTCGAAACCTGGTCCAGGGTCTGGCGGCAAAAGGAGCAGCCAAAGTGGCGGAGGAAAATGAGGAGGATCGGAGACTCGTCCAGCAACTCGAGCAGAGTGCGGCCGGTTTCGGTGCGGTATTCTCCGAGCGCGGATTCCAAATCCGTCTGCCGCGGGCCGGTTTGCCGCTGGTCGGAGACCGGGAGCGTCACGCACACCTCACAACCGGCCCAGGGAGGAGGTAACTCTCTAGTTTCCGCCCCCGGGTTCCACAGCCCGGGTCAGCGGACCGGCCATGCTTAAACAGTATCCTAAATAGCGACGCGGTGGGTCTTCTCAGCCCATGTCATCGATTTCTTCGGGGGAGGGATTCGATGACCAAGCTTCCGGAAGAACCACCGCGTCCTTTGCGTCTAGATAGTCCATCGATCGTTTCCCCAGGACTGACGTCCTGGGCTATTTTCAGCCGTCCCCTCGGGACTTACGCTGCATATAGCAGTTCTTAATGACGCCGCCGGGATCTATCCGCCTCCGGTCTGTTCCAGCATCATCTGGTGGAACTCCGGGGTCGAGCGCAATGCGGTAAACTCCTTGTCTTTCATGATCTGTTTGCGGTCTTTGAGGCCGGCTTCCAACGCTTTGCGAAGACAGGCGATCGCTTCTTGCATCTTGCCGGCCGTCGCGTAGGTTTTGGCCAGGTAGTAGTTGACGGCGACAAGTTGGCGCCGGGTGCTGGTCTCCTGGACGATCTGGGTCTGGCCGGGGTCGAAGACATGCGGGTTCAGCGCCAGCGCTTTGGAGTACGCCTGCATCCCGGGTTTGTATTTCTCGTCTGCAAAATAAGCCGTCCCGAGGTTGCAGTAGGTGATTGCATTGTTGGGAGCATACTTGAGCGCGAGCTTGTAGGTGCGCTCGGCCTGCTTGTAATCGTGCTGGCTGTGATAGACGGCGGCCAGATTGTTGAGGGCATCCGCATAGTGTGGATTCAGGCTCAGTGCCGTCTGGTAATACTTGCGCGCCTCATCGAAAGCGAACAGGTGATGGTAGGCGACACCGATTTTGTTCCAGGTCACAGCGGTTCGCGGGCTCTGTTGCTCATACGCCTCAATGGCAGCAACGTAGCTGCGATGCACCATCAGCAGATCGCCTTGAATCTCCGGCGAAAGTGTTTCGGTGCGGGCTGCAGGGGGAGGTGGAGTGGTTCTGGCTACTTCTGCGGTAGAAGTTGGATTGGCGGTTGCGGCGAGGGCGGTGGGTACGCACACCGCGAGAGAAATTACGAGCAAACAGCTGAGGCCGGATGACCTGCGACATTGAAGGTCATTCATACTTCGCCCCCTTTCCTGACGACAGGGTCAGATGGACGCGGAAGCCATACTACTCCCTAAAATTTCCGATGGCAGATCACACTTTGGCGGCAGTATCCGTGATGCCATCTTGCCTTTTGATAGGCCCACAAATCAGGTTGCTACAGATGGGCAGGCGAGCGCCCGAGACTGGGACAGGAGGGCCGGAGGGAATGATCCGGAAGGGAGCCAGTGAAGGAGGACCTTCGCATCTTTGTCTCCGGGCTCGGCTTTAGAGTTCGCGTGAGAACGCAAGAATTGTGAATTGGGCAGTGCCTCAGGGGCTAAAGCCCAAACTATTTTCAGGCGCTTGCGGCACGACTGAAGTCGTGCCCTGATACAAAACCGTCATATACGGCCTAAAGGCCGTTCCCTTCGCAGGCGGGACCCTTCAGAGGAAGGGGTTCTCAGGTGTTTCCATTTGTCTTGGCAGCCCCATCCGGCCCCTCGACTTGCCAGCCGCCGCAGGTTGGACTAATACTTGGGAGCATGAGTTTCCGCCACGCCAATCCCTCCGGCTGGCCGTGCTGTTGGTGTATGCACGGCAATGCGGGAGACTGGCTAAGACGCTAAAAGCGGATAAACCAGATTTCCCCAAGGGCCTGCGGCCAAACAACCGCGGGCCTTTCGCTTGCAGCGAGAATGCAGAGGAGAAGGCAATGCCAGAGAGTAAGAAGCAACAGCTCGCCACCCTTGCCGTACACGCCGGGCAGGATCCCGACCCGACCACCGGCTCGCGCGCCGTCCCCATCTACCAGACCACCTCGTACGTTTTCCAGGATGCGGACCACGCTGCGAGGCTGTTCGGGCTGCAGGAATTCGGCAACATCTACACCCGGATCATGAATCCGACCACCGACGTTTTTGAAAAGCGCGTCGCGGCGCTCGAAGGAGGAGCCGCGGCGCTGGCCACTTCCTCAGGCCAGGCGGCCGAGACGCTGGCCATCACCACGCTGGCGGGCGCCGGAGACGAAATCCTTTCCACCACCTCTCTCTACGGCGGGACCTACAACCTGTTCCACTACACGCTGCCGAAGCTGGGCATCAAAGTGCGGTTTGTGGATGCGGACGACTTCGATGGGCTGCGGGCAGCCATCAATGACAAGACCAAAGCCCTATACACCGAGACACTGGGCAATCCCAAGCTGGACATTGCCGATATCGAGAAGCTGGCCAGCATCGCCCACGGGAAGGGTGTGCCGCTCATGATCGACAATACGGTGGCAACGCCGATTCTCACCCGGCCTATGGAGTGGGGCGCCGACATCGTGGTCGAATCGGCCACAAAGTTCATTGGCGGGCATGGGACTTCGATCGGCGGCATCATTATTGACGCCGGCAAGTTCGACTGGAAGGCGTCGGGACGCTTCCGCGATTTTGTGGAACCTGACCCCTCGTACCACGGACTCTCCTATGTCGAGGCATTTGGGCCGTTGGCTTTCATTCTGAAGGCGCGGGTGCAGGGGCTGCGTGACATCGGCGGGGCGCTGTCGCCTTTCAATTCTTTTCTGTTCCTGCAAGGGCTGGAGACACTGCACCTGCGCATGGAGCGGCACTCGCAAAATGCCCTGGCAGTCGCGAAGCACCTGGAGACTCACCCCGGCATCGAGTGGGTCAACTATCCGGGTATTCCATCGAGCAAGTACTACGCGCGGGCAAAGAAGTACATGCCCGAGGGGCAAAGCTCGCTGGTCACCTTCGGCATCAAGGGCGGGTATGACGCGGGTAAAAAGCTGATCAATTCGCTGAAGCTGTTTTCTATGCTGGCTAACCTTGGCGATGCCAAGTCGCTGGTCATCCACCCTGCATCGACCACGCACTCGCAGTTGACGGTCGAAGAGCAGAAGGAGACCGGAGTCACGCCGGAGCTGGTACGGTTGTCGGTGGGGATCGAGGATATCCGCGACATTCTCGCGGATCTCAACGAGGCGATCGAGACGGCCAACGGGTACACAGCCAAGCCGGCGGAGGCGCTCAGCGCTCGATGAGCGTAAGCCCCAGCGCGGCCCTGGCCGCACCCAGTTTCGAGGGAGAGCACCGTTTCGACGAGGCTTTCTCCCTCGAAGCGGGCGGCGTTCTGGAATCGCCCATCCTCCGCTACGCCCTCTACGGCGAGCCGAACGCCGCGGGCGACAACGTCATCTTTGTAGCGCATGCGCTTTCCGGCTCGGCGCGGGTCGCGGATTGGTGGCCGCGTCTCTTCTCGGAGGGTGGGCTGTTTCATGGCCGCGGCTACTGCATCCTCGGCATCAACATGCTGGGATCCTGTTATGGCTCGACGGGGCCGGGTTCGATCGATCCGGCTACGGGCCGGCCCTATGGACCGAAATTTCCCCTGGTCAGCATCGGTGACATGGTCACGTTGCAGGGCCGCCTGATCGAGAAGCTGAGCATCCGGCGGCTGAAGCTGGTGATGGGCGCCTCCATTGGGGGCATGCAGGCTCTGGAGATGGCGATTCGCTTTCCGGAGCTGGTGGAGCGGGTGATTTCCATTGGCGCGGCTCCCCTGCAGGCAATGGGACTCGGCCTGAACCACCTGCAACGGAGGATGATCCAGCTCGACCCGGCATGGAAGGGCGGAAAATACGCCCCGGGTGAGCAGCCGCGGGAGGGTTTGGCGCTGGCGCGCGCCCTGGCGGTCTGCTCCTATAAATCGGCGGAGCTGTTCGAGCAGCGGTTTGCGCGCAAGCCCGACCGCAGCGGGGAAGATCCATGGGCCTCTCTGCATGAGGCGGCCCAGGGGCTGAGTGGCCGGCGGTTCGACGTGGCTGGGTATCTCGATTACCAGGGCGAGCGCTTTGTCGAGCGCTTTGACGCCAACGCTTACCTCGCGATCACACGGAGTATGGATACATTCGATCCTGCCCGCGGGTACGCGTCGGCCGAGGCGGCTTTCCGCCGTATCCAGGCGGAGATTATGCTGGTGAGCATCTCTTCGGACTGGCTCTTTCCGCCAGCGGATATTGCGGCGATGGCGGAGAGCATGACCAGCGCCGGCGTCCGGTGCCAACTTCGGGAGCTGGTTTCGTCCCATGGGCACGACGCTTTTCTGGCGGAACCGGACGAGTTGGCGCGGCTGATCGGCCCGTTTATGAGATAAGGAGGGACTCTTGCTTAGCCTCGAGCAGCAGCGATTCTATGAGGAGAACGGTTATCTTTGCCCGCTTCGGGTGTTCAGCGAAAGCGAGACATCGCAGTTCCGGCGGCAATTCGACGAGTACACCGCAGAGAATCAAGAGCGCCTGCAGCAATTGATCCCGCGCGAACGGCGCGCAGTGTACGGGCTTACCCATCTCAGTTTGCCGTGGGTGTATGAGATGGCCTCGCACCCGCGGGTGCTGGATGCGGTCGAGGGCGCGATTGGTCCGAACATCCTGGTATGGGGCTCGGATTGGTTCGTCAAGTTTCCCGGTGATGCCGCCTTCATCTCCTGGCACCAGGACGGCGCCTACTGGGGCCTGCAGCCTCCCAAGGTGACTACCGCGTGGATTGCCCTTTCTCCGAGCACGCTTGAGAGCGGCTGCATGCAGGTAATGCCGGGCACGCAAAAGACGCAGTTCGCCCAGCGGGAAACCTATGCACGTGACAATGCATTGTCGCGCGGGCAGGAGATTGCGGTCGACGTGGACGAGTCAAAGGCTGTGCCGCTGAGCCTTGCACCTGGGGAAATGTCTTTGCATCACATCGGGATTGCGCACGGCTCCAAGGCCAACAACGCCGACTATGCTCGCGTAGGAATTGCCGTCCGCTACATCGCTCCCGAGGTGGTACAGAACGGCAGCGAGCGGCAGATCGTGCAGCTGGTGCGGGGCAAAGACGACTATGGCAATTTCGAAATCGTCGGACCGCCGGAGGAAGCTGCCAGCGCAGCAGGCGTTCGAAAGAAGGCTGAGGAGAGAATGCTGAGGAATGTCTATCCGGCAGCGAAGTAGGTTGTAACTTCCTCAGTGACTGAAAGTAGCCCGGGACGTCGGTCCTGGGGAAAGGATCGGTACACGATGCAGTCTTGAGAATTACCCAGGACATTCGTCCTGGGTGTCGAACCTGGTTATAACTGCTCCAGTTCGCGTTGTTGCCAGGCTAGCAGTCCCAGGATTTCATCCTGGGTAATTTTCAGCCGTCCCTTCGGGACTGAGTCGTCTCCTACACAACCCAGGACTGACGTCCTGGGCTACTTTCAGCCGTCCCTTCGGGACTGACTCGTGTTCTACACCTTTCCCCAGGACTGACGTCCTGGGCTAGTTTCAGCTGTCCCTTCGGGACTTACCCTCCAAATGGTAGTTCTCACACAGACTCTGAAGCCTATACCTTCAGGGTTCCCCCCACCCCTTTATCCCATCAACCCCAGGTAGGGACTACTCCCAAAATTTCCGAAATTGGGAAAGACTTCGCGGACCTGACTGTCCGAGAGGCCCATCCAGCGGGCAAGGGTTCCGCCATATTGCTCAACGGCGGTGGTCGGGATCAGGCGCCCGGCGCCGACATCGTTGTCCTGGTTCGCACCCACGACTGGGTACTCCCCATAAATATTCTGGCCGGCAACTGCGCCGCCGGCAACGAGATGGTGGCTGCCCCAACCGTGGTCCGTGCCGTCGCTGTTGGCGGTCAAGGTGCGGCCAAAGTCCGAAACGGTGAAGAGCGTCACCTGGCTGCTGAGCCCGGCAGCGATCATGAGCTGATCGAAGTATTCAAGGGCTGCGCTCAGTTGGCTAAGCAGGGTGGAGAGGCGCTTGGCCTGGGTGTCGTGGGTGTCAAAGCCGCCCAACTCCACAAAGAAGATCTGGCGGCTGACTCCGAGGGCGCTACGGCCAGCAATGACTCGGGCGACCGTCTGCAGGGATTGGGCAAGCTGGTTATCGGTGAGCATGCCCGTGGCCGGATCGAGAAATTGCGGCGGATTGGGCACACCGGCCGGACCAGCCGGCGCCATGGCCGACGCCAGGGCTGCCTGGGCGGCGAGGGATCGGCGGACTACAACCGCGTATTCTTTAGCGAACAAGTTGGTGTTGTCGGCGCCAATGATGGCCTGCAGAGCCGCCGTTCCCTGTGCGGACCCGAAGAGGTTGCCAGTAAGCCCATTCGCGGTCAGGGCGCCGGCGTCGCTCACGCGCAACTGGAAGGCGGTCTGGCCGGCGAGAAAGAGCGTGTTGCCGCTGGTGCTGATGCAGGTAAAAGATGCGTCGCTGTTCATGCTCTCGAGCAGATCGGCCATGCGGCCGCCCCATCCGCGATCGACATCGTTGGCGGCAATCGCCTCCCATGCATTGGTCTGATCGAAGTGAGAAAACAGGGACGGGGGCAGCGTGGCGCTGCCGTTGTTCCATTGCGTCTTGGTGACCGGGGCGACCAATGTACCCGTATTGGCTACAAATGCACAACGGCCGGCGTTGAAGAGATTCTGCACGCCGGTGAGATACGGGTTCAGAGCAAACGTGCGGCCGGAGATCGGTGTGGTGGGCGCGATCGGCAGCAGCTGGCTCATCGGATATGCCAGCCCCTGGGCGCCGCTGCGAGCGGCGGTAAATGCCGCAAAGGAATCAGGATCGGTTGCGATGAGCGTGCCATGGCCGTCATTACCACCCTGCAGGTAAAGGCAGACGAGAGCCTGGTAGCCGGAAGAACCAGTGGCAGCATGGGACGTCATGGCAGCCAGAGCACGCATGCTATGCAGCGCCGGGCTGGCCGAGATTCCAGCCATGGCAGCATACGAGGCCGTCTTCATGAACTGGCGCCGTGAATGGTCAATCTTGCACATGTCTTCGAAACTCCTCGTAATGCTGGACTGTCATCGTTGTGCCGTGTATTCAGGCGAGGCAACGGTGAGAAAAACAGCAGTCTGTGCGCGCGCCAGGAGCGCGTTGTTGATGTCCGTCGGATCGCCGCCTGCAGGCACAGGGATCGCGTTGATCGCCCCAAGAATCTGGCTGCTTAGCGTGGCGGACATCTGGCCGCCGAGCAGCAGCATGTTCACACGATCGAGCAGTTGCTGGGGCGAATTCGCCAGGCCGATTTCCGTGACCAAGGTCATGTAGAGGTCGTTGTTGTTGCCAAAGCCTCCGGAGACAGCGGCCTGCATGCTGTTCAGGTAGCCCATCACCGTGGTGACGTCAGTGATCTCCATCTCCGGTGCGGTCAGGCCGGCCTGCTCAATGGAAGTGCCCGCGGGCACATATCCGGGCGCGAACCAGTTGAAGACAGTGGGCGAGCGCGAGGCCATCTCGGCGAGGCCATAGGCCGGATCTTCGGTGCTGCCCACATCGAAAGCTCCGCTGCGGGATTCTGCGCTGAAGGCGCGAGCCATGTGCGTGAGGCGAACCATTGGTTCCTGTACCCGTCCGTAGTTGGGGCTGGTATAGGTGGCCGCATTTGTGTTGCGCGCCTCGTCATCCATCAGGATGGCGGTAATCACAGCCTGCATATCGCCGCGCACGCCCTGTCCGTCGTCCTGGAACACCGCCGCAACGCGCTGCACGTAAGCGGGGCTGGGGTTGCTCGTGACCAGGCGCTGGATCAGCTGCTTGCAAATGAACGGCGGAGTGTTGGGGTGATTGAACAAGGTAT
Organism: Acidobacteriaceae bacterium; assembly: GCA_035507705.1. Classification (GTDB taxonomy): domain Bacteria; phylum Acidobacteriota; class Terriglobia; order Terriglobales; family Acidobacteriaceae; genus PALSA-350. The sequence goes on from DATJNV010000105.1 coordinate 9,190, forward strand.
CGAGAGCGATCTTCAGGTCGCCCGAAGGGTCGCTGGAACCGGCGGGAATCGTCACGCCCAGAAAATCTTTTTCGGCGGTGGAGTGGTGCGTCGGATAAGTCGCCATGGGCAGAAGGTCCTGGCCAAATCCCGGACCGGCATAGGAAGCGCCGTAGCCTGACCACGCCTGATCGCTCGTGTTGCCGGCCATATTCCAGCTAAAGCCGGTGAAGACTTTAGCGATTCCAGTAACGTCGTTCAGGCCGTAGGTAGGGATTGGATTACCGCTACCGTCCAATTGGCGCGTCCCATCCGGATTGAGCTGCCAGAGTCCGATGGTGAAGAGCTGCATGACTTCGCGTGCATAGTTTTCGTCCGGATCGACGGTACTGTTTCCCTCGTTGGCCAGGGTGGATAAGTAAATCCCCATCATCGGGCTCAGGGTCACATCCTGCAGTATCTGGCGGAAATTGCTGAACGCGTCATTGCCCAGCATGTCGTAGTAGTTGGCGACACCGCGGGGCATCTGCCCTACGATGGCATCCTGGCTGGAGATGACAAACAGCTCGCTGAGAGCGAATTGCACTCGCTTGCGCAATTCGTCTTTACCGGTGAGAGCAGTGGCCCAGAAGGGCTGCTCGAAATATTGGTCGCCGCCGGTCTGGAGAAACAGCTTCTGGTAGCAGGTGGCGTCTGTGGAAGCGCAGGCCGGTTGTGTGTTGAGAATAATTTCGCGCTCGGCATAAGGCTCGTGCAGAGTGTTGGGAATCGCGAATTGCTCGGTGAACCAGGCGTTATAGCCGATGGTGGAGAGGTGATTGATGTCGGCCTCAGAACCGCCAAACGTTGCCTGCATCAGGAAGCGCGAAGCGTCCGCAAGTGAGACCAGCGGCGTCGGTGGTGTGCCGGGCACCTGCTCTACCACGTCAGCGGATACGGAACTCCCGGGGTCAGGGTTCTGCACCTGGAGATCGAAAGGACCGGCTACCGTGGGGTCGACGGTCGCTGTGAGTTGTGTTCCTGAGTTGAACTGCGTAGGAATAGGTGCGCCATTCTCCAGCACGGTGGCTCCGTTGATGAAGCTCGCGCCGCTTAGTACCACGGTGCTTGTGCCCGTGTTCACCGTGGAAGGCGTCGCCGACAACAGCACAGGTACGGGATTCAGCACCTGCACGTTGGCGATCATGGTGGAGTTGGGATTATCGACGCTGACTGCCTCGACCACAACCACGTTCGGATTGGGGACCACGGCAGGGGCGGTGTAAACGCCTTTCGCGTTGATGGTGCCAATCTGAGCGTTGCCGCCGGGCACGCCATTGACCGTCCAGGTAAGCGCCGTATCCTGCGAGCCGGTAACGGTAGGGTTGATGGTGATGGAGTTGTTGACGCGTACGCTGGTTTCCGAAGGCTGGAACTGAATCACCACCTGGCCGGGTTGAACCAGTGCATTCACGCTTTTTGAAGATGCGGAACCCGGATCCGGATTGACCACGGTCACGGGATAAGTGCCGGGCGTGTTTTCTGTGATCATGGCTACGAGTTGCGTACCCGAGATATAGGTGGTCGGGACAGCAACGCCGTTCCACAGGATTTGCGCCCCGTAGACGAAGGCGGACCCGTTCACGATGATTTGCGCCACGCCTTCCGCAAAAGAGCCGGGCGTGACCGAGTTAACAATCGGAATCGGATTCAGGATGGAAACGCCAAAGTTTCCCTTGGAGGGATAAATCTCGGAAGAGCTGCCGATCGTTACCTGATTATTAGGCAGCGGAACAACGCCTGGAGCGGTGTAAACACCGGTGCTCGAAATAGTGCCGATGTCGGCGTTTCCGCCGGGGATGCCATTCACCGACCAGATGACCGGCGCTTCCGTCTTGAATTGCATGGTTTGCGTGACGCGCAGGCTATTGCCGTTGGACTGGATGGCAGACAGCCTTTCAATCGCGGCTTCGTTGAGGCTGAATCCACAACCCGTTATGGTAGCGGCCACCGCGGCCAGGCAAAGCCCGGCGGCACTGTTCTGCCATTTGATGGATAAGTTTGGTCTCGACATACCGCGCTCCGCACTCACCGGACTTAACTGGAAAAGTTTTGGGCTCGGAAAGCGCGATGCCCACCGTAGTGTCAGATTGAAAATACGCAAGGCGGGCGATGACGGGAAGGGTACTTTCGGGGGACTGGAGCGCTATTGCCCTAAATATCAGTAGGGCTTAACAACTGGGGTAATCGATATGTTGCCACTTAGAACTATGAATAGCGTAGTTAACAAAGTTATCGAGAACAGTTACCAAGGCAAGAGCGCAAACATCCTCTGCCCTGGGAGGATAAGGCGACGGTATGTTGCCTCATCCTCAAAACGAAACGGGCGCCCGTTGGGCGCCCGGCGGTGCTGCTGAGTCTGCCGGCTGTTTAGGACGCGAACAACTGGGAGAGATTGCTCAGGCGTAGCAATTCCTTGACCCGCGGAGAAAGGTTGAGCAACTCGAGCTTGCAATAGCCTTCACGAAGTGCCGACACTTTCAATCCGACGAGGGTGCCCAGGCCGGAGCTATCCATGTAGCTGACGTCGGTCAGGTCGAGAATGATTCTTCCGCCGTTCGGAATGAGAGGCTTCACCACTTCCTTGAGTTGGCCCGAGGTTTCGCTGACCACCCGGCCATGACAAACGATGGTGGTAACGGGTCCGATGTCTTCATCCGGTCCTTTGTCCACTTCATATTGAAAGACGGCTTCCGGAGTCGTTGCCATGCACTCTCCTAACCAATATAGAAATTGAGCAAGGTAAATCTTGCGCAATACTATCCGCGTCGTTGTGGTCCCCGCATTAAAATCTGGTTACTCGACCGGCTCGGCGACGGCAGAACTGGGGAGGAATAGGGAGAACACCGTTCCGGTGCGGCGCCCGGCAATGCTGGAACGCACCCCCATGTAGCCGCCATGCTTTTCAATCAGCTCGCGGGAAACCCACAGTCCCAACCCGGTACCGGTGTTCTTTTTCGTAGTAAAGAATGGCTCGAAGATGCGCTGGCGGTTCTCCGGATCGATTCCACAACCGGTGTCCGCAACGACCACGCGGACCCCTTCGAGGTTGGAATTCCGGCTACTCCGTGAGTCGTGAACGCGGACACAGATTGCGTCGCCTGCCGAACACGCATCGAGGCTGTTCGCGAGCAGATTGGAAATAACCTGGCGCAATTCTCCCGGGTTTCCCCACACCTTCTGCTCGGTCTTGACGTTGACGTGGAGATTGATGTGCGCCTGGGCGGCACGGAAAGAGTAGAACTCAAACACTTCACGGGTCACGACGTCGGGGCGGAACAAGATGGCGGCAGAATTCTCACGATAGAAGCCCAGGGACTGCCGTGTTATGTGCGCGATCCTTTGCAACTCGCGATCCGCGTCCGTGAGGTGTCCCCGGACCCTTTGGATATCGTCGGCGCTGCGCGCCAGATAAACAAGATTGACCAGTCCCTCGAGAGGATTGTTCACCTCATGGGCAATCGCGGCAGCCAAGCGGCCTGCCGAAGCCAGCTTTTCCGCGCGCATGAGCGCCTGCTCAGAAGCGTATCGCTCGCTTATGTCGCGGAAGACGAGCACGATGCCGATCATGCGCTTCTCCCGATCGAGGATCGGCGCCGCGCTGTCGTCAATGTGGAATTCGTTCTGAAATTTACTGATGAGAATGGTGTGATTGGCGAGACCGACAATTTTGCCCGAGCGGCGCACCGCTTCTACCGGGTTTGTAACTGTTGCACGCGTGCGCTGATTGACGATCTGAAAGATAGCAGTTAGTGGCTTGCCATCCGAATCTTTCTCGCTCCAACCCGTAAGCTGCTCGGCAACTGTGTTCATGAAAACCACTTTGCCTTCGGGATTGCAGGCAATGACCGCATCTCCAATGCTGCGCAGCGTGGTATTCAGCCATTGCTCCCGGCTATAGCATTCATCTCCCCAACGCCGGACTTCCTTCAACTGCTCGTTGTAGGTATCAGATAGTTTTTGGAAGAGGCGGCGGATCTCCCAGGCAAGGACAATGGCAAGAACCACCGCCAGCGCGATGAGTCCATAAAGAGTAGCGTTATCGACCCGCAGAGCGGCGAAAGAACGGCTGGCCCGGATGCTCGTTTCCGTAGACAGGAAATCGTCGGCGAGCGCGCGCAGAGTGTCCATGCGCTGTTTGCGCTCGATCATCTGTGCCTGGAGATCGGACGTAGGGAAGCCCTCTGAGATGATCCGACGGGCGTCCTGCTGCCAGGCTTGCGATACGGTTTGCAGGCGCCGCAGCCGAGCGGTTTGGTCCGGGTTCGTCCTTACGAGGTTGAAGAGGGTTTCGAATTCCGAATCAATTTGCCGGCCCGCTTCCTGGTAGGGCTGCAGAAACGTGGGATCGTGCGTGAGCTGAAATCCGCGCAAGCCGGTTTCTTCATCCACCATCAGTTTGACCAGGTTGTTGGCATGAGCGATGACCTGATCGGAACGATCGACTCGCCGGGCACTCTTCTGGACCAGGCGGAAACCGTAGACCAATGTCAAACCCAACAGCGCAATCGTGAAGATAGGGAGAGCCAGCAGGCGGATCAGCAGACGTCGATATGCGGCGGCTTCCAAAAAAAGGTCTCCCGTTGCGGCCTGTCTATACACACGTGCGGAGACCGCTTATCGGCGTACTGAATCATTCTGCCTGACGGAGAGGTCTCCGGGCAATGAAAGTACGGTGCCGCGAACCAACTACGTGTATCCTCTGAAAAACCAACGAGAATATGCCCAGCCACAGCCTCGCCCGGACACTCCGCCGCGCTGTTCTTGTCTTTGCCTCTACTTCCCCGCTGGCCCCGACGGTCTGCCTTCACGCACAGCAGGCTTCTATCGTGAAGCTGACAGTTGAGAAGAAGCCCGGTGCGCTCTATGGACGGGCCATGGCCACGGTAAAGGGCCCGTCCAAGGTCAAGGGCAAAATTGTTATCACGGAGAAGACCGGGCACATTGCGGCGCACGCGATCCAAGCCTGGATCATCATGAACGGGCAGGGCGCCCTGCTGCTGCTTTCGCCGGAAAAGAAGGGCCTGGCGAATCGACTGCGCTATTACCAGCTCGACGCAGGTAAAGGCCGGTTACTAGGGCACATTCCGCTTGACCAGGGAACGGTGACGGAGCGGATGCCGGCCGATGACCAGTGGGCATTTGCACTTGGCGGGACAAATCCATCCACCGGGCGGCGGGTCATCTACGCGGGCGACACGCACGCCATCCATGCGCTGGTCGACAACGCCTGGGATCCGCGTTTCACTTCCGAAACAGTTATCTATGAGACGCCGTCTGGAAGGCGAACCGTCAGCATTGCGGAGTTGGTTGGTCTGAACTACCAAACGGGAATCTTTGCGCCGGCTCGGAGCACGGCAGAGACGGCCTATCTGGAGTTTTTGCCAAGCGGAGAATCGCTTACGATCACATCAAACAACGATGTTCACCGTGGGCAATGGATCAAAGCCGGTCCAGACTTTCAGATCACCTCGACCAATGGCGCGACGAGCACCTGGCGAACCGCTGAGCTGCATCCCGTCATGGGCATCCCGGCGGAAGATAAGATTACGGTGCGCCTGCTGCAGCCGTTGTCATCGTTAACAGCGAAGGATGGCCTGGAAGTAAAGGCGATTTCGATCACGCCTGCACTGGATCATGGATCGATCATGATTCCGCAAGGCACGGAGTTCAGGGGCAAGATTGTCAGCGCTCACGGCGTGGGATGGGGCGTCAAGCATGAATCGGCGGCGTTGACGCTGCATTTCGACAGCGCCAAACTTCCGGACGGACGCACAATCCCCGTGGACGCGCTGGTCTTCAAGGTGGAGAACGCGCAGGAAAGCGTTACCCCGGCGGGAAAGATTCAGGGAATCCGATCGACGAAAACGTTAGGTTATTCGGCCGAAAACAAGATCTCATCCCTGGCGCAAATTGATCCTATCGCTTATATGTTCCTTGGCGCATCAGGACCCGCGGTCTTGGGCTTTGCCGAGCCGGAGATCCTTTATAACGCGGGCACGGAGCTGACGATCGTATTCCATACTCCGGTGATCACCTCGAAGACCTATCCGCCCAGTGTGCCGCACATGGAACTGAGCGCTCAGAGGCAAAGCGACTTTAATGCCATGGTGAAGGCTCTTCCCTACCGCACCAAAACACAAGGCACGAACCGAGTGAGCGACATCACCAACCTTATTTTTGTCGGCAAGCCCGAGGCATTGCAGCGCGCCTTTGCAGCAGCGGGTTGGGTTCCGTCGGACCAGTTGACGGCGGCCACCACCTTTCAAACGGTCAAGACACTTGCAGGCAATCAGAAGTACACGCAAGCGCCGATGTCCACGCTGCTGCTGAATGATCGGCAGCCGCTGTTCACGCTGTCAAAGACCACCAACACTTTTTCGTCGCGCCACCATATTCGGATTTTCCCAACCGATGAGACCTGGGAGGGGACTCAGGTGATGACGGCGTCCTCGACGCAGGACATCGGCATCGCCTTCTCTGCCAGGCAGAAGACGTTTATTCACGTGATTGACCAGTATCTCGACAACGAGCGCTCGAAGGTGACGAATGACCTGCAGTTCACCGGCTGCGTGGAGTCGATCGATCTTGTTCCGCGTTCGTGGGTGCCTGCGGACGCGTATAACTCCACGGGGGACCGGCTGCGGACAGATGGCCGAGCCGCTGTCCTGTTTCTGAATGACTGCACCGATCCTCACTCCACCTCGACCACTCCAGCGGAGCGGGCGGGTCTTTTTGAGCGAAGCGAACGGAACACGATGCTCAGCATCAAAGATCAGCTCTTTCGCGGCAACGTGGTCTACCAGGGAATCTCTGCCGGGAAGACGATTCATAACTACGTCGCCCAATCAGGAGAGCTTCCTGCCGACGAGGGCAACTGGCGGAAGAGCGATGCCTCGGGCACGGAATACCGGCTGGCCGGCAGCGGGCCGCATTTTACGCGGCGCCGCGGGACGTGGGGTTCGGCGCCGGCAGAAGGAAGCAATGTGCTCGATGAAGCGGACCGGGCGCGTATCCTTTCTCACAAATGGGATCCGCCCCGGTTCGAAATTGCGCTCAATCTCGGATACTCAAAGTACCGCAACAACTTCCTCGAAACCACCGTCGTATCGCTGGTATCGAGCAAGGATGAGACTGAATATTTGATCGGCCTTGGGGATAGCGTTTTTGACGGGTGGGCCGCGGGGGTCTCGCTTACGCTCAACACCAATAACTGGATCTCGAATGAATTCTCCTATATGCGGCAACAAACCAAATTCGATTTGGTGGAACTGACGCTTAGCTCGAATTCCGACCCAACTTCGGAACCGGAAGACAGCCAGGATTTTCGCATTGTTGGGCTGGTCACCCGCCGCGCAGCCTACAACACCATCTTGAATTTCAGGCCCCGCAAATCCCGGTGGCGGCCTTACATCGATGCCGGACCCGTTTTTCAGTTGCTCTCACTCTCCAATGCTCCGTTGAAGAAGCCCAGCGGCTATTTCCAGCTGGGACTTTCGAACATCGGACTGATCAAGGCCGCTTTTGATTTTGGCAATACACCGCCTCTCAATGGCGGTGGCATTTTTCAGCTTGGCGTGCAATATGGCGGCGGCATCAAGTATCGCGTGCTTCCTCGTTTGACGATGCGCGCCGATTTTGGGGAGACATTCACCCAAAATCCAAAGATCATCCGCGACAGCTACCTGGGATACATTCCGGACGGACTGGACGATAGCTATACAACGGAAGTGACGAATTCCAGCCCACCGGCAAAGTTCGTCCAGCAACGCGCCACGGTAGGTTTTGCTTTTACATTTTGAGTAGAGGAAAGATGTCCCTGACAAGCAGCTCAAGAGTGCTTTACCAGCCAATGGCCGGCCGCTTCGTCGATGAGTGGCTCGATAGGAAACCAGGATGAGCCGGATACCCATGCTGGACAACATCTACGGCCAGGCTGCGTCGCATCGCGGGGTACTGGCCCTGCACGAGGGCGACCGGTACGCTACGATGCGCGAGTGCGCGGAACGGATTCGAAAGGCCCGGGGCAGAGTGATCGTCACGGGCATGGGTGGTTCGCTGTTTGCGGCTCTGGCAGCGGTCAGCCGGCTCGCCCAGAGGGGATACCCCGTGCAGGCACTCGAGAGTGCGGAGCTTTTGCACTTTGGGACGGCTTCTTTGCGCGCTGCTGACGTGGGCGTGGTGATTTCGCGGTCAGGCGAATCCATCGAGCCGGTTCTGCTGGCGGAGAGGATGCGGCAGACCGGCATGACGGTCCTTGCCGTCACCAATGTGACTGGCTCCAAGCTGGAACAGATCGCGGATATCACGTTGCCTGTGGGCGCACAGTCCGACAACATCATCGCCGTGCAGACATTCACCGGGACGGTACTCACCCTGCTGATGCTGGCAGTAGAAATAGTGGATGGAGCAGGCGCCCAGTTTAGCGCGGTATGTTCCGCTTCCCTGCCGGCACTCTCAACCCATATTGAGACATGCCTGCGCGAAAGCGATGCCTGGCGGGAACTGCTGCTGGATGGCCCCCTTTATTTGCTGGGTCGCGGACCGGCGCTTGGTTCCGTTCACGAAGGCGCGCTGCTGATGCATGAGACGGCCAAGACGGCCGCGGTCGGTATGTCTTCCGGGCAATTCCGGCATGGGCCGGCAGAGATCCTTTCGCGTGAGTTTCGGGGTGTTATCTTTGGCGCACCCCAGGAGACGACAGCCCTGGATCGATCGCTGGCCGACGACCTTTTTGCTGCCGGCGCAAAGGTGGGCTGGATAGGACCGGGGACTGGCCGCGCGCCATCCATGGTTCCCTGGCCGGAAGTTCCTGGCACACTTGCGCCGCTGTTCGAGATTGTTCCTCTGCAGGTGGCGGCGTACCGCCTCGCCCTCTGGCGTGGGATTACTCCAGGGGATTTTCGTTTTGTTTCCGAAGTTACAGGTTCGGAATCAGGGTTTCTTTCTTCACAACCGGGAGCTCACGCATGATGAAGTCACTGACTCGCCGTACCTTCGTAAAGGGCGCTCTGGTTTTCTCCGCGAGTGCGGCTTTCGCAGACAAGGGTCCACAAGCCAGATTTCCGACCGAGCCTCGCGCCCGCCTTGCGGTTGCAAGCTATCCCTTTCGGGAATGGATTCTGGCACCAGGAAATCAGGATCGAGACCCGAAGAAGCCCGAGATGGACCTGGCACAATTCGCGCGCTTCGTGCGCAAGGAATTTGGCGTTCCTGGAATTGAACCTCTAGACTCTCACTTTCCTTCCACCGAGTTCGAGGAAGTGCGCAAACTGCGCCAGCAATTCGACGCGGCCGGCGTGCACACAGTAAATATTCCTGTGGATGAACGCGTTGAGCTGTGCAGCGACGATGAAGCCAAACGGAATGCGGGGAATGCAAGCTACCGGCATTGGATCGATGTCGCGGTGTTGCTCGGCTCACCCAGCATTCGCGTATGGATTCCCAAGTGCCCGGATCCGTCTGATCTTCCCAAAGCCGTGCAAGCACTCAAGCCTACGATCGATTACGGGGCTTCGAAAAATATCGTGGTCAATCTTGAGAACGACAATCCGGTGAACGCTTCGGCTGCGCGCAGCATTGCTGCGATCAAGATTGCCAATAGTCCTTACTTGCGAGCATTGCCGGATTTTGGCAATGGACTCCAGGCCGGCGATGAGCGATTCAATGCGCAGAATGTCAGGGACATGTTTGCTTACGCCTGGAATATCGCGCATGTGAAAGACTGCGAGATTATTCATGGGCAGAAAAAGACGGCTTCGCTGGCTGAGCTTTTTCAGATTTCCAAGGCGTCTGGGTATCGCGGGTACTTCTCGATGGAATCGGAGTCGGGTGGGGATCCGGTGGCTGATACCAAGCATTTAATTGCGGAGAGCTTGAAGCTGGTTTGAGGGAGAATTTTTTCACGGCATGCCGGGTCAGGCGAGATGACAATTCTGTTGCTACCTGCATTTGGGCCTTAAGTGCCACGGGGCGGATCTGTTACTGCTAGTGGACAAAGTGGTCTGGGAGAGGAAGGGCCATCAGCGGGGAAAGAAACTGCAGATCCCTTGGCTGCGCTCGGGATGACAAAGGAGGGAGTTGCGGCTTGCTTGGGCGGTATTGCGGATTGCATGGGCGGAGCTGCTGGACAGTCAAGCATCCCCTGTTCATGGTTCCCTAACTTGATCCAAGGCACGTCTAGTGCTCGGAAGGACAAAGGGTAGGCACGCGGTTTGTCCGGTCAGTTGGGCAGGGTGTAGGCCAGGAGTTCGCCCGGAAAGCCTGGGCCTCCGACGGCTAGTACGATGTATTGCTTCCCGTTGAGCATGTAGGTCATGGGTGAGCCGGTTTGTCCTGCCGGCATGTAGACGGCTCCCGCATCTGCTCCGCTGGCTTTGTCGTAGGCGCGGAGCAGGGCTCCTTTTTTGCCTGCCGAGTTGGTAAAGGTACCGCCTTCGCCTGCGATCACGAGAGTTTTCGTTGTCAGCACACCGATGATTCCCGGACGGCCAGTCCGGGGAATCTGTAGGCCTTTCAGGGCGGGATTGTTACGAATTTCGTCCGGCGTTTCACCATGGGCGATTTGCCATTTGATTTCGCCCTGGTCAAGGTCGATGGCGCTGATCCTGCCGTAAGGCGGCTTTATGAGCGGCAGCCCGTGAATCGTCAGGCGCTGGACATGGTGGCCGCTGACCTGGACAATGCCCTGCCAATACCTGACTTTTGCATTCGGGTCGTCCGGAGGGACGAGCCCAAGGCCGCTTACGATTCCCTGAGAGAACACGTAGAAAATATGCGTTTGCGGATCGAAGGATCCGCCAGCCCAGTTCGTGCCTCCATTCGGGAAGCCAATGATCAACGTGCCCAGGGGACCGTTGGGATTGCTGACGACCGCCGGCGTGAAGATGGGTCCAATCTTAAACTTCGAAGCAATCTCCAAAGCCTGAGCTCTCAACTCGGGGGTGAAATCAATGAGCTGATCCAAACTGAAACCGTTACGGTCATAGAAGGGCGGCTTCGTAGGAAATGGCTGCGTAGGTGCATACCATTCGCCTGGAACGTCGCCGCGCGGTACCGGGCGCTCGACAAAGGGCCAAACCGGTTGACCCGTTTCGCGATTGAGCACATAAAGGATGGACTGTTTCGTAGCCTGGGCCAGCGCCTTGATGGGCTTCCCATCCACCGTGATGTTCACGAGAACCGGAGCGCAGGGAATGTCGAAATCCCAGATGCCGTGGTGAACCAGTTGATAGTGCCACTTGCGCTGGCCTGTCTTGAGGTCCAGAGCCACGATACTCTCGGCAAACAAGGCGCTGCCGGGACGATCTCCGCCATAGTAGTCCTGGGTGGGTGACTCCACAGGCAGGTAGACCATGCCGAGGTTCTCATCGACACTGATCTGCGCCCAGACGCCGGTGTTGCCTGTGTAATCCGCAGCGCCGTTCTCCCAGGTGTTGTAGCCGAATTCCCCTTTGCGGGGGATGGTGTGGAAGATCCACAGGCGGCGGCCGGTCAGAACATCGAAACCTCGAACATAGCCTTTGACATTGGACTTGTCCATCACCCATCCGCCCATGCTATGAGCGGCGCCCACGATCACAGTATTGCCGGCCACGATTGGGGTGGAATGCAGCCCGATGTCGGCCTTCACCAGATCCATTTCCTGATCGTCGTTTTGCCTGAGATCGACCACGCCCTGATCACCGAAGGAGGGTATCGGCACACCGGTCTTCGCATCGAGTGCGATCAGGCGGTAGCCCGGAGTCACGTAAAGGATTCGTTCCTGCTTGCCGTCCGTCCAGTAAGCCAGGCCATGCCCCGAGAGTTGGCGCGGAGCGGCGGCACCGCGAGCGCCTTCGTGCTCGGCGTGCATCCAGAGCACTTCTCCTGTCGCGGCATCAAGAGCGACGACCGCACGCCGCGAACCTGCTGTGGTGTAGAGAATGCCGTTCATCATCAGCGGAGTTGATTCAAGGTTGTATTCAGGTTCGGGCCCGAAGTTTACGGTTTTGAATTGCCAGGCGATCTGTAGTTGGTTGAAGTTGGCGGCGTTGATCTGATCGAGAGCGGAGTAGCGGGTGTTGCCGAGGTCTCCGCCATAGGTAGGCCACTCCCCCTTGGGGGCTCCGGTTTGCGCAGCGGCAGAGAGGGTTAGGCAAAGGACGGCGGTCAGACTAGCGCAGCGCATATTTTTCCCGGACCAGGAAGAGGTAGCAGGCAATGCCGATCAGCAGCCAGAAACCGATTGCAATGAGCGGCGCATTGAAATTGCCTGTTTTTTGAACCAACACACCGGTAATCCATGGTGCGGCGATTCCGGCAAGATTGGCAGCGGTGTTCTGTATCCCGGCTGCTCGGGCTGAGGCGGAGCGGGGCATCAGCGTCTGCGTGAGCGCCCAATAGTTGGCTGTGGCTAAGCCGAGGCCGCTCAAAGAGAACACGGCGAGGAAAAGGCTGAGCGTGGAGGAATGAGAGAAGGCGCCAAAGGCTGCACTAAACGCTAATACGAAGCCTCCAATCGTGAAGGCCTTGCGGACCGCAACCGGATTGCGACCGCGCGCGATAAAACGGTCGGCAGCCCATCCGGCGAGAATCGAGATGGTCCCCGTGCCCGCGAATGACATGAACGTGAACCAACTGGAGGCAGCCAGGGAAAGGCCAAAGCGCTCCTTAAAATAGGTCGGCATCCAGGTCATGCAGAAGTAGACAAAATACATGTAACAGAACGTTGCGAGGCAGGTGCCCCAGATGACGGGCGTACGAAGGATGGCGGTCATGGACACCGGCGCAGCAGCGGGCTGACCTGACTGGGGGCTGGCGCTTTTCGCGTCCCTCACGAGGAACAGCCAAGGGAGCAACCAGGCGATGCCGAAGGCTCCGTTGATGACGAACATCCATCTCCAGCCATGGGCGAGGACCAGGTAAGTGGCGATCGGGGCGCCAATCGCTGGTCCATACTTGGTCCCCGACATCAGGATTCCCATGGGCAGGCCGCGTTCGCGCTCGGCAAAGGTTTCCCGAATGTAGCGCATGCTGGCGGGGATGGCGATTGCTTCGCCGATTCCCACGACAATACGGGCGGCGATCAGGCCATGGAGGGAAGTTACCAGGGCGGTGGCTGCCGAGAACGCACTCCATAAGAACAATCCAGCGGCGTAAGGCCACTTGAGACCAAAGCGATCGACAACCCATCCGGCGGGCGTTTGCAGAATCGTGTAGGCCCAGAAGAAGGCGGAGAGCAGAAGTCCTGCAGCGGCTGCCGAGAGCGGGAAACTGTTGCGGATCGCAGGAAGCGCGGCGGAGAGGTTGATGCGATCGGTGTACGCGATGATGATGCCCAGGGTCAGGAGGGCAACCACCAGCCAGCGACCATGAGAGGTCTGCGGGGTTTGTTCCTTTGCGGCGCCGGGTTGGGAGAGAACGGTTTGCTTCACAGGATTTCCTGACCGCGCAGAGCCTGCCTCAAGCGCCACAGGGTGTCTGCGTGAGAACTACCATATGCGGGGTCTAGTCCCGAAGGGACGGCATCGTCTCCTACACCAACCCCAGGATTTCATCCTGGGTAATTTTCAGCCGTCCCTTCGGGACTGACTCGTGTTCTGACCCTTTCCCCAGGACTGACGTCCTGCGCTACTTTCAGCCGTCCCGTCGGGACTAAACTCTGCTTACGGTAGTTATCACGCAGAATCTAAAGCCCAAAATCATTTTCAGGCACTTGAGCTTGATTAAGGTCGAGCCTTGATACAAAACCCTGCTTTCAGCAGCCTGCTAGTAAACGTCATAAAGCAGGCGGCTGTAGTTCTTGTCTGTCAAGCAGGCTTCCATGGAAGGCCAGAGGTGCTTGTGGAGGTCGGTTGAGATCCACTGCTGACGCAACTCCTCGCTGGCAAAGGTCAGGACGAACTGATAGTTTGCGCCAGGCGGAGGTGTGCCGCGAAGCGCAGATTTCAGCTTCAGAAGACGCATGTCAATAAAGCCGGGCTGACGGGCCGCAGCGGGACGGAATTTTTCTTCAAAGAACACCAGCATTTGCTGCTCTCTGGCGGGATCTACGGCGAGGTCCGCGTGCAGTTGGATCGGACGATGCTCCCGAGGCTCGGCATTCGCCGCCGATTGGGATGACGAAGGAGAGGACCTCGGGTTCAGTTGGCCCCCGTCTGCCTGAGGATCAGCCAGTGCGGGGATTGCGGCTCCGCCGGCGAGGGTCAGCATTGCTTGCAAGCAGGCTCTGCGCTTCATGGCGACCTCCGGGGTGACTCTGCACTGACTAAACACGCTGTGCCGCTTTGATTCCCACGGCGTAGTTTACACAGCCTCCGAAATCACCGTCTTGCTGGGGGCGCGCCCAGTTCTGTGTCCAGGGCGTCTTTCACTGCCGAAATGCCGATGATCATCAATTCCAAGTCAGTTGAGCCGTTGTTGGTGAAGGAGTGCGCATCGCGGAAGAGGATGGGAACTCCATCACCTTTGTGAATGGGCTCGTTCTCTTTGTTTACCTGCACCTGACCGGATCCATCCATCACGTAGTAGATCTCCTCGACACCGGTGTGGTAGTGCAGACCTTCTGATGCTCCCGGGGGAATCACGAGATGGTCTACGTAGGCCCAGTTGGTCTCAAATACGTCCGCATCGAGAGCCCGGCGATATCGCACAGTTCCCTGCCCCCCGTGGTAGTTGGTTACCGGCTGCAGGAGACTCTTGTCCAATCGCATGAGCATGAATTGTGGAATGTCGTCTTTGACCGCGACCTTATCCCGGGAGTCTCCAAGATTGAAAGCGTCGTAGTGACCTTTGGTCATGGATACGTTGATGTTGAGGTAATCGACGGGCTGGTCGGTCGGGTTGTAGATAGCGTGGGAGTGCCCTCTCCGCTGCGGCGCCCCAGCCGGCCCCTTCACACGAGAAGTGTGGCTGTCGATAGTGAATTCGGCTTCGCCGTCGAGGATGGTGAACATCTCTTCGACCGTGTTGTGGAAGTGCTCGGCGACACCACCGCCGGGTTGCATCTGGCAGCGAAAGACGAAATTCAGATTGACGTCCATGGCGCTGGCGGGGACCAGGGTTTGGCATTTTCTCAGACCGACACTGCCATGAGAATGCGCTAGCTCCACCTTGCTGAGATCGGTGTGCCCGATTCTCTGGGCCAATGGCGGGCGGGGTGGTGCGGTTTGGGCCTGGGCGGCAACAGGCATGCAGAGCGCGGTCAGGACGCAGCAGAAGAATTGAAGACAAAGAGTGGGCCGCTGCGCTGCGCTGCGGCCTGCTGCTAACGAGAGCCGTGAGGGTTGCACCTGCAATTGAGTGCACAGGCCAGAGGAGCAAACCGCAGGCCGCTCCACTTCGCTTCCACGGCTTGCTCCACGGCTTGCCGGGACAGGTCGCTTAGGTCCCACGGCCCGCCGGGGCTGGCGGGATGACAATTCTGCTGATGCAATATGCATAGGTCTCCTACCAGTTGGTGATAGAACCATCCGGACGGAAGTAGGTTTGGGCACGGGCAGTGACGGGCTCGGTAATCTCGGCAATCTGGGTGAGTTGCTTGTAGTCCAACTCCACACCGAGACCGGGACGCTCGTTCGGGTAGAGTTTGCCGTCCTTGAAGTCGAGGCACTGGGGTAAATAGGACAGGGTGCGGCCCTGGTAGTTGTACTCCATGAGCAAACGGCCAGAAAAGGTGCCAAGGCTGTTGACCAGTGCGGCGGTGGCAATAGGCCCCGTGAAGTGGGGAACGATACCGACGAAATGGGTTTCACAGATGGCGGCGATCTTCATCATTTCGGTGATGCCGCCGACGTTGGGCAAGGTGGCACGGACGAAGTCGATGTCGTGGTGCTCGACGAGTTTGTTGAAATCCCAGCGATTTCCCCACTCTTCGCCCGCGGCGAGGGGAACATTCACTTTGGCACGCAGGATGGGCAGGTCCTCCTGAAAGGCTTCGGCGCGGACCGGGTCCTCGACAAAATAGGGCGCGAGGTCTTCGATCGAATTACAGCCGCGGATGGCGTCGGGGAGATCGAAACGCTGATGGAAATCGATGCACCAGTCGCCGTCTTTACCAACACCTTCACGCACCTGGGCGCATTGATCGCGCATGACTGTGATGCGTTCGCGAGTGTTGTAAACACCATTTGCCGGAGCCTCGGAAGCGCCGAAGCGGAAGGCCCGATAGCCGGCTTCGATGGTAAGGCGGGCGCGCTCTTTGAGGGGGGTTTCCTTAGTTATGCCGGGAATGATGCCGGCGGTGTTATAGCACTCGCAGTAGTTACGAACCATGCCACCGAGCAGCTGGTGGACGGGAAGTCCCTGGACTTTGCCTTTAATGTCCCAGAGCGCCAGGTCCAGGGCTCCGATGGCGTCGGTTCTTTCGCGGCCAGCGGGATAGAAGAAGGCTCGGTTCATATCCTGCCAGAGGCGCTCAATGTACTGGGGGTCACGGCCGATGAGCCTTCCGGCGGATTGGGACAGCGTATCCTTGGCGCCCCCTTCTCCGATGCCAGTGATGCCCGCGTCCGTCTCGACGGTGACGACCACATCGCTCTGATTGAAAAGCGGGTTGGGATGGGGGGGCAGGTAGGCACGGACGCGCGTGATCTTCATTTTCGGAATGGGCGTAGCGTAGGCGGGAAGAGCACGCATACTAGTGGCGGCCGCGGTGGCGGCAAGGGAACTAAGGAAGGTTCTTCTTTTCATGATGTACTCCTGATGGGCTCTTGCTAATGGCTAAAGCCGCTGCGCTCGAGATCTGTTGTGCACGTGCCAGGGCGCGGGGCATAAGAATCCGACGGGCGGACCCAGGATTTCATCCTGGGTAATGATCAGCCGTCCCCGTGGGAGTGGATTGTTTTCAACTCGCAACCCAGGACGCAGCCCCAGGCCGCGTCCTGGGCTTCTCTCAATCGTCCATTCGGGACTTCGTATGGGTACTGAGAACGTATTGCAGTCGTTTGACGCATCATGCCCAGCGCTTTCCCTCACAAGCGTCGAGAGCATCCAGTAGCGCGCGCGCTTTTGCCGTGACCGCGGCAGCGTTGTCTCCTGGCTTGTATAGCGAGGATCCTACGCCGAGGCCTTTTGCTCCGGAATCCAGCCACGGGGCGACTTGCGCGGGGCCGACTCCGCCCACCGGAATTACCATGGCGGATTGTGGGAGCACTGCCCGCAGGGCCTTCAACATCGGCGGACCCAGCACCTCAGCGGGAAAGAGCTTAATCGCATCCGCTCCGGCATCCAGCAGAGCGAACGCTTCCGTGGGATTGAAAAATCCAGGTATGGCAACGAGGCCTGCCTGCTTTGCGGCGCGGACGATTGCGGTGTCTGCATGCGGAGTAACGATCAGCTTGCCGCCGGCGGCTTGTACTTCCCCAACCTGCGAAGCCTTCGTCAATGTGCCGGCTCCAATCAGCATGCGGTTGCCGAAGGCCCGCGACAGGACCGAGATGCTTTCCAAGGGATTCGGTGAGTTGAGAGGAACTTCCACGATACAGACGCCGGCCTGCTCCAAGGCAGAACAGATCGGCTCCGCCTCCGCCGGCTGGATTCCGCGCAGGATGGCTACCAGCGGACAACGTTCGAGCCAGCCTTTTACGTCCAATGCAGCCTCCTGCCGATCGCGGCTAATCCGAATGCGGCAGCATCCTCACCTTCAGACGTTGCCTTGCCTCCACAAGCCTCAATAACCTCTGCATAGAGGCTGCAAAGATGCGGGTTGCCGACGAGATGAACGTCGCCTCCCGGAGGCATGGTGGCGCGCACCTCATGGCCGATCAACAGGCCGGAAAGATAAGAGGCGGAGGAGTCATCTTTCATCTGTCGCATCAAGGTGAGGGTGCGAACGCCGAAAAGGTGGTGGAGCAATCCTCCAATGTCCGAGGAACGATTCACTCCGTTGAGAAAGGCCGCTTTATCGACTGTGGTGTTGCCCGTCATGGTGCGTTCGAGGATGGTGCATTTGCGCAATGCACCGTATAGCTCGCCGGTCATGCACGTCGTGAAGCTTACGAGCTTTCGATCGCTCAATTGAATCCACTTGGAATGCGTGCCCGGGAAACAAACGAGGTTCACGCCGGCGCATGCTTCGAGCATGCCCATGGCCGCGGTTTCTTCGCCGCGCATCAACTCCGGAACGCCGGCGGCGTCGGGCCCGATGACACCGGGCACGAGGCCAACGTTGGCGCCTTCAAAAGGAACAGGAACTACGGCGTTTGCCAGGTCCTCAATACCGACGGGACAAGGGACATATTCTGCTTCGACCCAGCCCTGCCGACTGCCAATCATTCCGCAGAGGAGGATGTTTTTCTCGCCGGCCGCGAGCCAAACGCCAACCTCTGAGCGCAGCGTGTCTTCGAAATTCCCTTCCGTCACCCGGAGAATGCCTTGAGGAGAAGAACATCGCGCAAAAATTGCCCCGTTAGGACTAACCCGAAACGCACGAAAATTGCTGGTACCCCAATCCACTGCAATCAAGGCTCTATGCTCCTCAAGACTTCTCTCCTGACCCAATGTAGCAATTGGGCCAGGTTCGATGACACATCCACAGCATGGAGCCGGTCCCGGGAGCGCCTTACTTAGCCGCGTAGTCCTTTGTCTGCCTGGTGCCCGAGTTATAAATCGTAAAGCTCCCTTTGGGACTTGCGGTCAACATAAAGTAATTTCCGGAATCCGTGCCTTGCGGGTTGGCGATATATTCCGTCGCCGTGTTGTTCTCCGCACCCCCCTTATCGGAATAGTGAAGCTGCCAAAGAGTCTCCAGACCCGGAGATTTGAGGATTTCTGCAATGATCTCGGGAGCGCCGCCCTTGGTGGCTGCATTATTCATGATGGCCACGCGGGGCTGAATGCCGTAGACCAATGCGTGACTGGAACTCGCATTCAGGCCGTGATGAGACACCACCAGAATGTCGATGTGCCCG
Source organism: Acidobacteriaceae bacterium (assembly GCA_035507705.1). Classification (GTDB taxonomy): domain Bacteria; phylum Acidobacteriota; class Terriglobia; order Terriglobales; family Acidobacteriaceae; genus PALSA-350. The sequence continues at coordinate 28,098 of DATJNV010000105.1, forward strand.
AGTCGATTCACTGGACACATAAAGGTCAATTCCTTGTCCCAGGTGAGGTCGCCCAGATCGAGGATTTTGAGCTTGCCAAAGTTGATGATTACGCCAAGTGAGCGGGAGTTTTCACTAGCATCGTGAGGCTTCGTTTCCGGGGTGTTGCAGTATTGGTTTGGCTGCCCACCTCCCGGCAAGGAATGATCGATGGTGTTGCCATCGCTACTGACCACGGTAACTTTCATACCAGTGATCGGGAGCACTTCGCCCGGATGGGCAACCATGTGCTTGTATTTTCCGGTAGCCAAGACCTGCTGGTAGGCGGCATAAACACCGGCCGTGGGCCCGGTGGGCTTGGTATCGATGTTGGCCCCATGGTCAATGAATGTTCCGACAGGGATGCGGTCGACCAGCTGAGGTACCCCGCCGGAATGGTCATTGTGATAGTGGGTCAACAAGACGTAGTCGATTTTTTTTATCCCCGCGTCTTTGGTGGCGGCGAGAATCCTGTCGGCATCGCGGCCCTGGTTGTCGGGCCAACCGGTATCGATGAGGAGAGACTGCCCGGTCGGAGTTACGAAAAGCGTGGACTGGCCGCCTTCCACATCGATGAAGTAAACGCGCAGGTCCCGCGTTGCCCCTCGGGCGCTGTGAACCGCCACTGCCGGCGCGAATAGAGCAAGCAGGAGAACGGCTAGCTTCATGCTGCGTGCGGGAAAGATCACGTGGATTTGCTCCTTATGCTTGCTTCGAGAAATATTCAACTCCAACCAACAAAAAAACGCGGCGGGAGGGTGAATTCTCCCGCCAGCGATGGAGGTTAAAACTGGATCCGTATTGCGGCCTGCATGTTTCGAGCGTTGCCAACAATGGAGGTAATTTGACCAACCTGCGCGGTTCCGACAGTCGCATTCGGGTAACCGAATTGAGGATGGTTGAAGACGTTAAACGCTTCGATGCGAAACTCCACGAACGATCCCTCGCGAATCGGGAATGTCTTGAAGATCGAGGTATCAAAATTCGTGCGGCCCGGACCGAGCAGTGAATTGCGCGAGGCATCACCGTAGGTATAGGGCGCAGGGGTTGCGAAGGCGGAGGGAAGGAACCAATTGCTGATGGTCTTCGGGTAGACCACCTTAGCGCCCGGAATCAGGTTGGGACGGCTCGAGGTGCCGGTGTTGGTGGTGGACGTTTGCAACACGGGCGAGAACCAGAGGCCGCTTTGCGTAAACAGCAAGCCGTTGTTCTGCCATCCACCGAGGATCCAATCGACGACTCCTCCGTTGTTGAGAAAGGCTCGACCCTTGCCGAATGGAAATTCCCATAGATAGCTCAGGGTTAAGCGCTGGCGCTGGTCGATGATCGAATTGCTGACCTCGTGAGGGAATCGCGGATCCTGAGGATTGGGGCCGGCGTCGCCACCGCCGAATTCCAAGGGCACGTCGTCGATGGCATGGGAGAAGGTGTAACCGAGAAGCGCCGTCACTCCGTGGCTCAGACGCTTGTCAGCCGTGAACTGGAAGGCAAGGTAATTTCCGAACCCGTCCGAAAGGTAGTAATCGACGTCGCTCTGATTGGGCGCAATGGAATAAAGGGGACGCCTGGTTTGAGTAGCCGTAGACCCCGGTATGGGTTGGTTGGCATTCCAGGTATCTTCAAGATGGCGCGCCAGGTTGCCGACGCCGGCAAACTTGAGCACCATCTGGAGCGAAGGAATCTCCTGTTCTACCGTGGTGTTGAACTGCTCCGCGTAGGAGGGCCGGAAACTAGGCGACACGGAATACGCCACACCTGTGGAAGGGGGCGGAATGACGATGGGCGAGAGCGGCGGAAAGCCCTGGCTCACCTTTGGCCCAACATTCACATCGCCAGGCGAAGTCTGCAGAGTCTCGCCGAATGGCAGGTTGCGCGCCAGGCGCATGTTGCCGGCTTCGCTACCTGAGGCGTTATAGAAGAGACCAACGCCACCGCGGATCACGGTATGAGGCATGGCCTGATAGGCAAAGCCAAAGCGCGGGCCAATATTGGGCCAGAACTTGAGGACCCCCGCATTCACATTGACGCCGTCTATACCCGCAATGTTATAGGTGCCGGTCTGGATGTCGAAATTGGACCAGCGGTTGAACGCTTCGTCCGGCGGACTGAAATAATCCCAACGAATGCCATAGTTAATCGTGAGGTTTTTGGTGGCGCGCCAATCATCGGCGAAGTACGAACCGAATTCATTCAAACGTATTCCCGGGAACTGGTAGTTGTAATCGTGTGCGTCGAGAGTTGGGAAGCCGAGGATAAAGCTGGCAGCGCTATCGCCGCCCACTCCGGCAGGGTTTCTTGAGTCAGTGAATGCTGCAGAGAAGTTGAAGCGTCCGTTGCCCTCATTGGTTTGATAAATGGTCAACTGCCGCCGACGGAAGTCAGCGCCAATTTTGAAAGTGTGCGTGCCCTTGGTCCAGGTGAGATTGTCCAGTTCCTGGAAGGTATTTTCGCGGCGGTAGAGGGGCAGCGAACGCGTTTGGCCGACACCGAGGTAGGTGGCCGGAGAAAAGATAGGCAGGTTCTGCTCGCGTGGCGTCACATTGGAATTAGGAACGCCGAGCTGGTTCCCGAGGCCGATGCCCGGGGCGAAGTTAATGGGCACGTAATCGAGACGGTAACGATTGAAACCGACGCGGAAATCGTTCACCAGCGTGGGAGAAAAAACACGGACATAGCTGGTAGCGACATGTTGGGTCGGCTGGAATGAGGTTCCGGCGAAGGATGCCTCGTCACTCAAGCTCACCGGGATAGAGAGTCCGAGCACCGAGGTTTGAGGGTAAGTACTGGGCGAAATGGTAGTTGTGTTCTGGATAGACCAGCGGGCAAACACCGAGTCTTTCTGCGTGATCTGCTCATCAATGCGCACATCTCCCTGATCCCAGTCCTGGGTCTGAATCCGAGCCATGGAGTAGTTGGTGAATCGGCCAGAGCTGGTCGGGGTGGGATAGGCGTTGATCATTTTGTAGGCAATAGGATCGAAGCGATCCTGCGGGATGATGTTATTGGGAAACGGGGTGCGAAGGAACTGGCCTGGTTTCGCCGGGTTGGGCACGGTGGTCAACGGATCATAGATGAGGGTGCTGGGCAGCAGCTCCCCAAAGTCACCCTGACGCTCGCGCAAAGTGGGGATGTTGCCCAACTCGAAAATTTGAGAGCCGCTGCGAAATCCTTCGTAGTCGACAAAGAAGAACGTTTTGTCTTTGCCATGATAGAGGTGCGGGATAACGACGGGGCCCCCTAAAGAGCCACCGAACTGATTGAAGCGGAAGGATGGAAAGGCGCTTCCCACCTTGTTGAAGTAGGTACGAGCATCGGCATCGGAGTTACGAATGAACTCGAAAAGGCTGCCGTGCAACTGGTTGGTTCCGGATTTGGTAATGACATCTACCACCGCGCCGGAGTTACGGCCCACGTCTGCGCTGTAGAGATTGGTCTGAATCTTAAATTCGCGAACAGCTTCAACGGCAGGACGAAGCGTAATGGAGAGAGTGAGGCGCTCATTGTTGTCTACGCCGTCGTAGAGAAAGTTATTGTCTCCTTCACGGTTGCCATTGGAGAAGATTTCTGAACCTGGGCGGCGATCGTCTGGCCTTGTGCCCCCCATGATGGTTCCGCTTGTGGATTCGCCGACGCCGTTCACGCCAGGGCTGAGAACGGCGAGTTGCACAAAATTGCGGCCGTTCAGAGGCAACTGGTTCACCAATTGCTGGTTGACTACCGTGCCCACCGACGAAGACTCCGATTCGAGCAGCGGCTCATGGCCCGATACGCTGACGGTCTCCGCGGCCTGCCCGACCTGAAGGGTCAAGTCAACTCTCGCCTGCTGGTTGATTTGCAGAACCAGACCCGTTTGCTCGAGCTTACGAAAGCCCGGGGATTCGACGGTCACGTTGTAGTCCCCTGGAGCCAAGGCGGTGATTACATATTCGCCGTTCTTTTCGCTCGTGGTGGAGCGCGCAATGGAGGTGGCTGTGTTGGTAACCGTGACCGTGGCTCCAGGGACGGCCGCGCCGGTCGAATCTAAGACTGTTCCGGCCAACTCAGCGGAAGCCATCTGCGCTGCGCAGCGCCCATGCACGAGCAGCACCGCCGCGACGAGGCAAATCGTCTCTGCCAGCAAAACCAAGTAACGCACTTTCTGTTTGAACACAGGTCGAGCCTCCTGAAAATGGTGCGCTGAAACCTATATCACTCGAAATGAATGATGCGCAATCATTTTTGAATAAAGTTTCGAAATCCTGGCATAATTTCGACAAATTGGCGGTGATTCCGCTATCATCGGCGCGGGGCGGAGATGCCGGCTCCGGTATCATGAGGTCAGCCGAACTTCTATGTTGAAGAGCAAAACCGCTCGCCAAGTTAAAACCGGGACATCCGACCCAGGCAAAACGCAGACCGCACCCGAGCCGCGCGCCGGGGACCAATATTTCTCACGTGCCGTAGGTAAAGCCCTGGAAGTGCTGGAGTTCCTCCAGGCCGAGCTGAAACCGCTGACGATGAATGAGATTGCGCAGCGGATCCAGCTTTCGAAGACCTCGGCTTTCCGGATTTTGCGCACGCTGGAGACGCTGGGGTGCGTGGTGGTGGATAGCAGGGGGCAGTACGCGCTGGCTCCGGGAATCCATGCCGTGACCCCGACGCAGTGGCTGGGGAAACTGCACCGGGTCGGGGTGCCGTACCTGGAGTCGTTGAGCCGGGAGCTTGCAGAAACATCCACCCTGGCGGCGCTGTTCGAGAACCGTATAGAGGTAATCGCGGTAGTCGAAAGCCCGCACGTGATCCGGATGAGCAATGTGGTGGGACATATTCTGCCGCCGAATGCCAGTTCTTTGGGAAAGGTAATCACGGCATTCCAGCCGCAAGAGCAGAGGGAGAAGCTGCTGCGCAGCTTCGGGACTTACCGGTTTACTAAGCACACCATTACCGATCGCAAGGAACTGAACCGGGAGTACGAGTGCATACGGCTGCAGAAGTACGCCATCGATCGCGAGGAGTGCGCCTATGACGGGATTTGCTTCTGTGCGCCGGTCTTTGGGCCGAATGGGCAGGTCTCCGCAGCGATCAGCACTTCGATGCCCAAGACCCGGCTTCGCGATAGCGCGCACGAGGAAGCGATTATTAGCGCAGTTCGGGCCGCGGCGGATCAGTTGGGCTTGAATTTGCACAAGGCCTAGTGGGCTGCGACAGCCTATCGAGCCTGCCCCAGGGTTCCATCGTGGGTAATTCTCAGCCGTGCCTTCGGGACTGGTCGTGTTTCTCTGCACCCAGGATCGTCGTCCTGGGCTACTCTCATTAACTCTCATTCGTCCCTTCGGGACTGGTTGATTTGCGGAATTCATTTCGTAAAGTTGGAATCCGTTTCGGTTTCTCTTGACCATCGTTTTCTTTGGCAGATATGCTTGGTCGGCTCGAACGGACTGACAAGCTTGCGAGGAAACGATTATGATGCGACGCGTGCATTCGCTGAGGATTCTTTGTGCTTTTGCGGTGATTCCCTTCCCTGCTCTGTGGGCGCAAACACCTCTTGCGGCCCGAATCGGACATACTGACCCCAGCAAATACACTCGCAGCCGGTCCCATAACAGCGCCGGCGATATGGCGTGCGAGCTGCTGGTCCCCCCCACGGCGCTGGACGTCAACCTGAACTTCATGCACCGGTGCGAAATCATGCCCGGCGGAGGAGTAGGAGCGCACTTCCACAACACCAACGAAGAGATGTTCATCGTCTTCGACGGGCAAGCGGAATTCACTATCGATGGAAGGACTTCCGTGCTGAAAGGCACTGTCGGCGCGCCGTGCCGCATGGGGCACTCGCACGGTATTTACAACCCGTCGGATAAGCCGGTGGAATTCATGAATATCAACGTGGCGCAGATCAAAGGCCACTATGACGCTTTCAATCTGAATGACCCGCGCATCGGGGTGCCCAAGGATCCGATTCCGGTCTTTATGACCATGCACCTGGATAGGGATCTACTGAAGCCGATTCCGAACTATCTCGGGGGCAAGGGCACAGTCCAGTACCGCAGAGCGCTCGATTCGGATGTGTTCCTCACCAACTGGGCTTATGTCGATCATGTGCTGATTCCACCCGGGGCCTCGATTGGCCTCCATTACCATAGGGGCGTTGAGGAGATCTTTTATGTGCTGAATGGCGATGGGCAGGTGGAGGTAAACGGAGAAACAGCGTCCATCCATAAGGGCGATGGGATACCCATTCGCTTCAACGAAGCGCACTCGTTCGTCAATAACGGATCCGCGGACCTGGAAATGATGGTCGTCGGCATCTCAGCGCAGAAAAATGTGCTGGACACGGAGTTGGGGCCGTTTCCGCACGCGCACTAATACAGGAGACACTGGATGACCAGGAAGATCGATACCCATGCCCACCTGGGCGAATGTTGCGTGTTCGGGCTGCTGGCTACGGAAGAAGACATCCTGCGGCGCATGGATGAATGCAAAGTGGATGCCACAATCCTGCAGCCCTATCCGGGAGCTACGATTGCTTCCAAGACGCATGACCGCATTGCCGACATGTGTGCACGGCATCCGGGACGTTTCTTCGGCATAGCCAGCGTGACGCCGCACCGGGACCACGATGCTTATGAACGAGAGATGGAACGCTGCATCAAGGAGCTGAAGTTTGTGGGGATCAAGCTGCACACCATCGGGCATGGAGTAAACCCGCTTTCGGAGGATGGGGACTTCGTCTTCGCCACGTCCCATCGGCTTGGCGTGCCAACGATGGTTCATACGGGACCCGGGGTTCCGTTCGCATTACCCGCGCTGTGTATTCCCGCGGCGCGCAAATATCCGAAGCTGAAAATTGTTCTGGCGCACGCCGGCTTTGCTGTATTTTCCGCGGAGGCCCAGGTTGCGGCTTCGGTCTGTGAAAACCTGTACCTCGAGACTTCGTGGTGTATCGGAGAGGATATCCGGTGGATGATCGATACCATCGGTCCGGACCGGGTGATGATGGGAGCCGACCTGCCCAGCAACGTTCCCGTCGAGTTCGCGAAATACAAAGCACTGGAACTGAAGCCCGATGTGTACGACAAGGTGATGGGGGGAACGGCAATCGAGGTATTCAAGCTGAAATGGTGAGGTGAGGATGTTCGTTCTGTTCGTGGATATGGAGCTGAAGCCTGGCGCGGAGGCGGCCCTCAGGAAGACGTATACGGAGACATTCCGACCCGCGATTTCGCGCCAGGATGGTTTTCGCGGAGTGGAGTTACTGCGCCCGAACAAAGAGGGCGAGCCGTGGCGGATTAGTATTGCTTTCGAAACCCATGAGTTGCAGAAGAAGTGGGTGGCGCTGGATCTGCACCAGGTGGTCTGGCCGCAAATGGAGCATCATTTCGCGGATTACTCGGTGAATGACTACACCTCGATTTAAGGAGCGCCATGGAGCGCAACATTCCTGAATACATCCGGCAGTCTGTGCCGGTGCCCGCTTCGAGCAGAGTGCCGTGGTACTCGAGCACGTTTCCCAGCTACTTTGGCATTTTTCTTTTTGTCGGCTATTACCTTCAGCTGGCAGGGCCGACGATTGGGTATGCGAGCCCCACGGTGGTTCTCTGGGGGTTGGTAGTCGCGGGCCTTCTGTGCTTTGGGCTCTACTACTACGCGCCGGCGATGCTGGGAATGCAAACCGGACGATCGCTGTATGTAGTAGGGACGTCGACGTTCGGGACAACGGGAGGATTTCTGATTCCGGGAATCCTGATGGGGCTCCTGCAGGTTGGCTGGGTGGCAGTCGATGCTGCCATTGCCACCGGATTCATTCTGAAGGGACTTGGGCTGACGTCGCGGTTTCTGTACACCGTGATCGCAGTGGTGTGGCTCTACAGCCTGGGATGGGTAGCGATCAAAGGCATCCACTATGTCGGGCAGGTAGCCAAGTTCCTGAACTGGGTTCCGTTTCTGATGATGCTGATCGTCCTGTGGGCGAACCGCAGCGGTATACCAAACTACAAGCCCGCCCAACACGAGCCTCTGACCGGGTTTCTGAACGCCCTGATCATCACCATCGGATTCTTTGCGACTGCGGGAGCCGCGGGCACCGACTTCGGGATGAATAATCGCAACCGCAGAGATATCGTTCTGGGGGGACTCACGGGAATCGCAGCCGGAGCGGTGATTGCCGGGGGCATTGAAGTTCTGTCTGTGGCCGGATACCTGGGAAAAACCGGCGGTCTGCCAGCCTACGCGTACACGGACACGATTGCGAGTGTTGGCGCGCTCGCCCCTGTGATGTTTTTCCTGTTTGCTGCCGCCTGCCTGGTGCCCACGTGCTTCTCAGCATTTATTGCGGCAAACAGCTTCAGCACGATGTTGCCCAAGGTTCCGCGTTCGGTGTCGACGCTGACGGGAGTAACCCTCAGCGCGGTTCTGGCAATCACCGGAGTTGCCGACAAGCTGCTGGGATTTTTCAGCCTGATCGCGGCATCGTTTGGCCCGATATGCGGCGCCATGCTGGCGGATTATCTGCTTGCCGGAAGACGGTGGTCCGGGCCGCGGCGGGGCATTAACTGGGCCGGCTACATCGCATGGATCATCGGTTTCCTGGTTGGTATGCCAAGCCAGATTCCGGGACTGCCGCCTGCACTGGTGAAGGCGGATAATCCGGCGGCGCTGTATGCGTTCGCCAGCGGATTCGTGATCTATTTCGTTCTGGCCAAGTTGGGATTGCGCCCACCGGTGGTGGAACTAGGAGACCGTGTATGAAAAAAGAGCTGATTTTCTTATTGCTGGTTGGCCCCAATTTGCTTCTGGCGCAGCAAGCCCCGTTGGTGCCGGTTCCGCCGCTGGAACAGCGCATAGCGCACTCGGATCCTTCGAAATATCGCACGATGAAAGCGGTGCATAATGGCCCCGGAGCGCTCGACTATCGGGCGCTGTTCGACTCGCAGACGCTGGAAACGAATCTTTTCTTCATGCACCGCGGGGTGATCGAGCCGAAGAGCGGTATCGGGGCGCACTTTCATAACCAATGCGAAGAGATGTTCATCATCCTCGATGGAGAAGCGCAGTTTACGATCGATGGCCGGACCTCGACACTGAAGGGCCCCGCGGGCGCGCCGACGCGCCTCGGCCACTCGCACGCGATCTATAACGCGACCGACAAGCCGGTGCAGTGGATTAATTTCAACGTGGGCACAATGAAGGGTGTGTATGACGCCTTCAACCTGGACGATGGGCGGGTTGGGGTTCCTCTCGATCCGATTCCCACATTCATCACGATGAAGCTGGACCGTTCGCTCCTGAAGCCAGTGGAGAACATGGACGGTGGAACCGGCACAGTGATGTATCGACGTGCACTTGATCCAACTGTCTTTTACACCACCTGGTCTTACGTGGATCACATACTTTTGCCTCCGGGAACGTCGATTGGGCCGGTTTCCAAGCCGGATATGAGCGAGATCTACTACGTGATGTCCGGCGATGGGAAGGTGACGATCGGGACGGAGACGGCTGAGATCCACAGCGGGGACGCGGTTCCGGTGCGGCTGGCGGAGAAACAGACCTTTGCCGGTACGGGAAGTGGACCTCTGGAGTTAATGGTCTTTGGGATTGCCAGCGATATGGCGGCAAAGCAGGCCCTGATGGAGACGAAGCGGCGGCCCCGGTAGAAGGCGTCGTTTCTCTCCCGGTACTTCCGTGCCTGGCTCTGGATTTGTCCCGTCCCTGCGGGACTGATCTGCGCGAAATTCAAGCGCCTGCTGCCGATCAAATCGATTTTCATCCACCGGTGGACCACGGCTCCCTCAAGACTCAGTACAGGCGCTTCGGGACTGTCAGGCTGAGAACTTTCCAACCGCAAATCTTTGAATGACATCGGGAGGCTTGGGCGGGTTATTCTGACGGTTTGGAGTTCAATCCATTTCGTTGGTCGCCTCGATGCCAAGTCACCGCAGTTATAACCGTCTCCTTCTGCTAGTTGCCGGATTGGGCGGATTGCTCTACGGAGTGGATGTCGGCATCATCGGGGGCGCCCTGCCCTACCTCGAGGCTACCTCGGGACTGAATCCCAGCCAATTGTCCATCATTGTGGCGGCAGTGCTGCTGGGCAGTGTGATCTCCACTTTGTTTGCCGGACTGCTTGCGGACTGGATGGGCCGCAAACCGCTGATGGTGCTAAGCGCAACCATCTTCGTGTTGAGTATCCCCGTGATCGCGCTTTCGCATGGGTTTGTGCCGCTGTTTCTGGGGCGTCTGCTCCAGGGAATCAGCGGAGGATTGGTGGGGATCGTGGTTCCGCTGTACCTGGCCGAGTGCCTTTCGGCTCAGGACCGGGGTAAAGGAACGGGGGCGTTTCAATGGCTGCTGACCCTGGGGATCTTTTTTGCCGCAGTCATTGGCATCTATTACAGCTACCGCGTTGCGGCGCTGGAGCACTCGACCACGGCAGCTGTTCTGCTGAGCGTAAAAGACCAGGCCTGGCGGCGTATCTTCTGGATGTCTATGCCCCCAGGGGTGCTGTTTCTGGTGGGAAGCCTGTTTGTCGCGGAGTCGCCGCGTTGGCTCTTCCGGCGTGGACGGAGGGAACAGGCCTTCACCTCGCTGCTGCGGTCCCGAACCGATGAGCAGGCTACGACCGAATTCAGGGAAATGGAGCAGGTTTCCAATACGTCGCTGCAAGGGGCATTTAAAGATTCCCTGCTGCGGCGAAAGTATGTTCTCCCCTTCCTGTTGGCATGCGTGATCCTGTTCTGCAATACAGCGACCGGGATCAACTCCATCATTGGGTACAACACTGACATTTTGTTGCAGAGCGGTCTATCGGATCTCCAGGCACACTGGGGCTATGTGCTGTTCACGTTTTTGAACTTCCTGATGACGCTGATCGGGATGACGCTGGTCGACCGCAAAGGCCGCAAGTTCCTCCTGACGCTCGGGACCTCGGGAATTATGGTTTGTCTGCTGCTGGTCGGGGTTCTCTTCCTGCAGACGGAAAAGAACCGATATGACGCACGAGAGAGCATTCAGGCACAAGTTGGGCCGGAGCAGAGCGTGAAGGTTCATTTCCGGGAGGCGGACGCGAAGCAGCTGGTGCCGGCGGGCAGGTTCGGCTCAGACCGGCTGGCTATGTCAGTGATCTACTCTTACGGAGGATTCGCTTCGGTAACCAGGACGTTGCGCGCGGCAGATAATGAAGCTGCCGTCCCGATTGACCGGCAGAGCAGCCTGCCTACGACCAAGGTGGAAGCATTTTTTCGGGATCCTTTTGCTAACCTCGATGTGGCGCGCACGGCTCCGCTGAGGATCGAGCATGCCTATATCGGTCCGCTGCCGGACGCGGTGCATGGCTGGCTGGTCGCCCTGGGCTTATACGGGTTTGTTTCGTTTTATGCGCTGGGCCCCGGTGTTTGCGTGTGGCTGGCGCTGTCGGAGTTGATGCCTACGCGTATCCGATCGAATGGAATGAGTATTGCGCTGGTGATCAACCAGATGGTTTCGACGACCCTGGCAGCCATCTTCCTGCCCGTGGTGGGCAAGTATGGATATTCGACGATGTTTTTTCTATTCTGTGGGTTCACCCTGATTTACCTGTTGACTGCGGCCTTCTTCCTGCCGGAAACGAAGGGCAAGACACTGGAGGAAATTGAGGCCCATTTCGCAGCCGCGTAGCGTGCCGGGTCCGGAGTGCATGACTGAATGAGTTTCTTTTTAGCTCTGGATTCAGGGGGAACGAAGACCGACTATGTTCTCGCGGATGAAACGCGCGAGCTGGCCCGGGTGCGCACCGGCACGATCAAGCGCATGCGCGTGGACGCGGGGACAGCCTGCCGGAACCTGGAGTCGGCGCTCGCTGAGCTGACCGCGCGCACCGGCGTCTCTATGAAATCGGTCACCCGCACATGCGTGGGAACGGCGGGAGAAACGGTTCCGCTGGTAAGGGATTGGCTGCGAGAATCCATCACTGCGCGAGTCGGGGGCGGGCTACTCATTTTGGGCGACGTGGAGATCGCGCTGGATGCAGCTTTTCCGGGACGCGCCGGGGTTCTCGCGATGGCCGGGACAGGCTCGAATGTGCTGGGCCGAACAAAAGCGGGTAAGTTAATCTCCGCGGGCGGCTGGGGACCGGCGCTGGCCGACCAGGGATCGGGACACTTCATCGGACTGGAGAGCCTGCGCGCGATCTTCCTGGCAAAAGACGAGGAGCGGGAGACGCGGCTGCTGCCCGCAGTGCTGGAGTTCTGGCACCTAGCGTCACTCGATCAGCTGGTGGCGTATGCGAACCGGCTTCCGGCTCCGGATTTTTCTACGCTGACCGGTGTGGTTCTCAATTGTGCCGATCTCGGTGACGAAATCGCATTGAACGTGCTGCGGAAACAGGGGGAGGACCTTGGTTACCTAGTGCGGCTCGTCATTCGCCGTTTACAGCGGGCTTCCAATGAGATTGGATGGACGCCCCCGATCGCGTTCACCGGAAGCATTCTCGAGAATGTTCCGCCTGTGCGGGAAGCACTGATCGCCGCAGTGCGACGCGAGTTTCCGGGTGCCAAGGCTCCTGAAAAGGGCGTGGTCGATCCCATCGACGGCGCACTGTGGCGGGCACGAACCGGAACGTTTTCTTAAGAGGTATTTCCCCCCACCGCCTCCACCGGGGCCCCCACCAGCGTACGCTCAGGTTGCGGAGCAGGGCCACCATGAAGGGATGGAGGCGGCGCGGCGCGATATTGCGGGCGATATTGTCCAGGGGGCTCCCCCAGAGGTGAATCGGCATCCGCGATTCCGGAATCCTCCGGTTCCACCTCCCTTAATGGCGGACTACCGGCGCGCGTTTCACGGCGGGTATGATGAGGTCTACCGTCATGGGTCACCACCGCCTGGATATTAAAGCATGGGATTTTCGATCGAGCGTCTCGACCACCTGGTTCTGACGGTCGCAGACATTGACAGCACAGTCGATTTCTACACTTCCGCCCTGGGCATGGAGTTGATCACGTTTGGCGCCCGAAAGGCACTTCGCTTCGGAGCACAGAAGATCAATCTCCACCAGGCCGGAAGGGAGTTCGAGCCGAAAGCCAAATACCCGACCCCGGGGTCGGGCGATATTTGCCTGATTACGAAAACACCGCTCGAAGAGGTAATTTCTCACCTGCAATCAAAGGGGGTTGCCATTGAGCTCGGCCCGTCGCCGCGTGACGGCGCGATGGGCGCAATCCGCTCCATTTACTTGCGGGACCCGGACTTCAATCTGATCGAAATCAGCAACTACCTCTGATTTCGGTTACCTTGGTGCAGCAAAAGGTGACGATCGACAGATCCGGCGGCGGGGCGACATGCCGACGTAACTTTTTGCTGGTAAGCTGATCGCAAATCGCTAAGCGATAAGAATTTTGTCGAGGGCCACTCTCCCCGGCCTATACTTTTGCCGAATGAAACGGTATTGCCACGGCCGCCACTACTCGAGAAGCAAAGCAAGAACTTCGGGAGGCAAGAAAGTGAAGATTCGCACGTTCGTAAGCCTGGGGGCGATGGTTTTGGCGAACCACGCCGTATTTGCCGACGCGAGCTACCAGGAAACCAGCCAGATTACCGGGGGCGCCATGGTGGCCCCGCTGAAGTCGATGAGCTTTCTCAGCAAATCGATGAAAGACATGTTCGCCCCGACGACCACAACGACGATGGTCCATGGCAATCAGAAAGCAGTGGTCCGCAAAGAATCGATCGAAATCACCGATCTTGATCGCGAAACGCTTACGCACGTGGACATGATCCGGAAGACCTATTCGGTGGTGACGTTCGCGCAGATGCGGCAGGCATTCCAAAATATGCCGAAACAGATGCAGCAGGCCCAGGAACAGGCGAAGGCGGAGCAGGGCCAACAGCCACAACAGCCGAAAACGGATCTGAAAACCAGCTTCGACGTTTCGGTCAAGAACACCGGCGTCAGCAAAGATGTGAACGGGCTCACGGCACAGGAGCAGATCGTCACTTTGCAGATGCACGTCACCGATCCGAATGCGCCACCTTCCGATGCGGGAAACACGGTGACCTACGTAGTCACGACCGATGCGTGGATTGCACCCGATCCGCCGGAGGTGAAGGAGATTCAGGATTTTGATAAGCGGTACGCAGAGAAGCTGATGGCAGGCGTGGATATGTCGGCGTGGAAGGATCAAATGACGCGACAGAATCCTGGAATGGCGCAACTGTTCAGCGGCAAGCCAGGATCCGCGGATGCCATGGCGCAGATGGGGAAAGAGATGGCAAAGCTGAAAGGTACGCGGGTGATGGAGGTGACGACCATGGGCGGAAGCGGGAATGGAACCGCGACTGCGCAGACGACGGCGCCTGCTCCTTCCGCCGCACCTAGCAGCCCGAATCCGTCGGTTGGAGGCCTTCTGGGCTCTGCGCTGGGCAGTTCCCCATTCGGTGGTTTTCACAAAAAGAAGACAACTCCGGCCACCGACGCGACGCCTCCCGCAAACACTACCGCTGATGGAACTGCCACGCCCACGAGCGCGACGCTGATGGAGATGACGATGCAGAAGTCAAATTTCTCACAGGCCTCTGTACCGTCTTCATCTTTCCAGGTGCCGGCGGGATTTACGCAGGTTGAATCGCCCGCCTACCGCGGCCACTAAAAAAGAGCAAGTCAGAGGTGATCTGCATCGGATTACCTCTGCGCGGTACACCACCTCGCATGCGTCCGCTGCTATCATCCCCCATCCGTAACTGGATCGGGTAACTTATAAACGGTAGTCTGGCCGCAGTCCGACTTAGACTGCGAGGCCAGGCATGCGCTTCATTCGCGTACCCGCTACGGCTTTGCTCCTGGCAACCTGGGCAATCACTGGCAGTGTTCTTGCCCAGTCGGGAGCACCCACGCTCACCGTAGATGCATCGGCGTCCCGTCATCCGATCAGTCCAGACATCTATGGCATCGCCAACTATGGACTGGACGCGACCTTCGCGAAAGAGATCCAGGTGGGGAACATCCGTTGGGGCGGCGACGGCACCACGCGGTATAACTGGCAGGTTGACTCCAGTAATGCGGGTTTCGACTGGTACTTTATGGGCGGAAATGGCGAAACGAGCCCGGTACCGAGCGCTTCGGCCGACCTCATGGTCAACACTTATAAACCAGCCGACGCGCTGATCACGATTCCTATCATTCCATACGTGAATAAGATGGCGGCATGGAGCTGCAGCTTTCCTGTGTCTGTATATGGGCCGCAGCAGTCGACCAATCCATATGTTCATCCGAATGGCGATACTTGCGGCAACAGCATTGCCACCAATGGTACGCAGTTAACGGATAGCAATATCTACGCCAACCATATCGACAACACAACAAGTCTGCAGCAGCAGTGGGTACAGCATCTTGTGAGCACGTTTGGGACCGCCGCCAACGGTGGGGTGAAGTTCTACCAGTTGGATAACGAACCCTATGGATGGTCGAATACCCACCGCGATGTGATGCCGAACGGCGCTACCTATCCAACGATTACACAATTAGGTGAACAGTATGCGGCCGCCGTTAAGCAAGCGGACAGCTCCGCAATGGTCCTCGGACCCTCGGACTTCACGCTGGGCGGGTGGGTTGGCAATACGAGCCAGCAGGGTGGGCTGTTCGCCGGGCAATACTACCTGCAACAGATGGCAGCCTATGACAAGGCGCATGGCCAGCGGATTCTTGATTATTTCGATGAGCATTATTATTTCGACACATCGACGCCGGCAGCGCAGCTGGCATCTACACGCACGCTCTGGGACCCCACCTACAACGGCGGGACGTGGGTCGAGCAGTATGAATTCAATGGCCCTATGCAGCTTATCCCCAGATTCCGAGGCTGGATCAGCACCTATTATCCCGGGACCTTACTTTCCCTCTCGGAATACAGCATCGATAGCGGGAATAAGTCGATTGTGGACGCGATCGCCGAAATGGATGTTCTGGGAATTTTCGGGCGGCAGCCGATCGATTTCGCCAATATGTGGAATCCGCCAGCTCCCCAGGACCCGATTGCCTACGCTTTCCGCATGTTCCGGAACTACGACGGTAACGGGAGTCAGTTTGGCGATACCTCAGTCAGTGCCATCAGCAGCGACCAGGGCTCGCTTTCGATTTACGCCGCGCAGCGGTCAAATGACAACGCGATCACGATCCTGGTGATCAACAAAACGACGGCCGCCCTGACCAGCGCGATTGCGATCTCAAACGTGACCCTGCCCCCAACAGCCCAGGTGTATAGCTATTCGCAGGCAAGTCTCACATCCATCGTTCACCCAGCAGACGCTGCAATCACCAATGGCGCTCTGAGCTATACCTTTCCCGGCTACTCTGCGCTTTTGTTCGTGGTGCAGCCAGCCGCGACAGCTGCCTCGGCTACGACTACCTCGCTGTCAGCCTCGGCGACGCAAATCAGCGCCGGGCAGTCTGATACTTTCAGTGTGACCGTCTCGGCAGCGAGCGGTCCGACGCCGTCCGGGACAGTGAGCTTGATGGATGGTTCGACTTCCCTTGCCTCGGCCACCCTGGCCAGCGGAGCGGCGAGCTTCACGATATCGTCGCTCTCGGCGGGTACGCACAGCATCACCGCTTCGTATGCTGGAGATTCGACAGACGCCTCATCCACTTCGAGCGTCGTACAAATCCTGGTGGGTGGAGCGCAACTGCAGGCAACGACCGTGACACTGGCATCTTCTTCAGGAACGGCCGGGTCGGGGCAGGCGATTACGCTGACAGCGACGGTCGCGCCGAGTTCCGCCACCGGAACTATTACTTTCAAGGACGGCGGCAACACAATTGGTTCGGCCGCCCTGACCTCCGGCAAAGGTTTGCTGAGTATCAATACGCTGAGCGCCGGCACCCATACTCTGACCGCGACTTATAGTGGGGATAGCGTTGATTCGCCGGCAACTTCCAACACAGTTACGGTAACCATCAGCGGGACGACTTCGTCTCCGGTACCAGACTACGCACTCGCGCTCTCCAGCAATACCCTCTCTGTTGCGCAAGGGACGTCCGGATCTCTGAAAGTGTCAGTGACGCCAGAAAACGGATTCAGCGCCTCCCTGTCCTTTGCGTGTACCGGCCTGCCGAACGGATGGAGCTGCAGTTTTTCTCCATCCACCTTGTCGGGGAGCGCAGCGCAAAGTACAACGATGACGGTGAGTGCGATGAATAGCAGCCAAGGATTGTTTGCACCATCGGGTATGATTCTGGCACTTGTTTCTCCCCTCTCGCTATTACCATTTGGATGGAAGAGCAGAACGCGATGGGCATTGATTGCTCTGTGCCTGCTTAGCTTGACGGGATGCGGCGGTTCCTCCAGCAATAACTCCAATTCCACAACTTCGCAGCAGGGACAGCCGGCAACGTATAACGTCACAGTTACTGCATCCGGCGCATCGGCTCCCGCTCATGCGCAGACGTTCGTCCTTACCATGACGCAATAGCACGGCTATCCAACACGCAGCGAAAACGCTTTGGCGGGGGTTGCCTGTCCGGTCAGACACCTGACTCCCTCTAAAGTTGCACTTATTTCCGAAACTTTGTGCCGAAGAAGAGGGTTTGCCTTCACAGTGACAGCAATCGCGCACTTATCGTGTGGCAGCGACGTGAACCGCCCCCAGGCATACACCCTGGGTCGCGATTGCTACCGATTGCTTAGCAGCACTTAACAACTTAGACAATCTTGGGGACAGGAGCTTTATGCAATTCATCAACAGGCTTCGTGTGTTCTTGGCAATGGCAACAACCGCGTGCGTTGTTGGCTGTAGTGCCGGCAGCGGTAACAACCCTGGCGAAACTTCTAACTCCGGATCAAGCGGCAATTCTCAACAGACGGGTTCTGTGTATTTATTGGGAACTGATGCCCCGCTTCCCAGCGTCGTTTCCTTCGCAGTCAGTCTGCAAAGCATTACTCTCTCCAATGGGTCGGCTACTCCGGTCTCCATATTGAACGGGGCACAGACGGTCGATTTTGCCCGCTTCAACGGTCTCTCGACTCTGCTTGACTTCAACTCGATCCCAGCCGGGACTTACACCACGGCAACCATCACGCTGGGCAGCGCGACACTCGGTTACCTGAACACGCAAACGGGCAGCGCGCCGACGATTGCCAGCATGCCGGCGTCACTCACGCAGCCTGTAGTAACCATCAACCTGGCCAATCCATTCGTCGTCAATAGCGGTGATATGGATGCCATAAGACTCGACTTCGATCTGCGCCAGTCGATTCAGGTCGATGCAAATGGACAGATCACCGGACAGGTAACACCTGTTCTCGATCTGGCTGCGTTGAGCGCGAGCGATCCTGAGCGGTATATCGATGAGTTCGACGCTGGGGTCGTAAGCATCGACTCCACTGATAATTCCTTCATTGTGCAGGGGCCACACGGCCGTCAGTACACGGTACAGGTTTCAAGCAATACCGAATTCGAGAACAACGAGACGGTCGCGAATCTGACGACCAACTCGATTGTTCAGGTTTCCGGGACGTTCGCTCCGAACAGCCAAACGATCGATGCTGATTGTGTGGGTATTCTTTCGCAGGACGGCTACTGGGCCGCCGGACTGGTTACCTATGTCACACCGGCGCAAGGAGTACCAGCGAACTCACTGAACATGTACGTCCGGGCAGAACTGCCGGCTGATACGGGCCTGACGCTGGGGCAGATCGCCAACGTCAACCTTTCGGGCAATGAGCTGTATTTCGTGTATAAGCTTCGCACCCCGCTCACCAACTTTTTCTTCAACTCGAGCCTTTTGGTTCCCGGGCAGCATGTCAGCATTGGTGGTCCGCTGAGCGGCGCCAGCAACTCGCAGATGGTTACGGCGCATCGCATCGTGCTTCGTCCCGAAGGTCACACAGGCGAGTGGGTACCGGGTAGCACAAACACCGGGAATGGCACGTTCTCGTTCAACTCGAATGGACTCGCTGGAGTACTGTTCAACGGGCCGATCACGGTCTACACCACGCCGGTTACCCAATATCTGGGTGGGCTGAACGGGGTCGGAGATCTTAGCGGAAGCGCGGAGATTCCTTTGCGGGTGGTTGGGCTGGTGTTGAAGAATCCGAGCAATGGCCAGCCGGTGTTCGTGGCTCGCAGTGTGGAGGAACTGCCGTAACGCCTCAACATCGAGAAGACAAATGGCCGCTCCGGATATTTGGAGCGGCCATTTCTATTTGATAAATCTACGGTCGCCGTCGCCGCTGAAGAAATGGTTCTTCGAACATCACTTGAGAGACAAACTGGGTTGGCGGACGGAGGGCCATCAGCCGGGAAAGAAACCGCAGATCCCTCCGCTCCGCTACGGTCCCACGGCACACCGACGCTCTTCGTGAAAAACAGCTTGCTGAATCGTAGGCCGTCAAGGTTTGGTTGCGAGAATTAGCGGCGATGGTCCGGGGGCTTCGAGTTTTCGCGCGTCGTTGAAGCCTGCATCCTTGAGCCAGCCGCTGATTTCTTCGAAAGAATAGGTGTCGCCGGTGTCGGT
>DATJNV010000106.1:0-4194 GCA_035507705.1 Acidobacteriaceae bacterium
GAGATCAGCGAAGCGGTGCACAACATCGCTTCCAACCACACGTCTACGGTATCAGGAGAACTACGGCTCGCCTCACCGCCGAGTATCTCCGATTGCTTCCTGGCTCCCCTGATCGGCGCGTTCCAAAGGGCCTATCCTGACGTCCGTGTGCAGGTGCTTATCACAGAGCGGATTGTGGATCAAATCACGGAGAGGGTTGACCTGGCCTTCAGAGTGCACCGGCAACTCGAGGATTCCTCTCTTATCGCACGCAAGATCCTCACCTATCGCCATCAGCTGGTCACCAGTCCAGCTTATCTAGCAAACCGGAAGTCGCTGCAAGAACCTCAGAACCTGCTGCAACACCGGCTGCTTGCTTTTTCGTTCTGGAAGCCGGCAAACGTCTGGACCTTTGTAAACGGAACGAAGAAAGAAACTCTGACGTTTCATGCTCACCTTTGCATGAATGATTACACCGGCTTAGCGGCTGCGCTGCTTGCAGGCACCGGTATCGGCGACCTACCGCCACTGGTACAGCCGGAGCTGTTGCGGCAAGGCAAACTCATCGAGGTGATGCCGAATTGGCACTTCCGCATCCGTCACCTGTGGCTGGTCCACCTGAACAATCGATGTCTCGCGCGCCCTGTCCGCGTGTTCAAGGAATTCGCCGCACAAATGGCGCCTGAGATGTTCCCGAACCTCCCAACCTAGCTATGTGCAACCAGGCGGCTAAACACTTGGACGGGCATTCGGCATATCGAACAACCGAATCCAAAACCGTTGCGCGCTTGCCTTCTTGCCCCCGAAGTCTTGCCCGATAAACGGGATTATCACGCGGAGAGGGAGCCGGCAGGCGATCGTCGCCATGCAGGCAAATTTCGAAGGTCGCATTAAGTAGCGACTACCAGTGGCGTACACGCCCAACGTCGACGTGCACAAAGTCCGAGTCGCGATAGTAGCCCACTCCTCCGCGTTGCAGGCGCAGGGCCGCGTCACGTAGCTCCGATGTCGGAATACCAGGCAGGCGAATGTCGATCGCTTCGGCCTGCATGTGC
This sequence comes from Acidobacteriaceae bacterium, assembly GCA_035507705.1. Taxonomy (GTDB): domain Bacteria; phylum Acidobacteriota; class Terriglobia; order Terriglobales; family Acidobacteriaceae; genus PALSA-350. The sequence goes on from DATJNV010000106.1 coordinate 1,035, forward strand.
AGGCTGTGCTCCGCCACGCCGGTGTGGGCACTGCGGGTGCGCAGAAATTCGTTGCTCCAAGGCGTACGGTAGCCGCAAATCACATCGATCTCACCACCGGAATCGTCGAGCGACGCGGTCAAGTCGTAGAGAAGGTCGAAGAGGCGAGGATCGAAATGGCGCACATCTCCGGTACGGTGGTCGCGCAGGAAATGGTCGAGCTCGTCGAGCGCTTTGGGGATGTATCGATCACCGCGGCGATAGACGACATCCAGCCGCTCCCCCGTGTGAGTGTGATAGAAGCGGAGCCGGTACTCGGGTGCCGGGGGGGATACAGATTCTGTGCTACCGTGCCCGGGCAGCGGCACCAGCAGAAACAAGAGAATCACTGACAAAACGCACAGACCGAACTTGCTCTTTTTTCTTAGCGATGACTCCGGTGTCTTTCTTAGCGATGACTCCGGTGTCGCTTCATTCCCATTCAAAACACATTGCCGCATTACATCCATTTTACGTTAGATGCGGTTCGCTGGCCGCTTTTGCCCGAGGCGCCTACCAGGCAGAGGGATAGCCAGCGGCCAAGGCTTTCTCGAGCTCTGCGTCATAACCATAGATATCGTCGAAAAACTTAATCTGATTCTCCTCGTTCACCGCGGCGGTGCCGTAGACAATCAGAACTGGAATTCGCGTGGTAAGGTTCACCTGAAGGTTGTCTTTGTCGCCGTGCATCGTGGCCCGCACGCGCTCCAGGTCCCATCCAGGATTGTTTCGCAACACCCAGGCAGCCAGCTCCGCAGGCTTCTCTACCCTGATGCATCCGTGGCTGAAGTCGCGGACATCCTGCGAGAACAGTTCCGGAACATCTGTGCCATGCAGGTACACGTTGTCCGAATTGGGGAAGATGATCTTTACCAGGCCCAGAGAATTCGTCTTGCCGGGCTTTTGCCGCACCATCAGGCGAAGCGATTTTATGCCCTCTAAAACTTCCAGGCTCACTTGATTGTCGGTTACCACCACGCCCTGCGGCGTGACCACTTCAAAGTTATGCTTGGCGATGTAGGTCGGGTCTTTCTGAATGTGCGGTACAATCTCGCTCCGCTGAATGGTGGGAGTCACGTCCCAATAGGGCCGGAAGACTACGTATTGGATCTCTTTCTCAAAGACCGGAGACCTGTGCCCGTAGGCTTTTCCAATGATGACGTTCTTATGGAAGGCGACGGTGCCATCGGGGTTGTACGCGCGTAGACGATACTCAGGAAGATTCACAACTACCGGCGGTTGTGCGAAGGCATGCGGCAGCCAGCGCCACCGTTCCAGAGTCAACTTGATCTGGCGAATGCGGACGTCCGCAGGCGTATTGAGTTCATTGATCGTGCGCACGTCCAGGTTGCCGGTGGGGCTTTCCCCATGTGTGCCCTGGAAGTTCTTCACTCCGTCGACAAGCGCCCCCTCATAGATAGTTGCATTCGGATCCAGCTGTTGGCTTGCCGGTATGTCGCCGATAGTTTGAAGAAACGTTCCCAACCGGACCACGCCGGCGTAAGGCTGGCCGGGCCGCACGGTCTTGGTGACCATCGGTAGCTTCTGTCCGTCATCTTTCTTTGCGTATCCTTCATAAACCGGCAAGAGCGCGAGCAGCTTCCGGTAGCCCAGGAATGGCGGTTCCAGCTTCTGAATTGCAGCAGCCGGATCGCCTGCATTCACAACCTGGGTCTGGATGAAGTCGGACAGCGAAAATTGGCCGTCCTGCGTATCGAGCTGAAACTTGAACTCCGCAGGATTTGCGCGGCCAAAGTGGACGGCCCGGATGTAGCGCATTGCCGACACCGTGAGCGCCGTATCGAACGAAACCAAATCTTGTTCTGACGGGTTCTGTCCCAGCGTGACGAGGCGGCCCTGCCATCGCGAGCCGTCGTAAGCTTCGGGGTCCAGTCCTTTAGCGTCGGCGTTCTGTAGGAGTTGGATCACGGCGAGTCCCTGAGGACGGACGCGGCCGTTCTGTACCCAAACCAAAGCATAGCCGTTGGTCTCGTAAAGCTTGGCGACCTCCGCTTTGTAGGGAGTAAAGTCGGGCCAGCGAAGATCGGCATTGCGACCTGAATCTACAATCCCCTGGAGCGCGGGAACACCCGAGGCAGACAACGTCTGGGCTGCAAGAGCAGGTTGCTGCTCCGCGAAGAGTGCAGGGAGCGTCTCGCCGCTCATAACAGAGATTCCGGCAACTACTACGCTCGTTAGAATGATCATCCACTGAGGCCGATAAACAGGATTCCTCATAGCAAACCTCCACTTGATGTTTGTTTGAGTATCGGAAGCACTTCTAGATTCCTTCTTAGGTCTTACTCAATGGCGGGCCGAATCAGGCCTTGAAACGCTTTTGCCAAAGGCGCTAGGAATGCGCTCATTAATTATCACGGATGAAAATGGTGTCGGCCGAGTTTCGGCTTTATTCTTGTGATGGCAAATCGAGATCATTGCGACGACGCCTAGCGTCGCCAAGCCGCACCCCTCCAGGCGGAACATTCTCCTCCAGATAACGCGCTATCAGGCTGTGGACGTGATGGGAGCTGCGCGGTCCTTCGGAGATCGCACGCGTGCGATTGGGGTCTTGTACATCGCGCGAACTCGATAAAATACATTATCGCGTTTAAACAACGCGGGGCGGGTGGTGAGCGACCTTGTACCTATTAGTAAAGACCCGTTAACGCCTGCGCAGTACCATCAGCTCACCGATGTACCGCCTGAACTCGAATGGCTCGCCAACATCACCAATCCCAAAACGTGCCGCGCATACAAAGTTGATGTCGAGGAGTTTGTCCGGTTCACAGGATTGGGAACTCCCACAGCCCTGGAAAAAAGCACTGGAAGCGCGCAACCTGGCGCCCTCCCAGCATACGGCCGCAAACTCTCGGCGCTCTCTTCTTTATTTGACTATCTCTGCGAGCGGAATGCCGTCGTGGGCAATCCGGTTGACGGGGTGAAACCGCCAGCAGCAAACGGTAACGAAGGAAGCACGCCCGTGCTGGGCGACGCGCAGGCACGGCGGCTGCTGGAGGCCCCTGCTCCGGACACGCTGAAGGGAATACGGGATCGGGCGATTCTCGCTACCCTGCTCTATCACGGCATCCGCCGCGAAGAACTGTGTTTGCTGCTTCTGCGCGATGTGCAAAACCGCCCAGGG
>DATJNV010000107.1:0-21957 GCA_035507705.1 Acidobacteriaceae bacterium
CCGCCTTGGCCGCCCTCGTCAATCGATTACTGGAAAGTTTGCTCTACGGAATTCGCCCCACCGACCCTGTGACCTTCGCGTTTGCCACGCTCATTCTGCTCACGGTCGGCGCCACAGCCTGCTTTCTTCCTGCGCATCGGGCCACCAAAGTGGATCCGATGGTGGCCCTCCGTGCCGAGTAACCGCGTGCCGGCAACGCCGCACTTCCTATGTGCTGACCAATGCACGATCAAACGCGCGCCACAACCTCTATCGATAAGGCGTGACTCCAATTCGCAGACGGCTGGCGACGGGGCGGCCTTCCCTGAAGGCAGGAATGAACTTCCAATCCGCCGTGGCATCTATCAATTCTTGATCGGGCTTTCCTTCGGCTGTTGCCGAGCGGACTTTTCCTGCCGCGTCGATCACAAGATCCACCGTGACCTGCGTATCCAATTCAGATCGCAGGGCATCCGGGTCAGGGGAAGGTGGCCGTCTGAGAAAAATCTCTACAGGATCGCTGTCGCCTTCGAATGAGTGTTCGGGATTGGGCGGCCCCCCCATGCCACGTTTGTAGGACCAACCCAACGGGTTCCCCTCGTTAGGCTCGGCATACGACAGTCGATCGTAAATCATCGTTTGTTTCCTCTTGAAATGATGAAGGGATGATCCCTGGGAAACGCCGTCGATCTGAGCCCGGATACCTCGTACTTGTGCCTCCAGGATTAGTTTGCGTATTCGCTCGAAATCAGCCGTAGGCCACATAGCCCCAAGTGCTTCCCATGCCGCTTTGTCGCGGCCGCTGTAGAGATAACACCACACAATTTCAAGAACTTTGATTTTGGTGACTATCAGGCTGTGTAAGGTACTTTCTGCCAGGACTGGACCGGTCACCGACAAACTGCCATCACTATTTTTGAAGTCGATTAGTTGTTGAGTGCCAAGGTGGGCTCGAACGATCGCGATCTGACGATCATAATGAGATTGGAATTCGGAGGACACATCGATCAATCGTTCATGTTCGAACCTCAGAACAACGTTCGGAGCAAAATCGAGCGCGCTGAGAGGTATGTTGTCAAACCCGTTGACCACACCTGCATCGTCGGTCCAGATTTCGATACGGCCATCCATATCTGTATCGGCCGCGCTGTAATAGTCTCCTCCGGTGATTGTGCGGAGCAACCGTGGCGGTCTTTTGAGGCTGTAAATCTCGTACTTCATCAGGGGATCGAGTTCGGACCTTTTGACTTGTAAAGCGATCACGGGTGTCCTTAAGCCGAGATCTGCGCCCAGTACGTCAATGTCAACTTGGGCCGCGTGGGATTCTAACTGGAGGGTATGCTCGTTCCACCCGAGGCTGGCTTGACAAAGCCGCAAGGCTAGCCCTGACTTCTTTACTGCCCCAACGGAGACCAGCACACCCGTACTAAACGTGGTGTAAAAACTGCCGAACCCGTTGCGGCATAAGACGTCGTACGTTTGGCCTCTGCAGGGAACCGGCGGGACGCAGAAGAACATTGCCAAAAGCAACTTGGACAAATAACGACTCTGCGCATGTGGCATGGAACACCTGCCACGGCAACGCTACTCGTGTGAAGGCAGACCGTCAAGCAGGAGTCGAAGAAATTTGTAGGGATTGTTTTCACGATTGGGGCTTCGAGTGGGATATCTCGAGGCCGGATGCCGGCCGTCTGCCAACCATCCTGTAGAGACCATGCACGGAAAGCTCCTGCGGTGCTGCATCGCGAAAATAATGGACACTGGAAATTCGCTCGCGTTTCGGTGATTCGGGATCAGGAGAGCAGCCGCTAAAGCTAAACGATCTTCTTCCACTCCGACGCCAGGTCCGAGACCAGCAGGTTGTAGAAATCGTAACTCTCGTTGTCTACCGTACCGCCAAGCTCAAACAACCCGCAGGGATTTGGCAAGGGAGCGTGGATGACGGGCAACGCAGGTATCGACGCATCAGACGCCCCGAAATTGAGAGCCAACGCCAGATTTGCTACTTCGTCGGAGGCATCGCGACTGGTCAAAGGCGGTAGGTTGAAGCGCCATTCAATCAGTTTCAAAACGGAAGTATGGTCGTAGAGCAGGGAATTGATTCGCGGCGTTGCCGTATTGCCGCGAGTGAAGGGCGAAACCAGGATCACCGGCACACGGCAACCGAGCAGTGCCCGGCCCTCCACCAAATCCGTGTCGACATCGTTGGGCGCGATCACGCGAGGCGGCGCCACCGTATCGTAGAAGCCGCCCCACTCGTCACGATTCACAATCAGCAGCGTGTTGCCCCAGGAAGGCCCCGAAGTCAGTGCCCGATAGACCTGTCCCAGAAATGCTTCGCCGGCCCGCAGATCCGCATGCGGATGGTCGTCGTTGCCCAGTCCGTCGTCCAGAATCGTGAACCGTGGATCGACAAACGACACGGACGGAAGATTACCCGATGCGGCGTCTTTCAGGAAGTCCGCGAACAACGCCGACATTCCCAGATACTTCGTTCCCCAAAGAGCAAGGAAAGGAACATTGGAGAAATAGTACTTGTGACTGACCCCGGCGACAGCAAGCGTGTCCCAGATGGTAGGCAGCGTGGAGAGGTCGATTGTATTCGATAGGCGATCGGTCTGGGCAGCGTGCTGGAAAACGCGATTGGGAAAGGTGGAGGAGAGGATCGACGCAAAATAGTTATCGAGCGTAGTGAAGTTACGTGCCAGCGCGGCGTAGAAGGGCAGGTCGGCTTCTTCGTAATAGCCAATACTGAAGACGTCATTGGTAGTGGTGCGGAGCCAACCGTCCATTTTGCCGTCATCGTATTCGCTTCTTCCTCCTGCATAGGAATGGTCGGGGTCGGGATGCGAACAGCCGACGTAGGTGCTGAGGCGCCAGGTGGGATGCGACTCGCCTTTGCTGTCTACATAGGAGAGACCCGCCTGCGTTCCGTTTCCTCCCGGCAGCCAGCCAAGCAAATGGTCGAAGCTGCGGTTTTCCATCATCACCACGACGATGTGGTCGATTCCGGACGCCTCCGGGGCGGGAAGGTTTTGTTCCTGGGCTACGAGTGGACGTGATCCGGCGGGACCTGCCAGGGCGGCGGTCGAAACTGCCCCCGCTGCACTACGCAAAAACTGCCTGCGGTTGATACTCATAAGGCCTCACATCCTCGAAAACCGATTTGTCGAGCAGGGCGTCTCTTGCTTGCCACTCGAAGATAGGCATGGAATGCGTATCGCGGTGTCAAAGCCAGATGAAAAACAGGATACCTGAGGTTACGTTCGGCCAGGGAGACTACCTGCCGTCAGGCGACGTTTCCCCGCGCCACCAGGAAGTAGATAGAGACCGCCACCAATAACGATCCCGCGCCGGCGATGGCGGTCGATACACCAAGAACAGGGATTAGTTTGCCGAGCCCGAGGCTGCCCAGAGGTATGCCTGCCCGAAACGCCAGGTTGTAGACACTCATTACACGGCCGCGCATGGCATCGGTGGTGATGATCTGCACCAATGACAGCATGAGCGAGGCAGAAGCCATGATCGCTACGCCCTGCAGGAAAATCAGCAGGCAGGAGAGGGGAAGCCAACGGGAAAGAGCGAAGCCCGCAATGACGAAACCGAGGAACGTGAGAATCAGGATCGTGAGCCGTGTTCGTCCTTTGAATTTTTCCATGGCAGCAACAATGAGCGCTCCACAGATCGATCCCGCACCGGAAAAGACCAGTAGCAGTGTGTAGGTTTCGGGGCCCTTGTGAAAAACGCTCTGCACGAACACCGGCAGGAACGCGGTCAACGAAAATCCGAACACCGTGGTGCAGAAGGCCAGCACGACCAGCGCGCTCATCCCCTCGCTTTCTCGTATGAATCGAATGCCTTCGGCCATGCTCTTCATAACTTTTTCCCGGGTTTTCGCCGGCACAAATTTGACCTTGATCATGAACAGGCTGGCGATCACGGCCAGAAAGGAGATACCGTTCAGGAGGAAACACCAGGTCGCCCCGAAAAAGGTATAGGTTGCGCCTCCGATTGTCGGGCCGATAATGCGCGCCAGGTTGAACTGAATGGAATTCATCGCGATGGCATTGGCCAGGTCTTCCGGGCCGACCAAGGTTGGCAACAGCGCAGAATATGCCGGTCCGCCAAATGATTGACCGAGGCCTACCACGAAGGAAAGAGCCAGGATGTGCCATACCTGGACCACGTGGGTATAGAACAAAAATGCCAGGGTAAAGGCACACACCATTTGTATGTACTGGGAGGTAAGGAGCATCTTCCGGCGGTCCATGCGGTCCGCAAACACCCCGCCAAACAACGAAAACATGATGATGGGAAGCTGTCCCAGGAAGAGGTCCAGACCGAGGTAAAAAGGATCTTTGGTGAGATCGTAAACCAGCCAGCTTTGCGCGAATTGCTGGACGAAAGTACCGATGGTGGAGGCGCAGGCGCCAAACCACATGAGGCGGAAATCTCGATAGCGGAACGCCCTGAAGACGCGCTGCAGGAGTGGAGAGGTGTGGGCCACTACCAAAGTAGCCTCATCCATGGAGCAAAGAACGGTCTACAAGCACTCAACGGCAAGAGGGTAACCACACAAAGACTCAGATGTGGTCAAGTTTACCCGGTCGCAGTTTCTTCTGCAGGGTCCAGCGCTGTCCGCAATGAATGTTCGGCCAGGCCCATTTGAGGTTCAGGAATAGTCGGAAGGAAACTCCCCGCCGCCCGGAACTCAGTCGCTAGACGGGATCAACTCCGTCGAAATGGAAGACTTCCTCCAGATTTGTCCATCGCTGGCCCTCGATTTGCGGAGGCAGCTTCTCCAGCATAGGGAACATGAGCGCCCACCAGCGTTGTGTTTCGGGGCACGAAGCCATCTTCGCCATGTCGGAGCTGAAGTCATCGCCGTGGTACTCGAAGTAAGCGAATAGCAACTCGCCGCATTCGTAGATTGAATAGTTGCGTATGTTGCTTTGCGCAATCGTCTGCAAGACCCCAGGCCAAACCGCCCTATGGAAGGCAAGATATTCTTCTCGGTGTTCCGGCTTCAGGCGGACGGCTTGACCGTAACGCTTCATGATGGATCTCTCCTGGCCAGGTATTTCACCATTCCGGATTCCGTGAGCGCAGGGTCGTTGGGGTACGGCTGAACAAACCCGGATGGGGTGAAACCGCACTTTTCGTAAAAACGTTTCGCCGTCGCATTTGGGCTGGTGACCAGCAGATGTAGTTCGCGGACACCCAGGTCCTGTGCCCACGATTGCACTGCCTGCATAAGCCTGGAACCCAGACCGGCCCTCCTGTACTGGGGTGCTACCCACATGGAAAGTACATGGGCTCGCTGCAGATCCTGCTCGTCGCATTTGCCGGCGACGAGTCCACACGGGACGCCTTGATCCATCGCGATGTAGCAGGTGGACCGGCTGCTGCTCCAGGTGGACGATCGGGCAAGCCATTCGTCGTTGGAAAGCTGAGATTCACGGGCGTATGTGCCGGTGAAAGCAGTGGGTGTGTCCTGCAAGGCGGCCAGGCGGGCGGCTTTGAGTTCTCCAGCAAGGCGCGGTGACAGTTTTTCCACCGTGATCATGGTGGAAATCATTTTATTGCTGTTCCGCAAAACGCCTGCCATCTAAAAGTGATGAGCGGGCCGCTATGGAGAGGCGGATTTTTTCGAAGCAGGACGGTAGTCGCGCGCGAGCGCGGCGGCTGCTTCCGTCTGTTGGCGTGCCCCTTCTGAATCGCCTTGTTCCTGCAACAGGCGGCTCAGTTGCGTGTGCACCTGGAAGGCAGGCGAGTCTGCCGACTGGTTGGGTGAATCGAGATATTGTTTGAGAAGCTTGATAGCCAATTGGGGGTCCTGATGGGCGCGAACGAGGATGCCGGCCGCTTCCACCAACGCAGGCCCGTGTGGCTTTGCTGCCTTTGCATCCGCAGCAATCCCGGATTGCAGCGCCTGGAGCATCGGGTCCCATTGCCGGTGGCGCGCGTAGAACGAAGCCAATTCCATCCATGCGTCGGCGGATTGGTGAGAAGCTTCGACTGCCGCTTTGTATTCATTCTCTGCCAGCGGGTAGTTCTTCTCCTTTTCCGCAAGCCGGCCTTTCAACTGGTCTGCCTGTGCGGGGCCGTACGCCTCCATTGTCTGCGCCACACCCTCGGCTTTTTTCTTGCTCCCACCCACGATGCCGGGGGCCGCGGTGTAGAACTCGCCCAAGTCGGAGAGTGCATCGACATTTGTGCTGTCGAGCTGTACAGCGCGTTCGAATTCGTCGCGGACCTTCTTCGCGAGTCCGTAGGCTTTGATGGAATGGATGGCATCCGCTTTTTCGCCGTAGGCGCGCCCCAGCCAGAGGTGATATTCGCTGTCAGAAGGCATGAGCCGGACGGCGGCTTCGCATTCGCGGATGGCGTCGTCCCATCGTTGTTCCTGGTAGTAAACGCGGCAGAGCAGATTATGCGCTTCCGCATCCTCCGGATTGGCGGCGAGGGACAAATTGAGGCGCGCGATGGCAGCATCCGCCCGTCCGGCTTTGAGATCGGCGGTGACCGGTTGCAAAGGTTTGTCCGGAACAGATGCACCCATAGCCGCCCGGCCATGGACGCCGCTCAACAAGGCGAGAAGCAGAAAATAAAAGACCGATGGAGAGAATATTCGCGTCATTTTGTGCTGAAAACCGTTGTACTCCACTCAAACGTGCTTCCCCATTGATGTTTCGAATCGGGTGGAAGATTCGCTCTGTCGAAAATCCAGATGGATAGCTGTCCCCGCATGAATACGCGGTCTCCCTCCTTCGCCTCTGCTGAAGTTGTTTGGGTCGATGGTTTTGGCAGATCCGCTTATCGATGGGGTGACGGAAGCATTCGAGCACGATGGCCTTCTCCCCATTTGCTCAAGCCGGTAAGGATCGGCCGCAAGGTGCGGCCATACTCCGTTAGCCTGTACTCCATACCTGGCACAGGGCCGGGGACGACCCGCCGTTCCACGATTCCCGAAGCTTCCAGCTGCCTTAGCTGCTCGGTCATCACTTTGTGAGAAGCCTCCGGCACGCGCCTGCGCAACTCCCCGAAGCGGCACGCTCCCGTCTTCAGCTCTCGCAGCAGCAGCGGTTTCCATTTACCCCCAATGGCTCTCAACGCAACCGAGACCGGACATTCTTCCAGCAGCATCGGCTCACCTCTCCTCTTCTACTTTCAATCCTGCTGACACGAACGGCAACGCACCTTTTTGTGCGTACTTGTATCGCTCGGTCCATCAAGTTAGAAGTCATATATCCGGCAAGCGCAGCACAGGGGAGTTCCATTGACCGTTGAATACATTCGCTACACCGTCGCGGACGCCGCCAGGCAAGACCAGCTTATTGCCGCTTACCAAATAGCGGCCGCCAGCCTGGATGCGGCGCCGGAGTGTCTATCCTACGAACTTGCCGGGTGTGAAGAAGACGTCACGTCGATCATCCTTCGTATCGAATGGGCGTCTACCGAAGCTCATATGCAGGGCTTTCGCAACGGTCCATATTTCGCGGCATTCTTCAGGGCCATCGGCGGCTTCGTAAAAGAGATTACCGAGATGCGGCATTACGACGTACTCCTGGCCTCCCAGCCAACCAAGGATGGCCAGATGTCGATGCGGCAGGTGCAAGCGCATCGCTAACCAGCCGGAGGGACAGGATTTCCACTGAAACGATTGGCCGGGGTTGGTCACCATTCCAGTAAAGCGTTGATCGCGAGAGATTCGCTTTTCACTAAGACTGCCTGGGCCGTTCGGGGGGGCGACCCAGGCAATCTTGAGATTTCCGGCCGAAGCCTCTTCCTTACGCCCGCCTTGGAGGCGCCCTGCCATCCATTGGACTGCGGATTCTGGGCGTAAACCTTGTGGGAAACAAAAAATGCCCCGCGATGTGGCATCGAGGGGCATCGCCTTCCGCGTTTGCGGCCGTTCTCTAAGTGCGAACAGTCACCACAGTGGTTTCGCTTATCACTTTAGCCATGCCGGGCGCGCACATGTGTCCGGAAATGTAGCCCTTGCGGTGGCCATTCCGGCAGACGAACCATTGCTCGTAAATCCGGTCGGAATGTTTGGGGATGCCTGGGAGGTTAAGTGTTTCATAGGCATCGGGTTGCTCGGTCATGATCTCGCCGCAATTCTTGCACCGTTCAGTCGCCATTGTCGTTCCTCCTGCTCCATTTATAAGGAATAAGAGAGCAGTTCGGCCATATCTGCTGTCCGGAGTTCGAACTTTAGTAACTGTGGCGGGAGCTAAGTCCTTTGTTTGGCCTAGCACGCAAAGAAGCAGGATTTGATCTACCGGAAATAAAAGCCAGAGGGCCGGCGGGAGCGAAGCAGCGGGAACGACTCAGCAGCAGGGCGATCGCCCTTCCAGGGAAAGGGGATGCCCGCTACTCGTCGCTATCGAGAAACAGCTTCCGCTGAAAATCCTCTCGTGCCTGCGCGGCGGGTTGGAGCAGGTACCCGCACTCGCGGGCTAGCTCACGCAGCAGTTTCTCTTTGTCCTCTCTGGGAAGTCCGGCGACAACGATCGCACAAGCAGAAGACAAGGCATGGGACGGCATATAGCAACCTCCAAACCAGCCCTGAGGGGATGATTTAGACCGATTATCCGAGCCGCTAATTACAACAGTCAATGTGACTTTTAGGTCCGTAGGCGATCCCCTCCACGGCGAGTTCTCGAGGCCCAGGTAACCTGGCTTGAGGTAACCGATAACCCGCCGGCTGCTCCCACCAATAGAGGTCCACGTCTGACGCCGATGGGGTATGCAGGGAGCCCCCGTTCAGACTCGCGCCACTCTCTAATGCGTGACCTCCGCCTCGAGAACTTCCGACGGCGGACGATTCAGATACTCGACGTAACTGCCACGGTAGCCGAAAAATCGGGCAATCGGCGCGATCACCGGCAGCAGAGCGCCGGGAACCAGCCTGGAGGGTCTAGGGAAGCGAATAACGTCTTCAAAGTCCTGGGCCAACACGGCAAGCTGGAGAAGGTGGGGCATTCCCATCGGATCTGTTTTGCCATCCTGGGCCAGGCCGAAGAGATTCCGGATGTACTCTTCGAAACGGGCGGCCGGTCGGATCTCGATGCTCAATCTGGCCTCATAGATTCCGGCGTTCCACCACCGGTGAGACACGCCGGGGGGAATCTCGATGGCCGAGCCGAGCTCGGCGATTGATGTCCTGCCATGCAGAGACAACCCAACCCGGCCGCTCGTCACCGTTAACCGCTCATGGATGGCAGGGTGCAGATGAAGCGCCGACCCCGCTCCACATTTCCGCACGTACAGATCGGCAACCAGCCGCTCACCCCCTGTTTCCCAGGTGCCGACCCGAATGACCGCCTTCATCCCTGTGACGGGATTTTCGTACACCTCCCCTTGCTTGAGCATGACGCTACTCCCCTTTGTGTTCGCGTACTGTGTCTTGTTTCGCTAAAGCCCTTCAGGAAGGCCGGCTTGTCTACAACTCGGCGGGTCAGGGGAGGGGATCAGCTGACCAGTTTCTTGCGGACCGCATAGAGCACGATCTCCGCGGTATTGTGGATATTCAACTTTTGCATCAGCTTGGTGCGATGGCTCTCCACGGTATAGGGACTCACATCCAGCAGTGCTGCGACTTCCTTGTTGGTTTTGCCTTCGGCGAGTAACTGCAGCACTTCCTTCTCACGCGCGGTCAGAAGGTCAAAGGTGTCCGACAGGCCCTCCTGTTTCAGGACCCGCATGTAATCTTCGAGCAGCGTTTCGGTGATGGCCCGGCTGAAGAAGGGTTTGCCGTTGGCCACGGCCCGAATGGCGGCGAGCAGATCTTCTTCTGCCGACTCTTTCAGAAGGTAGCCCTTTACCCCGACATGAAGGGCGCGCAGCAGGTAGCTCTCGTCTGCGTGCATGGTGAGCATGATGATCGCGGCCTGGCTGTTCAGCTTGAGGATCTGGGTGGCGGCATCAATCCCGTTCAGCAGGGGCATGGCGACATCCATGACTACGACCTGCGGAGACAGATTCGCAGCCATGGTGACTGCGTCGCGCCCATTGGCCGCCTCTCCTATGACCGCCAGCTCCGGATACTGCTCGAGAAGCAGGCGCAGACCCCTGCGTACCACACCGTGGTCGTCTGCGATCAGCACTTTCAACTTCATGCCGGATTTCCCCTTCTGCAAGCCATCGACATTTGCCAGTGTAGGCTCGTTGAAGCGATGGACGATGTCCACAACTGATCTTGAGCGCCCTCCACGTTCAAGGATGAGAACATCGTCCATGAAGTCACAATACGGGGCAGAAGGCGCCACACCAATCCCATGAAAACTCGATTCAGGTACCAAAAAGACAGGAACGGGGCGAAGAACTGCGGTTTTAGCCCGTGCGGTCGAGCCGGCTGGCTGCGAGTGGCACTTCCAGGCTGATCAGAGTGCCCCGGCCGGGTTCCGAGGAAACCGTAATGACACCCTGCAAGGCCCGCACCCGCTCACCCATGCCCACGAGACCAAGACCGTGCGTCTGAAGACGAAGCTTGTCGAATCCCTTTCCATTGTCCTGTACCGACGCCGAAACCCGGCCATCGTCATGGCGAACGGTGACGGTTACACGGGTGGCATTGGCGTGCTTTCCGCAATTGGTCAACGCTTCCTGAATGGCCCGGTAAAGGCACAGGCGGAGTGGTTCCGGCAGGTTGTCGAGCCGGCCTTCAATAGCCAGATTCACGGGGATTCCGCATCTCCGTGAGAATTCCCTGGTCTGCCAGCGCAGCGCAGGTTCAAGTCCTAAATCATCGAGCATGGACGGCCGCACCAGCAGGGAAAGATTCCTCACCGCGCGCAGCGCTTCCTCGGCCAGATGCTTGACGCTATCCAGGCGCTGACGAAAAGCTTCCTCCGGTTCGTGGGCTGACAGGGTGCCCAGCTCCATACGCAGGCCGGTCAGGATTTGGCCGACCTCATCGTGCAACTCTCGGGAGATGGTCTTTCGTTCTTCTTCCTGCACACGAACGAGCTGATTCGATAACCGGCGCAGCTCAGATTCTGCTTTCTCCGCGCGTTGCCGCTCCGCTCCGGAAATCCGGTCAAGTCGAGCCATATAGGCAGTGCTGAACAACGCGATGGCAAGCTCGAGGAAGAGAAGAATAAGGGTGGCCGCGACGGCAACGCGACGGAGCCTGTTTTGTTGGTGCTCAGTTTCCTGCTCGCGCCGGGCAAGGCTTGCCTGGTTGAGGTCGTCAATTCTTCCGGCGAGCTCCAGTACCTTCTTAGGACGGCTCTCCAATTCGCTGAAGAATCGCTGTTGCCCGTGGCGCGTCCGAGCCGCGGCCAGGTTTTGTTCAATCGAACTCCAATATTCCTCGAGGCCCTGCTCCAGCGCTTTCAATTGCGGTTTCTGTTTGCTTCCGAGCAGTATGGCCAAGGCGCCGATGTCCCGGACTGTAGTTTTGCGCAATTCCGAAATCCGGCTTTCGGCGGAAGCGACCTCACCGTCGGTCGAGCCACCTTGTTCGATGAGAGCGCCGGTATTGATGCTGGCCTGGATGTCCGAAATTGCGTCATCAGCCTTCTGGTAAATCTGGCGTGCGGTCTTGGTCTGCTGCTGGATGCGAGCGGCCTGATGGGAAACCAGCCATGTGAATAAAGGCAACAGCAGCAGGAGAGCTCCGAAGGAAACGGCAACCGCCGGCCAGATCCGCGAGCGCATTGGGCTCTCCTTTCGAGGCCTGAATGAGGTAAACCCCTCTATTGTATCGGGCGGCGGCCAGCGAAGCTTACTCGCGGCCGCGGGGGGAATGCTTAGCTCCATAGTGTGTTTTTCGCTACCGTTCTACTGTCAGGACGCTATAGAAATGGTCCTGCCCAGCATCTAGTTTGTTCACTCACGCTCCAGGACAACTTTCATTAGGGATCCTGGAGAGAAGGCGCGTCTTGATTTCTACCCTTTGAACATCTGCCTTGGGGCTCCTCTCGCAGACAAGTGCGGGGTTACTTTCCAGCAACATCGAGGAGCAGCCACATCATGAGCATCAATCCTGACAAACTGAACGCATTGCTGGGTAAGGCAGTGGTGGACTTTGGCGCCGTGTTCCATGCTCCCCTGGTGGGAGTCGGGGATAAGCTCGGCCTATACAAAGCACTTGCCGGCGGAGGACCACAAACCCCCGCCGAGCTGGCCAAGAGCACGAAGACTTCGGAGCGGTATATCCGTGAATGGCTTTGTAGCCAGGCGGCCGGGGAATATGTGAGCTATGACAGCGTCACCGGCAAATTCTATCTAACCGAAGAACAAGCATTCACGCTGGCAAACGACGATAGCCCGGCGTTTCTGCCGGGCATGTTCCAGGTCGCCCTGGCGGCCGTCAAATCCGAGGAACCGATCCGAGAGCGGTTCAAAACCGGCGAAGGAATGGGTTGGCACGAGCACGCTCCGGATCTGTTTGTGGGCACTGAGCGGTTTTTCCGCCCGGGTTATGCGGCGAATCTGATTAGCTCATGGATTCCCGCTATGGAAGGCGTCGAAGAAAAGCTCATTCAAGGAGCCACCGTTGCGGACGTCGGCTGCGGCCTCGGAGCCTCGACTATTCTGATGGCGAAATCGTATCCAAGATCGCGATTTTTTGGATTCGATTACCACGATAGATCTATCGAAATCGCCAAAGAACGCGCCCGGGAAGCCGGTGCCGGAGATCGCATCCAGTTCAGTGTTTCCAAGGCCAAGGACTACCCCGGGGCGGACTTCGACTTTGTCACCTTCTTCGACTGTCTCCACGATATGGGAGATCCAGTCGGAGCGGCCGCCCACGTGCGCAGCACGCTGAAGCCAGATGGAACCTGGATGATTGTCGAGCCATTTGCCGGCGACAAGATCGAGGACAACCTGCATCCGGTCGGGCGCGCCTTCTACGGGGCCTCGACGCTCCTCTGCACGCCGGCATCGCTCTCGCAGGAAGTGGGACTTGCGTTAGGCGCCCAAGCCGGTGAGAAGCGGCTTCGGGAGGTGGTCATGGCCGGCGGTTTTACCCGTTTTCGCAGGGCGATGCAGACGCCGTTCAATTTGATATTCGAGGCACGCCCCTAAATAGGCGATTGGCCTTGCGCAAATACCGGGCGAGCAGAAACATAGCCGCGGCCAGCACAAGATAAATTGCCGAGGTCGCACTGAGACAGGCGGCAAAACCAAAGCGTCTGGCGGCAATTGCGATGCCCACGGTCGCCACGCCTCCGCCGATCCAGCCTAGTGAGTTGACGGCGCCCACAGCAACCCCGCGCAGGCTAACTGGAATGACGTCGTACAGGGATGCCCACAAATTGGCGTCATAGATACCTTTACCCAGGCCGAATCCGATGACGGCGGCGAGCACGGCGTTCAGGGTGTGAACCCAACCCGTGAGGAAAAGGAAGGGTGTGCCGAGCAGAAGGCCGCCGGCCTGGACCAGCTGACGACCGCCGGACTCACGCCCGGCAACGCGGTCGGCAATCCAGCCGCCTGCCAGCACGCCGATGATGGACGAGAGCTGCAAGTAGACGACGCCGCTGAATCCGGCAACAGTCAGCGTGAGGTGAAAGCGTTCATACAGAAAGTTCGGGGTCCAACTCAAAAAAATCATGGCGACGAAGTTGGCGCCGACGAAGATGGCAGCCAAGGCCAGCGCTGGTCCGTTTGCCAGTAGGGAAGTCCACGATTTGGGCTGTTCGGCCGGCTCGTCCATCGCGCCCCGGGGAAGTTCCCGCAGCGCGATCAGCAACAGGCACGCAATCAGAAGTCCGGCGCTTCCGAAGTCTATGAAGGGAAGCCGCCAGCCGTGGTGTTGGCCTATCCATCCCGCGAGAGAGCCTCCGAGCATGGTGCCGATGTAAACGCCGGACTGGTGAACCGCCATGGCGCGCGAACGCGTCGCGGATCCGTGATAGTCAGCAATCAGGGAGAGAGCTGCAGGAAAGTAAAATGCCTCGCCCAAACCTCCGGCGGCACGTAAGAGCAACAGGCCGCCGTAGCTTCGCGCGACAGCAGTCGCGCCTGTCGCCAGCGACCAGAAGAGAAGCGCGACCAGGATGGTCCGCTTACGGCTCAGGCGATCGCAGAGCCAGCCGGCGAAGGGGCCGCACAATGCATAGACCCACATGAAGGCAGTTCCCAGGATGCCCAGCTGTACCTCGGTGAGCCCAAATTCTTCCCGAATGGGCGGAAACAGAGAAAAGATCGCCTGGCGATCGGCATAGTTCAGTAGGCAAACAAGCCACAACATGAGAACTACCCACCAGCGGTATGCTCCGCCGGCGGACGTCTCTGGCTTCACCTGGATGCGGCCCCGTAGGGAAAGGTCTCGAGTAGGTCCTGACGCATGGCACGGGCTCTGTTCCAGGCATCGAATTCGATCAGGCGTTCCTGCAGGCTGATCTCGATATGTTCTGACAGGGTCCGCATGGCGCGGTCCGCCTGGCGCTTGCGCAAGGCTGCGACGATTTCACTGTGCTGGGCCTGAATTTTGTCCAGCATTGGTCCCCCATGGCCACTGCGGCGAATCGCGAAGATACGGATCAGCAGCTGGGTTTCGGTGGCGATCTTCTGCATGCGAGGATTGAGGGCCATCCGTATCAGGCAGGCGTGGAAGCTGAGGTCCAGATGCATGAAGCGCGCCATTTGCTCTTCATTTAGGCAAACCTGGTCTGAAGTACCCAGTTCTTCGCGCAAGGGCTTGATGGCATCGACCAGTTGTTGTAACTGGTCGAGTTCCTCGGCGGGCACGCCCAAGCGGGCTACTTTGCCCGCTGCAAAGACTTCCAGGGCCTCACGCAGTTCGTACAAGTCGACGATATCGTCGCGGGTCAGACGGGCCACCGTCGTACCCCGGCCTGGAGTTTGCTCCAGCAGGCCCGCTGCGACCAGTTGGCCTATCGCTTCCCGAACCGGCGTGCGGCTACTACCCAGCCGTTCTGCGACCTCCACTTCAGAGATCGGATCACCGCTGGTAAGGATCCCGCTGGCGATCTTCTGCCGAATGTAGTTGTATGCCTGGTCGCGTATGGACTGGTCCGCGGCGGTTGGCTTAGACCTTCCGCTGGGCCGTGCTCGCCGGCTGGTGGGTTTGGGCATAGATCCCCAAGTCGATTCACTTCAATGTACATGGCGGAGAGCCTGTTCGCCAATATGTATGCATTATGTCGACATATAATAGACAAAGTCGGTAATATCGTTGCCGGCGAGTTCCCCCGTCAGGAGCGTTCGTGGGCAAATGGCATTCGCTTTTGGGAGGCGTGAGCGCGGCTCTGTTAACGCCGCGCACGGAGGCGGGGTTATTGGCGTTGGAGCAGTTCCGCCAGAATCTGAAGTTTTTGTTGGCCGGGGGCATTCACAGTTTCGCCCTGAACGGCGCCACCGGTGAGTTCTGCCTGACCACCCCGGCACAACTGGAGTGCCTGCTGGGAGAAACGGTCGCGCTGGTCGGCAAGGACGGTCAGTTCGTGGTGGGCATCGGAGCGGCAAGCCACCTGACCAGTATCGAGCTGGGACGCATGGCAGCCGCGGCCGGCGCAAAGGCGGTGCTATTGCCCATGCCTTATTTCTTTCCCTACGAACAGGCGGACCTGAGGGCATTTGTCGGGCGCATCGCCGATGCGTTGCCCATTCCGGTTTTGCTCTACAACCTGCCCCAGTTCACGACCGGTCTTGCGCCCCAGACTTCGCTCGCACTCCTTCGCCAGCACGAGAATGTCGTGGGCATCAAGGACTCCAGCGGCTCGTTGGACACATTGCGTCTGCTCACGGATGAGGGGGAAGACTGCTGCCGCATCGTTGGCAACGACAGCGCCCTGGGTCCTGCGCTCAAGGAGCATGTAAGTGACGGAGTAGTCTCCGGGGTGGCCTGCGTTTTGCCGGAACTGGTACAGAAGGTCTTTGATGCTGGAACGGCCGATCCGGGGAGTGAGGAATTCGAAAATGCGAGCGCCCACCTCGACGCATTCATCGAATTACTGAATGTCCTGCCCGTTCCCTGGGGGCTGAAAGTAGTTGCCGAAGAACGGCGACTATCATTGGCGACGTTCGCTCTGCCGGTCGCGGCCGAACGGCGCCAGCAAATGGATCAGCTGCGCGCCTGGTACCGCAGGCACAGTGGGATACTCTACGCATTCCCGCCCGGATAATTTCTTGACAGTACTTCAGAAGCGTGGGTAGCATGGCGTCCGTAGTTTAACTGTCGACATTGTGTCGACCGTTGTATGACTGCTATGGAGGATCCATGCTGCGAACCAGTGCAATAACTTCCATCCCGACAACGGTGCGAAAAGGATTCAGGCGTTTGCTGACCGGCAGCGCTGCCTACCGGAAAATGGGTCTGATGCTTCTCGGGCTGGGGACGATTTCGGTGTTTGCCCAGCAATCGTCCGTATCGAATATCGTCGGTCACGTGAACGATGAGGCCGGCGCGTCGGTTGTAGGCGCTACGATCCACGTCTTGAATCAGTCCACGGGTACGGAGCGCACTGGAGTCACCAACAGCTCAGGTGATTTTTCTATTCCGGACCTGCCGCCGGCTACGTATCAGCTGCGGGTGGAGAAGGCCGGCTTCAAGACGACCACAATTTCCGCGCTCGATCTGCTGGTGGGCAAAGACGCGAATGAATCGATCGTGCTCAGCGTTGGGGCGGCGAATGAGACGGTTCAGGTTACGTCTCTGCCGCCACAGTTGCAGACCAGCGACGCGACCGTTGGCCAGGTCATTGACCAAAAGCAGATCTCCGATTTGCCGCTCAACGGCAGAAGTGTTCTCCAATTAGCTACCTTGGCGGCCGGCGTTTCTCCGGCGCAATTTGCAAACACAGGAACCCCGGGACAGTTTGGTACGCGAAGTCTGTACATCACTGTGGACGGCGGGCGTGCCAGTTCGACCAACTACGTTCTAGATGGCGTTTACATTCGCTCGTTGCGGTTCAACGTGCTTTCGATGCAGCCATCGATCGATACCCTGCAGGAATTCAATCTTCTGCGCAGCAGTTTTTCGACTGAGTATGGGCAGGGGCAGGCTGCGGTATCGATGGTGACCAAATCGGGCACCAATCAGATTCATGGCAGCCTGTTTGAGTACACTCGCAGTTCGATCTTCGACGCGCGAAACTATTTTTCTACCTATGCCGTTTATCCGCATAAGCCCGTTTTCCACCGCAACCAGTTTGGCGGGACCCTGGGCGGCCCGATCGTTAAGGACCGAGTCTTCTTCTTTGCCGGATATGAGGGCCTTCGTAGTGCACAATCCATCCCGCAGTTAGGCATATTTCCCACGCCTGCACAATTGGGAACCCCAACCTACCTGTTTGCCCAGGTACTCCAGCCTTCGTTCCCTGTGCCGAACTGCACGACCTGCGGAACGAACAATTATTCGGTAGTTGCCATTGAGCCAAATAACTACGACCAGGGTGTGGTTCGCTCCGATCAGACCCTGTCGTCCAAGCACAGTCTTTTCGAACGCTACGTGTACTACACCGCTGCGGAGGTTGTGCCCTCAGTACAGAGCGGTGTGAGCTATCCCCAGCTTGGACATAACGTAAGTATTGGTGATACATATCTGCTCTCCACGTCCATTGTGAATGAGGCGCGCCTTGGCTATAACCGCGCGTACGGTTTCACCAACGAGGTGAATCCGATTCCAGGAAAAAACTGGGTGGCAGAAGCCGGGCTGGTGAACATCAGCGGCGGGGTAACACCCAGCGAATATGGCCGTCCCTCGATCACCATTACCGGCTTTACCGGTTTGGGGGAAGGGGGCAACTCGCAAGGGGATACGGAGAACATCTATAGCGCGGGAGATACCCTCAGCTACGTGGTAGGAAAGCACACCTTCAAGTTCGGCGCCCAGTTCCAGTGGCGCCAGGTCCGGCAACTGGCGGATACTCCCGCTCGTGGCTCCTTCACCTTCTCCTCTCTGGCGAACTTTCAGGCCGGTGTTTGTTCCATCTGCCAGGCCGGCTCCGGAAGCTCGCTGGCTCACTATACCGACAACACCTACGGCATCTTCATGAACGATGTCTGGCAGTTGGGGCATAGGTTGACCTTCAACTATGGGATTCGTTGGGAATACGCTTCCCCTTTCGTGGAGAAGAACGGATTGGCGGGCATGTTCGATCCCAACACCGGACTGATTTCATTTCACAAGGTACCGGCTGACATTCCCGCGGTGCTGCTGCCCAAGGTCAACACCACACCGAACTTTTATCCGGCTGGCATGGTACAACCCGATAAGCGAGGGTTCGGTCCGCGTCTCGGATTGGCTTTCCAGGCAAAGCAGGGCACGGTGGCGCGCATCGGGTATGGCGTTTACTTCGACAACACCAACATCAACGAGCTGCAATTCCAGCGCAATATTCCTCCGTTCTATTTCAATGCCACCATCAACAACGCGTCCTTTGTCACGCAACAGCTGATGCCTTCGCTGGATGAGTTGCCTTCGATCCCGGCGCCGTTTACATTGTGGCCTACGAATCGTGTGCCCTACACACAGGAGTGGACCGTCAATGTGGAGCAGAGCCTGGGGAACGCAACCGTATTCGAACTCGGTTATACGGGCAGTGTGACGCACAAACTGTGGAAACGGTACGACCAGAACGAAGACGCTTTTGCACAGGTGGGCGGCGCACCCGCGCTGCGTCCTTTCCCGAATTTCCTGCACGGCATGTTGACCAGCCGGAACGAAGGAGGGAGCGATTTCAACGGACTTTCGGCCAAGCTCGAGCAGCGCAGCCGCAACGGTTTGTTCTACCTCATCAACTATCAGTGGTCCAAGAATCTCGACAACAACTCCGGGGAGGCAGACGCAAACGACACGTCCTACGCGACGCATTTCTCCTTCGATCGCTCCTATTCCAATTACGACACCACCAGCCGCGCAGTAGGAAGCGCAGGCTACGAGCTGCCTTTTGGCAAAGGACGGCAATTCCTGGATCGCGGTGGTATTGCAAACGTGATTGCCGGGGGCTGGCAGGTACAGCCGATCGTTCAGTTGCGCAGCGGATTTCCATTTTCGGTCACGGCCGGATCGGGGTCCTGCACCTGCGGAACTTATGTTCCCCAGCGGGCGAATGTCGCTCCGGGCCGCACGAGCGGAAAGATATCGAACCGCACTCCGACCCACTGGTTCGATCCGACAGCGTATGTGGTCCCCACCGCGGGCTACCAGGGAACGGTAACCAGGAATACGCTGCGTGGTCCCAGAACGGCCGAGTTTGACTTCTCGGCGCTCAAGAACTTTGCTCTCACGGAAAAGCTGACTGCGCAGTTCCGTGCCGAGGCGTTTAACATCATCAACCATCCGAACTTCGGCAATCCGTCGGCCAATATCTCAACCGGGAACGTCGGCACGATTACGGCGACGTCCTTCGATAACCGGGACCTTCAATTTGCATTGAAATTGTTGTGGTGAGTGGCGATCACTGGCCGAATGCGTGCCTAAGCAGAGCAATCGACTGTGGTCCTTCGACCGGTAGGTCTTTGGTGGAGGCTTCCAGGCTGATCAGCCGGTCGTAATGGATCTGGCGCAGGACGGCGAAGAACGGCGCGTAATTGTATTCATCCCAGTGCAAGGGCATGACGCGCCCGTTGGGATTTGCCATGTGCAGATGCCGCAGGTGATCTTTCACCTTCAGAATGTTCGAGGGGTCTTCTTTCTCCACTGAAAAGTGGTAGAAGTCGATCATCAATTGGATGTTCGGGTCATTGACCGCATTCACCCATGCCAGCGCTTCCGTCGTGTTGTTGACGATATTGGTTTCCTGGCGACGCAGAGGTTCGATGGCGATGGTGATGTTGTGTGCACGCGCTACAGGGGCGATGCGCTTGCCGAAGTCAACCAATTGCTGAAAGGCTTCGTCGTGGGAAAATCCCTCCGGGACGCGCCGGGCGCCGCCGCTGCCAAAAACGACCAATGTCACGCCCAGGCGAGACACGCGATCAAGTGCTCGACGAACATATTCCATCTGCCGCTCTTTGTCGATTGCAGGTCCGGTGACCTTGATGTCGGCGGGGATAAAGAGGTTTGCGGATAACACCGGAAGTCCCACCTGGCGGAACTTCGCGGCCACCTGCTCAAACTCCGTATCGGAAAGCGCGGCTACCTCAGAAACGCGTACTTCCATGTAGTCGAAGCCCGCGGCTTTGACTGCATCGATGTCCTTCAACGGGCCACAGTAGCCGACCCTGACGCGATGACCGGATTGGCCCAGCGCGACGAACACCAGGCAAGCCAGCAATGCTGCGAGCGCGGCAAAGCCTTGCATCCATGCCTTCATCATGCTTCTCCACCGCTGCAGTTTATATCAGAGTGGGCTCCAATCGGCTCGGTGAGTATGGATGTCCCGCAGGCCGGAATGCCCCCTCGCGCCGGGTTGACGTTAAGATGCCATGGGAGGTTCAGGATGAAGCATGTGGTCTTTCACGGTCGGAGAGCCGCGCAGATCGAAACCGATGAGCTGCGTCTCACGGTGACTCAGGAGGGCGGCCACGTGGCTGAGATACTCCACAAGCCGAGAAATGTCAGCCCCCTATGGATCCCGAATTGGCCGTCGATTGAGCCGTCTACCTATTCCCCTGCGCTCCACCCCGAATACGGAGAGGGGGCCGAAGCGCAGTTGCTCGCCGGTATCTTCGGACACAGTATCTGTCTCGATCTGTTTGGCGGGCCCGACCCTGAAGAAGCAGTGGCGGGAAGAACCGTCCATGGCGAAGCCCCCATTGCGCACTACCGCATGACGGGCGAGGAACATTCCCTTCTGTTGCACGCGGACCTCCCGAAAGCGGAGATGACTTTTGAACGCAGGATAGAGCTGGCGGAGGACGGCGTGGTGGGTTTCTCCGAGACCATCCACAACTACAGCCCGACCGACCATCCGATTGGTTGGACCCAGCACGTAACTCTGGGTGAACCGTTCCTTGAACCTGGGCGAACGCAGTTTCGCACCTCGGCTACGCGCTCGAAGGTTTACGACAGTCCGTTCAATGACGGCCTGGGCATGCAGGTAGAAGGGGAAGAGTTTGACTGGCCTCTTTGTCCGCTGAAAGATGGCACGGTCGAGGATCTGAGCACGTTGACAGCCAAGCCTGCTTCCGGCGGCTTCACCACACATCTGATGGACCCGGCGCAGGAGCAGTCGTTCTTTATCGTCTGGTCGCCACGGCATCAGCTCGCGTTTGGTTACGCATGGAAGCGTGCGGACTTTCCCTGGCTCGGACGATGGGAGGAGAACCATCTGCGTTCTTCCCCGCCTTGGAACTCCGCCCAGTTTGCGTTGGGGATGGAGTTCGGTGTTTCTGCCATGGCGGAGTCCCGGCGGCGCATGGTGGAACGCGGGAAGTTGTTTGCAACGCCGACCTTCTTCTGGGCTCTCGCGGAAACTCGCCACAGCGTTCGTTACTGCGCCTTTTTGCGCCGGTCCACAACTTTGCCGAACGGAGTGCAATGGGATGGAGAACGGAAAATCGCCTTGCTCTAGCAGGCCCCGGAAAAACTCGAAATCGGGAAAGAGAAAGATACCGCGGTGGCTAGAAGCCCCGAACTTGTTGTTTGCACATACGGCCGACTGAAATCCCTGCCCTGATACAAAACGTGCCGTTTTCTGCAGCCTGTTAGCAGGCTGGTAGAATTCTGCCGCAGTGACATTCCATTTCTCGTCAGGACATCCTCATGCATTCTCGAAGTCTGCGCGCCTCTTTTTTCGTTGTAGGAACCCTTTGTCTATTTGCGCTCGGTTTTGTCCAAGCCCAGGAGCCGGCAAAGCTTCCTGGCCTGGATTGGATACAGCTATTCAACGGAACCGACCTGAGCGGCTGGACGAAGGTTGGCAATGAGAGTTGGACGGTCGAGGATGGGCTGATTCATGGGAAAGGGCTCACGAAAGACTACGGCTATCTCGAAACCGACAATGACTACAAAGACTTTCAGCTTTCGCTTCGTTTCAAGTGCGTGGGGGATGGCAACAGCGGCGTCTTCTTCCACAGTGAATTCAAGCCGGGGACTGCGGACGTGACGCA
>DATJNV010000108.1:0-21848 GCA_035507705.1 Acidobacteriaceae bacterium
TCAAGACCACTCGACCCCGCAAAGAGCGCCGAATGCGGTTCGTAATTGTAGACTTGCGGTTCCAGGCTTTCTCCAGCGGCAATGTAGGGCGGATTCGACACCACGACATCGAAGTCCTCGCCCTCAACAGACGCAAGCAAATCCGATTGGAGGAAGGTGATTCGCTCTGTGACTCCATGCCTTTGCGCATTACCCTGCGCAATTTTCAAGGCAGCAATAGAACAATCGACTGCGGTTATGCGCGCTCGAGGCATAGCATGGGCCAGAGCAACCGCAATTGCGCCCGACCCCGTGCCCACGTCAACAAGGCGAGAATCCGCCGCACGCCCGAAGCGCTCCAGAACTGCTTCTACAAGGTGCTCGGTTTCCGGACGCGGGATTAGTACATCAGGCGAAACTTCGAAGAGCAATCCGAAGAACTCTTGCGTGCCGGTGATGTACTGAATGGGCTCCGAAGCCAGTCGGCGCTTGAGGAGCCGCTCGAACTGATCTGCTTCCGCCGGCAAGAGCATACGCTCTGGATGCGTCAGTAGCGCGGCCTGATCCGAGCCGAGCACCCGAGCCAGAAGGAGCTCCGCGTCCCGGCGCGGATTTCGAGAGGTGGCAGCCAATCGGGCACGGGCCGCGTGCAATGTTTCTCCGGCGGAGCCCGGCACCTTACGCCACTGTGGCTATTTCAGCCTTAAGACGTTCGGCCTGGTAGTGCGCGATGAGGGCGTCGATGGTCGGCTGAAGCTTGCCTTCCATCACCTCCGCGAGCTGGTGGTTTGTCAGCCCGATGCGATGGTCCGTCAGCCGGTTCTGAGGGAAGTTGTAGGTGCGAATCTTCTCGCTGCGATCGCCGCTGCCCACCTGCTGCTTGCGCTCTTTGGCCAACGCCTCCTGCTGTTTCTCCATCTCCACTTCATAGAGGCGGGCACGAAGCACACGCATCGCCTTTTCGCGATTTTTGATCTGCGATTTCTCGTCCTGGCAGCTCACCACGGTGTTGGTCGGCAGGTGGGTGATCCGGACAGCGGAGTATGTGGTGTTGACCGATTGGCCGCCCGGACCAGAAGAACAGAACGTATCAATGCGTATATCTTTTGCTTCGATCTTGACGTCCACTTCTTCCGCCTCAGGCAAGACAGCGACGGTGATGGCGGAGGTGTGCACCCGGCCCTGGGTCTCGGTAGCGGGCACACGCTGCACCCGATGGACACCACTCTCATACTTCATCTGCGAGTAGACGCCCTTGCCTTCGATGATGGCGATGATTTCTTTCAAGCCACCGACGCCGGATTCGGACTGGGAAAGAACCTCAACTTTCCAGCGGTGCTGTTCTGCAAACCGCGAGTACATGCGGAAAACTTCAGCCACAAAGAGTGAGGCTTCGTCTCCGCCGGTCCCGGCGCGGATCTCAAGAATGATGTTCTTTTCGTCATTCGGATCCTTGGGCAACAGCAGGATCTTGATTTCCTCTTCCAGCGCCGGCGCCTTGCTCTCGAGCCGGGTCAGTTCTTCCTGCGCCATGGCGGCAAGCTCGCGATCGCTTTCGTCTAGCATCGCCGTAGCGTCGGCTATCCCCTGCTGGACCTGTTTGAGTTCACGATACTTTTCGACAATCGCTTCCAGGTCACGGTGCGCTTTGGCGGTCTTATGGTATTTTTGCTGGTCAGTCACCAGCTGCGGATCGGCAAGCTGGCGTCCAAGTTCTTCATAACGGGTTTCAATCTGTTGCAAACGATCCAACATGGCAGGATTCCTTTCCTCAGACAAGACGAGACACGGACAAGGGGCGGCAGGAGCCGCTAGGAAAGGGCGTGCCGGACAGGAACCATGTTGGCGACGCGATGAACCATAGGTCAGATTTTAACAGGTTTGAACAATTCGCAGAGCTCTGCCGGCGACTGGCGGAAACCAGCAGCAAACTGCAGAAACGCGCCTTGATGGCTGAGTATTTGCGGGCCCTCCCGGCTCGTGAGGCAGGCCTGGCGGCCTTATACCTGGCTGGAACACCCTTTCCCGAAACGGATCAGCGGCAGTTAAATGTCGGTGGCGCGCTTCTGAGCCGCATGGTCGAGCAGCTCTCAGGGGCGAGCCAGCCAGCAATGCATGCCGCGTATCTTCGCCATGGCGATCTGGGCGGCGCCGCACACGATCTCTTGCAGCCAAGGAAAGTGACTCCCAGCCTCGTTCTGGGAGAGGTCGCTACGGCGTTTAATGCCATCGCACAAACATCCCGGCAAGCCGCGAAGCAGCAACTTACCCTGGAGTTGCTGGAAAAGGCGACACCCCTTGAAGCGAAATATTTGATCAAGGTCATCCTTGGGGACATGCGCACCGGGATTAAGGTCAGCCTGGTGGAGGAAGCAATTGCTGCAGCATGGGATGCGCCGATCGGCGAGGTACGAAACGCCCGCATGCTGAACGGGAATCTCCCCGAGGTCGTGGAGCTGGCCAGCACACGCCGCCTCGCTGAGGCACGCATGAAACTCTTTCATCCACTTGGGTTTATGCTCGCCAACCCGGTTGAGACGGTGGACGAAGCTTTGCAGCGCTTTTCCACCGAGGTAGCCGAGGAGGGAAGGACCGGGCCGGTCATCAAAGAAGCTCAGCTGGAAGACAAGTACGATGGGGTTCGAGCGCAAATCCACTGTGGCTCGGCAGAGCATCCCGGCCGGGTAGCGCTCTTTTCCCGCTCCCGGGAAGATATGACTGCCAGCTTTCCCGAGCTGGTTGAGGCGTTCGCTGGTTTCGAACAACCGTTGATTTTGGATGGCGAAATCCTCGCCTGGAGCCATAGCGAAAGTCGCGCTCTCCCGTTCTCCTCTTTGCAAGCGCGTTTGGGGCGAAAGCGGGTCACTCGGGAAATGCGCGAAACCATCCCGGTCGTCTTCATGGCTTTTGATCTGCTCTATGCGAATGGAGAAATGCTGATGGCAAAGCCACTCGAGGAGCGGCGTCAGGTACTCGAACAGCTGGCCGCGCAAGAGGCCGAACGCACGAGGGTTGGCAGCCATTCCACCGCCGCCGGGCATCAGGCAGAACTGTTGTTCGAACCCGTAACTGCGAAAGATGGTTTTCCCCGATTGGTGCTCGGCCCCATAGTTCAGCTCGAAAGCGTGGCGCAACTGGAACAGGCTTACGTGGATGCCAGAGCGCGAGGAAATGAAGGCGTCATGTTGAAAGCCCGGCACAGCTTTTACCAGCCGGGGCGGCGCGGCTTGGCATGGTTGAAGCTAAAACGGGAATTGGCCACCCTGGACGTAGTGGTGACGGCCGCTGAATACGGCCATGGCAAACGAGCCGGGTGGCTGAGTGACTATACCTTCGCCGTCCGGGATGGTGACGCCTTGCGCAATGTGGGCAAAGCCTACTCCGGCGTCACCGACGCGGAAATCGCCAAACTTACCCAGTTCTTTCTGGATCATACGCTTGAGGATTACGGCGGAATACGCAGTGTGGAACCGCTCGTAGTCTTCGAAGTCGCGTTCAACAACGTCATGCGCTCCGACCGGCATGACAGTGGCTACGCCCTGCGCTTCCCGCGCATTTTGCGTATTCGCGACGACAAACCGGTCAACGAAATCGATACCCTCGATCGGGTTGCCGAGATTTACCAGTCCCAACCGGACAAACCAATCGAGATGGTAGAAGGCACCGAGACGACAGAGCGGTCCCGCTAGGTTTGCGATGTTTCCATCCCTCCGCAAGGCGCTAGTTTGCGAGGCGCTCCGCTACACGGTGACGGCGGGGGGGTTGAAAGACGTTTCGGGAAGAATGTGGGGAGGGAGGCCGATGGCATATCCCCGCCGCACCCTGCTAGTGCGAATGGGCGTGATCATGACCGGAATGATCGTGCTGGTCCATCTCGGCAGGCGGATTGCAGCCGTGAGCTACCTCACATTCCACGCACTCAAATTGAACAGTCGAATGGTAGATGCGGAACTTCTGCCGGAGCGTTCCGTTCACCTGTTCCAGAATAGAGGCGCTGGCCGAGGGCGGGATGTCCGCGATAGTGATGTGCGTCGCCAGTGCGTGGGTTTGCGAACCCAGGCTCCATACATGCAGATCATGTACGTCCTGAACCCCTTCGATAGCCTGAAGGGACTGCCGTATGTCCGCCAAGGAGCAGCTGCGAGGCGTGCCCTCTAACAAAATATTGAGGGTCTCGCGCACGATAGACAACGAACTCCACAGAATCAGCGCAGCAATCAGGATGGAGAGTAGCGGGTCAATCCAGTTGTGACCGGTCAGCAGGATCGCAGCGCCCCCAACGATCACAGCTGCAGTCGAAAGGGTATCGCCGAGCATGTGGATGAACGTGCTGCGGATATTGACATCCCGGGAGGTGGTCCAAAGGAGTGCGGCAATAACCCCATTCATCAGCACGCCGGCCGCTGCAACGATGATCATCAGCTTAGGCTGTACCTGCACCGGCACGCTCAGGCGATGGATGGCCTCAATGGCGATCCAGATTGAGATCACCACCAGGGTTAGGGCGTTCAGGAACGCGGCCAGAACGCCGGCTCGCTGGTAGCCAAATGTCTTTTTGTCGTTGGCTGGACGGGTCTGGAAATAAACAGCGACAAACGAGAGCAGGAGTGCGAGGAAATCGGATATGTTATGCCCTGCTTCGGAGATAAGCGCCAGAGAATGTGCTCGAACGCCGGCAATAAACGTTAGCGCCACATAGGCAAGAGTGACCAGGAGGGAGATGCGTAGGATGCGCTTCGTCTTCTCCGACGCACCGCCATGCATGTGCATGGCTCTATTGTACTAGCGGCGGGAGGAAGCGGCCGTCTTGGGCCGGCCATGGACAGGAACGGAATTCGCCGTATCACGCAAGCCGCTCCAGCTTTCCGCTACGATCAATGAGTTACCTGGGTTATGCGGGTCGTATCGTACGGATGCCGGGAAACCCAGCCGGCAATCATAGATGTTCACCAGGTGACGTAACATCGTGACGTCCTGTGAGCATTCGTAAACCACTCCCGCCGCCTCGTACTTGTACAGAATCAATTGCATCCCGTTGGGTCTCCCGCTTTCTTCCGCTGTCAGGTCGGAGATATCGATCACCGTGGCATCAATGATGCGGCCCTGCTGTACGAGCAAATCCCGGCGCTTCCGTTCCAACTCGTCGGGGCTCTCCCGGCGACGAAGCAGCGCGTACGCAGCTACGCCTCCCAGGCAGACGCCGACCGCCGTAAGCGTGCCGAAGATTTGTGTTTCGCGCAGAGGCAAGCTGTTCATTGGAGCTCCAGCGGGAGATACGGATGCTCCCAGAAGGATATCGCAGCGGGAAGCCTCTTGCGCCTTTCGAGCGAGTGCCGGACCCCATTCGGCAACACCCTGATCATACCCAACCACGGGTTCCGTTTAATTGCCCCTGCGCTATACTTTGAAGAGATGTCAATCCGTTCGTCTGTTGCCTTAGGCTCGACGGCGACCGCCGCTTCGAAATCCGCTTCTAGCACAAGTTCCCGCTCTGAACGCCAGCGCATTCGCTCAACGACCGTTCTATGTGTCCGTAGAAATTCCAGTGTGGTGATGGCGGCTGATGGCCAAGTCACGCTCGGCGAAAGCGTGATCAAACATTCCGCGCGGAAAATCCGCCGCCTGTACCAGGACAAGATCCTGGCGGGTTTCGCGGGGTCAACAGCGGATGCATTTTCACTTTTTAGCCGCTTTGAATCCAAGCTGGAACAATACGCCGGTAACGTTGGCCGCGCTGCTGTGGAACTCGCCAAGGAGTGGCGCACCGACAAGATGCTTCGCAATCTCGAAGCCCTCCTGGTGGTGGCTGATCTGAAACAGACATTTCTGATCAGCGGCTCGGGCGACGTAATCGAGCCGGATGAAGGAATTGCAGCCATCGGCAGCGGGGGAAGCTTCGCCCTGGCGGCAGCCCGCGCTCTGATGGAGAATTCCGATTTGCCGGCCCGCGCGATTGCGGAGAAATCCTTAAAAATTGCGGGACAGATCTGCATCTATACCAACGATCAAATCACGATTGAGGAACTGCACGGCTAGGCTGCCGCCCCTGAAGGAGACATATGGCGATCTATCTACCAGGAACCGCGGAAGAACTTGAGCTTTCCCTTGAAGACCTGACGCCAAGGGAAATCGTGGCCGAGTTGGATAAGTATGTCGTGGGTCAGCGTGCCGCCAAGCGCGCCGTCGCCATCGCGCTCAGAAACCGGATGCGCCGGCAGAAACTGCCCCCGGACATCGCCGAGGAGATCATGCCCAAGAACATCATCATGATCGGCCCAACCGGCGTAGGCAAGACAGAAATTGCGCGCCGCCTCGCCAAGCTCACCAATTCGCCGTTCATGAAGGTGGAAGCCTCCAAGTTCACCGAAGTGGGATACGTCGGCCGCGACGTCGAGTCAATGATCCGCGATCTTGTAGAGATCGCGGTCGACATGGTGCGGGAAGAGAAATTGGAAGAGGTGGAAGACAGAGCCGAGCTCAACGCTGAAGAACGCTTGCTCGACCTGCTGCTGCCGCCCTCGCCTGCGCCCGCTGCCTCGTCCGGCCAAGGACCCGTCGTCATCGACGGCAACAGCTTTCCTCCTGCGAGCCAGGAAAGTCACAACCGCACTCGCGAGAAACTGCGCCAGCAGTTCCGGGAAAGCAAACTTGATGACCGCACCGTCGAGATCGATGTTCGCGAGCGCATGACACCATCGTTCGAAATCATCTCCAACCAGGGCATCGAGGAGATGGACATCAATCTCAAAGACGTGCTGCCCAACCTTTTTGGCCAGCGCACCAAAAAGCGCAAGATGAAAGTCGCCGAGGCCTTCGAGTACCTTGTGCAGGAGGAAGAGACCCGGCTGGTCGACATGGACCAGGTAACCCGTTTGGCGGTAGAGCGGGTGGAAAACTCAGGCATCATTTTCCTAGACGAGATCGACAAGATTGCCGGCCGGGAAGGCGGTCATGGCCCGGACGTGTCGCGGGAAGGCGTGCAGAGAGATATTCTGCCCATCGTCGAAGGGACCACCGTAAATACCAAGTACGGAATGGTGAGGACCGACCACATTCTCTTTATTGCGGCGGGGGCCTTCCACGTTTCCAAACCCAGCGACCTGATTCCCGAACTGCAGGGGCGATTCCCCATTCGAGTCGAGCTGCAGTCGCTGACAGTAGAAGATTTCGTCCGGATCCTGACCGAGCCGAAATCTTCCCTCACCAAGCAATACACGGCTCTCCTGGAAACTGAAGGGCTGAAACTGCGATTTACGAAAGAGTCCCTAGAAGAGATGGCGCGGTTTGCCTTCCGGGTGAACGAAACCACGGAAAACATCGGCGCAAGGCGACTGCACACCATCATGGAGCGCGTGCTGGACGAGATCAGCTTTATGGCTCCGGACATGATGAAGGGGACGGAGACTCCGGCGCCGCCGGGAGAAAACGGCGCCACCGTGCCGTTTCCCATCAGCGAAGTGGATTCGCCGGAGGGCCCGGAACGAGTCGTTCTGATCGATCCGGATTATGTACGAGCGATGGTCGCTTCGATTGTGAAGGACCAGGATCTGTCGCGCTACATCCTCTAGTGCGTTCTTCCGACCGCTAGCGACTGGCGGCTGATTTCCGCTTTCGCTTGTCCGGTGGGCATTCGCATTGATCGGGGGAGGCATGCGCCGGGTGCGCAGCAAAGTGGACGTTGGGCAGCTCTTCTACGGAACGGCGCAGGGCCTGCTCCCATTTGGCGTGCATCATGGTCAGCTCGGGATCGTCTTCTTCGAAGCGTCGATAACGGTCGAACTCCAGCTTGTCATTTTCGTAAAGCAGGACTTCGAGCGGAGGCCCCACGGTCACGTTCGAACGCATGGCCGCGTCCAGGGATAGCAGGGCGTAGGTCCCCGCCACCTCGAGGCTGGTGGAAGCGAACTCGATTCCCCGGTCGAGAATGGGACGGCCATATTTCACTTCCCCAATCTGCAGGTAAGGAGATTCCTCGGTCACACTGAGCGGGTTTCCCTGGGGATAAATGAGGAAAAGGTTAGGTTTCTCCCCCTGGATCTGGCCACCCAACAGGAGATGGATGTTGAATTTGAAATCGTCCTTCTCAAGCGAAGCCCGGTCCATATCGGAGACGCGGCGGACGGTTTCACCCACGGCACGAGCCGCGTCATACATGGTCTCTGCCTTGGCTAAGCCCTCTCCGGCTACGAAGTCGTTGCGCAGGAGCGTGATAACAGACTGGGTCAGTGACAGATTTCCGCTGGTAAGAATGACAAACGCACGCTTTCCCGGTTGGAGAAAGCTATGCATTTTGGGGGTCACGTTGATCTGGTCGAACCCGGCATTGGCTCGTGAATCGGAGGCCATAACCAGCCCTTCACGAGTCATAATGCCCAAGCAATAGGTCATTTTTTGCTCTCCAATGTGAATGCTAGAGCATTTCAGTAGGAACCGGCCGGGAATGTCTGTTAGTTTTTCAGCATCATAATTTCTGCGACAAGGACCTTGTCGTTCCTGTCGAACCTGCCCCGGACGTGTCCGGGCACCTGGCGCCAGGGCTCGATTGAGGGATGCAATGCTGATTCGCTTAGGTTATGACATTGGTTTCAACATCCCCGCGCCGGTGACCATCGTTGCGATGCTCCATGTGCATCCTTCGCGAGAGCCGGACCTGCTCGAGCCGGATGAGCTGAAACTGGATCCTGACGTACCCGTTACCAGCTATATCGATAGCTTTGGCAATCGATGCTCGAGGTTGGTTGCGCCCGCCGGCTATATCCGGCTCAGCGGCTCTACCCTGATTGAAGACTCCGGCATGGAAGACCCCACACCACTCGACGCAACCGAGCATCCGGTGGGGGATCTTCCTAACGAAACGCTCATCTACCTGCTGAACAGCCGTTACTGCGAAGTCGATCGCCTGTCCAACATCGCCGTGGAGCTTTTCGGCAATGTCGCGCCGGGCTGGAGCCGGGTACAGGCCATTTGCGACTGGGTGAACTCCAAGGTGATGTTTGGCTACCAGCATGCCCGCTCCACGAAGACTGCTCTCGACGTGTTTACCGAGCGCGTGGGCGTCTGCCGCGACTTTCAGCACCTGGCAGTGACCTTCTGCCGGGCGCTTAATATTCCGGCACGCTATGCCACTGGCTATCTAGGCGATATTGGAGTGCCTCCCTCGTTCAGTCCCATGGACTTCAGCGCCTGGTTCGAGGTGTATCTTGCGAATCGCTGGTGGACGGTCGATGCACGTCACAACCGGCCTCGCATTGGCCGAGTTTTGATGGCCGTGGGCCGCGATGCTTCGGATGTGGCGATCACCACCTCGTTCGGCATCGCCAATCTCACGAACTTCAGTGTGGTCAGCGACGAGGTCGCGACCGAAACTGCCTCAGGATTCAGGAGATAGATGGAAATAGCCAGGCCCAGCACGTTCGGCAATCCGCTCTTGAGGGACTATCTCCTCGACAACACCTTCGACGAGATGTTCAACGATGAAGGCATGGTTAGACCCCACTACGCCGACGTGCTGGAAACATTTCTGAACCTGCCTCCGGAGGAGATCGCTCGGCGCAAACGATCCGTCGATCTGTCCTTCCTCACCCAGGGGATCACCTTCAATGTGTACGGACACGGTGAAGGGACGGAAAGGATCTTTCCCTATGACCTGTTGCCCCGGGTCATCACCGGTGCGGAGTGGCAGCACATCGAGAAGGGCCTGATTCAGCGAATCACGGCCCTCAACCTGTTTCTGCACGACGTTTATAACGAGGGAAAAATTCTCAACGACGGCCGCGTGCCGCGCGAAATTGTCTACAGCTGCCGCCAGTTCCGCCGCGAGATGCGCGGCCTGCAGGTACCGCGTAATGTGTACATCACCGTCACGGGCACGGATCTGCTTCGCCTGAGCCACGGCGAATTCGTCGTTCTGGAAGACAATCTGCGCGTACCAAGCGGCGTCTCTTATATGCTGACGAGCCGCCGGGTGATGAAGCGAACCTTTCCTCAGCTCTATCGCGACTACGGCGTGCAGCCGATCGAACACTACACGCAACTGCTGCTGAGCACCTTGCGGTCGCTGGCCCCCGAGGGACGCCACGATCCTTCGATCGTCCTATTGACCCCGGGCGTCTACAATTCTGCCTACTTCGAACATACGTTTCTGGCCCGGCAAATGGGCATCGAGCTGGTCGAAGGCCGCGATCTGTGCATTCACGACAACGTGGTCTACATGCGTACCACCGCCGGACTGAAGCGGGTCGACGTGATTTACCGCCGGGTAGACGACGACTTCATCGACCCGCTGGCGTTTCGCTCAGACTCCATCCTGGGCGTAGCCGGGCTGTTCAACGCGTACCGCGCCGGCAATGTGACCCTCGCCAACGCGTTCGGAACCGGGATTGCCGACGACAAGGCGGTCTACGCCTATGTGCCGGCAATCATCCGCTACTACCTGGGCGAAGAACCGATTCTCAACAACGTGGAAACCTACCTCATGACGGACCCCAGGCAGCGCCAGCATACGCTTGAGAATCTGCACAAGCTGGTGGTGAAAGCGGTGGGCGAGTCAGGGGGCTATGGCATGTTGATCGGCCCGCAAAGCACGGCGGAGCAGCGCGAGGAGTTCAAAAGCGCCATCGAAGCTAATCCCCGCAACTACATTGCCCAGCCGACGCTGGATTTTTCGCGCGCCGGTTGCCTGACGGAAAATGGAGTCGAGGCCCGGCACGTAGACTTGCGCCCCTTCATCCTGTACGGAGACAAGGTGCGCATCGTTCCCGGCGGACTCACCCGGGTTGCGTTACGGCGCGGTTCCCTGGTGGTGAATTCCTCCCAGGGCGGGGGCAGCAAAGACACCTGGGTTCTAAACGACTGAGGGCACATGCTTTCTCGCGTAGCAGACAGCCTGTACTGGATGAGCCGCTATCTGGAGCGCGCCGAGCACACCGTGCGCATGCTCGACGTAAATATGGGCCTGATGCTGGACAAGTCCAGCACCAGCGCCGAGGGCCGGTGGAAGCGCGTGCTGGCAGCCTTAGGAAATCCTGAGGAAGTGCGCTGGGAAAATGACTACTACCGGCTGGTGCATACCCTCACCTTCGACGCCGACGTTCCCGCTTCGGTTACTTCCTGCCTGATCGAAGCCCGGGAGAATGCGCGCCAAGTCCGCGAGGAGATCAGTTCGGAGCAGTGGCAGCAGCTAAACCGGATGTACCATTGGGTGGTTCAGCCCCAATCCGAATTTGGCCTCAACACCCGTCTTGCGGATTTCCTTCCGGCCGTGACGGACGGCATCCATCTCTTCCAGGGCGTAACCGACAGCACGATGAGCCATGGGGAGGAGTGGCATTTTATCCAGATGGGCCGTTACCTGGAACGAGCCGCGGCGATCACCAACCTTCTCGAGCTGTATCAGCCCGAAATTCTCAATACTCCGGAAATCGCCGCTGAGGGCCAGCTATACCAGGAGTGGGTTGGCTTACTCCGCAGCTGCACTGCTTTCGAAGCTTATTGCAAGGTCTACACCGCCGACCTTACCGCGGAACAGATCCTTGAATTCCTGCTGCTCAATCCTCAATTCCCCCACTCGCTGCGCTATTCGGTGGATTGTCTGCGCCAGGCCCTGGTCGCCGTCCAGCAGTCCAGCGGAAGACCACCAGTGGACGAACTAACCAAGATCTCCGGCCGCCTGCAGGCCTCGCTGAGTTTTGTTGAGATTTCCGACATTCTGGCCCAGGATGCGGGGGCCTACCTGCGCAACATCCTGCATCAGTGCCGGCAGACCCACGACCTGATTTATCGCTACTACATTCAATACTCGGTGGAGGCCGCACTCGCCATGTAGGCGAGGCTTCACCCAAGACTTCACCCCGAAACTGGAAGTGCGATGGATTTTTATCTGATACGGCACCTGACCAAGTTCATGTACAAGGATCCGGTGAGCGAGAGCCTCATGGAGGCCCGCATGCACCCGCGCAGCGACAACAATCAGCGCTGCCTGTCCTTTTCCTTATCGGTCAGCCCTCGCTGCCGGGTGTTCTCCTATCGGGATCATCTGGGCAACAACGTCCACCACTTCGATATTCCGGGAGAACATCGGCAGTTGGTGATGGTGGCCGAAGCATTGGTCGAGCAGCAGCCGTTCCCGGAGATTCCACAGACACTGCGACCGGGCGCCTGGACCGAGCTGGACTCGCTGGTCGCCCTCGGGGATTTCTCCGAGATGCTGCTGCCCAGCGAATTCGCCAAGCCATCCACCGCGCTGCTCGACCTGGCAAAACTGCTGGACGTGCGCCGGCGCGATGATCCCCTTGTCCTGCTGCGGCAGCTCAACGCCTCGCTCTATCACTGGTTCGACTACGTGCCGCGCAGCACACACGTCAACTCCCCGATCGACGAGGCGATTCAGGAAAGAAAGGGCGTGTGCCAGGACTTCGCCCATACGATGATTGCCCTGGTCCGTCATGTCGGCATTCCTTGCCGCTATGTCAGCGGCTATCTCTACCACGGCGATGACAATAAGGACCGGTCGATTGCCGCGGCCACCCATGCCTGGGTGGAGGCGTTTTTGCCACAAATCGGCTGGGTGGGGTTCGACCCCACCAATAATCTTCTGGCCCACAACCGCTATATCCGCACGGCATTAGGCAGAGACTACTCGGACGTGCCGCCAACCCGCGGCATTTATCGCGGCAGTAAGGAGAGCGAGCTCTACGTGGCGGTAAAGGTATCAAAATATGCCGACATGCCTCCCCTTGATCAAGACATGCCGGTGCCCGAGGATTGGTCTGTCTTGGTGGAAAGGGCGCAGGAACCACCGCCGCCCCCAGCCCAGTTGCTCCATCTGCAGCGGATGCAGCAACAGCAACAACAGTAAAGATCTGCCGGAAAGAGACGTGCCTCAGGGGCTAGAGCCCAAACTATCGTCAAGCACTTGCAACCACTAAAGTCGTGGCCTCATACAAAGCGTTTTTTTGGACCTGGCTCGAAACCGACTGAAGTGGACATTAGGGCATCAACCGCCGGGACACCCCGAGGAAGGCGCGGGGGGCGTGAACAAACGTAACCCCGAAACGTTTTTACCTCTTTTCCTACACAGCCGGGATCGCGTAGTTTATCAAAGGTGACTTATGGAACAGGACCTTGGTTACTTTTGCCGCGCCTATTTAGGCCAGGACGTGCAGGCTAATGTGATTGCCCGCACTCTGCGAGAAGCCGAGGCGGAGATTACCCGCATGATTCGCGGCGGCGCCATGCGAGCGCATGCAGTACAACACGGCTGGCCCGACCATGAGCCGGTACTGGTTGCGAGTGCCTATGGCGGCACGGCCGACGCAGAGATGTGGCGCTACCTGCGGCACAACAAAGGGCCGGAGTTCGACCGCTGGCAGACTGCCTATCAGTCCAAAACCAAGATTCTGGACGAACGCTGGGTGGTGATCGAGCTCTCCTCCTCCGGAATTACGGAGTACGGCGCCTATGGAAAGGCCGTACGGGCGATATGGGGAACCGCCACCACAGTGCCCGAACCTCTGCAAAACAGCGCTCCCCACCCCGAGAGCATGGCCAAGGGACCGACCAGAGCCAACCTCATCAAGGGCTTCACCTCAAAAGCCGGCTAAGAGCTTCCGCTTGACGCGGTGTGCTTCCTTCTCCTAAGGTCAGGGACGCGGGTAAACGTTTGCCGCCCCGGGTCTGTTAATTTTTGTCTTAAGGTTTCTATGCCGAATGCCATAAGCGCGCTCGACGCGCTGAAGCAACAGGTGCTCGATGCCAATCTGGAGCTGGTTCGCCAGGGGCTGGTGCTTTTTACCTTCGGCAATGCCAGCGGCATCGATCGGGAACAAGGCCTGGTCGTTATCAAACCCAGCGGCGTGGATTACTCCGCCCTGGTCCCCACCGACATGGTTGTCACTGATTTGGAAGGCAAAGTGGTCGAAGGCAAGCTCCGGCCATCCTCCGACCTGGCGACCCATCTGCTCCTCTATCGGGAGTTTCCCCGCATCGGCGGGGTGGTTCACACGCACTCAGAATTCGCCACCGCCTGGGCCCAGGCCGGGATGGAAATTCCCGCTTACGGCACCACGCACGCGGACTATTTCTACGGGCCGGTGCCGGTCACTGAAGAGCTGACCGCAGAGGAAATCGGCGGGGAGTACGTCTACAACACCGGCATCGCGATCGCGCGCCGATTCCGCGGGCTTGATCCTGAAGCCATCCCGGCTGTCCTGGTAGCCGGCCATGCTCCCTTCTGCTGGGGAAAAACGCCTCACGACGCCGCGCACAATGCCGCCGTTCTCGAGACCGTCGCCCGCATGGCCTACTACACGGCCACACTGCGGCAAGGATGTACCGGAGTTTCTCAGGCGCTGCTGGACCGGCACTATTTCCGCAAACATGGCGCCACCGCGACCTACGGACAGGAGAAAGAATGCACCTAGCGGCCCTGGCGGCTTCCACGCAACTGGTTCGCCTTAACTGGATCGACATCCTCGTCATCGCGATCTACTTCGGAATCGTGGTCTTCATCGGCTTCTATCTGAAGGGCTCCTCGAACACCAGCGAGGAGTTCTTCATGGCGGGCCGGGAGATGACCGCCTGGATTGCCGGCCTGAGCTTTGTCTCTGCCAACCTTGGCTCGCTCGAGCTGATGGGCTGGGCCGGTTCCGCATACCAGTACGGAATCCTCGCCACCCACTGGTACTGGATCGGCGCCATTCCGGCGATGTTGTTTCTAGGCATCGTGATGATGCCCTTCTATTACATCTCGAAGACCCACTCCGTTCCCGGATACCTAAAGCTGCGCTACGGCGATGGCGCCCGAGCGCTCTCCGCCATCAGCTTCGCCTTCATGACCATCCTCATGAGCGGCATCAATATGTACTCGATGGCGCTGGTGATGAAAGTCGTCCTGGGCTGGGACTTGAACTTCAGCATCTGGGTTTCCTCCGTCACGGTGGCCGTCTATGTTGCCCTCGGGGGTCTGAAGTCAGCCATCTACAACGAAATTCTGCAATTCATCCTGATCTGGGCCGGCGCCCTGCTGGTGCCCATCCTCGGCCTGATCGAAGTAGGCGGCTGGTCGAATCTCCGCCAGCAAATTGCCACGAACCTCGGCCGTTCCGATTATGTGCATCTCTGGTCGACCCTGGGCCACTTCAGCACCAACCCCATGGGGGTGAACTGGTTCGGCATTGTCTTCGGGCTGGGCTTCGTAGTGAGCTTCGGCTACTGGACCACCGACTTTCTGGTCGTGCAGCGCATCCTGTCGGCCGACAGCCTCCGTTCTGCAAGGCTGGCTCCGGTGATCGGCGCAGCCTTCAAGATGGCGGTGCCTTTCATCGTGATTCTGCCTGGGCTCCTCGCTCTCTCGGTCCTACCCTTCAAGCTCGTTCCGCAAGATATAGCGGTGACCAGCGGCCAGCACAGCTTCAACGAAGTACTACCGCTCATGCTCGTGCGGTATTGCGGACCCGGCCTGCTGGGGCTGGGTGTCACCGCGCTGATCGCCGGCTTCATGTCGGGCATGGCGGGCAACGTCAGCGCGTTCTCCACCGTCTGGACCTACGACATCTACGCCGCCTTTCTAAATAAGAAGGCGACCGATCAGCACTACGTCAGCATGGGCCGATGGAGCACCCTTATCGGCGTCCTGGTCTCGGTGGGAACTGCGTACCTTGTGCAGCATGCCGCCAGCATCATGGACTACGTGCAGCAGCTTTTCAGCTTCTTCATCGCGCCGCTCTTCGGCACAGTGATCCTCGGAATGCTTTGGAAGCGGGCCACGAAGCAGGCCGGCTTCTGGGGGTTGCTGGCCGGCACTCTCACCTCGATCGGTCTTTGGCTCTGGGTCAAGAACAATCCCGCGGCCCTGCGCTACGTCGCCATGTCAGCCGATGCCAAGGATATGGCCGAGAACATCTACCGCGCCCTATGGGCCTGGCTGGTTTGTGTCGGTGTCACCGTCGTTGTCAGCTACCTGACCCAGCCGAAGCCGGTAGCGGAGCTGGAGGGCCTGGTTTACGGGGCCTCCGCCATTCCCAAAGAACACGATGACCACTGGTACCAACGCCCCATCGTGTGGGCAGGCGCGGTCATCGTGGTCTTCATCATCCTGAACATAATCTTCTGGTAAGGACGTAGAGATGCGCGAGACGTTTTCAATATGGTGGTTCGCCGGCATTCTGATGCTGGCCTACGGCGTGATCATTCTCTCCACCGGACTCTGGGAGCTAAGCCACCCTCTGCCCAATCCTCCCGTGCTCAGCAATCTGCACGCGCCCATCTGGTGGGGCGGGATGCTCACCGTCCTGGGCCTGATCTACGTCATCGGTTTTCGTCCTCGCAACAAGTCGAGCAAAGGAAGGAAATAGCCATGGCAAAGCAGCTGACGTTTGGTGTGATCGTAGGCAATCGCGGCTTTTTCCCCGATCACCTGGCGAAGACGGGCCGCGAAGAGATGCTCCGGGTGCTGGAAAGCGCGGGAATCCGCACGGTCGCTCTTAGCCCCGAGGTTTCGAAGTTCGGCGCGGTTGAAACGCCGACCGAAGCGCGGGCATGCGCCGATCTCTTTCGCAAGCACCGTGATGAAATCGATGGCGTGATTGTTACCCTTCCCAACTTCGGCGAGGAGCGCGGCATCGTCGATGCGCTGCGGCATTCGACCCTGAAGGTCCCGGTGCTGGTGCAGGCCACGCCCGACCGCGCGGCGGACATGAAAATTTCCGACCGGCGTGACAGCTTCTGCGGGAAAATGTCGGCCTGCAACAATATGATGCAGTACGGCATTCCGTACTCACTGACTGCCAGACACACAGTCCAGCCCGATTCCGACGAGTTCCGCAAAGACCTGGCATGGTTTTCCGCCGTGTGCCGCGTGGTGCGGGGATTTACCAACCTCCGCGTGGGCGCCATCGGCGCCCGACCCGCAGCCTTCAACACTGTGCGCTACAGCGAAAAGCTTTTGGAACGCAGCGGCATCTCGGTGGATACACTCGACCTTTCCGAGGTGCTGGGGCGCATCGAGCGCCTCAAGGACAACGACGATGCGGTGCAAACCAAACTAGCTGCGATACGGGCTTACGTTTCCACGCGAGACATTCCACTCGCGGCGCTCATCAAAATGTCGAAACTAGGCGTGGTGATCGAGCAGTGGATGCAGCAAACCTACTGCACGGTCAGCGCCATCCAGTGCTGGACATCGCTCGAAGAATACTTCGGCGTCGTGCCCTGCACGGTAATGAGCATGATGAGCGATAACCTGTTCCCGAGCGCGTGCGAAGTGGACATTTGCGGAACCATCAGCATGCACGCTCTGGCGCTGGCTTCCGAAACGCCCAGTGCGCTGCTGGACTGGAACAACAATTACGGCTCCGATCCGGACAAGTGCGTGTGCTTCCACTGCTCCAACCTGCCCAAGCATTTCTTCCAGGATGTGGTGATGGACTTCCAAGCCATCATCGCCGGTACGGTGGGCAAAGAGAATACATTCGGCACCTGCGTCGGCCGCGTCAAACCCGGCGCCATGACCTATGTCCGATTTTCCACCGACGACTTCCACGGTAAAATCCGCGGCTATGTCGGCGAGGGAGAATTTACCAACGATCCGTTGGAAACCTTTGGCGGCGCAGGCGTCGCCCGGATTCCCCGGCTGCAAAAACTGCTGCACTACATCTGCGAACAGGGTTTCGAACACCACGTCGCAGCCAATTTCTCTCAGGTGGCCAGTCCTGTACACGAAGCGGCCGTCCGCTATCTCGGCTGGAGCATGTACAACCACGATCACGATTAACCACCAGGAATAAGGAGACGTTTCCCTTGAAGACCACGTACAAGATCGACCCCGCCCACTCCACGGCGCAATTCGTCATTCGTCACATGATGATCACCAATGTTCGCGGTAGTTTCTCCGGCTTGCAGGGCACTGTGGTGTATGACCCGGAAAATCACAGCACTTCGAGCGCAGACGTGACTATCGACACCAACACCCTCAGCACCGGCGACCCGACCCGCGACGGGCACGTGAAGAGCGCCGAATTTCTCGAAGTCGAGAAGTACCCGACCATCACCTTCGAGAGCAAGAGCGTTACCAAAACCGGCGACGGCCTGAAGGTAACCGGCGACCTGACCATTCATGGTGAAACCCGGGAAGTGACTCTCAATGTAGATGGCCCGTCGGAAGAGCAGAAGGACCCATGGGGAAACCTGCGTATCGGCGCTTCGGCAACGACCAAGATCAAGCGCAGCGATTTCGGCCTGAGCTGGAATGCCGCGCTCGAGACGGGGGGAATCCTGCTGGGCGACGATCTCAAGATCGAACTGGAAGTCTCTTTAATCAAGGCATAGGGACAACGAGTGGCCATTGTCGCAGGGGTTGATTTTGGCACGCTGAGTGTGCGGGTCACGTTGTTCGACAGCAGCCGCGCGGAAAAAGGCGGATTAGCCACCGCGTCGGTTTCCTATCCACTCAAGCGCAAGCGGGAAGATCCGGACTTCGCGACCCAGTCTCACCAGGACCAGATGGACGCCCTGGTGGGCGCCATGCGCGCGGTGCTGGAGAAGTCCGGAGTACCCGGCGAGAAGGTGGAAGCCATTGCGCTGGATACGACGGGGTCGAGCGTGGTGCCTGTGGACGCCAACCTTCAGCCCCTGGACGACTACTACCTGTGGTGCGACCACCGCGCCAAGCGGGAAGCGCAGGAAATTACCGAGCTCGCCCACCGCGAGCATATCGAAGCGATCGAGTGGTGCGGCGGCGTGTACTCGCACGAATGGGGCTTCGCCAAGCTGCTCCACTGGCTGCGGCACAACCCGGAGAAGCGCGCGCAAC
Source organism: Acidobacteriaceae bacterium (assembly GCA_035507705.1). Taxonomy (GTDB): domain Bacteria; phylum Acidobacteriota; class Terriglobia; order Terriglobales; family Acidobacteriaceae; genus PALSA-350. Next base: position 18,788 of record DATJNV010000108.1, read on the forward strand.
TCGCGAGCGCATTCGAACACTGCGATATGGTGGCCGCGACCCTGTGCGGCATCACCGATCCGAAAAAGGTGAAGCGCAGCATCTGCGCTATGGGCCACAAGTGGATGTGGAACCCGAAGTGGGACGGCCTGCCTTCGCAGAAATTTCTTTCCGACGTGGATCCGCTGCTGGAGGGCGTCCGGGAAAAGCTATCCGGCGAATACCACACCTCGGACGTTCTGGCCGGCCATCTCACACCGGAGTGGGCCGGCAAAATGGGCTTGCGGCCGGGCATTCCGATTCCGGTGGGCGCTTTCGATGCGCACTGGGACGCAATCGGCGCCGGTTGCAAACAAGGCGATGTGGTCAATGTGGTTGGCACCTCGACCTGCATTATGGCCATGCAGAAAAAGACTTCGCTGATCCCGGGCGTCTGCGGCGTCGTTCCCGGCAGCATCCACCCTGCCTATACGGGGATCGAGGCTGGGCTTTCTGCGACCGGCGATATCTTCGAAGCCATCGCGCGGCGCGCCGGGGTCACTGTTTCCCAACTAAGCCAGGGGCTGGAAAGCTACGAGCCGGGACAGACGGGCCTGCTGCGCCTGAGCTGGGACAATGGCGACCGGACGGTGCTGGTAAACCCAGACCTTGGGGGCATCACCCTTGGATGGAACCTGGGCAACACCGCCCAGGATGAATTATTTGCGGCCATAGAGGGGACCGCCTTCCACACGCGCATCATTCTCGAGCGGCTGGCCGAGTACGGCGTGCCGGTGGAGCGGGTGATCAACGGGGGCGGCGTGCCGCAGAACAATCCGGTGCTCAACCAGGTTTATGCCAACGTGCTGGGCAAGCCGGTGCTGGTGCCGGATGGTATTCCGACCAGTCTCGGTTCCGGAATCTTTGCGCTGCTGGCAGCCGGCGCTTTCTCTTCGGTCGAAGAAGCGCAGGCAAAGATGTGCTTGCCACACAAGACCTTCGTGCCTGAACGGAATGCTGTGGCCGTGTACGAGGAGCTGTACCCGCTCTATCGCAAGGTGTATTTCGCCTTTGGGCAACGCAGCGCAGCGGCAGTCGCTCTGGGAGATGTTTTGCCCAGGCTGATCGAGATACGCTCGCGGGCGCTCGCCGGTTGAGGGGCACTTCTGCTTTCTTCTCGCAGCTGAACCCTGCTTCTTCCACTCGCTTGAGAACAAATTCTTTGGAGGCAAAGAACAACAGGTCCCTCCGCTCCGGTCCCACGGCACGCCTGGGCAGGCGGGATGACAATTCTCAGGTAAAGCCCGCCGATCGCGTCCAGTTGAGCGCCTTTCGCCCTATGGCCCAAAGACGCTGCCTTTCAGAACAAATTTTCCGCAAGTGAGGAACATGGGAGATCCCACAGGTCTCGAATGAGCCCGGCTACCGCTGCGAATGTTGCAGAAAAATGCATACTAAGCATATTAAGTCCGGCTCAAGGGCTCCGTTTTGACCTTGCCGGTACACATGTTCTTGCTGCCATTGCTACAAAACGTGGTAAAAGCGCCAAATGGCTCATTGTCTGTTCCTTTTCGGAGCGGGAGGGGACTTCGGTACATTACGATTAGATCCCGACTGGGGTGATTTAGAGTTATACCGATCAGAGGAAATTTCAGGACTCCTTCACCCGCCGCGGGAGGCGAGTTGTGCCGCCCCCTAAAGGGGGACTCGGGCTCTGCCGGCTCTCTTCCCGGTACTGCCGTGCCGGGCTCTGGATTGTCCCGTTCCTTTGGAACTGGTTTGCGGAACGTCCATTCCGGCTATGACACGCACGGCTTCGGGCATCATGCCCCCGCCCAGGCCTGGAACGCTCCATTTCGCCAGCGCGAGGTGCCAGAATAGTTAACGTCCAACTCACCTCCGGCAGCTCATCATCCAAGGCATCTGGCGACGGGCAAATCCTTATAATTGAGGTTGATCCAACCCGGAGTGGAAACCATGCTGAACCAGAAGAAAGTGGTGGTGGTATTGCCCGCGTACAACGCGGCGAAAACCCTGCGCCGCACGGTCGATGAAATTCCCCGGGAAATCGTCGATGAGGTGATCCTCACGGACGATGCCAGCCGCGACAATACTTCCGATCTTTCGCTGGAACTGGGTCTGATCACCATTCGCCATGACCGGAACCGCGGCTACGGCGGCAACCAGAAGACCTGCTATGCGGCCGCTCTCGATCGTGGCGCCGATATCGTGGTGATGCTGCATCCCGACTACCAGTACACTCCCAAGCTGGTCTCCGCCATGGCCTCGATGATTGCCTATGGAGAGTACGACGGCGTTCTGGCTTCGCGCATTCTTGGGCGAGGCGCGCTCAAAGGCGGCATGCCGCTGTACAAGTACATCTCCAATCGCGGGCTCACTTTCCTGGAAAATATCCTGATCCGGGAGAAGATGTCGGAATACCACACGGGCTACCGCGCCTGGAGCCGCCCTTTGCTGGAGCGGCTACCGCTGTTGAGCTGCTCCGACGATTTCGTCTTTGACAACGAGATGGTGGTGCAGGCGGTTCACTTCGGGTTTCGTATCGGCGAGATTTCCTGCCCTACCAAGTATTTCGAAGAGGCCTCGTCGATCAATTTCCAGCGGAGCGTGAAGTACGGGTTTGGCGTGCTGGGCACGGCACTCAATTTTCGGCTCAAACATCTGGGCTTAGCCAACCCTGCGTTTCTCACCGATGCTCCCGGCGAAAGGCTGCAGCCGGGGCGCCTGGAGCCGAACGCACAGCCGCTTTCCAGCAACCGCGGCTGAACGAGATCCAATGGAAGCAGTCCGCGAACCGCAGCATGCGCAGTCCTCATCCATTTCGCTGCGCGCGCAGTACGCGGTCTATGCTCTGGCTCTGGCGGTCTCCCTTTCCACCTGGTTTATCGTCATCCGCGCGCCGCTCTGGCTGGACGAGACGGTCTCGTTCTTTCTGATCAAGGGCGGTTTTCACGGCATCCTTTCGCGACAGGTCTGGCCCGACTCTCCGGTCTATTCGTGCCTGTTATGGTTATGGACCCGGGCCATGGGCACCGGCGAGCTGATGCTGCGCATTTCGTCGGTGTTGCCGATGCTTGCGGCC
>DATJNV010000109.1:0-10749 GCA_035507705.1 Acidobacteriaceae bacterium
CAACACGAAAATATCGCTACAATCGTTGATTCTATTCTGGGCGAGGGATTTGCTCCCCTATGGCCGTCGGAGCGATTCGATATGATTTTCGTGCTCAGCCTCAAACCTTCAGATGACAGGTATAGCTTCGCCCAGGTGCCGCAACGTGTGCTGGCCGGCGACTCGCCACATCCGATTTGAACGGGTAAGCCGGTTCACACACTGGGACTAAGAGCCTGCTGCCGTGCAGCTGCAATCGCGGAGGAAACGAATGACGAGAAAGGTCGGAATCTGGCTGATTCTTGGATGCCTGAGCTGCTTCGCATTGGCGACTCAGGCGGAGAAAATCGCTGCGCCGGTGAATTCCCTGCGCGTCTATGTATTCGACTGCGGACTGATTCACGGGGAAAACCCGCTCGACTATGGCCTCTCAAAAGGTGTTGTCAAGAATGCGGACATGATCGTGCCCTGCTATCTCATAGTTCATCCCAAGGGAACCTTGATGTGGGACGTGGGTGTTATTCCGGATAGCGCGTTCCACGGGAACGGGCCGGTCTCCCAATCGGATGGTTCTGAAACGGTGAGTTCACCCAGGCCTTTGCTACCACAACTGGCGGCGCTCGGATATCCAGCGGACAGCATCACCTACATTGCCTTTTCGCATTACCATTTCGACCACACAGCCAACGCGAATGCGTTCGCCGGATCGACATGGCTCGTGCACAAGGCGGAGCGCGATGCGATGTTTGCGCAAAGCCCGGAAGAGCGGGCTCGCTACAATCGGTTACGCACAAGCAAGACAGTTCTTCTGCCTGATTCGGACTATGACGTGTTTGGAGACGGAACGGTCGTGATCAAATATGCGCCCGGTCACACGCCCGGGCACCAGGTCTTGGCATTGAAGCTCCCCAAAAGCGGGCCAGTACTGATCGCAGGAGACTTGTGGCATTACACGGCGGAACGCACGGCAACGAAAGCTCCGGGAGGCGAGGCAAATCCGCAGCAAACGCTGGCCAGCCGGGCCGCGATAGAAGCGTACCTCAAGCAAAGCGGCGCTCAGCTTTGGATCGAACATGACCCGAAGACGTTTCTGCGGCTCAAGAAAGCTCCTGAATATAATCAGTAGCCGCTACTGTTCTGCCAGCCGGCGGATGCACTCACAAGGCCCTCAGTCTTCGATGGCGGCAACGCGCAGAGCCTCGGCAATCGCCTTTTGGGTGCGACGTTCGCGAGCTTCGGGGCTTTGGTAATAGAAGATTCCCAGCAGGTGAGAGCGGCGTTGCAGAGGCGTCATGGATTTCCAGCCCGCCTCGGCGCGCGGCTCGCGACGGAAGGCGAGCTGCAGGATGGGCGGCAAGACTTTTTCACCCTCCATCGCCAACATCATTCGCTCGGCCATTTGTTCGGCGCGCCGCACACGAACCTCCGTACTCTTCGGCTGCTTAACTGTGTCGGCCATGAATTTGCGGATGGAATAGCTAAGAGCATCGAACCAGCGAGCAAGTGCACGGTCCTGCTTGAGCAGTTTCGCAAGTTCGGGCGGCACTGTGAGCTTGCGCTCTTCGAGATCCGGCTCGAGGACAAAGTCGGCCATCTGCCCGGGGTAGGCGCGGGCACCTCTCTGCATCACTTTGTTCACGAGCACACAATATCCTTTGGAGGCGGATCCAAAGAGAGAGGTGCGAAAGGAGAAACCATTGATACTACCTTTGACTCGCTTACCCTGGCGCGTCTTCCATACCTTTTCCGGCGCAAACGGCAGTCGAGCGATGGTCCAGTTCAGGCTGGTTCCTTCCGGCTCGAGCAAGGCACGAAAACGCTGACGCGTACTCATGCGCGTAATCGTATCCTATGGAGCCTGGAACCCGATTGACTTATCTGTGAAGCATTGGCGGCTGGAATTTGCAGCAAGAGACCGGATGAGGACATGGTAAGTTCCGGGTAGGATTAAGGGCATGGGGCAAGTGGACCTGATGAGAGGGGATCCTGGTGAACGAACGGCCTGTTATCCCTGAGGGCGATGATCGGGAAAGACGAGAGCGCGCGGAGCACTCCACATTCCGGACGCAGCAACAGAATTCCTATCTGCGCATTTTCAAATCCAACGTCTTCGTGCGCGACCACGACAAGAGCCTGCGGTTTTATGTCGACAAGCTCGGATTCAGCGTGGTCGCTGACGGACGCTTCGAATTCGACCGCTGGGTAGCCATCGCGCCTCCGGACGGAAGCACCATTCTGGCACTGATCGCTCCCCAGCGCGGCTCGGAGAATTTCAGGCTGATCGGCCGGAACACTCAGGTTGGTTTCATTGCCGAGGATGTCTACGCCACCTATGAGCTGTGGCGCAGCCGAGGCGTGCATTTCCATCAACCGCCGCAACCACGATTGTGGGGCGGAACGTTTGCCGGTTTTTCCGACGAGGACGGGAATCAATTCGAACTTATCGGTTCGGATGAGATGAGCCGGGAGATCGAGCGGCAGCGGCGCGCCCAGGAGGCGAAGCTGGAAGCCGAGCGGCGCACCGCACAGGAACTGGAAATTGCGAAACAGGTACAGGCGAGGCTTTTCCCGCAAACTTTCCCCCCGCTTAGGACCCTGGACTACGCTGGGGCCTGCATCCAGGCTCGCCATGTTGGGGGAGACTACTATGATTTCTTCTCCCTGGGCGAGGCGCGGCTGGGATTGTTTATCGGTGACATTTCCGGCAAGGGCATCGCAGCCGCATTGCTGATGGCCAATTTGCAAGCCAACCTGCGAAGCCAATTCGCCCTGGCGCGAGAACAGCCGCAGTGCTTTTTACAGTCGGTGAACCGGCTGTTCTTTGAGAACACCGTAGATAGTGCCTATGCGACGGTCTTCTTCGCGGAGTATGAAGACGCCGCTCAGAGGCTGCGATACACAAACTGCGGTCACTTGTCGGGGCTGCTGCTCCGCCGGAATGACACAGTGGAATGGCTGCATTCGACCGGCACGGTTCTGGGGTTATTCAAAGACTGGACCAGCCCGACGGTGGAATGCCAGCTACACTCAGGCGACATCCTCGCGCTTTACACCGATGGGGTGACGGAGTCATTCAATGATACGCGAGAGGAGTTTGGCGAGACCCGGCTGCTGGATGGAATAAGGCGGCATCGCCAATTGGCCGCCCAGGGAATGGTAGGGTCACTGGTGGCGGACGTGCGTCAATTCAGCCCGCAGGAGCAGCACGACGACATCACACTAATCGTCGCCAAATGCAGGGATGAATCCCAGACGTGATGGAACCCCTTCACAAGGCCAACCTCCTGAGAGGCTGTGACTTTTTTGATCGTTTGCTGTTTCTGCTGATCCGGTCCGCTGGCTTTCAACTCCTCCACAAAACCGTCATCCTGCCGGCCCCGGCGTGGCGTGGGAGCGTAGCGCCTCGCAAATCCTGGATAACGACAGGCTTGGAGCGCGGAGTCGAAGGATCTCCGCGAGCTTTGCTGGCAGATGCTTTTCACGCCGTTCCGGCCACTAACTCGAATTGAATTCAAAAGTCACAACCTCTGAGCGAAGCATCCTGGAGATCATCGCAAAACAGAGACCTCGCCTGCAGTACCAGTTCGAGCTAGACTCCCTATGCAGCGTTATCGCTCCCTCAGAAGGCAGGCTGTTCCATGTTCCCATCGCTTCGCGCCTATGTTCGCATCGTTCTGATTCTTACCGTAGCTGTCGTCCCCACCCGTCACCTTTCAGCGCAATCGGTGCCACCCGCATTGGAGTCTCCTCCGGCGCAACCGCCAAAACTCGGTCCCAACGGGGAGAAGATTCCCGGCATGCCGAAGTTTCACGATCCTGCGCCGTACGACATTGACGAGCACACGGGTTTCCAACAGATCTTTGACGGTAAGACACTGCAAGGCTGGGACGCAGACACCACGATTTGGCGGGTTGAGGACGGGCTCATGGTGGGAGAAACGCTCGCAGGCAAACCGCGAGGCAACAACTACATCGTCTACCGGGGCGCAAAGACCCGGGACTTTGATCTCAAGCTGCAGATGAAAATCGAAAAGGGCGGCGGTGGTGGTATCCAGTACCGAAGCCTCACCGGGATACCGTGGACGCGACTCCCCCCCGAGGGACAACCGCCGTATGACCTGAAGTTTATGATGACAGGCCCGCAGGCCGACTTCTGGTTTCCGGTAACCGCAAAGACCGCGGAGTATACGGGTCAGTGGTATTCGGAAAACACGCTGCAAGGCATCCTCGCCTATCGCGGCCAAGTGACGGAGGCACTGCCCGGGCAGACCAATCGCCTGGTCGCCAATATCGGTGACCGGCGGGCACTCGGCGGCTATGTCAATGTGAACGAATGGAACGATTACGAAGTGATCGCGCGAGGCGGCGTCATGATGCACATCATGAACGGCCAACTGATGGCGATCTTCATCGACGACAACAAGGATTCGGTCAACAATCAGCCGGGACTTATCGGCTTCGAGATTGAGAGCCAGCCGTGCAAAATTTCGGTGCGCGACATCTGGCTGCGTACGTTTGATTAGCCTGTGCGCAGGACATAGATCACTGGCAGGATCGGCGCAAACAGTCCCTGAAGGGGACGGTCGAGAATAGCGCAGGGCGAAGTCTGGGAACCGATAGCGAGTGCGACCCAGTCCCCCCGGAGGGAGCCGGCTGAAAACTACGCAGGATGAAATCTGGGCCCTGGACTTTTTACTTTTTCAGCGCGATGCATGATCTTCCTGGAGAAGCGTCTCTGTTTGTTGCTCTTATCGGCACAACTAAAGTCGTGCCCTGATACAAAGCCAAAGGGTTTTGGGCATGGGCAAGCGTCGTCTTCTCACGCCGACCAAGCCTTGGAACGCGCCACGGCGATCCCACGTACTTCGTTGGGGTACCTGCCACTAACCGCACAGTAGAAATGGTAAAGAACACCTTGATAAGTAATCACCGAAGGCTTGTGGGCGAAGGTTTCATCGATGGAGCCGGGAGCGCCGGTGTCGATAAGAACTTCGGGCACCTTTGTAAAGGAATAAGGTGAATCTCCGATAGCGAGCATCTCGCAGGCTCGGCCAGGGCGCTGATAGCGGAAGCCATAGTAAAACATGCCGTAGCCGCGGCCATTTTGTACAACGAAGGGGTTGGAAGCAAACCGGCTGTCGCGGGCATCCGGCGTGGGCGGCTGCGTATGCGAGATGGGATTAACATCGGGATAAGTCGCACTGCCACGAGGGCCGTTGCGGATGATCGGATTTCCCTTGTATCGAGTCCAGGCTTTGCAGTCCTTAGAAGTGGCCACACCCGTCTGCTCGCGCCATCCGCCTCCGTCCATCGGACTAAGTGCGTCCGTCTTGGCGTTGTAATAGAGATAGTAAGTTCCGTGGTCGAGCATAAGATCTGGCCGGTACAGACCACCATGCTCCCATGGAGCCCCATCCTGCGGATATAGGATCGGTTCGGTGAGCTGCCAATGTAAAAGGTCTTCCGAAGTGGCCAGACCGATCACCGCTGCGCCTTCCTCATAACCCGCGCTGGGGTACGCGTTCCATGCGCCGAGATATTTGCCATTGACCATGATGGCTTCACCATGGGATTGAAGGCGCTTGTCGCGAAGGATGGAGCTGAGGGCAAGGTTGTACTTCGTGTACTTCGACGTTGGATCTCTCGGCGCCACCAACGCCACACGCTTCCAGTGGATCAGGTCCGTCGAAGTAGCAAGCCCTGTCTGGTAGCCAATCCCGTCCCACCCGATATAAAGCATCTGGAATACGCCATTGGCGTGAAAGACGATGGGATCATCGACGCTGCGCTGATCGAAATCGCCTTTACGGCCAGTCGCCGCCAGGATGAGCCTGGGATACTTATATGGCGTGCGATAGGGTGCTGCGGGGTCACTATCCGCGACGACAACATGCGGCGTCAACGACGCAGCGGCGGCGAGGAGAGCAGAATTGCGCAGGAAGCGGCGACGAGGAGTAGGGAGTGGGTCGAGCAAATTCGTATACCTGCGCGATCTCGAGTGATTCGCGATATTCCGCGTACATCTTCTAACCTAATCGCCAAATCGCGTCTGCAGCAAATCAGACCGGCAATAGGGGCGCCACGTTCTGCGTCACGCCACCCGGCAGCTCAATCATCATGAGCGATTGCGAGAACAAGAAAAATCTGGAAGTTTCTGCAAAATTTACATCCCCTCACTGGAACAAATTTTAAGATTTTTCGCCTAGCCCATTTGCACCTGACGCAGCAATGAAAAAGTGCGGCGCATGGTTTGCGTTGCGTAGTGGTGGCATGTACATTAGCAACATTGGTAACTAACCGTTGCAGCAGTCCCTCCGGCTGCAACACCCACACCACATGCTGGAGTAATAACGATGCGTCACGATATATGGGTTGAACTTAGGAAAGTCTCACGGCAAATCGACCAGGTAGTTAAGTATGAATCGGGAGAGTTAGATGAGAAGACGACGATAGCTCTCTTTCAGTCTCTCATTGAAAGCGGTCTAGCCTGGTCACTGCCAGGCAACTATGCCAGAACTGCAACCGAATTAATTACACTTGGCGTGTGCCACCCAGTCGAGCGCTCGTTCTATCAACAGGCGGTCGCCGGATGATCGATTACGACCGCCTGGAAAGAGGGGCGCGGGGCGTAGATCGCCGCCGGACCGAGAGCAATAACGAAGTCGATGAACTCACGGCTGCGACAAGCGAGAATGCCCGCCTGAGAAAAGTGATTGACGTTCAGAAAACAGAAATCAACCGGCTGATGCGCCTTCTCGGCATGGGCCTGCAACAGAAGTAGAAAATCCCCACCGACCTCCCTGGTTGGTGGGGGCTATTCGTTAGAAGCCGGACCCTGGTCGCGCAATCCCCCCAAAAATCAACGATTCTTAGCAGGCGTTGGAGAATGACCGTTCCTTTCGCTGAGATCCCCTCGTTTCGTCATCGTAGGATGGTATGAGGTGCACTCTGGAGGGACATTGAACGAGGCCACGGATGATTTGCGGATGCGGCAGGAGAAGAACGCAGTAGGGGATGGATCGCGGCCGAGCCGGGTTGAGTGTGAGAAGACCGAGGTTTTGGCGGACGCGCACTTTCGCTACGAGCGGCTCACACTTCGTACGGAAACCTTTGCCGGCAAAATGTCTCCACCGTATCGGCGGGAAGTACTTCGGTCGGGTCGCGCAGTCGTGGTGCTGCTTTACGATCCTGTTCTGGAGAAGCTGATTCTCATTGAACAGTTTCGGATAGGTGCGTATGTGAATCAGCTGCCGTCCCCCTGGATTCTGGAGTGTGTCGCGGGCATGTTGGATGCGGGAGAGACCAACGAAACAACGGCGCGCAGGGAAGCCAAGGAAGAGACTGGCTGCGATGTCGGACGAGTCGAGTTCATTGGTTCATACCTGAGTAGCCCTGGCTTGCTGGATGAGATGGTCAGCATTTTTGTCGGCGAAGTGGATGCTGCGCGGGCCGGCGGCATTCACGGACACGCGGGGGAAGGGGAAGACATTCGGACTGTAATTTTCAGCGTGGACGAGGCTCTTGCAGCTATGGACGGTGGAGTCGTAGTCAACATCATGTCGCAAGTCGCCCTTTTGTGGTTTGCCCGGCATAGAGAGGCTCTTCGCCGACGGTGGCTCCCTGCAGGCTAAGGATTGAGGGTTTACCTGCCTTCCCAGCGCGTTCCGGGCTGGAAAGAAATCAGGCCCAGCTGAAGCCGCTTTTCTGCAGGGGCAGGGTGCGAATTCTCTTGCCTGTCGCTGCGAACACCGCGTTACTGACCGCGGGCAGAATCGGCGGCAAGGTTGGCTCGCCCAAGCCGGTGGGCGCGAAGTTGGTCGTTCTCCAATAAACCTCGATGGGGGGTATCTGTTTCATCCGCATCAAGGGGAACTGGTGAAAGTTGGTTTGCTGCACCTTTCCGTCGACCAGGGTGATCTCCTGAGCCATTTCACCCATACCGTCGATGACTCCGCCGAAGCCCATGCTCTCGGCGGCCACCGGGTTGATGATGTGGCTGCCCACATCGCCCGCGGCCCAGACGTGATTCACCTTGATCTTGTTGTCTTTGTCGACAGACACGTCGGCAACCTCGGCGAAATAGCCGAGATGGCAGAAGTAGCCGGCGATGCCCATCGCGCGACCTGGAGTGGTTTTGCGGTTGGCCCAGCCGGCTTTGTCTGCGGCTAACTGCAGCACGCCGGCAAGTCGTTCGGGATTAAGATCGCGCGGGCCTTTCGGCTTGTCCGCCTCGTCCGGGATGGGAACGGGCGTATTCCGGAGAATCTCGAGCTGAAACTCTAACGGGTCGCGCCCGGCCGCCGCGGCCAACTCATCGAGAAAGCACTGCGCTACCCAGGCGTAAGCGTTATCGCCCGGCGCGCGCAGGTAGCCGGTACGCAACATCAACGGCATGCCGGTGGTGTAGAGAGCATAGTGGGGCGCGAAGCCGGAGGGGAATTCACCGGCGCTGATGCCCGCTCCGGGAGCCATCTGCTTGCCATCGCCATAAGTCACCAGGTGATGGCGCCAGGCCACGAGCTTGCCTTGCGCATCCAGGCCGGCCTTCAGGCCTACGAATCCACCGGCCCGGTAGGCGTCGTGTGTTGTGTCGTCTTCGCGCGCCCAAAGGAGTTTCACGGGAGCATTGACCTGCCTGGATAAGTAGGCAGCTTCGACCGCGTAATCGTTCATGAGGCGGCGGCCAAAGCCTCCGCCAGAACGGGTGATGTGGACAGTAATGGCGCTCTCCGGCATTCCCATCGATTTGGCGACCAGGGTGCGGCCGGAGCCGGGGTTCTGGCTCGGAGTCCACATTTCGAGCTTGCCGTCTTTATAGGAGGCCGTGGTATTCATCGGCTCGAGAGTTGCGTGAGCCAGGAAGGGGAAGGTGTAGGTAGCTTCGACTACTTTGGCGGAGGACTTGAGAGCACCGTCGACATCGCCATAAGCGCGGACAGTGTTGGCCGGCGAGGCCTGGAGCAGGCTTTCAGCCTGCTTTTGGAAGGCTTCACTGGATTGAGCAGCAGCGGGGCCGTTGTCCCACTCGACTTTCAGGGCTTTGCGCGCCTTCTGCGCTTGCCACCAGGTGTCGGCGAGTATGGCGACTCCGGGCTCCATACCTGGTTCGGGCGGAGTGAAGTTTGCCAGCTTGATGGTTCCGTCGATGACGAGCACGTGGCGGACGCCGGGAAGCTGCTTCACCTGGTCGACATTGGCAGACTTTACCTTGCCACCGAAGGCAGGGCACTTTTCGATGACCGCGAACAGCATGCCGGGTACCGTCACGTCGATGCCGTAAAGCGGTTTGCCGGTGACAATGCGATGCGTGTCTACGCCCTTTTGCGATTTGCCGATGATGCAGTAGTTTTTTGGATCTTTGAGCTTGACCTGATCGAGCGCCGGACAAGGCAGAGCCGCAGCTTTGGAGGCCAGCTCCCCGTAGGCGATAGACTTACCAGTAGCCGCGTGCAGGACGCAACCGGACTTAGTCGTGCATTCAGAAACAGGGACATGCCAATCCTGAGCAGCGGTGGCGATCAACATCTGGCGTCCCGCGGCGCCGACACGGCGTAGCGGCTCCCAGGCCTTAGGAGTCGACATACTACCGCCGGCGGATTGGCTGCCGTAAATCGCTTCATCGAGGTCGGCCTGCTCGACGACCACCTGCTTCCAGTCGACGTCGAGCTCTTCGGCAATGAGCATGGGAAGCATGGTCTTGATGCCCTGGCCTATTTCCGGTCCGCGCGCTTTGATGGTGACGGTGTTGTCGGGGGCGATTTTGATGAAGGCTGTCGGTTTCAAGTCCGGGGCTTGGCCTACCAACCACTGGCGACTGTAGAGACCCAGTACGAGACCACCACCGGCGAGACCGGAAACCTTGAGAAAGGAGCGGCGATTCAGGTTCATGGTCATTCTCCTCTCTTAGCTCTTCTGTAAGCCCGCGGCCTCTTGAATGGCCTGGCGAATGCGAGGGTAGGTTCCGCAACGGCAGAGATTACCGCTCATGGCGGCATCGATCTCCGCGTCGGTGGGATGCGGCGTGCGCGAGAGAAGCGCCGTAGCCGACATGATCTGGCCTGCCTGGCAGTAGCCGCACTGCGGGACGTCGATTTTTTCCCAGGCAACCTGCACGGGATGGGTCCCGTCCGGTGAAAGACCTTCTATGGTGGTTACAGATTGACCTTGCACAGAAGAGATCGGAGTCAGGCAGGAACGGATGGCCTGGCCGGCGACGATGACCGTGCAGGCGCCGCACAACCCCATTCCACAACCGTACTTGGTTCCGTGCAGGTTGAGCGTGTCGCGAAGCACCCAGAGGAGCGGTGTATCCGGCTCCACATCGACAGTCTTGGATACGTTGTTAATTTTCAATTCAACCGGCATCGATTGGCTCCCTGGCGAATTGGGATCGCGGGACACGCTTTGAATCGGCGCATGTGCCACGGTAGGTTCGAAAAAATTGTAACGCGGACGAAGCCGGTTCGGGAGGACGAGCCGGATTATGACGGCGCGGATCTTAGCTCATACGATTTTGTTCGGATGAGTGAAGGATTTCTATACGGAATTATGATCTGGTTTTGTTTGGTCAACCACTTCTAGCAGCTGGAAGGTTCTTCATTTTGCGTCAAAACCAGTCAGGAGGGACGGAACAATCCAGAGCGCGGCGCGGAAGTGCCGTGGAACAGACGCAAATCCCGTTCAGGGGACGGCACAAGCATCAAGAACAATGGGCACGGTATCGCTCAGTCCGTCAGAGCAGGCTTGCCTTGCCACGGATCGTTGCAAAAA
>DATJNV010000110.1:0-15798 GCA_035507705.1 Acidobacteriaceae bacterium
AGGGTATTCGCATCCATGCCCGGAAACCTGGCCAGATCATGGAGAATCAGAGAATACGGCCAGCTCTGCTTGGGCACTTCCTCGTCCGAGCCAACCACCAGGCAGACGGATTCGCGCACCTCATAACAAATTTCTGCCATCGCCATCAAACAAGCGTCGAATCCCAGTATGTCGATGCGTCGCCCTATTTGCCTGCTGAACTCGCGAAGGATGCTACCCAGTTGGATATCTTTGACGTAAAGATTTGCATTCTCACCATCCAGGACATCGTTGGACGCGCTGCGAACTGCCCGCATTGCTTTTTCGAGTTTTGTTGGGCTGCCAAGCTTCACGCTCTCGCCCGGCTCCGTCGTGCGCGCACCGTTGGCGCCTGTGTCGCCGTAGAAGTAGATGTGATCCAGCCCTGCTCCTTCGCCCCACAGTACGAGCATGATTCGCTCATGCTCGTGGCAATTGCCGGCGGCAGCTTTCAGAAAGTCCGCCAGGCGAACGCCGCGGTCGGCAGTGTAGTCCTCCGGCGCTTCCCAAATCAGCCTTTTCGTGCCTTTCCCGCACTTGTATCGGGTGGCCATGGCAGCGGTGGGTCCGTCCAACTGGACGATGATCTCCACGTCGCTGAACAAGCTGGAATCTGTGATCTCACGGAGGCTAACCTGCGATTGGGGGTACAACACATTGTCGGCAGCAATGTAAATAAGGAACTTCCAGGGCTGGTACATGCTGTTCTCCGCGGTAATTGAATTTTCCCTAAACAAAAAACGAATTCGCCAGGAAAAAGCCTGCCTTTTTCCATCAAGCTCTCGGTTCGAGGGAAACGCGTCCTTGACTTGCACGTTTTGCGGAGCTTTCCCTGCGGAAGCCATACGCGGCGGCCAGCCCAAAAGTAATCTCCGCCATAGCGAAGACAATCAGCGCTGTGCTGAAGCCGCGCCCGATGAGCCGCTGAAAGATGAGCGCTCCGGCGCCCATACCGAGAAACTTGGTAAATGTGGCCAGGCCTGTGACCTGTCCTCGATGCTTTGGATCGAGCGAAGTCGCGATGCTGGACATGAGCGGGTGCGTGGCTTCGAAGCCTATCGACAACGCTGTGATGATAAACGCCGCGAGCCAACTCGAAACCGGCAGTGCCAGCAAGAATGCACACGCACCGGCCCAAAGAAAACCTAACGGAACAACGTATCTTCGCCCGTACCGGTCTGCCCATCCTCCAATGAATCCGCCAAAGAGAAGATCCGGCAGGCCATATCCGGCAAGCGCCATTCCAATTCCTAAATCTCCATAGTGATAGCGGTGTGCAATCAACACACCGAGCCAGGCGAAGACTCCCCCATGAAAGATGCCGTTACACAAAATGAATACGATGGTACGGCCGCCACGTGGAGTGTCCAGGATGCGCAGATATTCGGAGGCAATCTTCCGATAAGGATGGGTTTCCCTTCGGGGATGAAGAAGTCCACTGCGGCACCAACATCGCCACAGAACGACACCGACCAGGGCGAATCCGCAAGCCAGTGCCCGGAATTCGTTTCGCCATCCGATCAGCGGGTTCAGGATGGGGCCCAGGCTGGAGCCTAACCCCATCCCCGCCGCGATTGCGCCAAAGATCCATCCCATCGGCCGCCCCTGGACTACGTAGGGATAGCGATCCCCGATCGATGCCAGGGAGATGGTGACCATGCCGCCCGACCCAACTCCGGCAAGAACCCGCAGCGCGATCAATTCCTGGGCCGTCGCCGCAAAGGAAATCATGAAGGTTGTAATGGAAGCAACAACCAAGAGCATGAGCAGAACTGGTGATCTGCCGACGCGGTCCGACAGCACCCCATAGATGAGGGTAGAAATCCCGTAGGCGATGGAAAAGCCCGCAACCAGCCAACCAAGAAGGCGTGTTGTAACGCTAAATTCGCGCGAGAGCGCCGGCAGCAGCGGCGCAACCATGTAATTAATGTAGAAGACCAGGAATGCCACCGCGGCCATTGCCCGAAGCTCGATCGTATCTTTTGGCGCGGCGGCGCGATTCATTGAATTCGACACAATAACAGTCGATTGCTTTTAAAAGCGGGGAGCCAGAGTTCAGCTCTGGCATGAGAGCGTCTGGACGCAATCAGCACAATACCGTGCGGACTCTGGCGGGAGATCTCGCCCACCAAATCTTTCAGAATGGCCGCGGTCTCCTGCAAACCTTCCAGCCGCGACTTCGCTCCAACCTGGCTGACGCCGGCGGTAACAAACGTCACATCCGCGGAACAACAATCGTCGAAGTTTCCCGCAAAGACGCGCGTACGATACGAAAATACGGCGGCGTCCCGCAAATCACTGACGTGGCCTTCGGTGCGGCACGGGTCACGGCCCCCCAGCACGATCTCCGCGGCCATTCCTGAGATCAGCAATGCATAGGCTGTCGTCGACCCAACAAAACCTGTACCCACAATCGCAATGCGGGGAAGGCGGACGCCCGCCCTCTTCGAATTCCTGACAGAAGAATCGTGGATGAGATCGCCGGCCGAGGGGGGCACCCTAACCCCCAAGAAGGCCATGCATGCAGGAAGAATGCCAAACGCAAATCTGGCGATCGGAATTCTCGGGTGGAGGGTAAGTTGCTTCTTTTGCGCGGATACCTTCCGCTATCAGCACGAGCTCTTGTGCATTGATGACAAATCCGCGACGGATGCCCACCACTGCCAAAAATGCGTCGGAGTCTTCGTCAAACGAATTCCGACGAACCTTTTTGCTCTTACCTGGAATCCAAGGTGCTGGGTAAGCCTGCCCAAAATTCAAGGCTGGCGAACGGATGAATCCTCAGCGCTCGGGCCCCCCTCCGCTACGCAGAAGGAAAGCGCGACGGTCAGTTCTCCACGCAAGCCCGGAGGAAACCATGAGCACGACTGCAGTAAAACCTAGCGATATAGTCCGCAGCAACAACCCGGCCAACACGGCGAAAATCGATACCAAGTTAGAGATTGTGGTCATCCCGGTGTCGGATATTGACCGCGCCAAGGCCTTTTATCAGAGTCTGGGGTGGCGCCTCGATGCCGACTACGACAATGGCAAGGATTTCCGTGTGATCCAGTTCACTCCGCCAGGCTCGGGATGCTCTGTCATCTTTGGCAGAAATGTAACCGGCGCAGCACCGGGTTCCGCGCAGGGCCTCTATCTGATCGTTTCTGATATCGCGGCTGCTCGCCAGGAGTTCCTCAATCGGGGAGTGGTAGTCAGCGAAGTCTTTCACGGTGAAGGAGTGTATTCGGGTCCGGACGAGCCGTACCTGTTTGGCCGTGTTCGCGTCAACGGTGCGGATCCCGAGCATCGCAGCTATCGGTCATTCGCATCCTTCCATGATCCGGACGGCAATGGTTGGCTGTTTCAGGAGATTACCGCGCGATTGCCGGGCCGCATCGATTCCGCGGTGACGACCTTCGCGTCGGCAAGCGATCTGGCAAACGCCATGCGCCGAGCCGAAGCGGCCCATGGACAGCACGAGGCCCGAATCGGCCACGCCGACCCGAACTGGCCGGACTGGTACGCCGATTACATGGTGCGCGAACAGACGGGGCAGGATTTGCCGCAGTAACCAATGCTGCTCCGTTTCATAAGCGGGTGCGCAATCCAATTGGGAAGCGAACGACCAGGCGTGTGGGTAGGTCCGGGCTAAAAGAGCGGACCTACCCAAGACCATCGATTTCACGCAGTCAGGGAAGCCCGTCCGCTCCAAGGCAAACTCGTGCCTTGCAAACACACTCTTACCATTTCCTATCGTTTTCCGGAAGTGCGAACGCGATATAGCTTTTCGAGATTTGCGTCGGCAAAACTCCGCCCGGGGGCAGATAAGCGCCTTGTGGATATTGCGATGACCCACCACAGACAGCTAATAAGATGTACTCCCGGCCATTGGCCTCGTAGACTGCCGGGACGCCCTGCGATCCATTGGGAAGATCCTTGCTAAAAATCACTTTGCCGGTGCCACTGTCCAACGCATAAAGCTTCGAGTCATTCCCGGCAAAAAATATCACTCCTCCGGCCGTGATGACAGCTCCGCTCTTGGGATAGATGTTGCCCCGCATCTTGTCGCTGGGACCGGCTTGCGGAAGGTCACCGTAGGGCGTCTTCCACTTGATTTTGCCAGTGTTCAGGTCATAAGCCGTGATTGTGCTCCAGGGCGGCGTGATGACATAGGGCTCGTTCCCGTATCCGGTCTTATAACGCGTAGCAGGTCCTTCAACATCGGAAGGATAAGGGGGCTCAGCAAACGACTTCATCAACGCCTGGACGCCCGCTGAAGGTGCGGACCCTGGCGGCGCCAGAGCGGGTTGCTTCAGAAACGACATCAACTGGTTCAGAGACTGTGCCGGAATCGCAGAAAACGAGGGCATGCCTGCTCTTCCATTCAGAATGGTGTTGCGCGTTGCATCAGCGCCTAATCGGCTCACCACCGTGTCCAAAGCAGGGCCCCGATCACCCTTCAGGTCCGCCCCATGGCAGACCTGGCAATTCTGCTCATATATGGCACGCCCCATTTCCTCGGCCGTAGGAAACGCTATTCTGCCGGCGGGCCGCGACGTATTGCGTGGATGACTCGGAATCAAATTTCCCGCGTTCGCAGTTGTGGACTCTCCTTCGGGTACCAGCTTAATGATCGACGGCATGTCCTTGGACACCACGTAGACAATGCCTTTCGCCGCATCTGCCCCCGTGCTGAAGAACAATGCACCGCCGTTCACGCTGGGCAGATTGATCGTATCTTCGCCAACGGCAGGTGGCGTGTAGAAGCCAGTTCGGGCCTTCGCGATACGATTTTTCCACCACGGAATTTCTTCGGGCCGCATGAAACCGGTGTACATATCGCCGGCTGTCCATCCCTGACGCGCGAAGGGGGGTACTACGGTCGGAAACGGTTGCGTCTTCGACGTGACTTCTCCGGGCACATCACTTGCCGGCACTGGACGTTCTTCGATGGGCCACAGCGGCTTACCTGTAACCCTGTCGAACACATAAAGGAAGCCATTTTTCGAAGCCAGCGCTACCGCATCCACGGTCTTGCCGTCGTGCTTCACTGTTACCAACTGCGGCGCGGAATCCGGGTCATAGTCCCAAACGTCGTGATGTACGGTCTGGAAATGCCATAGCTCTTTGCCAGTATGGGCATCCAGCGCCAGCAGGCAGTCGGCATAGAGGTTATTGCCGGGACGGTCTCCTCCATAGAGTTCGTACTTCGCAGACGCTACGGGGAAATATGCGATTCCCCGCTTCACATCGACGGTGATCTCTCCCCACACATCCACGCCGCCCATGTATTTGTAAGCATCCTTGGGCCACGTATCGTATCCAAACTCGCCGGGGCGCGGGATGGTATGAAAAACCCACAGCAACTTGCCGGTCACGACATCGAAGGCGCGAATATCTCCGGGCGGGGCAAGATACCCTTCTCCGGTCGCGCTGCCCAAAATCAGGATGTTCTCGAACACGCGGCCCGCACTCCTCGATGCCAGCGGGCGAGTTGCGCGATCGATGCCGGTCTTAAGATCGAGCCTCCCGTGATCGGCAAAGGAGTCCACCAATTTGCCGGTGCGCGCATCGATCGCATAGAGATTGCCGTTGGAGGTGATCAGCAGGCGGCGGTCTGTACGGTTCTTGCTTTCCCAATAATTTGCGCCGCGCATGCCCGCTACCCCTGCAAAGCGCGCGACCATGCCGGTACCGTTGTTGAAAGAATGGACCCATAATTCCTTGCCCGTCGTCGCATCTACCGCAACCAGGGAACCCTGTTTGGCGGCAAAATATGCGACGTTGTCGATCACCAACGGGCTGAAGGTATAGCTGATGTCATCCCCGGTGGGATAACTCCAGGCCAACTCCAGCTTGTTCACATTGGCTGGAGTGATCTGCTTCAGAGACGAAAAATGGGCGCTTGCCGGACCGCCGAGGTAATCTTTCCAGGAAGTCTCCTGCGCGTGCGATGTTCCGCAGCACAGGAGCAGGGTGATGATCGCGATAGTAAGCAGCCAGAGCCTTTCGACATCGCGTGTCGTGCGCGAAATCCGCAGTGTTTGTGGACTTTCCATCCGTTTCTCTTCCCCTTGGGGACGCCTGAGGGCTGCCGGAGCGACTGGGCATACTGACGCTCTCATTGCACATTACGCAACGAGCAAACAGCCGTTTTTCTTGCAGACCGCACTCTATCACGTTCGGCTATGGGAGGTCGAAGGTAATGAGGAGGGCGTGTTTGCGGAGGCAAGGGCATGAGTGGGTACGGAAGCTGCAGATTCCTCGGCTTCGCTCGGAATGACAAACAGGTGGCTGGCACGCCGGGATTGGGTCTCTGCGGTCCCGCGGCGCGCCGGGCAGGCGGGATGACAATTCACTCGGGTCAGCCCCTTCGCTGGGCGGAAGCCCCATGGTGGCTCCGGCCAGGACAACCGATGGGATGCTTGCGCTTTCCATGCATCGGTTGACGACTACTAGTACGGGGGCTGCTCGGGAACGGCCTGCCCGTCGGCCCGGGGATCGGACGCTCCGAAATTTACGCCCAGCTTATCGTCGTGCATGACAGCGTTGCCGCGCCCCATCACCTGCGAATAGCGCGGGACGAGGTTGATCTGGTGACCCTGCGCGGCAAGCTGTTCCAGCACTTCGCGTGGGTACCCATCTTCAATGTTCACGCCGCAACCGGAATTGCCCTTGTTGAAGCGCGCTGCGTCCATCGCGGCCTGCAGGTTCATATCGAAATCCACTACGTTGGCAACAAACTGGGCGTGCGCCTGCGCTTGATTGAATCCGGACATGATGCCAAAACCGATCGTCTGCCCGTCCTTTTGCATCATGGCCGGGATAATCGTGTGCAGGGGCCGCTTGTGGCCGGCCAGCGAATTGGGCTGCCCAGGCTTCATATAGAAGCCGGTGCCGCGATTCTGCAAGACGAACCCGGTATGGTCCGCCACCAAGCCGGCGCCAAAATTGCCTGCGTTCGACTGAATGAAGGAGACCACCATTCCGTCCCGATCGACCGTGGCTAAATAGGTAGTATCGGACTGCAGTTTGTCCAACTGCTCCTTACGATCGGACGGCAGCACATTGCAGTTCGCTCTGTCGGTAATACCCGTGGCGCGCTCTTTGGCGAGTTCCTTCGAAATCAACTTCGCGGTGGGAATTTCGTTTGTGCGTGGATCGCCGACGTAGTGCAGCATGTCGGCGTAGGCCAGCGCCTTGGCTTCCATCTCGATATGCAGTGTTTTGGCTGAATCATGTCCCCACGTCCGCAGAGGATATAGTTCCATCACGTTCAGCATGGAAAGCGCCGCGATGCCCTGCGTATTCGGAGGAGTCTCCCAGACCCGCCATCCATGGTAGGTCGTAGAGACAGGCTCGACCCACTCCGGTTTGAAATCGGCAAGGTCCGCCTTGGTTAGAAAGCCGTGCTGCTCTTGGGAGAGCTTGACGATCGCGTCGGCAATAGGTCCGCGATAAAACGCGGCCGCGCCATCCTTCGCGATCAGGCGGAGGCTATGGGCGAGATCGGGATTGCGGAACATCTGTCCCACACGAGGATAGGTTCCACCGGGAAGATACACACTTGCAAAAGACGGGCGGTCTTTGAAATGAAGGCCATACTCAGCCCAGTTTGCGGAGTCGGTCTCCGTAACCGGGAATCCGTTTTCCGCCAGTGCGATCGCGGGGGCAAGATCCTCCGCGAGCGCCAGCTTGCCGA
Organism: Acidobacteriaceae bacterium; assembly: GCA_035507705.1. Taxonomy (GTDB): domain Bacteria; phylum Acidobacteriota; class Terriglobia; order Terriglobales; family Acidobacteriaceae; genus PALSA-350. The sequence goes on from DATJNV010000110.1 coordinate 7,703, forward strand.
ACTTCGCATGCAGCTCTTCCCAACCGGCAACGGCTCCGGGAACGGTCACCGAATAAATGCTGCTCTCGCCGATTTTGGTAAGCCCCTTGGCTTGCATGGCCTCGATGGTCTCTCCCTTAGCTGACCAGCCGCTAGCATTGAGGGCGTACATCTTCTTTTCTTTGGGATCCCACACAATCGCGAAGAGATCGCCACCAATACCGTTCATCATGGGCTCGATCACACCGGTTGCCGCATTGGAAGCGATCGCCGCATCCACGGCATTCCCGCCTTTGGCGAGAATCGTGGCGCCGGCCTGGGAAGCGAGTGTCTGCAACGTCGCGGCAATGCCGTAACGGTTGATTGTCATGGAAAAAGCATTGTCACGCGAGGGCTCGCGCGGATGATGGCGGTCGTCGTGGATAAAGCCGCCGTTCGAACTTGCAGTACCTGGTGACTGTGCGCGCGAGGAGCAAGCGATCAGAATCAGACACGAAATACCAAGAAGCAATTTACGAACCGGCATGCAAGAGCGTCCTCGCAGGAAGAATTGAGCGAATGCCCGGTCGGCATTCACCCTCTTCAATGTATGAGGAGTGTGCTCGCGGAGCAATGTCGGCACGTCCAAAGGTTCTGGTGGCTAGCGCACCTGGAGCAGGGTGTCCAGGGTTTTGAGGACGTGTACAGCTTTCTGCTCTCTCACTTTTTCGACAGACGGTCATTCCCGGTGAGCTTTTTCGGAAGGGGTGCGAAGCAGACAACCGGAGAGGGGGAGCAGGTTGGTCCCGGGACAGAGCCGGTCAGCAGGAATTTCCTGATCCTATCGAGGATGACGCCCTTTCTGTCCTCCTCCTTGCTAAATACTTTCTTGCCATCTGTAGTTTCGATCAAAATCCTGAAGGGAATGGAGTAGCGTGTACAAAAGGATTTGATTTCTGCCAGGTTCAGAATTGAGATCGGTCAGCAGTGCCTGCTGTTCTTCGTGAGCGAGCGTGGCAAGGCAAGAGTTTGCCATCAACCGACCCCAGCACTCGGTTCTTACGTCCTCGCATATCTACTCCGCTCTCAGCGCCACCACGGGATCCACTTGTGCAGCCCGTTGCGCAGGAACGGCACTCGCGGCTACTGCGACGATTGCCACCGTGACAGCAGCAAACAGATAGCTGACGATATCCAATGGCGTTACCGCATATAAAACGGATGAGAGGGCCCTCGCCACCAGGATCGCCAAAGGGAGTCCTATCACAATGCCTGCCGAGGTGAGGACCAGGCTGTCGCGCAGCACCATCCAAACCAACTGGGCTCGCCGGGCGCCAACGGCCATCCGAACTCCAATTTCGACCGTTCGTTTGCTCACGCGATAAGCGAGCGTGCCGTAAAGGCCCGTAGCCACCAGAATGACCGCAAGCAATCCAAAGAAGCCCGCGAGCCGCGCAAACAGTAACTGCTGCGCAATGGTGGTGTCAAATTGTTCGCGCTGGGTCATCGGTTCAATCAGCGGAAGGTTCGGATCTATCCGACGCACAACCTTCCCGGCGGCAGGAAGAATGGCCAGTGGATTCCCCTGCACCCGAAGCTCTACATGCATCTCGCCCAGAACTGGAATCTGGGCATACATATACCAGGCCATGGGAATCGGATCCTCCGCGATGCTCCGGTATTTGTGGTCTTTCACCACGCCGACGATAGTCATCGAGAAATCGCCGTCTTCCGTACCGATCATATGTCCCAGGGGATTCTGCCCGGACAGGAAACGCCGGGCAAACTGTTCGTTGATGATGCCCACATGCGGAGAGGCAGAAGTATCGGAATCGCTGAAGTCGCGGCCCTGCAAGACGGGTACGCCGAGGGTGCGAAAGAAATCTGGACCCGCCACATTCTGGCGGACCGTACCGGAAGAGCCGTCCGCCTCGCCAGTTAACCTGCCATCCACCTTCATACGGCTGTTGTCGGACCATCCGGATCCAAGCCGCTCCTCCATGATCGTCACCTCTTCCACCCCGGGAAGTGCACGCAATCTGGAAATCAACTCGCGATAGAACGCATTCGTATCCGCCAAAGACCTGGTATTCGGTTTAATTCCAAAAACCACCAGGCGGTTCACATCCATGCCCAGCGGGGTGTTCTCAAGGTTGCGCAGGGTGCGGATCAGTAGTCCCCCGCCCACCAGCAGAACCATGCAGAAGGTCATCTGCAGAACCACGATCACCCTGTTCGTGCGCGATTTCCCGGTACTGCTGTAAGAGGTCGCTTTGTCGCTTTTGAGCGCGAGCGCCGGACCCGGAGAAAGTGCGAGCCGTAACGGAGCCACGCCGAAAAGGATCGCCGTCAACAAAAGAACGCCGAAAGCAAAAAGAAGAACGGTATGGTCAGGAGCCAGGCTGGATTCGATCCGTGCCCATGCTCCCAGCGCCGATGTAGTGGATGCGGCAAAGAGCCACGCCAACAGGCCGCCGGCCGAAACAAGGAGCATGCTTTCCAGCAGCAATTGCCGGAATAGCGCCTTGCGCGTAGCTCCCAGCGCGAGCCTTAAGGAGAATTCCCGCAGCCTGTTGGCATTGCGGGCCAGAAGAAGCATGGCCACGTTACTCAGAGCGATCAGCAGCACCAACCCCACCATCATCATCAAAAGGCGCAAAGGTTTCCCATATGTGTCCTCGTATCCCGGGAAGCTCTTGGCATCGAGCAGGTGGAGAGTGGGTTTGCGCTCGCCGGGCTGAACGCCCGGCAACCCTTCGTACGCAGCAGCCTGGAAGACGGGCTGCAGTTGCGCCAGTGCCTGCGCCCTCGTGACTCCTGGCGCGAGCCGACCTACGAGCCGCAGACACCACCACTTCGGATCATTGAGGTAGAGTTTTCCATCCTCGGGCGGGTTGCCGTAGGCATTCAACTCCGGGCGGTTCTGCAATGGAATCCAGAAATCGGTCGACTCACCAGTCTCCACGCCTTCAAATCCGTTTGCTGTTACTCCGACGATCGTCATCGGAACAGAGTTCACGAACAGTGTTTGTCCGATTACGCCGGGATTCCGCGCGAAGCGCCGGGTCCAGTATCGGTAGCTGATGACCGCCACGGGAGCGTGCGTCGTTTCATCCTGCGCGGTAAACCCGCGGCCGTGTATAAGAGGGACCCCAAGACCTGAGAAGATTGCGCCGCTGACCATTTCGCCCTCGGCTTCTTCCGGTTGAGCGCCGATACGAACCGCCACTTTTCCGCTCGACAGGGGCACATAGGCAATCACGGGGTCGACGGCATGCGTCTGCTTGCGAAGCGCGTCGTATACCTGAAAGGAGACGGTTTCGATCGAATTGATGGTGCCGGTATTCGAAGGCGATCCCGATGGCCTGAGATAGACCACACGAGATGGATCAGAGACCGGCAGCGACCGCAGCAACACCGCATTCATCACGCTGAAGACCGCAGTATTGGCTCCAATTCCGAGCGCCAGCGTCAGCACAATGACCACGCTGAACACCGGCGATTTGCGCAGAATCCGGAAAGCGTAGCGGCCATCTCGCAACAAGGAATCGAAGAGAGGCAAACTCTCTTCCGCGTGATAGCTTTCTCGCACGGCCTCGGCGGATCCAAACTTAAGCACAGCCCGGCGCCGAGCCTCCTGAGGCGACATGCCGGCGCGCATATTCTCTTCTGTCTGCTGCGCGAGGTGTTCTTCCATTTCTTCGCGCAATCGGCCCTCGCCGTTGCGCCCGGTCGCGAAATTTCGCAGCTGGGTCCATAAACGCCGAACAGCGCTCATGAGAGGTTCTCCGCCTTCGCTGCCAGAAACCGCGCAATAATTTCGGAAGTCTGCTGCCAGCCCTGTACCTCGGCCTGCAACTGCCGCCTGCCCTCGCGTGTCAGCCGGTAATATCGCGCCCGGCGGTTGTTTTCCGAGGCGCCCCATTCCGATTCAATCGCTCCCTCCTGCTCCAGTCGCAACAGAACCGGATACAGCGTGCCCTGGTTGACCGAGAGCAGTTCCCCGCTGATTTGCTCGATGCGCCGCGCGATGCCATACCCATGTTGCGCGCCGAGCACTTCCAGCGTCTTCAGCACCATGAGAGCCAGCGTGCCCTGTTGTACATCCGTCTTATGCTTCAAATTTTCACCTTTTGGTTTCCCACACAAGAATCGCACAAAGTCCTCTGGGAAAGCAAAAGCGCGCTCGCAAGTTCAAGCCGGCAAGCCTCTCCTGTCCCGCTTTCCCTCATCCAAGCTAAGTGGGTACCCGGCTCAGACGAAGGCACGCGTCTCACGAACACGAACGGAGAGCGCGATGGCCACTCTTCCGACATTTGGGCGATACGCCGAGATTCCTCTCGACCAGATGATCCAGACCAACGCAAGGGCTATATCCACTGCACTCATTGATTCGCGCTACATTGCCCGAGGCTTGTATGAACGGGCTGTAAAACAGCTCTCCAATAATGGAGTCAGCGATCTCACCGTGCTGATCGGTTACTTCACCATGGTCGCGCTGACGTTGATGTTTCATGATGTGCCCTCGGGCGCAGAGGGCCTCAAGCGCTAATGCACAGCCGGAAAGTTTCTAGGTCAGATCCTGGTTTTTCAGGCACCTATTCATGCGCGTGCGCGTCGACCCGGAATCCCTGAACCCCGCCGGAGGACCGGAGCATGTTTCTGTGGGTCGCATGGCGGATGACTTCTGCATCGACGAGGTCGCCGGCGTCGCCTACCTGACGACGCACCGCGAAAATACCATCGACTGCGTCTCCCTGAATCCAGCCAGAAACAGCTCGCGCTTCATTGTTGCGGGAGATCCCCTGGACGAGGAACTGGTGCGCCCATCGGGCGCCGCGTGGAGCCGGCTGCCCGAGGATCACGGCCGGATCGCTTTCGTCACCACCGACTGCGGCACGGCGTCCCCTCTGCCCGATGGGGTACGACGGCCCGCGAACCTACTCCGCGTGGAGTTCCCGGAGGCCCCGAAAGCGCCTCGCTCCTAGCCAACACCCTCGGCCGGATTGAGCTCACGCGATGTGACAGAATATCCTTTTTCTGAATCACAAGCGGGAGACAGCTCAATGACCTTTTTCGAAAGCCTGCTTGCACTGCTCCTCACCGCCATCGTTTTATTGCAGCTCGCCCGCCGGCTGTCACTCCCCTATCCGACCATGCTCGCCGGGGCCGGCGTGATCGTGGCGATGATTCCCAAAGCACCGTCGTTTTCGATCGACCCCTCGACCTGCCTGGCGCTCTTTATTGCGCCGGCTGTCGTGGATGCCGCATTCGATTTTCCCCCTGGTGCGACGCGGCGCTTTGTGGCCCCTCTGGTCACCTATGCGGTGCTTGCCGTGCTCTTGACCACAGCCGTCGTGGCCTGGATCGCGTGCGTGTTTCTTCACTTGCCGCTCGCCGCCGGCGTCGCCCTGGGTGCCATTGTCTCCCCTCCGGATGCAGCTGCTGCCACCGCGGTGCTGCGGAAATTCTCCATTCCTCGCACGGTAGATGCGGTACTGAAAGGCGAAAGCCTTTTCAACGACGCAACCGCACTGTTCCTGTTTAGCGGTGCGTTGACGGTTCTTCAGCGGGGCGGCCTTTCTTTACCCATCGGCCTGCGCCTGGGATTTGCAGCTCCTGGCGGGCTGCTTTTGGGAATTGTCTGTGGGCGCTTCTATTTCTACGTGAGCCGCGCGGTAAAAGATACCCTGGGCGGCGTTCTACTTCAGTTCGTGACTGCCTACGTAATGTGGATTGCCGCAGCCCATCTCGGCCTGTCTGCGGTGCTTTGCGTCATCGGATTTGCCATGACCCTGGCCAGCAAGCTGGGGCCAAGCGATTTCGATGCGCGGATGCGAGTCCAGTCCTATGCGGTTTGGAACGCCGTTGTCTTCACCCTGAACGTTGTGGCGTTTCTCCTGATGGGCATGCAGGCGAAATCGATTATTAACCGCATGCACGGACCTCACCTGCGCTTCTCCCTTGGATTCGCAGGACTGGTCGTAATCGCTGTTATTTGTACTCGCATGATTGTTGTTCTTGGCTACAGCTATTTGGATTCCTGGAGAAACAAGCCGAGTAAAACATTCCGGCAAGCCATCTTCATGGGATGGTGCGGGATGCGAGGGTTCGTCACCATTGCGACCGCTTTCGCTCTTCCTGATGGGTTCCCGCATCGCGACACTGTGGTGCTCACAGCCTTCTCCGTTGTTCTGGCAACGCTTGTGCTTCAGGGCCTTACGCTGGGGCCAATCGTAAAACTTCTTAAGCTGGATCGAACCGAAGAGGCCCTGAGCGAGCTTGCCTCTGCGCGCACCGTCCTGGCGCGCACCGCCCTCGAAAGCATCGCGGAAGAGCACGGTCCTGAAGCAGAGAATCTGCGCTACCGCCTATCCCTAAAGTTGCAGAGATGCGTTGGTAACGATCGATGTGGGCCGCTGGACAGGCTCCACGACCTCGGACTGGCGGCCGTTCATGCCGAACGCAACGAACTCGAAAACCTTCGCAGCGAAGATAAGATCGGGCCAAACACTTACCTGGGCTTACAGGAACAGCTTGACTGGAACGAGCTCGCCTTGCTCCGCGATTCGGAACGGCAAATCGAAGAAATTTAGCGACGACACGAAGCTGAGAGATGCGACACGAGTTGCGTTGCATCTCTCTTTCAGCGCGCAGCGTCTTTGAGCCCCATCCAACGAAGATGCTCATGGCCGGGCAGCAGTTGGTAAAAGCGGACTGAAGCAGGTTCAGACCCACGAAAGTGGTCAGCAACACCAAATAGGGCAGCAACAATTTTCTGCCGTGTCTGCACCGAGCTAGCCACACAGCAGCAGAATAGCCGGAACCTCCGCTCTCGAATCAGCGTAAGGTAATCCAGGCACAATGCTCGCGGCCAACGATAGGCCGCGACACAAACAGGGGGAAGCATGAACGCCGATGTACGACTCGCCTGGCGGCAATTGCGAAATGCGCCCGGATTTGCCCTAACCGCTCTCCTCACGCTGGCTCTGGCCATCGGCGCCAATGCGGTGGTCTTCAGTGTTCTGAACGCGTTGGTCCTACGCCCACTGCACGTGCCCAATCCCGACAGCCTGTACATGGTCGAGCGGAACTACCAGCAGGACACTACTCCATCGCAGTCCTATCCGGATTACCGCGACCTGCGCGACCGGAACCGCAGCTTCGATTCGCTGGTCACCTATAACATCATCGGCGGCGTCGGGCTCGATACCGGCAGCGGAAATCCTTCCGTGGTCTGGCCCTACCTGGTCAGCGGGAATTACTTCGATGCCCTGGGAATTCAGCCTTACTTCGGCCGCTTCATTCATGCTTCCGAGGAACACGGCAAGAACAGCATGCCGGAGATTGTTCTCAGTTATGCCCTCTGGCACAGTTACTTTAACAGTGACCGTGGTGTGCTCGGCCGCACGGTGCAAATCAACAAGCATCCTTTCACAGTCGTCGGGGTCGCTCCGCCGGATTTTCGCGGCACGGAACTCTTCTTTGCTCCTGATTTATGGGCCCCCATCGTCAATTCGGCCCAGCTCATGGATTTCGATGCTTCCGAGGAACGGGGCAGCCATTCCATTTGGGTTGTCGGCCATCTCAAGCCGGGAGTCACACCGGCAGCGGCCACCGCGGATTTGAATGCGATTGGCAGCTCGCTGGCCAAGACCTACCCAAAATCTGATGATGGCCTGAAATTTTCGTTGTCTCGTCCCGGGCTTGCCGGAAATACCCTCGGAAAGCCGACGCGAGCCTTTATGGCCGGGCTGATGCTTCTGGCAGCTCTGATCCTGCTCGCCGCTTGCGCCAATCTCGGCAGCTTGTTTGCCGCCAGGGCAGCGGACCGCTCGCGGGAGATCGCCGTCCGCATGGCTCTCGGGTCCCGCCGCTCGTTTATCGTTCGCCAACTCCTCACGGAAGCCGTACTGCTTTCCTTAGCTGGAGGCGTTTTGGGCATGGTCGGGGCTGTGGCCATCCTCCGCGTCCTTAGCACCTGGAGGCCGATTCCCAACATCCCCATCAACATACCTGTGAATCCAGATGCAACGACCTATGCACTCGCTGTTCTTCTGGCTGTCTTGAGCGGTCTGTTCTTTGGCCTGGTTCCAGTCCGCCAGGTACTTCGATCCGATCCCTGGCAGATCATTCGC
>DATJNV010000111.1:0-121730 GCA_035507705.1 Acidobacteriaceae bacterium
GGCGGGGATCACAAAGCATGTGGGCTGGCATACCTTCCGGCATTCGCTTGCAACGCTCCTGGTCAAGAAGCGCGAAGGGATAAAGGTCGTCCAGGAACTCATGCGCCACGCCGACAGCCGGACCACTCTGGACATTTACAGCCAGAGCGATGACGAGGACAAGCGGGCAGCTCAGAAGCATGTTTCGGGCCTGTTCGTAGTCGAGCAAGCCGGATAAAAAGGTACCGTAAGTGCAAAAACGCCCACCGGCCATTCCAGTGGGCGTTTGATTTTTTGCGTTGGTCGCGGACTATCGTATTCTTAATTGTGCCCTTTTTGTGCCCCTGTTTTTGGTTTTGCTCTTCAGAGCAGTTGCTGTAGCTCTCTGATTCAGCAGGTGTTAGGGTGGTGGACCTGATCGGGATCGAACCGATGACCTCTTCCATGCCATGGAAGCGCGCTCCCAGCTGCGCCACAGGCCCACAAAGGAAGCAACATCCTTTATTCTGCTGGAGCATGCAAAATCCGTCAAACGCTCTGCAGATAGCAACTCCCGTGAGAGTAAGAATGTCTGCACTCCGCCGATGCCCCAGAATTGCGCTCGTCACGTTCCTCATTTTCAGCAGCTCCTACGCTATCCTTGCCCAGGCGCCGCCAGCCGGACCGCCGCCTCCGGCGGGAGGTTTCGCGATAACTAGCCTGCGGCCGGCCCTGGCCAACGTCCAGACCACTATCAGCAACCTGAACGTGGCTCACTGGAAGGTATCCGGCGCTGCTCGCTCGGCTGTGGAGCAAGACATCGGCTCCATGCAGAGGGACATGAACGCGACCCTGCCGGGGCTCATGAGCCAGGCCGAGGCGAGCGGTTCGGCACTATCGCCTTCCTTTGCCGTCTTCCGTAACCTGGATGCGCTTTACGACGTACTGCTTCGCGTCACGGAGACTGCCGCACTTGTGGCCCCCCCCGGCGACGCCAGCAGCCTGGAGGATGCCCGTGCCGGCCTGGAGGACGCCCGGGGCAAACTTGGAAGCTGGTTGCTGCAATCGATAGGTTCCCAGGACGCAGAAGTGGTCCGTTTGAAAGCGCGGCCGCCGCAGCCGGCGGCAGCGCCTGCCCCTCCCACCAGGACAGTGGTGGAGGACGGACCAGCGACCTCCAAGCCGCGCAAGAAGAAACCGGCCCCTGCCCCGGCACCTCAGTAACCCGTTCCGTGGGAACCGGATGTCCTCCTGTCGGTGTCTAAAGTAAAGAGCGCCGAAAGAAAAGAAGCATTGAGGAAAATTCTCAATGCCGGGGGCCGCCTGACCGCGCATTTGGGAGACGCAAGTGGACGCTTCCTGTTATGTTATGGAGAACTTTTGCATGCAGGCAGGCATTGCTTTGGGAAATATCGCCACCGTCCTCAACTTACCGTCAGAAGAAGCCGCCATTGTTTCTGAACTGAAAGCCGGCTCCGAAGAGGCGTTTGCCTGGCTCATTGCCAAGTATCACCAGCCCATCTATAGCCTGATTGCTCGCACCATTCCCGACCCGACCGAAGCGCCTGATCTGACTCAGGATGTTTTTATCAAGATCTATCGGGGAATTGGCGGATTCAATGGGGATTCCAGCCTACGGACCTGGATCTACCGTATCGCGTTGCGCGAAGCCAGCAACCAGCGCCGCTGGTGGAGCCGGCATAAGCGCCAGGAAGTAACCATCGAGGCCGACTCCGGACTGTTCAATGATGGACAGCCGGTATGCCTGAAAGACACCCTGGTCGATGGCCACGAATCCCCCTTTGACTTGGCCGCCCAAGAGGAAGTGCGCTCGAGGGTGGAGGAGGAACTCCGGCTCATCCCAGAACCGTTTCAGGCAGTCGTCGTTCTCCGTGACATAGAAGGATTCTCCTACGAAGAAGTGGCAGAGATCCTTGGCGTGAATCTCGGCACAGTCAAGTCGCGTCTAATGCGTGGCCGTGCTCACTTGAAGGCTCGGCTGGCAGGGTTTGCTGAAGCGGTAGCAAAACGTCCCAGTGCCACGTTTCAACCAGTAGCAGCACTTTCAGCCAGTGTCAGGGGGGCCAAGTGAAGCAATGCGCGTATTTTCGCGAAGACTTCTCCGCATATCTTGATGGTGCCGTAAGCGGAGCTGCCATGCGTGAGATTGCGGCGCATCTTGAGGTTTGCGCCGCTTGTCGCGATGAATTCGCGCAATGGCGAAAGGCGCAGGCATTGGTCAGTTCCATTGGCCCGGCGAAGGCTCCCTCCGACCTTGGTCTTCGTCTTCGGGTGGCCATCTCACAGCAAGCGGCCAATACCGCCCAGGAGAGGTTCGCTCGCGGCCAGGTTCGTTGGCAAAATACATTCCGTCCGCTTCTGTGGCAGATCACGGCTGGTTTCGCCAGCACGGTCGCTTTGCTCGGGGGGGTGGCAGTCCTGCTGGGGATGTTTGCCTGGCCAGAGCCGTCGTTGGCCAATGACGAACCACTTGGTAATGCGACGAGTCCGCGCTTTCTTTACACATATCTGGAGCCCACCGGCGCTGTGGCGGATGGAAACAATCCGGTAGTTGTTCAGGCCTTCGTCAACGGCGAAGGGCGGGTATATGACTATGAAATCATCTCCGGAAACAACGATCCGAAAACAAGAGCTCAGGTTGAAAATACCCTTCTTTTCAGTGTCTTCGCTCCAGCCCAGGTGTTTGAGCAGCCAGTTCGGGGTACTGTCCTCCTCTCTTTCTCCAGCGTCAGAGTCCCCGTCCGCGGATAGCAATCCGGTTTTCACGGTGAATCAGATCCCTGGCAGTTCGGCTCCTTAGCAGTTTGACCCTCCATTGCTTCAGTGCATAGACTTGGTAAGGGTTTTCGCCGCATTTATGCAGGGTCATGGCAAGTCGTTCGCTATTCCTATCCGGATTGTTATCGCATCGATTGGGCTCCTGATTCCGCTGGCCACTCTCAACGCATTCGCCCAGAACTCTTCTTCTTCCAGCTCGAACCTGCAAACGTCATCTCCCGATTCGGGGCCTTCTGCGCCCGCCGCGCTTTCGTCTGAGCGGGCGGTTCCGCCCAAAGCGCCTGCGTTGGTAAATTCGACTGGTCCCGATGTCAGCCTGCAAAACAGCGAAGCGCTGTTTGACGTAGCCGTGGCGCTGAATTCATGTGGGTACGACCAGGGACTCGCGGGCTCAGACCCCATTCGTCAGCAGGTCCGGGACGAAGTCAACCAGGCGTTGCGGGGTTCGGCGGGTGCTCAGGATGTGCACGACAAGATTTGTACGTTCATCGATCAGCGCAGGCTTTCCGACTCGGGAGCTGATCTGGCGAGATATATTTCCCTGGCTCTTTTCATCAGCCCGCCACCTGATCTGGTCCCTGGCGCTGACGGAGCCGATTTGCCGCCGGACGCAAGTGGTGTGGAGAACATCCTGCCTTTGCTCCGTCGTTTTAGCGAGCTGGCCGATCTGCACCTTATTTGGCTGCATGTTCGGCCTCAATACGACCGGCAGTTGAACCAGCTCCATGACTCTTTGACCAAGATGATTAACGACACCGGCATCTACCTGAAGACTCCTGCTGGTCTCACCGGCGGGCAGCGCTTCTTGGTGGTGGTCGAACCTATGCTGGATCCGGCACAAACCAATGCCCGGGTTTACGGTTCCGACTACGTCGTTGTTGTATCGCCTGTGAATGGCGCGATCCACATGCGCGAGGTTCGACACGCTTATCTTCATTACCAGATCGAGCCTCTTTTATATGCGCGCGCGAATGCCCTCGATCGTCTTTTGCCGTTTCTCAAAACGGTTAGGGATGCGCCTCTCGATGTCACCTACCGCAGTGACATCGTGGCCCTGGTGGTCGAATGCATGATCCGTGCCATAGAGGCACGAACCATGGATACCGGGGTCAGCATTTACAAGATTCCCGCCGACATACGGCGGGCTGATCTGGAAGCGGCCACTCGCCGCCACAATGCCTCGATGGAGGCCGCGGAAGCTGTGCGACGCCGTACAGTGCAGCAGGACATGGCCGATGGCTATGTCTTGACGGAATATTTCTATTACGCTTTCGCGGAGTTCGAAAAACAGCCGCAAAGCTTGAAGGAAAGTATCGGTCCCATGGTGTATGGGATGGATGTGAACCAGCAGGTGAACCACGTCAAGAGCATTACCTTCAACCAAGAAAGCTCCTCCGACGTTGTTCATCGCTCGCCGCGGCAATTAAGAGGCCTCGACCTGGCGGAAATGAAGCTGATGAAAGGTGACACAGACGGAGCGGGTGCGCTGGCGCAGCAGTCGGTTGACGATAAGTCCGGCGATCCGGGCCGGGCCAATTTCATCCTGGCCCGCGTGGCCATCATTCACCGCGATGTCCCGACGGCTCAGCACGATTTCGAGGAAACAATCCGGCTTTCCAGAGATCCCCGAACGCTTGCCTGGTCTCATATTTACCTGGGACGCATCTACGATATTGAGGATCAGCGCGATCAGGCCATCAATGAATACCGCGCTGCGCTTGTCGTCCGCGACGGCCAGGCGGATACCAGGCTCGCTGCGGAGAAGGGTCTGAAACAGCCATATTCGGTACCCCAGCAGGCGCGTACGGAGCCTGACGGCAACGATGACTCGACGTCCGACCCGCAGGCCCATTGACCTCGCGTGCCCATAACGTGTTATACCCCTGCGATCCGTTCCGCTTTGCACTAGAGTAGGAGACAGGGGCAACCAAGTTGATGTCACAGCCGGCTCCCAACTCGCTGCAGGAAGCGCTGGGTCATAACTTCGACCAGCCGGAATTGCTGGTGAAGGCGCTGACTCATAGCTCGCTTGCTTACGAGCAAACGCTTGAGTGCCGGCAGGCCGATGGAAGCACTTCTGCCCGCCAGGAGGACAACGAGCAGCTGGAGTTCCTGGGAGATGCGGTGCTTGGTTTGGTGGTGGCCGAGATCCTGTTTCGCCGCTTCCCCGATCTCCATGAAGGGGAGTGGACCCGGTTGCGTGCCAGCCTAGTCAGCCGGCGGCATCTTGCACAGGTGGCTTCCTCGATCGATTTGGGCAGCCATTTGCGCCTGGGACGGGGAGAGGAGCGAGGCGGCGGTCGCACGAAATCGACCCTGCTTGCTAATTGCGTCGAGGCCATCATCGGCGCTCTCTATCTCGATGGTGGGCTGGCTCCCGTACAGTCATTCGTGAGCCAGCATGTGGTCGCGCCATACGTCAACGATTTGCGCCAGGCCCTGGATCGAGGAGTCTCGCTCGGTGACCACAAGACCGCGTTGCAGGAACTGTTGCAGGCCAAGAAGACTGGGCCGCCTGCTTATGTGCTTAAAGCTGAAAGCGGCCCCGACCATCGCAAGCGCTTTCTGGTGGAAGTAAGAGTGGCGGAGGGAAGCAGCCCCAAACCACTCGCCCGCGGAGTGGGAACCACCAAGAAACGTGCCGAACAGGAAGCTGCACGACGGGCTTTCGAGAAACTACGAAAGCAGAGCCGTGCTACAGAGCCGGTGACAGAAGGTAGCGGTTCTTGAATCAACAGCCAACAGCGAAATTCTTTCGGGTGACGACAGAAGAATCGATTGCCCTGGAAGAGGTTACCGTCGCGCCGCCGCCGATGGCGGATGCAGCCATCCCTGACCGGCATGCCCACCTGATCTTTCCAAACCTCCTCGACACCTTCCGCTCGCTGTTGTCCATCATCGTCATTGCCCTTTTCGTGCTTACCTTTATTGTGCAACCGTTTCGTATTCCCTCGGAGTCGATGGAGCGGACGTTGCTGGTAGGGGACTTTCTGTTGGTCAACAAGGCAGTCTACGGTCCGCCCGGCATGTGGCACTGGCTGCTGCCTTACGAGCAGGTAAAACGTGACGACGTGATCGTCTTCCACTTTCCCCTGGATGCATCCGATCACGTAGTCAAGCGTGTCGTGGCTGTACCGGGAGACCGGGTCCATCTGCAAAATGGGCTCGTCTACGTCAACGGACAGAAACAAAGCGAACCTTTCGCGGTGTTTGAGGGCGCGTACCAGGACAATTTCCGCGATCAGTTTCCCGCAAAGCTTTATTCGGACCCGGGAGTCGATACGCGCTGGTGGATTCAAATGCGCCACGATGTTCAGAACGGTGAACTGGTCGTGCCCCCGGGGGTTTATTTCGTGCTTGGTGATAACCGCAATCACAGCCGTGACAGCCGCTACTGGGGCTTCGTTCCGCGCGCCAATGTGGTCGGTTTGCCCTTCCTCATTTACTTCTCCCTGCACGAACCCTCAGCGACCGATATCAACACCCTGCCGGATGATAGACTCGGACTCGAGAAGAAGAGCCCGCTTGACACCGTGATGGACTTCGCACGCTGGAGCCGGATGTTCCGGGTCATTCACTGAGATGAGGGCGATGACCAGTAGCATGGAAGCCACGGAAACTGAGACAAAAAAAGAGCAGGCCAAAGAAGAAACGCCGCTGGAAGCGTTCGCTTCTATCTGTACGGTTCTTGTCATTGGGCTGTTCGCGCTCACCTTCATCTTCCAGAACTTCGAAATTCCCTCCTCTTCCATGGAGAAGACTTTGCTGGTGGGTGACCACGTCCTGGTCGACCGCATCACGCTGGCGCCGCCCACATCCTGGGCGCCCTTTGTCTATTACCGAAATGTCCGCCGTGGCGACATTATTGTTTTCTTCAAGCCAGGTGAGCCTGACCTCTACCTGGTGAAGCGCGTCATTGGCATTCCTGGCGACCACATTCACTTGCGCAACGGGGTAGTTTTTCTTAATGGGCAACCGCAACATGAACCGCAGGCTGCTATGCCCGACTATGGCAACTACTTTCCTTACCGTGATGATTTCCCCGCGGTGCCGCCGTCGCAGAGCGGAGACGTAACGCCAACCTGGGCAGCGGACCTTCCCAATTACGTCCATGGGGAAGACCTCGTCGTGCCTCCGGGCCGTTATTTCGCCATGGGGGATAACCGCACCGTTTCCTTGGATAGCCGCTACTGGGGATTTGTGCCCCGGGCAAATATCGTCGGCCGGCCCCTGTTCGTCTACTGGTCCTTCATCGAGCCCGACAACGAATACGAAAAACAAGGCCTGGGCGATAAGATTTCCTTCTACGGCCACGTGCTGCTCCACTTCTTCGACCAGACCCGCTGGCGGCGAACGCTACACCTGGTTCGTTAGCATGGGTGGCAAGGAGAAGCGTCCTTCGCTGCGGCGCTGGATTCTTCTGGGAGCTTTTCTACTGCTGGTGGCTTTTTTCCTGCCACCCCTGGTAAATCTCAGCCGCTATCAGCACAGAATCGCCGACATCATTGGCCGCAGTATCGGGCGGCCAGTCCATATCTCCTCAGTAAAACTTAGGCTGCTGCCGCTACCCGGACTTGAATTCTCCGACTTTTCGGTCGAGGAGGACCCCCAGTTCGGAGCCGAGCCCACACTTCATTCCAGCAGCGTAGTCGCTTACCTACGGCTCCTGTCGTTATGGCGTGGCCGGCTGGAGGTCTCTCGAATTCACTTCGATGACGCCAGCCTGAACCTGGTTCGCGAACCCAATGGCGGCTGGAATGTGGCTTCAGTTCTGGCCCAGGCCGCGCAGATCCCAAATGCCCCCACGGGACAGCGCTTCGCCGGCAGGTCTCCCCGCTTTCCCTATATCGAGGCAGAGAACACACGCATCAATTTCAAACAAGGGAACGAGAAAATGCCGCTCTCGTTTCTGAATTCGGACCTTTCGATTTCGCTGGCGCCCGGAGATCAGTGGGAAGTTCACTTTCGCGCCCAGCCTGTACGCACTGACCTCGATTTGGATCTTGCCGATACCGGCACTCTGCGGATAGACGGCACGCTGCACCGCGCAGCCCTGATGGGCGAGATGCCGTTGAATCTTAAGGTGGACTGGAGCGGAGTTCCGCTGGGCCAATTGAGTCGCCTGACTATGGGCCGTGACATAGGGTGGCGAGGTGGGCTGGCAGTCGAGGCTGAGGTCGGCGGCACCGCCGAGGTTGCGCAGATCAACGCCAGAATGACGGTTGCCGGACTCCACCGGGCGGAATTCACTCCGCCCCATCCCCTGGATCTCGCGACTACATGCCGCGCCTCCTTCAGGAAGCTAACAAGATCTCTGGACGACATATCCTGCTCGTCTCCCGTGGGGGACGGGGCTCTTTTGCTCACGGGTTCGATCCAGGAAGCGCAAACCCCGCTCCAGGCTGACCTCACGCTGGAAATAAATCGCGTGCCCGCCGGCGCAGTCCTCGCCGGGCTGCAGGAAGTGCGCAGCGGCCTCGGCGCCGGAGTACAGGCTGTGGGAGCGCTCAACGGCCATTTCCAATACACGTCACAGCGTGGCCGCGCTCCGCTGATTGAGGGGCAAATGGCACTGGCTTCGCTGAGCCTGAGTGCGTCCGATTCCAGCAGGCCGTTCGTCCTCGCTCCCGTGCGCTTAAGGTGGGACAGTCCACAGGTCGCCAACCCGGGGCCGCCTGCGCTTTTGCTGCAACCGGTGCGGTTGCCGATGGGAGGGCCGGTTCCCGCAACGATCGATGGCCGGTTCACGTCTGCCGGATTCGAACTTCATGTTGGCGGCGCCGCCAGCCTGGCGCGGCTGCAGCAATTCAATAAGGGGTTTGGATCGCTCGGCCCCTCGCTTGCCGCGCTCGGCGACGTGGGAACAGTGATTCCCGATCTGGATCTGCTCGGCAGATGGCTTCTGCCCGTGCCTGACCCTGATCATCCTGTCGCTCCTACGACTGCAGAAGGCAGTATCAGCATTCACAACGCTGAGTTCAGAGCGCCGTATTTGTCACAGCCACTGCACATTGCCTCCGCTCAGGCCATCCTGAGCCCCGTGCAGGTTTCATGGACCAATGCGTCCATCAGTTATGGCCGGATCGAGGGGCAGGGGACACTCGAATATCCCTCGTTCTGCACCCAGAGCGAGGGATGCCAGGGACACTTTTCACTCAGGACTGAAGTGCTGGATCTGGGGGCACTCCAGGCCACACTGCTGGGCACCAGCGAAGGCGGGGAACTTTTCCGCCAGTTGCTCGATCGTATCGATAATGGTTCTGCTCCATGGCCCAATCTAGCCGGCACGGTGCAGGCCGCCGAGCTTTCGGCCGGCAAGGTCGTGGTTCACGATGCCATCGGCGCAGTCGAAGTTGGGAAAAGCCTCATCAGGATACGGTCGCTGAATGGCCGCTTTGCCAACGGAAGCGTTCATGTTGCCGGGCTTGTGGATGAGTCCGGAAGGGAACCGCAGTATCAGCTTGACGTGCAAGTGACCAACGCCGCGCCCGGCGCTTTCGCGAGCATATTCGCTGAACGCTGGGGAACTGGCTTTGTCAATCTATCCGCCCAGGTTCGTATGTCCGGCTTCGATGCGCAGGATCTGTCCCAGTCGGCCGCTGGCAGTCTGCATTGGAACTGGACGAAAGGAGGCCTGCCCGCAGAGGCTCCGTTGTCTGCGGCACAGCCCTTTGCCCATTTTGATCAATGGAGCGCCGATGCGGCAATCGCGGATAGTACGATCACGATTACGCATTCCCTTATGGCCCGCGGCCAAAATGCGATTCCTTTGTCGGGAACGATTTCTTTCGATCGCGAGATTGATTTGAAGAGCGGTTCCGGGCCGGAGGCGATCGCGATTACCGGGACAATGGAACATCCCGATGTCAAGGAAATCCGGGAAGAGGTTGAAAACTGAACCAGGTAAACAGCCACGGTCTACTCGGACGACGCTGCCGAGGATAGACTTTGGCGATGAACGCTGGCTTCCACTTCCGGGACTGTGCCGTCGTTCACCGCGACTTCTGTCGGCCGGCCCTGGAGCACAAAGCGATGGCTGATCTGCGATCTCGCCGGGATGCGCAGGAGTTCAGTAACCGTAGAGGTCGCAGAAGAGACGGATACCGGAACCTGCGCTTCAGCTGCTCCGCTGTTGGATATATCCACCGAGACAAGGTAGGTTCCCGGCAGGCTTGCGCTATTGGGGTACACGCCTGCTATGGAAAGGTCGGGAAGTCCGCGGTCGTGATAGACCCAATTGTCGAAGAACCACTTCAGGTCCTTATGGCTGGCGCGCTCCAGCACCTGTTCGAAGCCTGTGCCGGCTGTATCTGAGCCGGCCTGATACGCACGCAAGGCGCGTCCCAACGCCTCATCCCCGGCCAGGCTACGCAACATCCAAAAAACGTATGTTGCCTTGGTGCGGTAGTAAACCGGGTCGCGCGCGATCACTAAAGCCTGGCGGTCGACGTCTTCCAGGGCAACCTCACTGGGTTCGGCCAGAGAAAGCGCCGCGCGGTCGTTGTCCAATTGCTGAATCGCAACATCACGCCCACGCTCTTGCTCCAGCCAAAGCGAGCCCATGAAGGAAGAGACGCCTTCCTCCAACCACGCATAGGGCGACCGGAAATAGACATGGGCCAGCGAATGGACGAGAGCTCCGGTCAGTTTGTTCGGCTCGGCGCTCTGAACCGAAGTGAAGAGTACGCCTTCATCTTCGAACGGCATGTCTCCGGCTTCCGGGAGATCGACGACCTGAAGTGTCCCCTGCGGCTCTGTACCCAGCCAGCGCTTAACGAACGGAGCCACGGTCCGAGCAGCAGACAGGTATGCCTGCGCGTTCACGACATCTTCCGTCCGGGCGAAGACTTTGACTCCATCGCCCTCACTAACAGTTCGAGTCAGTAAGAACAAGTTGGGTGAAACCAATCCCAGGCGGGTTGGGGGCAGGTTGCAGGTCACGATCCCCGGTATCGAGGTAGCCTGGGGCAGGGAAGTCGGATTCAGCGCGAACGCGTGTCCGTCGAGGATCGCCAGGTTAGGGGCTTCCCCAAAAAACTCCTCGGTGACCTTCATTGTCACGGTGGCCTGGCTTTGGCGCAGCCGTTCTGCCGCTGTTTCGGTGAAGAATTTCGCGCCGTCTCCCAGCCGCACCGGCACCGAAGCAATCGGATACCAGGCTACGTTGCCGAGCCCTCTAAGCCCTACAAATTCGTCGGCAACCCGATCCCAATCGGAGGCTTCCGCCAGGTCGGTGGGCGTCCCGATCTGCTCCAGCCGGACTGCCGACAGTGCGGCGTCGCCTTCGTAAGTCACATCGACTGTCAGCTCTTGTTTCGCAGCGAGCGGTTTCGGCAGGGAGATCACGGCTTCCTGCAGAGCTCCGGTGTGGTCGATGTCACTCTCGATTTTTTGCTGGGAGAAGGCAGCCTGCGCATCGGCGATACGGACATTGTTCCATCGCAGGGTGGAGGATATCTGCAAAGGAACATGGCGAATCGGTTGGTCGGAATCATTGCGCAACTGGACGCGGGCCCGCACGGCCATCCTGTGCTCCCTGGGCTGCAGATGAACGTCCAGATCGTAGGCAAGAAAGGTAATCGCCTTGCGCTCCGCGTCCGTCGCTCGAGTATCCACGGGCGCGGTGGAGCTCTTTTCCGGCTTTTCATTCGAATCGACAGAGCGGGAGAAGATGACCTTGCCAGGGGGTTCCGTAGGCGCGTCCGTTTGTTGCGCGCTTCCCAGAGAGGAGGCCAGCATGGCAGCGGCGGCTGCCAACCACATATATTTCATGAACCCAGACCCTTCAACTTTTTGGCCTTGACCGGCAGCACGGCATTCCCGGCCTGTAGGACACTCCTCCGCTGCCGCGCGGCCTCATACAGTACAACTGCTCCGGCGGCGCTCACATTCAGTGAAGCCACCCGTCCGGCCATTGGGATCCGCAGGAGATGATCGCAGGTCCGCCGGACCAGTTCATGCAAGCCCGCCCCTTCCCGGCCCAAAACCAGGACGCAGCCTACAGAGAAGTCAAACTGGTCGTAGTCCGTCGTGCCCCGCTCATCCAGGCCGACAACCCACAGGTTATGGCGTTTCAGCTCTTCCAGGGTTCGGACCAGGTTAACAACCCGGGCCATTTTTACATGCTCGGCCGCCCCTGCAGATGCCTTCACGGCCACCGGGCTCAATGGCGCCGAACGCCTCTCTGTGACCACGACCCCGTCCACCCCAGCCCCCTCAGCGGTGCGCAGCAGGGCGCCCAGGTTTTGGGGGTCTTCGATCCCGTCCAGCGCCAGGAATAAGCGATCCCGCTTCTCTCCCTCCAGCAAATCATCCAATTCCAGGAATTGCCGCTCGCGGACGATGGCGACGACCCCCTGGTGCGCCTCCGTCCTGGCCAGCTTGGTGAGCTGGTCGCGGGTGTCGAGCCGCATCTTCACTCCTGCATCCCGGCAGGACTGCATCAGCTTTTCGAGACGGACGTCCTGCCGTTCGCGGGCAATGCATATGTGGTCGAACTTTCGTGTCCCGGAACGCAACGCTTCCTCAACCGGGTGCAGGCCGAACAGAATTTCCATATTCTTTCAGTTTAGACTCTGGTGCATCCAGCTGGTTTTGCACGGCTAATTCCTATATTCTTGTTGCACTTGAATTGGCCCGGAGGAGCATGGCCCTGACCAGCAGGCTCAAAAATTTGGTCGGCGGCGGCGTCTTTGGGGAAGCAATTCGCGTCTCAGAGGATGACATGCGCATCGCCTCATTGAGCATCGCTGATTCATCCTGCAACGAAAATACTCTTGTCGCCCAGGGACTCAAGCGGCACGATCCGGATCTTCTCGACCAGCTGATCGTGCAGTACCAGCATCGCCTGCTGCGCTATCTTTTGTACCTCACCGGCAATCGCGAGACGGCGGAAGACATTTTTCAGGAAACGTGGATGCGCGTGTTGAGGCGCGGCGACCAGTTCAATGGTAAGTCCAGGTTCGATACCTGGTTGTTCACCATCGCGCGTAACCTGGTGATTGACGTACGCCGCAAGCGCACGATGAGCAGCCTGGAAGCGATGCGAGAAGGCTCCGAAGACGGACGTAGTTTCGATGTTCCTTCCGAAGGACCTTCGCCCTTTGAGATGTACCAGACGAGCGAAAGTGGACAGCGTGTGGCAGAAGCCTTGCTAACGCTCGAGCCACTGCACCGTGAAGTGCTGGTGCTCCGCTTCCATGAGGAGCTGTCGCTCGAAGAGATCGCGCAGGTTACTCGTGCTCCCCTCTCCACCGTGAAATCGCGTCTGTATCGGGGGCTCTCTGCACTTAAGCCTCGCATTTCCGCCGCCACAGCGCCGGCCCTAGAGGGAGAGATAAGATGAACGGGACTCCCAACGGGGGCGCAGGCCGTCGCCCCGCAGATGCGATGCGCTCAAATATCTGGCCGGATTACAATGCAAGTCTCGCCATTGCGCAAAAGACCCGGCGTGCAGTTCGTGATCAGGTGATCTCCACCCAGGAACAGCGTAATCGCAAGCTGCGTACGATGGGTTTCGCCCTAAGCGGTTTTTTGTGCCTGCTGATTCTCCTGGGGCCCGCGATCTGGAACGGCGTTGAGGATCTTATGGCCGGAGACCACATCCTCGATTTTCACACTATAGTTTCCATGCTCATCCTCATGCTCTTTCCCGCCATGCTGGCAGCCTTGATTGCTGCCATGTGGAAAGGCAAGAAGGATCTGCAGCATGATCGTGGCGGCTACGAGACGTTTCGTCCGATAGACAAATGATTAGTCAGTCACAAAACGCCCAGAGCGCTTCTGCTTTTGCGGAAGAGGTGAAGCTGATTCCTCGCTGGTCGATCGCGGCGGCCGCCGTTCTGTTTGTGTTCATGCAGTACCTGTCGTGGGTGATTTTGCCTGCCCACCGGCTCAAGCCCTCGACTGCGCCTTTTGGCCTGCGTTTTTATTTTGCGCTTTCCTGGAGCACGCTGGCAGCGTTGTACATGCTCATGACCGGCTATGTAAGCCGTGATGCGCCCCGTCGCAACATGAGCACACGGCTTTGGGTGATCATCTGTCTGGCGCTGCCGGGTGGTATCGGAGCAGTACTTTACTTTCTCCTCCGCCTGCCCGTAATAGCTCTGTGCCCCTCTTGCGGTACAAGCATCCACGTCGACTATCACTTCTGTCCACAGTGTGCTTACCAGGTCTCCGCAGCCTGCGGTAATTGCTACCGTGGCGTGCGCATTACCGACCTCTACTGCGTGCATTGCGGGCACAGTCTGGCCTCAGACAACATGCCCTCGCGCCTGCGCGCCTTCCAATCCTGACCCTGCCCTCCTATACTCATACTCGGTAAGTAATAAGTCGATCCCATGACCATGACTGCGTTGATCGTCGACGACGAACGGCTTGCGCGCGAGGAACTCAAGTACCTTCTTGACTCCGCTGGTGGCGTCGAGGTGATCGCTCAGGGCGAGAACGGAATTGAGGCAGTCCATCTGATTCGTACGCATCATCCGGATGTAGTGTTTCTCGACGTGCAGATGCCGGGACTGGATGGCTTTGCCGTGCTGAAGAAGCTGTTGGAGCGCGAAGAACAAGATCGTATGCCGCAGATCATTTTTGCTACTGCCTTTGATCAGTATGCGGTGCGGGCTTTTGACGTGAACGCCATCGATTACCTGCTCAAGCCGTTTGATCGCGCCCGCGTCCTGCAGGCCCTCGAGCGGGCTCGGCAGCGCTTGCAGGAAATACATCAGAGCGGCCCGGAGGCGTCGCAGGAGAGTGATGCTTCCCCCGAGGTGACGCCCTCCGATGCCCGGCTCGATGCCTTGCTCAGGCTGATGGAACAGCAGCAAGGCGTAATGCGCGCACGCAGCGGAAAGATCGTGCTGCAGGCTCACAACCGGCTCCTGCTCGTGGACCAGAAGGATATCTGTTTTGCCGCCATCGAGGAAGGCATTATCTCGGTAGTGACGCCGACTCTGGAGGGTCACTCCAAATGCCGGACCATTGAAGAACTGCTGGAGTTGCTCGATCCATCATTGTTTTGGAGAGCGCATCGCTCCTTCGTCGTGAACATCAACCACATCAAGGAAGTTGTCCCATGGTTTAAGAGCAGCTATCAGCTGCGCATGGACGATCGCAAGCAGACCGAAATTCCTGTCAGCCGCGCGCAGACTCGCCGCCTGCGCGAACTGTTCAAACTCTGAAGCCTGTGCCGTTGCGTCATGATGAAGCTGCAGCCTTTGCTGCGATGCCGAAGCACACCTGACAGGCAAGATCGCCGTTTGTGCCGGCAGGCGCGGGCCGGGCGATCTTCATCTCACCAATTGGGCTCTCTGAACGTCAGCGTAAATGGACGCGGCGACGAAGTGATCGATTGGCAAGAGCCAATCTGCTGCGCTGAGAAGCCACTAAAGAAGGAGAGGGGATGTGACCACGCGAACCCAGGAAGCAGTCCAGCAGCCGGCACTTCGTGTTTCCGTGTCGGGCTTCACCTTGATCAATTCCCCTCGGCTTAACAAGGGGACAGCATTCTCGGATCATGAGCGCGATATTTTCCACCTGCATGGGCTGCTCCCGCCCCATGTGGGAACTCTGGACGAGCAGCTTGAGCGCCGGATGCACGCTTTGGATGAGCAGCCGAGCGCCTTTGACAAATACAGTTTTCTCCGCGATCTGCAGGACACCAATGAAACTCTCTTCTACGCCCTGGTTGTCCGCAATGTGGAGAAGATACTGCCGCTCGTCTACACGCCCACGGTAGGCGAGGGCTGCCAGCGCTTCAGTGAAATTTGGAGAAAACCGCGAGGGCTCTTCCTGAGCTACCCGAATCGCAATCGCATTGCGCAGATACTTAACCACGCTCGCTATAACCACGTTAAGTGCATCGTGGTTAGCGATGGCGAGCGCATCCTCGGGCTTGGCGACCAGGGCGCAGGCGGCATGGGGATCCCTATTGGCAAAATGGCGCTTTACACCGCGCTGGGCGGAATTCATCCGGAATATTGCCTTCCCATTCTGCTCGATGTGGGCACGGACAACGAGGAACGGCTCAAAGATCCGCTCTACATCGGCTGGCGCAACAGACGCGTACGAGGACAGGAATATGACGATTTCATTGAGACCTTTGTCTCCGCGGTAAAGGCACGCTGGCCACATGTTCTATTACAGTGGGAAGATTTCGCGGGCGCCAACGCGGCTAGATTTCTAGCCCGCTATCGGAATCAGCTCAGCACTTTCAACGACGACATCCAGGGCACGGCCGCGGTCACCGCAGCCACACTGATTTCGGCAATCAATGTGACCGGCATTCCGCTGGACCAACAGAAGGTCGTCGTTGTGGGCTTCGGGAGCGCCGGACTGGGCGTCACAAATCTTTTGGCTCAACTGATTGCTGACACCGGAATTTCGGTCGATGAAGCTCGGAAGCGCTTCTATGCCATGGACGTCTGGGGTTTACTTACCGAGAACCGGCAGCATGTTGATCCCGAGCAGCTGCCGTACGCACGTAAAGAGCAGGAAGTCCAGAGTTGGCGCCAGCCCAATGGAGACATCACTCTTCTGGACGTGGTTCGCAATGTGAAGCCAACCGTGCTGATCGGATTATCTGGCCAGGGGGGAGCCTTTACCGAGCAGGTGGTTCGTGAGATGACGAAGTACACGGTCCGGCCGGTGATCTTCCCTTTATCGAATCCGACATCGCGCAGCGAAGCAACGCCCCAGGACTTGATGAACTGGACCGAGGGCCGCGCTCTGATCGGAACCGGGAGTCCGTATCCTCAGGTTAGTTTTGGGGGCAAGAGTTTCCATGTCGCTCAAACCAACAACTCGTACATCTTTCCTGGGTTGGCCTTGGGCATCATTGCCTCCCGGGCTCGCTTCGTTACCGACTCGATGGTGAAAGCCGCGGCGACGGAGCTGATCCGTCACCTGCCCACCCAAGCAGACAAGCAGGCTACGTTGCTCCCGCCAATATCGCAGTCCCGTGAACTAAGTAGGCCCATCGCGAAGGCAGTTGGCCTGCAAGCGATTAAAGATGGGCAGGCGCAGATAGCCGGCGAGGAAGCTCTTGAGGTTGAATTGCAAGCAGATATTTGGGAGCCGGAATACGTGCCCTACGAGCGCAAGGACGGAACGCCTTAAGTGCCTAGAGCGAATGGTGAAGGGTGAAGTGCAGGTATTCTTCTACCCCCAGAAGAATGAGCGTAGCCACTGAAAGTACGAGTTGGGCGAGTTCGCCGCGTCGCTGCCGGGAAGTCAACGGCTTCTGCCGCCACTGTGCGGCAGGCCTGTGGCGAAGATGCCGGACATGCATAAGAATCGCCAGATTCAGCACGGAGCCGGCCAGGGCAGCGATCACCATGGGAATCCGAATCCAGTCGGTATGAAACCGGACTAATGCTGCTCCGGCGCCGGTGCTCAGGGCGAGAGATCCCAGCCCGATGGCAAGCCGCAAACCATTGATGGCGACCACAGCGCTGCAGATGCTCTGCAGAAAAGCAAAGAGAAAACTCGACCACGCGATCAGTTTGCTTCGCCGCTCGAGTTCGCCGGGTATGTCTGTCGTAGAAATCTCGTCGGTTTTTAGCGGTTCTACGGGCAGAGAAGACATTGGACAGGCTCCGGGGCACATCGCCGGTAGGACAAGTTTATACGATGACCCCGAAACACTGCCGCTCCACATGTGAAGCTCCTCGCTCGCCCGGGAGAGGCTGTCCGCCTATTGTTTGATCACGGTGCCGTCACGTTTCCGGACCTCACCCCAACCCCCATTGAGGTTATTTCTGCCCGGCGTGAATGGAGCTTTGGCCGCCGCTTGCTCGTCGATCTCGATGCCCCAGCCCGGCTTCTCATTCACCCATAAATATCCGTCCTTCATCACCGGGCAGCCGTGAAAGATTTCCTGGGTTCGTTCGTTGAACGGCGTGTACTCCTGGATGCCGAAGTTGTAGCTGACAATATCGAGAGTCACATTGGCCATGTGGCCTACGGGAGACACATCGCCCGGCCCATGCCACGCAGTCTTCACTCCATACTGCTCGGCCAGGATCGCGATCTTGCGTGCCGGCGAGAATCCTCCTGCCTGGGAAACATGCACGCGGATGTAGTCAATCAATCGACCCTCAATCAGCGGCTGCCATTCATGCGGGCTGTTAAATAGCTCGCCCATCGCGATCGGGGTCGCGCAGTTTTGCCGGATCTGTGCGAAATACCCCAGGTCCTCAGGCGAAAGAGGATCCTCCAGAAAGAACATGTGATACTTCTCTGCTTCTTTGCAGAACTGGACCGCCAGATTGGGCGTCAACCGCTCATGCATATCGTGCAGCAATTCCACTTCCTCGCCCAGTTCCTGGCGGCAGATTTCCAGCAACTTCAGCGACCGGCGAAAATCATACGCCGGCTCGTATAGGGGCTTGTCTGTCAGTGCCTTGAGCGTGGTGTCTTCAGTGTGGCGGGCGCCATACCCTGCCATCCCCGGGATACCAACCTGCACCCGTACATTGCGGAAGCCCTGGGACATATACTCTTTTGCGCTGGCGACGACCGCTTGAAAATCCGGCCCGTCTGCATGAACATAGGCATCCACGGCTTCGCGGCACTTGCCGCCCGCGAGCTGATAAACGGGCATACCTGCCTGCCGGCCTTTGATATCCCATAGCGCCTGATCGACACCACTAAGGGCATTGTTCAGTACCGGGCCATTCTTCCAATAAGAGCTGTCGTAGCATGATTGCCAGATATCTTCAATCCGGTCCGTCGTCTTGCCGAGCAGAAACGGTTTCAAATATTTCTCGACTGCGGGTTTCACCAGATCCGCACGCTGGGTAAATGTCGCACACCCGTAACCGTAGAGACCGTCCTGGTCAGTTGTGATCTTGACCACGGTAAGCCGCACTCCGGCAGGCTCACATTCGATCACGCTGATGTCCTTGATCTTTGGTGTGGCCATACCGCGTGTGGCGCGTGCTACCTGATCCTGCGAGCGCAAAAGAGGCGAAGCCACACCAAGCAAACCGGCAGCACCCATTGACTTCAGAAGTTGACGACGTTTCATTGACATCCTTTCATCCCCACCAGTGTTCTCCTTTCGCCAAATGTCCCTTGACTACGTCAGGGTTCAACTCGGCGCCAAGCCCGGGCTTTCCGCTGACCTGGATGTGCCCATCTTTGATATACGGACCATCGAGCAGAAGGATCTGATCCATCCATCCGCCCTGGCCAGTGATTGTTTCACATGCAATATAGTCGCGAATGGACGACGCCCACTGGCAGTTAGCCCAGGTGTGCAATTGGCTCCCTGTATTGTGCGTAGCCATCGGCAAGGCAAATGTATCCGCCATATCTGCGATGCGCTTTGTCTCCAGGAAACCGCCGCTGTTGCGCAAATCCGGATTCAGAATGTCGCATCCCTGGTAGATGATGAAGTCCTTGAACCCTGCTCGCCGCTCGAGATTTTCGCCGGTACAAATTGGCACCTTCGAACTGGCGCACAGCCGTCTCCATGATTCGGAGTAGTCCACGGGAAGGGGATCTTCCAGCCAAAGGGGCTTGATCGGAGCCACAGCCTCTGCCAACTGAATCGAGGTCCGCAGGTCATATTCCCAATGGCAATGAACCATCAGGTCGTGGTCCCATCCGATGGCCTCGCGGCAATTCTCAAATCCCTGGGCGATGTTGATGAGTTCTTTGGTAGTCAGCACCCGGTTGCCAACATCGCGGGCGCTATCCGCCTGGGGGTTCGTGTGGGCAAATCCGATCTTGTGCGCGGTGAAGCCGCTGGGGTCCGCCTTAACCTTTGCTGCCCACTCGCGGCAGGATGCCTTGTCCAGCATGTCATGCGGGGCCGCGTGGTCATACACACGAACCTTGTCGCGAAACCGGCCTCCCAGCAGCGTGCTCGTCGGAACGTTCAGGGTCTTCCCCGACAGGTCCCATAGAGCCATCTCGATCCCGCTGGCCGCGCGCATGAGGGAGTGCGCAGAACCATCGGTTCGCGTTCCGGACAGGTCAGGTCCACCTTCTCCCATGTGGGTGTAGATGGCGTCGATCTCAAGCGGATTTTTCCCGATCAGCAGCGGCTTGATCGCCTCAATCTGCTCCTTCACGCCGATGGCGGGGAGGCCATAGGCCTCGGCGATGCCGAAGTGCCCATTGTCAGCGGTTACCTTGACATAGATATAGGTGCGAGGACCAGTCAATGTCATGGTCTGGATGTCAGAGATCTTCGGCGGCGCCGTCTCTGCCCTGAGCAGAGGATGAAGAGTACCAAGAGCTGCGGAACAGGTAGCAGTTTTAAGAAAGTCACGCCGTGACCAGGTCGTCTGCATTTCTCTCCAGCAAAAGAGTTTCTGTCGGCGCCGCTTACAGCCGTTAGTCTCCCGCAACCATTTCTTGCTGTTGTGTCAGGAGTTCCTGTGCAACAGGTTTTAGACGAGCCTGTTGCTCGGAAGAAAGTTCAGAGACGTAAGGAGGAATAGGGCCGGTGCGAACAATGCCGGCCAACTCCATTCCATGATGGAGAACACGCGCCGGCCCCCAGGCATCCCGCAGGTCTTCGAATGGTAAAAAGCGGGAGCGGAGCCGCTCGGCTTCCGCATAGTCTCCTACCTGGCAAGCGCAATGCAGCCCCGCACTCAGTGCGGGGGCAAGACAACCAGAACCGGTGGTAAATCCGGATAGACCCCACTGTCGAAGATGGACGATGGCCGGGCGCTCACCAATCCCGCTGATCACTTTATGTTCGTCCACTCGCCGGAGCAATTCCTCCAGGTAGTGGTCCTGTTCCGGATGCTCGCGAACGACTGCATATTTGATCGCGATGCAGACGCCCTCATCGACGAGTCTGGCAACCGCATCCAGACCCGCCATCCGGTCGGCGCCCATGTTCGCCTCATCTTTGAGGTACAGCATAAGCCGAACACTCGCTGCCTCCGCAAATTCGCGTAAGCCTCGCTCCAGGCCGGCGGCGTCGCGCGGGTCACTGCAGGGAAGGGTCATGACACAGGGCAGCGAAAACCGGCGCAATAATTTGGCCTGATCCATCAAGCGGCCATAGCTGGGGCCCGCACTCGGAATCAGCCACAATCCTTCACGTTGTCTCTCCGCGAGCCATCCGAGCAACTGCTCATATTCTTCCAGCGTTACGTGGTATAGGAACGCATTGCCGCCGTAAATGAACCGCGAGATGCCACCTTCGGCGATGTGGCGGATGATGCGCGCATTCTGCTCAAAATCAATCGCGCGAGACGGATCGAGGGATCGTGCCAGCGGGGGAACGGCGAATACGCCATTCAGTGAATCTTGCCTCATAGGACCTTTCCACCCCAATTACGTTCCATCTATTTCTACGCTTATTTCAAGGAACTTTACTCGGACGCGGTGCGCGTACCACTTAGTGGTACGGCTACCTGGGTTCAGCGGCCACTCGGCGCCTTCGCAGTGACAGAATCGAACCCAATCACCCCCCCCAGCTTGCAAGTAGCTCGAAAACAACGCTATTGCGATGTCCAGGGCTGGCGGTGATAGATCAACGTCTTACGCCGGAACAGCTAAATCCTAAATGATTCCCGAGCGCGGTTCGAGGCGATCGCGCAGTTTTTCTTTGCTACTTGACATGTCGTTGAGCTAGTATCCGCTCGCCGTAAGTAGTCGTTGATAGATCAACGGCTAAACGGGAGAACTCGTGAAGAAGCCAGCCATTCAGAGGGTCCTCTTGCCATCATCGATTGTGCTGTTGGCTATTACCGCAACCATCGTAGCCCAGACCACCAAACCGAAGCGCATCAACCAGGCCATCGAGCTTCTCGCGGAAGGCCAGCCCATCTACTACACCGGCTCGCACTCCGGCACGAACGGCACGTACGAGCAGGGCGTCAAGGACGCTCAGACTTACGCGGACTACATCAGCTATGACATGGAGCACGCCCCCTTCGATGTGAAAGGCCTGCAGGAGTACATGCGCGGACTCGTTGCCGGCGGCCCCGACAGGAGCGGCCACCGCACTCCGGCCGTGATCGTCAATGTGCCCGTCAATGGAATGGACGCGGCGGCAGTTCATGCCAACGCGTGGATGTTCAATCAGGTTCTGGCAACGGGCGTCCATGGCGTGATGCTGACCCATGCGGACGATCCGGGTGCGATTCGGGCTTTTGTTGAAGCCGTGCGTTTTCCGATCCACCACGAAGGCGTCGGGGTCGATGGTCTTCCGGAGGGACGGCGCGGCGTTCACGGGGTCCCGACGGCGGCGCAAATCTGGGGCGTGTCCGGGGAGGAATATGAAGACAAGGCAGATCCCTGGCCGCTCAATCCCAACGGCGAACTCTTACTCGGGGTCAAGGAAGAAGATAAGTACGCCCTCGCCAATGTTGATGAAAATCTGAAAGTCCCCGGCATTGGTATGGCCGAGTGGGGCCCTGGTGATATGGCGATGTCTCTCGGTGTCCGAGCCCAGGGTGCGGCAGCCATCAAGGATCCCAGAATGGTGGCCGCGCGTAGCAAAGTCCTGGCTGCTTGCAAAGCCAACCATATCTTCTTTCTCAACTCGCTCAATTCCAGTGACGTGATCGACATGATCAAAGAAGGCGTAATGGTCGGGCCGGCTAGTCCAGAAACGGCTGAAATAGGCCGCAAATATACCAAGAGGCCGCCCCCGTACTGAGACCGTCTGGGAAAAGTAACAGGTACGGTAATAGAAGCGACGGGTGTTGCTCTCGTCGGAGCACAGCAATTGCGAGGAATCTGGCTACATATCAGGTGCTGGCAGCGATGACACCAACCTGTACCACTCGTTACGCGTCTTGACCCACCCTGCGGGAGCTTGCTGTAAGGAAGATGAATTCAGATCAGGAGAGGCTGAAACATGAAGATCAAGAGAAGAGATTTGCTCACGGCAGGTGTCTCCATTGGTGTAGGCATGGCTGCCACGGGCGTGATGGGGCAGGAGGGTCCGGCGGCAGGTGAGAGTCGGGGGCGACGCGCCACATCAGTGAACAGTAATACACAGCCTTCATCGGTCGACCTGAACTACAAGCCACGCCGCATCAACAAGGCGATTGAGCTGTGGGAAGATGGTCAGCCGATCTATTACGAAGGCTCCGGCATGGGACCCGGCGTGGACCCTTACGCCCAAGGCATCAAAATGGCCCGGACCTACATGGACGCGATCAATTGTGAGATGGAGCATGGGGCGCTCGACTTTGCTGGGTTGCGCGAGTTCATGCGAGGCCTGGTAGACGGGGGCCCGACGCGAAGCGGCCATCGTACGCCGGCCGTATTTGTGGAGACTGGCATCATTGGTCTCGACCCTGCCTACATGCGCGCCAACACCTGGGTCCTGGAACAACTGCTGGATTGCGGCGTTCACGGTATTCACATGTGCCACGCACGCAATGCGGATGCAGTCCAGGTCGCGACCCAGATGGCGATGCGCTATCCATTCGATTATCCCGGCGTCCCGAAGTTGCCGATGCGGGGGCTCCGCGGCTCCAGCGCTAACTTTGCCGCCCAAGTCTGGGGCGTCAACCACAATAAATACCTTCACGTGGCCGATCTGTGGCCGCTCAACCCTAAGGGCGAGATGATCTTCGGCGTCAAGATCGAAGATACCTTTGCCGACGAGGACGTTGACAAGACGATCGCGTTGCCGGGTATCTCGATGGCGGAATGGGGTCCAGGCGACCATAGCTTTTGGCTCTACGGTCTGGATATCTTTCCCGAAGATGGCTCGCGGGTCGATGTAGGCACCCGGCCGGAGATGGTCAAGGTCAGGCAAGCAGTTTTGGACGCCTGCAAGAAGAACAAGGTGATGTTCCTCAACGCCGGCACGGCCAATCAGAACAGTCCCGATTATGTCGTCAAACAAATTCAGGATGGTGCGATGGTGCTCGAGGCGCCGGAGTCGGCGGCGATCGTGGGCCGCGAATACAGCAAGCGGAAAATGCCGGTTTAGCGTACTTGAGGCATTGAAGGGGAGGTTGTTATGAAACTGGGCATCGCTTTCGCCGCAGCGCTTACTCTCGCGACGGCCACCGGGGGTGCGCAGATCGCGGTCTCTGGGAATGATGGCAAGCAGGTGCGTCCGGGTGACGACCCGCCCGGAATGCGTCCGGACACCGTCTCCGTTATCGATCTCAACCACTATCCGCCGAAGGTGTTGGCTTCCGTGAATGCGCCGGCAAGCTTGATAGGCCCCCCAGACGCTGTGGCGGTCGCACCGGACTCAAGCTACGCCATCGTTACCTGCGGGCAAAAGCCCGATCCGGCTGACCCAACCAAACTCATTCCCGACGATACTGTTTCCGTCATCGACTTATCCAGGCCAAAAAAACCGCGGGTTATTCAGACCCTGGCGGCCGGCTCCGGCGCGAGTGGCGTTTCCATCAACCCTGCGGGCACGATAGCCCTCGTGGCCAGCAGCCACGACGGCGCCGTAACTGTCTTCTCGATTGCCCACAAGAAGCTTACGCGGGTGGGGCAGGTGCAAATGGAACAGGGTGCGGGGTCGACCGATGTTGTGTTCAGCCCGGACGGCAAGCGCGCTTTTGTGGTCGAGCGCGGAGGCAACAGGGTGGCCATTCTTGACGTGGATGGCAACAAGGTTACTTATAGCGGTCAGTCGATCATTACCGGAGCTTCTCCGTATGGCATGACGGTTACTCCGGATGGCAAGTATGGAGTAGATACCAATCTTGGTGGCGCGCTCGATTCCAGTGCTGGCGGCGCCCCTCACCGTGGACAGCCGCGCCCTGGCACCATCACTCTCATCGACCTCAACACAAATAAGGTTGTCGATTCCGCGGTAGTGGGCGAGACGCCGGAGCACGTGGTTCTATCGCCCGATGGAAATTACCTGGAGGTAACGGTCGCCAATGGCTCTGCAGTTCCCGTGAATTCTCCCAAATACAACTCCGTGCATGGCCTCATGCGTATCTTCCGCGTGAGCGACGGCAAGCTGACGGAAGTGGCCTCGACCAACACCGGCCATTGGTGTCAAGGCGCCACCTGGAGCCGCGACGGACGCACGATCCTGCTGCAATGCGCTACCGAATACGACATCGAGGTCTACAAGTTCGACGGCAAAACCGTGGTCCAGGATACTTCGGCCACGCTTAAGTTCTCCAGCCGGCCCGGCTCCATTGCGACCGCAACCAACCAATGAACGTCTCTGGTATCGAGGTTTCTCGCAAGACCAGGGGTTGCCATATCGAATCGGCGGTTTGTTCTCGACCGGGGACCTCGGGGGCCCATGCCCGCAACCATTTACGCTTTGAAGCACAGGAGACTTTCATGAAGAAACTCATCGCCACCGCCGTCATCCTTGGCTCGCTATGGGGAGCTTCCTCTGCCTTCGCGCAGGTGAAGATGACCAGGGAGCAAATGATGTTCTACACCTCCGACTGGAAGGGTGACAGGTTTCCAGACGGGCGGCCCAAGCTGCCGGACGATCTGCTCAAGCGGGCCGTGGATTGCACCATGGAGGACATCTGGGGCTATCTGCGCCAGAAGGGCTATGCCAATCAGTTTGAGGGAAATTGGCAGGCTCTGCATATCGATAAGCCCTTCGCCGGCCGCGCGCTCACCGCTCAATACATGCCTACCCGCGCCGATATGGCTAAGGCGATTGCCGCGGAGGGTAAAGCGGAAGGCCGTGTCAGCGGGACCAACAGCTGGCCCATCAATGAACTGCAGATCGGAGATGTGTATGTTGCCGATGGGTTCGGCAAGATTATTGAAGGCACGCTGATTGGCTCCAATCTCGGCAACGGTATTGCCGCACACACGCATACGGGATTCGTCTTCTACGGCGGCATTCGAGACCAGGAAGAGAATCGTGAAATTCCAAACTTCAACGGCTTTTACAAGGGCTACGATCCCTCTGCCTGGGCGCAAATGGAATTGACTGCCATTAACGCGCCAATACGCATCGGGCGAGCGGTGGTCTTGCCGGGAGATCTTGTCCTGGCCAAGACGGACGGCGTGATCTTCATCCCTGCAATTTTGGCCGAGGACGCGATCAGCCATGCAGAGTTCACCAGCCTGGAAGACGACTACAACTTTGAGCTCAACCAGGAAGGCAAAAACGGAGCCGAGTTCGAAGGTGGCTGGACGGCGGCAAAATATCAGGGCCTCGCCAAGTGGATCGATGCTCATCCGGAGAAGTTGAAAATGCCGCGCGCTGAATTTGATGCCCTGATGGCGGAAAGGCTGAAACGTGCCGAAGCGCCTCATGCGCATGCAACCGCACCTTAGCGCTTAGGAAGCGAGCAGTGAACGAGGAGGCTGGCGTTGTTTGTATCAGGGCAACGCTTAGCCCCCGCTTCCCGTTTGTCCATTCGGAGCAAATCCCAGCAATTTTGGCACCGAATGGCTCCAGTGATATGGTGATTTCCTATGAAAAAACTCGTTGTCGTGACCCTGATCTTTTCAGCTGTGTTCGCAGTCCCTGCCTTTTCGCAAGTCAAGCAGACCAAAGAGCAGATGATGTTCTACACCTCGGACTGGAAGGGTGATCGCTTTCCCGACGGACGGCCCAAGGTGCCGGATGATCTGCTCAAACGCGCGCTGGACGTTTCCATCGAGGATGTGTGGGACTATCTCCGCCAGCAGGGGTACCGCAATCAGTTCGAAGGAAATTGGCAAGCTCTCCATATCGAAAAGCCTTTCGCTGGCCGCGCTCTGACAGCGCAATATATGCCGCTCCGCGCAGACATGGCGAAGGCCATTACTGCAGAAGGGAAGGCTGAAGGCCGTGTCAGTGGAACCAACAGCTGGCCTATCAATGAGCTCCAGATTGGCGACGTCTACGTGGCCGATGGTTTCGGAAAGATTATCGATGGCACACTGATCGGGTCCAACCTGGGCAACGGAATCGCAGCGCACACGCACACCGGCTTTGTGTTTTACGGCGGAATCAGGGACCAGGAAGAAAATCGGGAAATTCCCAACTTCAACGGATTCTACAAAGGCTACGACCCATCCTTCTGGCAGCAGATGATCCTGACGGCAATCAATGCGCCGGTTCGCATTGGACGCGCTGTCGTTCTCCCCGGCGATCTTGTGCTGGCAAAAACGGACGGTGTGATCTTCATCCCGGCGGTCCTTGCAGAGGGTGCCATAAGCCATGCCGAATTTACCAACCTGATGGACGACTACAACTTTGAGCTGAATCAGGAAGGCAAGAACGGTGCCCAATTTGAAGGCGGCTGGAATAAGGCCAAATTCGAGGGCCTGAGAAAATACATCGACGCGCACCCTGACAAGCTCAAGATGCCGCGTTCAGAATTCGATCAGCTTCTGTCAGATGCGATGAAGCGCGGCGAAGACCAGTAGCCATCAGCCTTCTACTCGGTTTAAAACGGCCCTGCTCTCGAACGATTGGTTTTCGTCTCGCGAGTGGGGTCGTTCTGCTTTGCAATCGGGTTGCATCACCTTGCGGCTATTACAAAACGTCGCTGAAACAAGCACGTTCTGCCTGCTGTTGTTTCTCACTTCATTTCGCCGGCTGCGATTGAACGGTGTCGTCCGTGTGCTCACGCTTTGGAGCAAAACAATAATTTACGGATACGAATCTCAAATTGCGGTATGCGCTTGACACGCAACTACCCATCAGCTTACATTTCCCGCGTCCTGGCTAAGGGGTTCGACGCTCCTCCGAAAAGCTAAGACACAGCCAAAATGAGCAAGTAAGCAAGCAAGTGAGCAAGTCGATCCTGGAGGGGAAAGACATGCGTGCACACGCGATGCGAACGTTCTTCGATAGGCTTTGGCCTTTTGTCTGCATATTCTTCCTCTCGACTCTGTACGCTTCCGCACAGAATGTTAACGGTACGATTGTCGGGACCGTGGCGGACTCAACTAATGCTGCAGTAGCCGCAGCGACCGTCACCATCACTGATGAAAACACCAACGTAAGCCATTCAGCGCAGACAGATGCGAGCGGCTACTACTCTGTGCCGGATCTCCCTCCGGGCATGTACAAGGTCACTGCGAAAAAAGAGGGTTTCAGCACAGCTATCGACGTCGGCCTTACCTTGTTTGCCGACCGCACGGTTCGCGCTGATATGACGCTCAACCCTGGCGCCGTGACACAAACTGTGAGTGTCAGCAGTGCTGTTCAGCCGGAGCTGCAAACGGACACAGCCGACACGGGCCGCGACATCGAGACCACGGCTGTCGAAGAGTTGCCGCTTTCTACCGGCCGCAACTTTCAGAACCTGCTGAGCACTCTGCCGGGAGCTGGTGAAACGGTCAAGGATCACTCCACCTTCTACAACCAGCAGCTCAGCATGGCGACACCGGTCAACGGGCAGTCCAGCATGTACAACACGTTCGATATTGAAGGCGTAAGTGACAACCAGCGCAGTCAGTTGCTCCAGATCTACATTCCGCCGATTGAAGCAATCCAGGAAGTTCAGGTCAGCACCAGCAACTACGACCCACAACAGGGATCAGCCCTCGGAGCAGTTGTCAACGTCATCCTCAAGTCCGGCAGCAACCAGTTCCACGGGGAAGGCTATTACTTCTACCAGGGCGATGCGCTTTCGGCTAAATCTTACTTTCAGACTACCCCGAAAAATCACGCGGTCTACAACTACTTTGGCGGCAACTTCGGCGGTCCAATCCAAAAAGACAAGATGTTCTTCTTTGTTAGCTTTCTTGAATACCGCCAACACCTCGGTGAGTTCTACCCAGTCAGCGTTCCAACGGCGGCGATTCGCACCGGCGATTTTACCGATCCCGCGCTGACCCCGATCTACGATCCAGCCAGCGGAGATACGGCCGATTGTCTTCCCGGCGGTAATGCCAAGCTATGCGGCACGGGCCGCCAGCAATTCAGCTACAACGGCATTCTCAACATGATTCCACCCAGCAGGCTGGACCCAATCGCGCAGACCTTGCTATCGCACGTCACCATGCCAAACAACAACCAGAATGCGTCCGGGGTGCTCAAGTACCAGAACAACCTGTTAACCGGGAGCGGCTTCACCCAGGACACTCCGGATGTCGACGTCACCATCGATCGATTCTTTTCCAGTCAGGATCACCTTTTTGGTCGCTTTAGTTTTGAAAGGCCAAGCCTCAACCAGGATGGTCTATTTGGTGACTATGGTGGTCCGCTCTCCGGAGGCGGAATCGCCGGAGAAGAGGGTTACGGGCACGAAAGCACCTATTCCATCGGCGTGAACTGGATCCATCCCTTCGCGTCGAAGCTTCTCTCGGAGGCGCGCTTCGGACTCAGCCGCTATGACAATCTCGCCTATCCTACCGGATACGGAAAAACGTTGGCTCAAGACGCTGGAATACCAGGCGCAAACCTCGACGCATTCACCAGCGGCATCAGCCTTATCGAGGGCGAAGGCTTTTCCGATCCCATGATTGGGGGTTGCTCCAATTGCCCATGGACCCGCGCCGGAACGCTGATTGAGGGTGTGGAGAACATGACCAAGGTCACGGGTAACCACACCCTGGAGTGGGGTGCGGACTATCATCGCTGGCGTGACGACCTCCTTTTGGTGGGCTATCCGCCCGGCTACTTTGATTTTGCCGCCGGCACCACTGCTCTCAATTCTTCCACAGCTCCAGCCAACGGCTTCGCCAACCAATTCGCAAGCTTCCTTCTGGGAATTCCCAATAATGTTCAACGCGGATACGCGAATGTCTTTCCGGCACTGCGCCAGAATCAACTCTTCCTCTACTTCGGAGACAAATGGCAGGCCAGTCCGAAGCTAACGGTCAATGCCGGAATACGCTGGGAGTACTATGGTCCTCCCACCCCGCACTTTGCAGGCGGATTCTCAAATTACAATCCGACCACCAACTCTCTTGAATTGGCGGGAATCGGTGTTATTCCAAGGAACATGGGCTTGCAGCCTGATTATAAAAACTGGGGTCCCCGTTTCGGTTTGGATTACCGTATGTCGTCCAGCAGCGTTGTGCGCGCGGGTTTTGGGATGAGCACGCTCCCCTGGAATATCGATCTGTTCGCTTATAACTACCCGATCGAGCCCAGCCAGTCATTCAGCAGCCTGAGCAGTTTTGGACCGGCGATCCTTTCCAATAACTCCGGAGCCAGCCTGGCACAGGGATTTCCTGCGCTCCCGCCTTATGTACCACCTGCGAACGGCATCCTTCCCGCCAACACGCCTGGACTACTCAACCAGAGTTACTACGCCATTAACCTGAACTGGAAGAACCCCTATCTCGAAGCCTGGAACTTCGCCTATGAGCGAACCTTGCCGGGAAGCTGGGTCGTGGATGTTGCTTACGTTGGAAATCACGGCGTTCATACACCCATCGAATACAACCAGAACGCGGCGATCGTGTATGGACTCGGCGCGGCTGGCCAGCCGGAATACGGACCGTGTGCTCCTTGCGGCAGCCCAAACGCCAATGTAGGGCGAACAGCAGGGACCACCGAATTCTTCGCCGGCTACAGCTCAAACTACAACGCCCTTCAGGTAAAGTTCGACCACAAGTTCGCGCATGGTTTTGCCATGACCAACTCTTATACGTACGGAAAGGCTCTGGGGTATGCCTCAGAAGCCAGCGATTATCCCAACGGACTGCTCGACTATGTCAACCAGCGGCGCAATTACGCGGCGACCGACTTCAATCAGACGCATATCTTCAACAACACATTCATGTGGCATCTTCCTTTTGGAGAGGGGTCGCATTTGGCCAGTACGGGCCTGCCCGGCAAAGTTCTTGGCGATTGGGAACTGACGGGAGTTTGGGAAGCCGCCAGCGGCATGCCCTTGAATTTCTCCTGCACCTGCGCGTCCTTCAACACCCCGGGCAATCAGGCTTTTCCCAACTTTACCGGTATCGGTAAGGTTCGCAAGCTGCATGGCATAGGATCAAGACCATGGTTTGATACCACTGCATTTTCAGCGCCGCCGGCAGATACCCAGGGAAATGTGGGCAACTACATATCGTCGGGTCCGAGATTTTTCAACCTCGACGCTTCCATCTTTCGCAGAGTGCGGCTGACCGAGCGATTCAACCTGGAGCTTCGCAGCGAATGGCTGCACGCCACCAACACGCCGCAATTCGCCAATCCCAACACAACCTTCGGGAGTTCCTCATTCGGTCTTGTCACGACCACGAATGGCGGCAATCGTCTCGTCAACGTTGCCGGAAAAATAACTTTTTGATCGCCTTCCGAGCACCCGACTTGCCCGGGAGCAAGTTTAGGGTGGAATAAACACGGCATGGTTTGCTCATCCAAGGCCCTATTCCGGGATGGAATTCATCACGCCGGAGCGTAGCCGAGCTACAGTTTGTCTCCCCTTCGACAGAGACGGGAGGATGGAGCGCTTGTAGCGCTCCGTAGACGTTATCGCTTACCTGTCGTCCTTCCGCGTTCTCACGGGACGGGATTTCGAATAGGAGCTAAAACTCTTTCCACTCCGTGCCCCGTTCCAGCATGATGGACGCCTGGAACATGGCTCGCGTATAGGCGATGTCGTATACCATTCCTGTATATCCGCCGCCTCCCGGGTACTGGTTGTGAATACCGATCTTCCGGTCGTAATCGAGCGCCCGTTCATGCTCCGGATAAATCAGCCGCGTGTACTTGACCCTGATGAGCTCCCGCATCACGGCCAGCATGTTGTTCTCGCCTAAATCGATGAAGGTTTCCGTGTAATCATTATGCGGAACGCGCACCACCGGGTTCCGGTAATGCACGTGATTGATACGGTCTCGGGTGCCGAAGTATTTGCATACCTCTACCGGATCGACTTCCATTTCCCGTGAGACGCCGCATTCGTAGGTGATGCCGTTGGCTGGGCTGTTGACCACCGTGATCAACTTCTTCCAGCCTTCCAACGATGCCATAATCTGGCCCGAACCGCGACTGGTCGTAATGGGTGGATCATTCGGGTGCAACGCCAAACGTACGTTTGACTGTTCGCATGTGGGGATCACTGCCTGCAGAAAGTAAGTTATGTTCTTCCACAACTCTTCGCTGGAGTGAACTCCCTCGGAGGGTACGGGCGGC
Organism: Acidobacteriaceae bacterium; assembly: GCA_035507705.1. Lineage (GTDB taxonomy): Bacteria > Acidobacteriota > Terriglobia > Terriglobales > Acidobacteriaceae > PALSA-350. Next base: position 31,730 of record DATJNV010000111.1, read on the forward strand.
AGATTTTTGACCCGGTCGATATTAAACGCCGTATAGCCTGCTCCACCACGGCCCTCTTCCAGGTAATAACCCTCGATTGCCCTATGCGCATACCAGTTGTACTCGATAACCGGTAAGCCTACTTTCCCCGCAGCCCGGACGGAGCTCTTGAAATCTTCGATCTCTTTATCCCGGCCTGCTCCCGCGCGGCCGTAAATGCAGTCGGGGAATCCGGCGATCATCATGTTGCCTACAACCAGGCCGCCCGTCTTCAGCTTGTCGACGATGGCCTGCAATTCCGCTTCTTGCCATGGCATCTTCGGGCCGCCCATCAAGACATTGTTGACCCCGATCTGCTTTACTTCCCGCATTGCTTCGTCGGTGATGTTGCGGCCGTCGACCGGCGCGCAGATCTTAGGCGTATTCGGTCCTTCCTGTGGCATTCCTGGACCATGCGGGCCCTTGTATGCGGTACCATCCGCGGCGGCAGGTAACACGCCGGCCGCGGGCAAAGCCGCCGACAGTGCCGCAGTCGAACAGATCCCCTTCATCAGGGTTCTTCTTGAAAACTCGGAACTCATGAAAATCTCCTATAGAACAACGACTCCACTTTACAACTTTTTGTAAGCGTCGCCGGGCCTGCCAGCCCCTGAACGGCGCAAACAGCCGATAGTGATTCAAAATGCCCCATCGTCGCCGGCTGCGACGTAAGAGTTCCGGCATAAGTTTCGTCTTGGGAAGTGATATGCACTGATATTTTTAGGAGGGTTCCACTATCTGCGCGAGTGTCTGTCGAACCCACAGCTTCCTGTAAAATCAGCGGGCGTGAAAAATGGCCAGAAATTCCTAACTGAAACGTTTCTGGTGCGCGTGGGAGTTCAAATGGGGACGTTCAGAGCAGCAGTTGCTGTGGGAGTGGGTCTTTGTGCCACGGCATGGGTTACGGCTTCGGGACAGCAGGATTGGCCCGCGTATGGAGGACACGACGGCACGCACTACTCCACCCTTTCGCAAATCAATCGCGGCAACGTAAAGAACCTGGTCGTGGCGTGGAAGTATGACACGGGAGAGACGGGCGGCATTGAAGCCAATCCCATTATCGTGGGCAAGGTTCTCTACGCTACTACCCCAGGGCGCAGCGTGATCGCCCTCGATGCGGCCACGGGCAAACTGATCTGGAAGTTTACCTCGGACCTCCAGGGCCGCGTGCTGACCCGCGGCGTATCCTATTGGACCGATGGGCGTCAGAGCCGCATTTTTGCCGGCGCTCGCAATTATCTCTATGCTCTCGACGCCACCACCGGCAAAGTAATTCCCAGCTTTGGTGAAAACGGCCGCATTGACCTTCGCAAAGGACTGCGCGAACCCTATCAGGCACAGTCCGTCGAGCTGACCACTCCGGGCAGCATCTACAAGGACCTGATCATTGTTGGGGGGGCGAATCCGGAAACGCATCCCGCTCCCCCCGGAGATATTCGCGCGTTCGATGTGCGCACCGGCGCGTTACGCTGGACCTTCCACACCATCCCTCGTCCGGGAGAATACGGCTACGATACATGGCCGAAAGACGCATGGAAGTACGCCGGAGCCGCGAATAACTGGGCGGGTATGACCGTCGACAATAAGCGCGGCATTGTCTATGTTCCAACCGGGTCCGCCGTATATGACTTTTATGGTGGGGATCGCATCGGCAATGACCTGTTCGCGGATTCTTTGATCGCACTCGATGCTGAGACCGGCAAGCGTCTTTGGTACTTCCAGGGCGTGCACCACGATCTCTGGGATCGCGACTTTCCGGCGCCTCCGGCACTTGTGACGGTCACGCATGATGGAAAGCGGGTCGACGCGGTTGCCCAGACAACCAAGTCGGGTATGCTTTTCGTTTTCGACCGGACGAACGGGCAGTCGCTTTTCCCGATCAAGGAATTGCCCTTTCCGAAAAGCAACGTCCCCGGCGAAGTAACCTCGCCCACGCAGCCGATCCCCTCGTTACCCGCGCCTTATACGCAACAGAGCACCTCGGCGGATACACTCACCAATCGAACCCCAAAAGCGCACGCTTGGGCGGAGAAGCAGTTCAGTACGATGATTGGCGGAGGCCAGTTTGTTCCGCCCAGCGTGGATAAGCTGACCGTCGATATGCCCGGCTTCGCGGGCGGCGGAGAGTGGGGTGGGGTTGCCGTCGACCCAGCGACGGGCGTGCTCTACGTCAATGCGAATGACACGGCGTGGCTTGTCGGACTGACGATTCCACCTGCTGCCGGAAGCCCGGGTGAAAAGATTTACCAGAGTCAATGCAGCGGTTGTCACGGCCTGAATCGCGCTGGCTCACCCCCCGCGATTCCCCGTCTGCAGGGCATTGAGGGTATCCTCACCGATGCTGAAATCGCCGCCATTATCCGCCAGGGAAGGGGACGCATGCCTCCTTTCAACAGCCTAAGCGATCAGCAAGTGCAGGATGTTGTGCATTACCTCACGAGGGCCCCGCAGCAACAGCAGCGCCGGCCGAAGAATGAGGCTCCGCAATCGACAGATACCGTAGCTGCCGAGGGCGCAGCACAAGACGAGGATGTCCCCTACAAAACCATCGGCTTCCGCCGTTTTACCGATCCGGAAGGGTACCCGGCAACCGCGCCTCCCTGGGGCACTCTGAGCGCGATTGATTTGAATACAGGGCAATACCTGTGGAAGATTCCCTTCGGGACCTATCCCGAACTTGTCGCCAACGGGATGTCGAATACCGGATCCGATAACTACGGAGGCCCGGTTGTCACCGACGGTGGCCTGCTCTTCATTGGCGCTTCCGTGTTCGATCAGAAATTCCACGCTTACGACAAGACGACAGGAAAACTGCTGTGGGAGACGCAACTGCCCTTCGCCGGCCTGGCTACGCCTGCGACCTATATGGTGAACGGAAAGCAATACGTCGTCATCGCCGCAGGAGGCGGCCAATCAAGCCGGAAGCCGTCCGGCGGCGTTTACATAGCCTTTGCGTTGCCTTAGATTCCGGGCTATTTATGAACGGGTGACGATCATTGGAGCGGGCATTACCGCACATTGTTCATTGGCACGCCCATAATGCCGTCATCCTGTTTCACATCTCTCCGGCCACGAAGTTCAGGCGTATTAAACGTCATGGCCTCTGAGCGGGGCGCCTCTCAGACCTATCCCGCAACATAGGATTTATGCGGAGTCGAAGGGCCGGTCCCGAGCGCAAACTGGGGAACCCTGGGACGCTGCTGGCGATGCTTTTCGGAGCTTTCCGTACACAAATGAGAAGGCGTTAGCAGTTCAGTCGTAGCGTTCAAAGATAATCTGTTTCCGCTCCCAACCCATACTTTTCAGGCAGTCGCGGTTGGCCGCTACCATCTCGTTCAATCCACAAATGTAGGCATGAATGGCGAACGCGGCTCCGTCGACCGGCCGGAGGTCCGGCGTGCGCGCGTGCTCCGCGGCAATCGTGTTGACCAATTCCTGCACATACCCGCGCGCGCCTTCCCAGCTTTCCTGTGCCCGGCTCAACGTCCGGTGATATATGAAATTCGGTCTGCTGGCCGCGACCCGTTCGAAATAATCCTGGTAATACAGTTCCGTCTCATAGCGCGTTCCATACACCAACCAGAAAGTTCGCCCCTGGCTGCGATCTTCGCCGTCTTCGGGAAACAGATATTCCACGAAGCCGCGCATGGGAGCAATGCCAGTGCCGGTCGCGATAAAGATACTGTCGGTCAGCGGTGAGCGAAGCAGGAACAAGCCATGGGGCCCATGAAATCGAAGGCTATCTCCTTCCTCAAGATCGCAGAGCAAATTGGAGAAGAAGCCCCCTTCCACCCTGTTGACGCAAATGTCGAAGAGATTGCCACGAGGAGCCGATGCGATCGAATAGGCCCTGGTCTGAAGCTTTCCCGCATCATCGAGAGCGACAAAGGAGACGAATTGTCCAGGCTGGAAATCGAACTGTTCCAGTTCCTCTACTGTGAATTCAAGATGGAAACAAGCGCCGGGTTCCGACAGAAGAACTTTGCGCGCTAGCCGCGCAGTATAGTGTGGCCGCTCCAATATCCGTCACCTCGGATGAATAACAACATTTGTCTTACCTACTTCAACATTATTCGACCGTGACCGATTTGGCCAGATTCCGAGGCTGATCCACGTCGCAACCGCGGCGCACCGCAATATAGTAGGCCAGCAGTTGTAGCGGCACTACTTCCAGCAGCGGAGCCAGCAGTTCGGGCGCATCCGGCACATAGATCACGTGTTCCACCAGCTCGCGGATTTGCCGGTTACCCTCCGTCGCCACCGCGATCACCCGGCCCGAGCGCGCCGTCACTTCTTGGACGTTGGAAAGGGTCTTCTCGTAACGAAGTACTGACTCCGGGCTGGCTGGATCGCTGGTTGCCAGCACCACCACTGGCAGCGATTCGTCAATAAGGGCATTGGGACCGTGTTTCATCTCTCCCGCGGGGTAGCCTTCGGCGTGGATGTAGGAGATCTCCTTGAGCTTCAGCGCCCCTTCGAGCGCGATCGGGAAGTGAATTCCGCGGCCCAGAAAAAGAAAGTCCGACGCGGAAGCAAACACCTTGGCAAGCTGGCGGCACTGTGCATCGCGTTGCCGTAGCACTTCTTCTATTTTTCCCGGAATGCGGCTCAACTCATCAACCAGCGCCACGCTTTCTGCGCGGGCGATCGCTTTCCGCTTCTGCGCCAGGTGGAGCGCGAATAAAAACAGCGCAGTCAACTGAGCTGTGAATGCCTTGGTTGAGGCAACGCCGATCTCCGGGCCGGCATGCGTATAAATGGTTCCGTGCGCCTCACGCGCGACCATCGCGCCCACCACATTGCAGATGGCGACGGTCATAGAGCCCTTGGCGATCATTTCTCGCTGCGCCGCTAACGTATCCGCTGTCTCGCCAGACTGTGTGATAAGCATCCCCAGCGCGTTAGGATCGGCAATCGGATCGCGATAACGGTATTCACTGGCGTAGTCGACTTCCGTAGGCACCCGGGCCAGCCGTTCGATCATGTATTTGCCGGCCAGCGCAGCGTGCCAACTCGTGCCGCAGGCGGCAATGTTCACCCGCGTGGCCGCACGAAACTGATCGTCGTTGATCTGCATCTCCCCTAGATACACGATGCCGGTTTCGAGCGAGATCCGGCCCAGCGTGGTGTCCCGCACGGCTCGCGGCTGCTCGAAGATCTCTTTCAGCATGAAGTGCTTGTAGCCGCCCTTTTCCGCCTGGATGGGATCCCAGAGAATCTTCTCCACCTTACGGACTATGGGATCTCCTTCCAGGTCGGTGAACTTCACCGACTCAGGTGTCAGGATCGCCACGTCCCCATCGGCGAGGAAGTACATCATGCGGGTATGGTGCAGGATTCCAGGCACATCGGAGGCCACAAACGACTCTCCCTCGCCTTCTCCTACTACCACCGGCGGCCCGTTCCGCGCGCTCACAATGGTGTCAGGAACGTCGGCGGAAATCACGCTGATGGCGTATGCCCCGGTCAGTCTGCGCGCTGCCCTCCGCACCGCGTCATCCAACAACATCGTCTTGCCCGAGTTCTCTGCCGAGCGCATTTCCTGCTCGATCAGGTGGGCAATCACTTCCGTATCTGTCTCGGTGACAAACTTGTGGCCTTCCTCGGCCAGCTCATGCTTCAATTCCAGGTAATTCTCGACAATGCCGTTATGCACCACTACGATGCGCCCGGTGCAGTCACGGTGCGGATGGGCATTCTCTTCAGTCGGCCTGCCGTGCGTCGCCCAGCGGGTGTGGCCGATCCCGTAAGTACCGTGCAGCGGCTGCCGACGGATCGCTTCTTCCAGATTGCGCAGCTTGCCCGAGGCCCGGCGCAGGGCCAGTCCCTGGCCCGCCGAACCAACCGCTATGCCGGCGGAGTCATATCCGCGGTATTCGAGCCGCCGCAGTCCGTCCAGGATGACGCCGACGACGTCTTTCGGCCCAACATATCCAACAATTCCGCACATAGACTTTTATTGTACGGTCGGCGGTGAGCGGCCCTTATTCCTCCAGGCGGTAGGTGAACTCTTCTATGACCGGATTCGTGAGCACGTCGCGGGCTATGCGCTCGACTTCGGCTTGGGCATCCGCGGCGGCCATGGGCCGGAGGGAAAGTTGAAAGTACTTGCCTTGGCGCACATCCTCGACTCCGGTGTACTGCATTCGTTTCAGGGCTCCGTGGATGGTCTGTCCCTGGGGGTCGAGAACGGTTCGCTTCAGCGTGACGTAAACATGCGCCTTCATGGGGCCGATTATAAATCCGCCGGGCATCCGTCAATGGCGACGCGCATTTCCTTCTCCTGCATCCAGAAATATCAACATCACCGCCACCAAATCCTTTAGGCCGGAATCGAGGTGCGACGAGCACTGGAGTTTTCGCAATCCAGCCCGCATGGAAGTCAATGCGCTTTTGTTCAACTGGTCCTCGGGTGCTGACGGATCGATTCGGTGCATCTGGAGATGGGCATAGTCGAAGACCGAAAAAATGGTCGCGGAGGTGTTCGGATCGAGTTGCACGGCACGGGCTCGCTCGGCCGCTTGTTGCGGATTGTCGGCGTGGATGTCAATTTCCCAGATGACGCGAAATTCCATTTCGCTCCCAGCCCGCGCTCTGGGCAGGAATAGACAAAGTTGAATGCAGCCGCAATCGCTCCATCGGCAGACTGGAGGCTCCCGTCATAGCTAAGCACAGTTTGCCAACAGTTTTTCCATCCGAGGTACTGATCGAGTCTTGCCCTGATGCGCTTTTATCCGAAGACTCGGGGGAAATAGCCGGCCCAGATAGGCCGAAGTTTGCGGTGCAAAATAAAACCGTTTACCGGAACGTTTCTGTCAACCTTCTGCGGGAAAACAGCGTCTTTCCTCCATAATGGACACACAAATGCTCGTGGCTGCAATCGACGCTGAAATTGCGCGTCTGCTCGAAGTCCGCCGCTTATTGGCGGGGACGGATCGACAACTCACTCACACTGTCAAGAAACGTACTCGCAGGCAGATGAGTCCCGAGGCAAGGGCGCGCATAGCCGAAGGGCAGCGGCGTCGCTGGGCCGAATGGGCGAAGGCGAAGCAAGCCTCCTGAGCCCTGACGATCTCCTGATTCGTTCGTGTCTCTGCCGGCCAGATGTACAAAGCGGCCGCAGTCAAAGGAAATATGAAAACGCTGGCGGAGAGAGAGGGATTCGAACCCTCGATAGAGCTTTAACACCCTATAACGGTTTAGCAAACCGCCGCCTTCAGCCACTCGGCCATCTCTCCGGGTTTACTGGTCGGATTATATCTGAAGCCACGCTGGCACTGTGCCTAGCGATTTCCACCCGGGTTCCTTGACAGCTTATTGTCCTTGAAGCGCTCCACCGCTTCGATCACCTTGCTGCGGGCATAGGCCGCATCGTGCCAGCCTTTGACCTCCACCCGTTTGCCTTCGAGATCCTTGTAGATGGCAAAGAAGTGCGTCATTTCCTTCAGCAGGTGAGGATAGATTTCCGAATAATTCCAAACGTCCGCGTATCGGGGATTGTTCTTGCCCACGGCCAGTACCTTTTCGTCAGGAATACCCTGATCGAGCATTTCGAGCAGGCCGATGGGTCGTACCTGCATCACGCATCCTGGAAAACTGGGAGTATCCACCAACACCAGCACATCCAGCGGGTCGCCGTCCTCGCTCAAAGTCGAAGGAATAAAGCCGTAGTCACCGGGATAATGGACCGGGGAATAGAGGTTGCGGTCCAGGCGAAAGACGTGCAGCGTCTTGTCGTACTCGTACTTGCTGATAGCCTCGAGGGGAATTTCGATGACCGCGTTAATGACCTCGGGGCTCTTCTCGCCCACAGGCAATTCCAGATAATTGACCATGCTCGCTCAGGATACAGGCGAGACGGCTCAGAGCGAAACCTTGGCCCAGTGAAGACTCACTTGAACTGGTTTGGTCCATAGGAGGGCCACCAGCTGATCCTGGTAGCGGGCGCTCGGCATCGCCTGCCGGGCGGCGCGAGGGCGCGAATTGGAATTAAAGGATTTCAAGCAGTTTCTCGATCAACTGCGTATATCCGGTGGACGCGATCACCGCATCCACGCCGTTCCGAAATTGCACCAAACCCACGCCACGCTGGTAGTCCATGGAAAGACTGACGATCCGTTCGAGCGCAGTGGCCCGGGCGTCGTCGAGCGTGATCTCGATGTTGCTTTGAATCACGTCGCGGTGGTTTGTTGCCGGCAGCTTCAATTGAATCCCTCCCCCGAAGAATCAACAAGCAGTCGTCCCATAACCACCGCTTGTTTCGTAGCATAGCCGCTATTAAGTCGCGGTCTACAACTATTGGGTAACAATCAGCGGCATAAAAGTACTCCCGGGTGGTAATGGCCATATTGTCGATTTACTGCTTAAGTCTCGCATGATCAACAACTTATAATTGATTCACTGGGCGTCGAAATAATCCCGCACGGCGCGTGGAGTCGAAAATGCATTAGTATCCATTACGGTTTGAAGACGCGACCTGTGTTGAAGGAGCCGGTTCCATGCAAAGGAAGGCAGTCTGCTGTTTTTATTTATTGTTGGCGTTGGTGCCTTGGGCATCGCGACTGGAGGCCAAAGTGACGAAGTCCGTATTTGGGACCATGCCGGATGGAACCAGGGTGGAGATTTACACTCTCGAAGAGGGTGCGCTAAAAGCGCGGGTAATGACCTATGGCGCCCGCCTGGTCTCCCTTGAGGTGCCCGACCGCACCGGCAAAATAGCCGACATCGTTCTCGGTTACGATTCCTTTACGCCGTACACGGAGGATCCTAAGAGCTACTTTGGCTCCATCGTGGGACGCTATGGCAACCGAATCGGCCATGCCACCTTCGTCCTCGATGGTAAGCGCTACCACCTTCCGGCAAACGACGGCGTAAACACCCTGCACGGCGGGCTGATCGGTTTTGACAAGCTGATCTGGTCCGGACATGAGATACCCGGAGGAGTGGAGCTAACGCTGGTCAGCAAGGATGGCGATCAGGGTTTCCCGGGCACACTCACGGCGCGTGTTCGTTACACGCTGGAAGCGCACGCGCTGAAAATCGAGTACTTCGCCACGACCGATAAGGATACGGTTCTCAACCTGACCAATCACAGCTATTTCAACCTGGCCGGCGAAGGGCATGGAACGATCCTCAATCACATAGTGACCATCCCTGCGGATCGCTACACTCCCGTCGATTCAGGACTCATTCCCACTGGCGAGCTGGCTCCTCTGGAAGGTACCCCGCTCGATTTCCGCAAACCCACCCCGATTGGGGCGCGTATCAACGACAACAACGAGCAACTCCGCCTGGGCAAAGGATACGACCACAACTATGTGCTCAACGGGAAAATGGGTGTGATGCACGAAGCGGCTCGTGTCGAGGAACCAACGACTGGCCGGGTGCTCACCGTCACGACGACGCAACCGGGCGTGCAGTTTTACTCCGGCAATTTTCTGGATGGAACCCTGCACGGTAAGCATGGACATGTCTACGCCCAACGCACCGGATTTTGCCTGGAGACGCAGCACTTTCCGAATTCCCCCAATCAGCCTAGCTTCCCCACGACGGAGCTTAAGCCTGGCCAGACCTATCACAACGTGACCGTATTCAGTTTCTCAACCGCTCCCTAGTATCCCGGCCACTGCGTTGCTTAGTCCGTCGGGAATAACCAGGGCATGCGGAGGGTTGTCTGTTAGCGAGTGGTCTGAAGGGGAATGTCTGCCCGAAAAGGGAGCCAGGTGTTGTTTGTATCAGGGCACGGCTTTAGCCGGGCCGCAACGGCCTGCCAAAAGACTTGGGCTTTAGAAGCCCCTGCTTCCAGTTTGTTCATCAGAAGCGGAGTCCAGCGAGTTCGCTTCCTTTCCAAAGAAGTCGAGTGCCTTTGAGCACTAGAACGCGGGCGAAACAACGTAACCTCTCGAGAGCCACGCCGTCACCCCGGACGCGGCGCCGCATGTCCCGCCCGAAATGCTACCCTCAAATTGATGTCTGAAAATACCCTGGTGGAGCGCCAATCCCCCCATCCCAACCTTACGGGCGGCTGCCGCTTCGTGCGTGCCTGCTTGCGCCAGCCGGTGGACGTGACGCCGGTATGGTTTTTGCGTCAGGCCGGCCGCTACATGCCTGAATACCAGGCCGTTCGCCGTCATCATTCACTGCTGGAGATTTGCAAGAATCCGGAACTCGCCGCCGAAGTAACCATCACTGCGGCGGAGAAGCTGGACGTCGACGCGGCCATCATCTTTGCTGATCTCCTTCTGCCCCTCGAAGGCATGGGACTTGATTTCGAATTCATGGCCGGCGAGGGTCCGGTGATCCACCAGCCGGTTCGCACCTCTGCCGACGTCGACCGCTTGCGCACCGACCGCGCCCACGAACTGGGCTATGTAGCGGAGGCTATCCGCAAAGTGGTTACTCACTTCAACGATCGCATCGGCATCATTGGCTTCTGTGGCGCGCCCTTTACTCTCGCCAGTTACATGATCGAAGGCGGCGGTTCGCGCAACTACATCTTCACCAAGTCGCTGATGTACCGCGAGCCCTCCGCTTGGCGTGTGTTGCTGGAGAAACTCGCGTCCGTGCTCGAAGAGTATGCAGCGCAGCAGGTGGAAGCGGGGGCCGACGCGATTCAGATCTTCGACAGCTGGGCCGGCGCTCTCAGCCCGGCTGACTACCGTGACTTTGTTCTTCCCATCACCACGAGTCTGGTGCGCAAAGTGCAGGCACTCGGAGTGCCGGTCATCTATTTCGGCGTAGATACGGCAACCCTGTTGCCGGCTATGCGCGAAACGGGCGCCGACGTCATCGGCCTCGACTGGCGGGTTGCGCTGGATCAAGGCTGGTCTGCTCTCGGTCACAAAGTCGCCGTTCAGGGCAACCTGGACCCCATCCTTCTCTTTGCTGAACAAGAGCTGCTCCGCCGCCGGGTGTGTCAGATCCTCGAGCAGGCCGCGGGCCGTCCCGGGCATATCTTCAACCTCGGCCACGGCATCGTTCCCGGCACACCGGTCGAGAATGTGCAGCGCGTTGTTGCGTATGTGCGCGAATTCAGCGCCCAGTATGGACCAAGCGCTCCGCATGGAGACTCCCGTGCCTGAGACCACGAGCCGCCGGGCCGTCCTCTTGCTGGCCCACGGAACCCCCGAAACCCTCGACCAGATTCCTGAGTACTTGCGCAATATTACCGGCGGCCGCCCCATGCCGGAATCGGTTGTCGAGGAGATTCGCCACCGTTACAGTCTCATCGGTCCTAGCCCGCTGACGCAGCTCACTCTGAAACAGGGCCGGCTCCTCTCTCACGCGCTCGGCCTGCCCGTTTACGTTGGGATGCGCAACTGGAAGCCCTACATTGCGGATGTCGTGCGTCAGATGCGCGAAGACGGCATCACCTCGGGAGTGACCATCTGTCTCGCTCCGCAGAATTCCCGCACTAGCGTGGGGCTGTACCGCCGGGCAGCATTTGCCGGGAGTGCAGGCATTGAGATGGACTTCATCGACGCCTGGGCCGACCATCCGCTGCTGGCTCGCGCTTTTGCCGAGCGATTGCGACCACTATGGCAAAGCCTTTCCGGCCGCCTGGGCCGGCCCGCTCCAGTGCTCTTTACGGCGCATAGCGTACCGTGCCGTACCATTCAGACCGCGGAGGGGCAGACCTCACCCGATCCTTATGCGGTCGAAGCCAAGCGGACCGCCGGAAATGTGGCTGCGCTTCTTGGTCCCGACGGCCTCGCCGCCTCCGGCTGGTTCTTCGCTTTTCAAAGTCAGGGTATGTCCGGCGGCCCCTGGATCGGGCCGACCGTTGAGAACACGCTGACCGCTCTACGCCAGGAAGGACATACGGCTGTGGTCATCCAGCCCATTGGCTTCCTTTGCGACCACGTGGAAATCCTCTATGACATCGATATCGCTTTCCACAATTTCGGCAAGGCAATCGGTCTTGACGTTGTGCGCCCCGCTTCACTCAACGATTCTTCGCTCTTAATAGCGGCGCTCGAGGACTTGGCCCGGCGAGGTTTCGCCCGTTTGGCGGCCAAATCCTCTCTTTCCACTCCCGTTCCCGCTCTATGATCGCCATTGTCGGTGGAGGTCTCAGCGGGCTTGCGACAGCTTATCAGCTGGCTTCCGACGGTATTCCCTTCACTCTCTTCGAAGCTTCCGGGCGCCTGGGCGGCATCGTCGAAACGGCTCATCGCCAGGGATTCGTCATCGAGTGCGGTCCTGATTCCTGGGTAACGGAAAAACCATGGGCTCGGGAACTGGCGGTCGAACTCGGTCTCGAAGATCAGATCATCGCCTCCAACGATCAGTGGCGCCGCACCTACGTACAGCAGGGAACCGGAAGGCTGGCGAAACTGGTCCCGATCCCCGACGGCATGCGTATGATGGTGCCCGCGAAGTGGGGCCCGCTTCTCGAATCCCCACTCTTTGGCTGGCAGGCTCGCCTGGCCTATTTGCGTGAACCCAAACGCGCCGCCGAACTGAAAGCTGCCGCTCCTCCCAACGACGAATCTGTGGCTGATTTCGTCCGTCGCCATTTCGGCAACGAGGTCGCCGCAACCATTGCCGGTCCCTTGCTTGCCGCAGTCTTCGGTGGCGACATCGAGCGGCTTAGCGTTCGCGCTGTCATGCCCGCATTTGTTCGCATGGAAGCGGAGCAGGGAAGCCTGGTCCAGGCGGTGCAGCGCCGCGCCCAGGAATCAACCCAATCGATATTCACAACCCTCGCGACTGGCCTCGAGACGCTCATAGAACGAGTCGTGAACAGGCTTCCCGCCGGATCCATACGGCTGCATCACCCGGTCTCGCGTATCGAACGGGATGAACACGGCTGGCGGGTTCGGACAGGCCGCGGCGAGAATTCAGGATGGGACTTTTTCGACGGCATAGTCTTAGCCACTCCACCGGATGTCACGGCCATGTTGCTGAAGCAACTTCCCGCGCTGGGCGCCCATATGGCTGAACTTCTGCCCCGCGAAACAACGTCGGCCATTATCGTTGCCCTGGCCTTTGCTCCGGAACAAGCGAAGCGGCTGCGCATCCCACGCGGCTTTGGATATGTCGTTCCGTTCCAAACTTCGCCTTCCCAAGACCACGAGCTTCTGGCTTGCACCTTTGTCGATCAGAAGTTTGCTCACCGCGCTCCGCAAGGGGCAATCCTGCTGCGCGCTTTTTTTGGCGGCTATTCCGGCGACGCTCTGCAGGGGGAGGCGGACGATCAAATTGTGGAGCGCGCCCGTTTGCAGTTGAGTCGCGTATTGGGGCCCCTGCCACCGGCTGCGGAAACGGTGGTGCGCCGGTTGCCCAGGTCTTTGCCTCAATACGCTGTTGGCCACCTGGAGCGTATGGCGCAACTGGAAGCCCTCGTCAACGACCTTCCCGGTTTGCAACTCGTCGGTAATGCGTACTACGGGGTGGGATTGCCAGATCTCATTCGTCAGGGTCGAGCCGCGGCGCGGGTGCTCTCCAAGCGCTTCCGTTCTCACGCGCCACAAAACACCGCAGTTTAAGTTTGGCAGGAGCAAAAAGAAACCCCACCATTCGAGAGCCGGATCGAATCGGCTTGTATACCCCGTGGCATGAGCCGAATATCTTGTGAAAAATTAAGCTACCAGCAGTAAGTGGGCCACGGTCGAGGACTAACTTCCATCACTTACCGATCCTGCATCTCACCATTGAAAACTGAATGATCAAGCCTTCCCAGAAAATCGTCATCATCGGTGCCGGTCCGGGCGGTTTGGCAGCAGCCATTTTGCTGCAACGCTCCGGGGCTGATGTAACCGTCGTAGAGCGCAGAACTGTTGTAGGTGGTCGCACTTCCACCATCGAGTGCGATGGTTTTAAGTTCGACACTGGGCCGACCTTCTTTCTCTATCCACGAGTCCTGCGCGAAATTCTTGCTGCTGCCGGCAGGAATCTCGAGGAAGAAGTCCCCATGTACCGGCTCGATCCGCAATACAGGCTGGTGTTTGGGGCAGGTGGAGAATTACTGGCAACTCCGGACCTGGAACGAATGGAGCGGGCCATTGCTGAGCTGAGCCCGCAGGACGCGCGCGGGTTTCGCCGTTTCTTTTCTGACAACCGCAACAAGCTGGAAAAGTTTATGCCATTTCTCGAGTCACCCTTCGAAAGCTGGCGTGACCTGGCGAAACTCGACATGATGAGGTTGTTGCCGCTCCTGCGCCCATGGCATTCGCTCGACTCCGACCTGCGCCGGTATTTCAAAGACGAGCGCATTCGCCTTGGCTTCAGTTTCCAATCGAAATACCTCGGGATGTCACCCTTTACGTGCCCCAGCCTGTTCAGCATTCTGTCTTTTCTCGAATATGAACACGGCGTTTTTCATCCCGCCGGTGGTTGCGGTGCGGTTACGAAGACTATGGGGCGCATCGCCCAGGAACTGGGTGCAAAGGTCCTGCTCAACGAGCCTGTCGAGGAGATGATCTTTGACGGGCGGCGATGCACCGCCGTGCGCACCGCCCGCCGCACGCTTGCCGCGGATGCTGTGGTGGTCAATGCCGATTTCGCCCAGGCCATGCAGCGCATGGTTCCGAATCGCATCCGTAGCCGCTGGACCGACAATCAGATCGAGAAAAAGCGCTTCTCCTGCTCTACCTTCATGCTTTATCTGGGCATCGAAGGACGCTATGACCAGGTTTCCCATCACACCATTTACCTGGCAGAGGATTATCGGCAGAATCTGCGCGATATCGAAGAGTTGCATCGTTTAAGCGAAGACCCGTCGTTCTATGTGCAAAATGCCTGCGTGACTGATCCCTCTCTCGCTCCGAGGGACATGAGCACGCTCTACGTCCTGTTGCCCGTGACGCATGAGCATGCCACCCTGGATTGGGCAAAGGAGAAGGCCCGATTCCGGGCCATAGCGCTACGCCAGTTGAAGAAAATCGGCATCCATGATGTGGAACACCGCATTCGCTTCGAGAAGCTCGTAACGCCATCGGATTGGCGCTCAGAATACGCGCTGCACAAGGGTTCAACCTTCAGCATGACCCATAATCTCGGCCAGATGCTTCACCTTCGGCCACACAATCGCTTTGAGGATCTCGACCGGGTTTACCTGGTCGGTGGTGGGACCCACCCCGGGAGTGGCCTGCCGGTAATTTTCGAGTCGGCTCGCATTACCGCACGCCTGTTGCTGGAAGATCTAAAGATGGAGCCACAGTGGGAAACCACTCCGGCGCTCCCGGAACCGGCTGTTTGCGAAGCCGCCTCGTAAAATGGCCGCTAAGTGCACAATCAGAAGTATGCCGGTTAAGGTAGAGCGCCAAAAAGTCGCATCGCTTGGGCAGGCGCGCGTAGCGCAACAGATCTGGGCGCGCGCCAACCTGCGCAAGCGCCTTGCGCTCCTTCGCCGCGCCAGGCATCGCATCGCCGCAACGGCCGAAGAAATTGCTCGCAGTGTTCCCTGCAGCCAGCCCGGTGCTCTGCACCGCACCCTTGCAGATACACTAGCCTCCGAGGTCCTGCCGCTGGTGGAAGCTTGCCGCTTCCTGGAGCGCGAAGCGGAATGGATCCTGGCCCCTCAACGGGTCAGCGCTCACACTCGTCCCTTCTGGCTTCGCCGTGTCAATGCAGAGACGATACGCGAACCCGTGGGGGTAGTCCTGATCATTGCCCCGGCGAACTATCCGCTATTTTTGCCAGGGGTTCAGGTATTGCAAGCGCTGGCGGCGGGGAATGCCGTGTTGTGGAAGCCTGCGCCCGGCGGTTCAGGGGCCGCGGAAGCCCTACGCGACGTCCTCATCGGATGCGGGCTCGATCCCGCGTTATTACAAGTCCTGAATGATTCGACCGAAGCAGCCAGTGAGGCCATTGATGCGGGAGTGGACAAAGTCTTTCTCACCGGCTCAGCATCCGCGGGCAAGGCAGTTCTCCATCACCTTGCGCCCCACCTTACTCCCGCTGTGATGGAACTGTCAGGCTGCGATGCTGTCTTTGTGTTGCCTGGGGCAGACCCGGAGCGTACCGTGGCTGCCCTCATTTTTGGACTCAGATTCAATGGCTCGGCCACCTGCATGGCCCCGCGGCGGCTCTTTCTCGTCGGCGAGCATACAGAGACTCTGCGGAAACTGCTCGACCAACTCAAGAGCCTGTCCCCGATTCCTCTTCCGCTTGCCACGCGTGCCCAACTCGCGGAGCTGTTCGAGAATGCGCGGCGCTTGGGGGGATCCATTCTGATGGAGGAGTCCTCCGGGGCGCTGCGCTACGCAGTCATTCTCAGAGCCACGCCGGAAATGAAAGCTGCGCAGAGCGATATCTTCGCGCCTGTCCTTTGCATTTTGGATGTTCCCAATACCGATGCCGCGGTAAATGCTCACGCTCTTTGCCCCTATGCATTGACGGCGGCGATCTTCGGACCTGAAGCGGAAGCCCGCACTTTGGCATCCCGGCTGCCGGTTGGGATGGTGTTGATCAATGACTTGATCGTAGCCACAGCGGATCCCCGCGTAGCCTTCGGAGGCCGCGCATCGAGCGGCTTCGGCCTCACTCGTGGGCGCGAAGGCCTGCTCGAGATGACCGCGCTCAAAACTGTTGTAACTCAGCGCAGCCGCAACCTTCGCTCCTACCGTCCGACCACGCCCGCCCATGAGACATTTTTTGCCGCTTATCTGCAGATGGTTCATGCGAGTCGCTGGCGAGACCGCTGGAGTGGGATGTGCCGTTTCTTCCGCGCAACCGCCCGGCTCCATAGAGATTGAGGAGAAAAGTATGCGTGTCGCAGTCATCGGATCGGGGCTTGGCGGACTTTCGGCAGCGTGCACCCTGGCCGCCCGCGGCTACGAAGTCGAGGTCTTCGAAAAGAATCCCTGGCTCGGTGGAAAGGCCGCTGTGCTCGAGGACCAGGGTTTCCGCTTCGACATGGGCCCCACCATTCTGATCCAGCCCTCCGTTCTGCGCCGAATATTTTGCGAAGCAGGCCGTGCCATGAGCGACTACCTCGACATGGTCCGTCTCGACCCGCAGTGGCGCTGTTTTTTCGACGATGGCTCGGTGCTCGATCTCAAAGACGATGTGCGGGAGATGGCAGCCTCCCTCGAAGCCGCGGAGCCTGGTCTGGGAACCAGATTCACCGAATTCATGCAACTGTCGCAGAGGCTGCACGGGATCTCGGACAAGTTCTTCTTCTGGAAGTCCGTGGGTTCCATGCGCGACACATTCGATATCGGAGGGAGCTTCCAATTATCGGTGCTCAAGGATGTTCTGAGCATGCGCTTGGGACAGACCGTTTCGGGTACGATTCGCGACTTCATTAAGGAGCCGCGGGTCGCACAGATGCTCGATCACTATGTCCAGTATGTCGGCTCATCGCCGGACAATTCGCCGGCCATTCTTTGTTCCATCGGTCATATGCAGGCTGAGCAAGGCATCTGGTATCCGAAGGGCGGCACCCGGGCAATTCCCTTGGCGCTCGTTCGCCTGGGCGCCGAGCTTGGCGTGCGCTACCACATGTCGACCGAGATCGGACGTCTGCTGGCGGAAGGCGCCGTTGTTACCGGACTCGAAACATCGAACGGCGAAAAGCACTTGTTCGACGCCATAGTTTCCAACGAAGATGCTGTGCGCACCTATCGTGAGCTCATTGGCGGCACAGCGGCGCAGCATTTCGACAAGCGCCGGGAATACGAGCCGGCCTGTTCCGGCGTCGTGCTTTACCTCGGCCTGAAACGTCGCTACGAGCATCTGGCGCATCATGATTTCGTCTTTTCCCGGGACCCCCATGAGGAGTTCCACCACATCTACGACCTGGCGGAACCTGCGCCGGATCCGACTTGTTACCTCGCCTCGACTTCTGCCACAGATCCCACGGCAGCCCCCGAAGGGGGCGATGCCCTCTACATACTTGTGCACACCCCGTTCCTGCGTCCTAAGCATGACTGGAGCAAACTGTTTCCCGCCTATCGCCAGGTGATTCTGAATAAGCTCAAACGCACCGCGGGCCTGATCGACATTGAAGATCGAATCGTATTCGAGCGTGCGCTGACCCCTGTCGATATCCATGAGCGGTACCGGGTTCTAAATGGAGCGATCTACGGCATCTCGAGTCACGGCCGCTGGGCCGGCGCCTTCAAGCCCGCCAATGCCAGTCCCGATCTCGAGGGCTTGTATCTGGCAGGAGGGGCAGCGCATCCCGGGCCCGGCATGCCTATGGTTATGATGAGCGGATGGATTGCCGCCGATGCCCTCGACCAGCGCTACCGTGGAGCGGATGCAGCTGTCTCAGCGCGCCGCCACGCAGAGGAGCTTCTGGCGCATGCCTAGGCCACGAATCACAAATTGCGGCGAATCTCCGGCAATTTCGGCGGCGAAGACCACATTCCGTCCTGTAAATAAATTTTCATCTCGACCGGCGCGAAGCGAAGTGGAGAGATCTGAGGTTCTATTGCCGGGCTGGAGATCTCAATGCTGATCGAGGACGCAAAACCGACTCCTCCATCGCGCGCTCTGCTGTTCCTTTTCGAACGCTATCTGCACTGGTACATCGGCCGGCACTTCCATGCCATGCGCTTGGCCGGCGCCAGCCGATTCCCGGGTCACACCACACCCCTGATCGTCTACGGCAACCACGCTTCCTGGTGGGACCCGCTTGCCTTCATCGTGATTTCGCGCTACCTTCTTCCCACCGCACACCACTATGCGCCCATGGATGCCGTTGCCCTAAAGCACTACGGATTCCTCCGCAAGCTGGGCCTTTTCCCGGTCGAACCGGGTACCCGCCGCGGAGCAGCACACTTCCTGCGCACCGCAAACCAGATCTTCTCAACGCCAGGTACAGTGCTCTGGCTCACGCCCGAGGGACGCTTTACCGATGTGCGGACGCGTCCTGCGATCTTTCGTCCCGGCATGGCCGCCCTGGTTTCCCGGCTGGGCGCCTGCACCGTGGTGCCGGTGGTTATGGAATGCACTTTCTGGAATGAGCGTCTGCCCGAGATGTTGCTTTGCTGCGGCCAGCCCATCGAAGTAAGCGATGGCACTATGCACAGCAAGACCGAATGGAACGAGCGCCTGGAGAAGGCTCTCGCAGAAACGCAGGATGAACTCGCCGCCCTTGCGAAACTGCGCGATCCGGAACGCTTTGAAACCATTCTCTCCGGGCGGGTAGGTGTCAGCAGCGTCTATGACGGTTGGAAAAGGTTTTTGGCTTTGGTGACCGGGCGTGCGTACGAAGGCAGCCATGGAGGCATCCATCGCCTATGAGCGTGCTCGTAGGACTCGCATTCTGGTGTGCAATAATCCCTGCCTTGCTCTGGCTGTGGAACATGCTCATCTATCGCGAGCCACAGGCCGGCGGTTGCGTGCAGACGGGACACTGTACGTTGCCGGATGCAATCTCGGTCCTCATTCCAGCGCGCAACGAAGAACACTCAATTGGCGCTTCACTGAATAGCCTGCTCGCCTCTCGCGGAGTAAACATCGAGATCATTGTTCTGGATGACGGTTCGACAGATCGCACCGCACAGATCGTGCATGAATTTGCGGCTCGCGATCCTCGTGTGCGCCTGCTGTCTTCCGTTGTTTTGCCGCGCGGATGGAACGGAAAGCAGCATGCCTGTTCAGTGCTGGCAGCGCAGTCCCATACAGAGATTCTTTGCTTCCTGGACGCTGATGTGCGCCTTGCGCCTGAGGCGCTGGCTTCGATGGCTGCGTTTCTGGAGCGTACGAATTCCGATCTTGTAAGCGGATTTCCTCGTCAGGAAACGCAAACGCCACTCGAATGTTTGCTGCTGCCGCTGATACATTTTGTGTTGCTTTCGTATCTGCCATTGGCGGCCATGCGTGCTTTCCAGTCGCCGGGCTTTGGCGTCGGTTGCGGCCAATTTCTCATGGTGCGGCGCGAAGCCTATCAGAAAACCGGCGGCCATTCGGCGATACGGACAACCATGCATGATGGGCTGTTGCTGCCCCAGTTATTCCGCCGGCACGGTTTCCGGACGGACATCGCCGACCTCACCCATCTGGCCACTTGCCGCATGTACCACAATGCTTCCGAGGTGTGGCGAGGCCTGTCCAAGAATGCCACCGAGGGCATGGCCGCTCCCGCTCGCATCCTGCCGTTCACTCTTCTGCTTTTTTGTGGACAGGTTCTTCCCTTGCTTCTTAGCCTCTATCTCATTGTTGCTCCCGGTTCGTTCAGTAGCCGGGCGAGCTCGCTAATCCTGACCGCGCTCGCAGCGTCATTTTTTCCTCGCTTTTTCTCTGTATGGAAGTACCGTCAATCATTATTCAGTGCTTTACTGCACCCGCTCGGCGTAACGGTTCTGCTCGTTCTGCAGTGGCTTGCCCTGCTGCGCAAGCTCGCGGGTCAACCAGTTACGTGGAAAGAGCGCGCCTATCGCATGGGTTGATGCAACCCCTTCTCCTGCACCAGCATTACAGTTGAATGATGGCAAAAATCGGGCTTCGAATTGTTGTCTTCTTGGTTTTTTCCGCAGCGGTTCGCGCCGATGTCTCCTTCGAGCAGCGCCTCGCCGAGGCACGCCAGCAATATTTTGCCGACATTCAAGGCGATCATAAGGCTGCAGATCAGGCGCGCGCCAGCTTCGCGGCGCTGACTCGCGAGTATCCGGACAATGCTGTCGTTGAGGCTTACAGCGGCAGCCTGGAGCTCCTTGAAGCAGCCCACACCTGGGCTATCTGGGACAAGCATCGCCTGGCGAATGAAGGTCTGCAAAAGCTGGATCAGGCAGTAGACCGCGCGCCTGGCAATCTCGAAGCCCGTTTCATTCGAGCTGCATCTACCTGGCATCTCCCCTTCTTCTTCAAGCGGAAGGCGCAGTCAGAGAGTGATTTCGCCATCATCGCGCCGCAGGCTGAAGCTGCCGCTGCAAAGGGAGAGTTACCGCCCGCATTGGCAGCTGCAGCCCTGGATTACTACGGCCAGGTACTAACCGACCGCAGCGACAATCACGGTGCCAAACGAGCCTTCCAGGCTGCGGTCCGCGTCGACAGCAACAGTCCCGCCGGCCGCGACGCCCAGAAGCGCCTCCGCGAAGAGTGAAGGCACTGCAATGAAGTGGGAATAACCGCAGATCTCTCCACTCCGCTGCCCTCCGATTTGTTTCTCGCGATTGATCGCATTACCGATGTACTGGTATCGCTCAAACCAGACCAGCCGATGACATCGATAGTCAGCAGTAAACCCTGGATTATCCCTCGAGCGATGCTGCTCTATGCGTCGCCGCACACTATTCGTTACCCCGACATAAGGGACATGAGTCCGGCTGGCGACAATATAGACGTAGTCATTGTGTTCCATTACTTCAGCGGCTTGCGCGCAAAATAATAAAGTGAACCCGCCAGCACGCAGAACATCAGCACCGAAACCCAATCATGATGCAGAGGATTCGTAGCCGGAAACAAAAGCGTATCCTGCTTGCCGGTCGCCGTTTCATAGAGCTTGAGCGCGACGCCCATCAAACCCACAATCCCGCCGGCTGCAATCAATCCACTGGCGTAAAGCGAACCCGGGCTGACTTCACTCTCACTCTCGCTCTTCTCCACCGCGCGGTCGATCATCCAACGAACCACGCCGCCGGCGAAGATAGCCAGCGTGGTCGCAATCGACAGATACGCGCCGACAGCAAATGACAGAGAGCGAATACCCAACACCTCGATCGCGATAACCAGAAACACGCCCAGCAACACCAGCCCCCATGGCAGCTTGCGGCCCAGAATGCCGTTCACCACGGTAGCCATCAGGCGAGCCTGCGGCGCGGCCGCCTTTTCGCTGCCTATACCCTGGATCCACTGCACCTCGATCCGCCCCGTTTGCGGATTGTAAAGATACTTGCCATCCGCCAGTTCAGCAGAGTTAAGCGCGTTCAGAAGTACATACCCGTTGCCTGGCCGCGTCTCGACCAACTTGCCGGCATTCATAATCCGGATCTGTGCCTGGTGAAAGTGCTGCTCCTCCACCTGGACGCCACTGTGTACAGCGGCCATGTTCCATGGCTTCGACGTCTGGCGAAACTCCGCCAGGCCCTGGTTCATCAACTGCAGTGTGGCTCCGATGGCCAGGGTCGAAATCCCCGCGCCGACCACCAGCGCAATCTGCTGCTTGCGCGGGGTCGCGCCAATCAGAAATCCCGTCTTGAGATCCTGCGAAGTGTCGCCCGCATTCGCCGCCGCGATGCACACCACTCCGCCAATCGTGATGGCAAGCGCGCCAAAGGCAGGCGCCGTCCACCCTTTGACCAGGAAAATTGCCGCAGTGGCCATCAGCGTCGCGATGGTCATACCCGAAACAGGGTTCGCAGAACTGCCGATCAGACCCACGATGCGCGACGACACGGTCACAAATAAAAATCCAAACAGCGCCACCAATACCGACGCCGCAAGGTTCGCTTCCCAACTCACCTGTGCTCCCGGCACCGGCTTGAACGTCAGGAAGAAAAACATCAGGATCACCAGGAGCACCGACCCGCCGGCCACCACGCTGAACGGAAGATCATCCTCGGTGCGTAATGGGCTGTTCTTCACCCCGGAGCTATGCCGCAGGTTACCCAGGGCTCCGCGCAGCGCGCCAATAATGGTGGGCAGTGTCTTGATCAGCGTGATCAGCCCGGATGCCGCCACCGCGCCTGCTCCCATGGGACGCACGTAAGAGGCCCACAGATCGCTGGGTGTCATCTGGGCAATTGGCTTCGTGCCGGGATAAATCGCCTGGGGAAAATGCGAGCCAAAGAAATAAATTGTGGGCATAAGCACCAGCCACGAAAAAATGCCGCCCGCAAACAGCAGCCCGGCGACGCGAGGGCCGATGATGTAGCCGACGCCGAGATATTCCGGAGTTACATCGGCCCGGATCGCGGCTCCTTTGAACCAGGACGGTTGATAGTCCGGAGTGGCCGGCCACGCCCCGAACAAATTCTCATTCTGAAAAAAAGTGTAGAGCCCGCCTAAACCCAGACCGAGAAAAACACGCCCGGCAAAGGACCCGCCACGCTCGCCGGCAAGGAGCACATCCGCGCAGGCAGTGCCTTCCGGATATGTGAGCCGGCCGTGCTCCTCGACAATCAATTGTCGCCGTAACGGGATCATAAACAGTACGCCCAGCAGGCCGCCCAGAAATGCCAGCAGGAAAATGCGCATGTATTCCAGGTCGAAACCGAGAAAAATCAAGGCCGGCAAGGTGAAAATCACTCCGGACGCGATCGACTGCCCTGAGTTTCCCGTGGTCTGCACGATGTTGTTTTCGAGAATCGAAGCTCGTCCAAACGCCCGCAGCACGCTGATCGAAAGCACGGCGATAGGGATCGAAGCTCCCACTGTTAAACCCGCGCGCAACCCGACATAGACCGTCACCGCGCCAAACAACAACCCGAAGATGCACCCCAGCGCCAGCGCACGCGGGGTTAGCTCCGGTCGTGTTTCCGTCGCGGGGACGAATGGTTGAAAAGCTGGCGTACTTTCCTGAACGGGGGGCTCGCTTGGCATGGAAACACTCTAATCTAATAACAATCATGCGCAAGCTTCTGGCGTACGCCGCCATCTACTTTCTGTGGGGCGCGTCGTTCCTGGCCATCCGCGAGGTGGTCGCGATGGTCCCGCCTTTCTTTGCCGCCGCCTTCCGTTTCCTCTGCGCGGGGATGGTCCTCTTTACCTTCAGTCTCTGGCGGGGAATGCCGCGGCCGAACCGGAGGCAGCTAAGAAGCACGGCCTTGCTTGGGCTGGTCATGTTTGCCGGCGATTACGGTTGCTTGTTCTGGGCAGAGAAGGAAGTCCCCTCTGGCCTGGCCGCCGTGATTGCGGCCACCATCCCCGTCTGGGTGCTGCTGGCAGAGTGGCTATTTGCCGGGTCCCAGCGGCCCACCGCCAGGTCTCTCACCGGAATTGTTTTGGGGATTGGGGGCGTGATCGTGCTCATGATTCCCAGCGGCTTGAACAACGCGGCTTTTAGCATCTCGGCCCTGGTGCTCCTCACGGGCTGTTTGTTCTGGTCGGGTGGAACCGTTGCCAGCCGCTACCTGCAACTCCCCCGTCAGCTCAGCATGAGCTCCGGCCTCCAGATGACGTTCGGGGGCGCCTTTCTACTAGTCATGTCAGCCGCCAGCGGCGAACTGCATAGTTTACCGGTACTCGTTCAACGATGGAACTGGCAGCTGGTATGGGCCATGAGCTATCTCATCGTCTTCGCCTCAATCATCGCATTCACCGCTTATGTCTGGCTCATCGCCCGGGAACCCACGACCCGCGTAGCGAGTTATGCCTATGTCAATCCACTCATCGCTCTGTTGTTGGGTGCCCTGCTGGCTCACGAGCGTCCATCGCCCCTGCAATATGCCGGAGCCGCGTTGGTTGTCGCTGGCGTAGCGTTCACTATCGCTGGAAAGCGGGTGGCGAAGCGTGAACCTGCGGAACAGGCCGCTTGACGCGGGGGCTGGCGTTCCGGGTTGTCTTCCCCTTATACTTTGTGCATCGGCGGCTGGGCAGTCGCTAGCCTCGCCGGCCGGCGTGAGGTGCGTCTTTTCTGGTCAGACTGAAACCCTGACTTCTGACGTCCCGCTGTCGCAAACTTCGGTGTGGCGCGCTGTCGTTCGCGTCCTGCGAAGTCCGGCGGACGGCCTTAGCTGTGCGTTGTTCCCTGCTTCCTGCGCCCTTTGTGGCGGCTCTCTCCTGCGCTTTACCCGCGTTCCCATTTGCGATTCCTGCTGCAAAAAAATCCCTCCGCAGTCCGGCAGCTTGTGCGCTTGTTGTGGAGAAGCTCTTGGCATCGCTACCTTCTCTCCCTTACCTGTTGACAGCTCCGCTCCTGCGGCCCTTTGCCAGCCTTGCCGGTTGGCCCCTCCCGCATTCGTGAGGGCGGTAGCTTATGGCGGCTATCAGGGTGAGCTTCGCTCCCTGGTGCATCTACTCAAGTACGACGGAATGCAGCCCATCGCGACACGTTTGGGCGTTCTCCTGGCAGACGTCGTCGAGTCCTTTGCCGAAGCATTCGCGGAGTCTCCTGGCGTGGTCGTAGTACCGGTTCCCATGCACCCGGTCAAGCAGCGACAACGCGGCTTCAATCACGCCGACCTGTTGGCACGCGCAGCGATCACGGAGATACGCAAGCGCCATTCGCAGTGGAACCTGCACCTGGACACAAGTTTGCTCAAACGTGTGAGGGTTACGGTGAGTCAGGCAGGCCTGACCAACCACCAGCGCCGGCAGAATCTGCGCGGCGCTTTTTTTGTGCCTCAACCGGCCCGGATCGAAGGCCGGGACGTGTTGCTGATCGATGACATTTACACCACCGGAGCCACAGCTCGTGCCTGCGCCCGCGTTCTGAGCAATGCAGGCGCCGGTTCCGTTCGTGTAGCAACCGTTGCTCGAGCGCAGCGTGCTGTGGTCGCCTCGTGGGATAAGGGCTTTCTGCAAAGTGCAGTGAATTGAGACGTAACGGAGGATCAACATGTCCCTGGCAAAAAACATGATCCATGCACGGAAGCCGAAAGCCACCGGCCGTGCGCTGCCTCATGAACCCGCTGCCCCGCAGGACGAGTTGCCCGGACAGCGGGTGCCTTCCGCCTATGCGATGCAACGGCCCGTCTTGGTGTTGAATGCCTCCTACGAGCCCATTAATATCTGCGGCGCTCGCCGGGCGCTGATCCTGGTGCTCAAAGGCGTAGCCAAGACGGAAGAGGAACAGGGGGCGATGCTGCACGCGGCTGTCTTGCGTGTTCCTATGCCTTCTGTCATCCGGCTGCTCGAGTATCGTCGCATTCCGCACCAGACCCGGGCTCTCTCACGCAAAAACATCCTGCTACGCGACCGCAACAGCTGCCAGTATTGCGGAGTCGTTTTACCCGCAGGCGAGCTTACGCTCGATCACGTCGTTCCCCGTTCCCGCGGCGGCCTCTCTACCTGGGAGAACCTCGTCGCCTGCTGCCATTCCTGTAATCGCAAAAAGGGCAATCATTTGCTCGGTGAACTCAGCGACATCAAACTACTCCGCGAGCCTCGCCCATTTTCCCTGCACACCAGCCGCCACATCATGCGCATGATCGGCCACTCCGACCACAAATGGCGCAAATACCTCTACTACTAGCTCATCGCCCTTTACCTCAAAAGTCATAGCCTCTGAGCGAAGCCTTTCGTACAGTGCCTGTCCGTGATGCGAGGCCGAGATGTGGCGCTGTACGGAAACCGCGATGCCGGCAATTCTATTACCACCAAACCAGTCTGCCGAGAAGCGGATAATACAGCGCCATCCGTATCGGCTGCGTTTCCCCATGCACCTTGCGCAAAATCGCCCCATACGCTTCCAACTGCGGCTGATAGGCCTCTTTTTCGCTATCCAAAAACGCATCCAGGCCAGAAGCACCGTGCCGGGCGGTCTTGTAGTCCACAATCCACAAATGCGTCTCCTCGCGGGAACACGGCATAGCGCCGGCCCGGAAGATCCGATCCCCGCGCAGCGTACGCACCACCTCGCCACCCTCTGACGCCGCCCATCCAGACCAGGAAGTCTCGGTCTGAGCCCCCGCACGCGCTCCAAGAATCCAGCGGCCCGTGGCATCCTGAAGTACTGTCTGCAACGCCCGCACCACTTCCACCGCCTGCGATTCTGCCGCCGCGCGCGGCAGACCGGCAGAACGAAGCATCGCCGCAGCCCGCGGTAGCCACCCCCCTACCTCGGATAACAGCGCCTGCGGAGGGCCCTCTGCGTCGATGCCGGGAAGGCGCGTCAGATCCTCCAGCAGCGCGTGCACGGCGGTGCCAAAGGCCCGTGTTGCCAGCGAACCGTGCGGGCGGTCGAGGGCTTCACGAATTTCTTTGACCGGTACGCCCACGGTTGCATTTCCCTCCGGCTGCCAATCGGAGGGAAGTCGGCGCAACGAAATCATAGGTGGGAAGGGAAGCTGCGGCTGCGTCTCCACCGGCGCCGGCTTTACGGTTTCGCGCTTTGCGAACGCCTGCCGGAACTCCGGCTCCAGGGCTGGCCAAGCGGTTTTGAGCAGGCTGCCGCTGCGCGGCCTGCCTAGTTCCTGTCCATCCTTTTTGACAACGGCAGTCCCCAATAGGTGAAGCTCGCGTCGGGGCCGTGTGGCCGCGACGTAAAGCAGACGCTTTGCTTCCTCGTTTTCCCGCTCCGTCTTTTGCCTGCCGATCCATCGATAGATGGGGCCTTCCTGGCCGTTGCCGCCGATTGGGGCGACGACAAACTCATGTTCTTCCCGCTCTTTCTTGCCCACCAGTCGGGTCTGCTCCAGCCAACGCAGCAACTCCTGTTTTTCGACGCCGGGTTCGCGCTCTAACCCAGGAACAATCACCACATCGAAGGACAGACCCTTGGCTTTATGAATCGTCATCAACTGCAGGCCGCACCGCTCATTGGCGCGAGGATCAGGCTGGGCGCAAAGATCCTCCAGGCGCTCCTCCAGACCGGCTGCGTCCGGGCCAAGTTCTTTCAACATGGAAAAGTAGGTACGCACATTTTCGTACCCGGTCGCATCCACACACGCAGGTCCCCCGAGGGTCACCCACGTGCGCTCTACCCAACGAGCCAGGGAAGCCTGACGATGCTTTCCGCGGAGTGCAGTTTCGAGCACCGCGAGCACCCGTGCGGCTCTTTTCTGCCCGTCTGCGGAAAGCTGTTGGTTGCGTTCCCGCAGTAGGCGCAGAACCGGCTGCACAGCGTACTCCTTGAGATCGTTGCCGCAAAGCGCATGCAAATCCTTGAGTCCCAATCCGCACCAGGGAGCACGCAGAACAGAGAGCCACGCGATGCGGTCCATCGGATGCAACAAGGCGCGCGTCAACGCTGTCAGGTCTCTCACTTCCTGCCGATCCCCCAACTGCTCGATTTCGATCGCGCGGAACGGAATGCCGGCATTGCGCAACTCAGGGATGATGAACTGCAGGTGGGCCCTGGCGCGCACCAGAACCGCGATTTGAAAACGTCTTTCCGGGTCTTGCTCCGCCGCAAGA
The DNA here is from genome assembly GCA_035507705.1 of Acidobacteriaceae bacterium. Taxonomy (GTDB): domain Bacteria; phylum Acidobacteriota; class Terriglobia; order Terriglobales; family Acidobacteriaceae; genus PALSA-350. Next base: position 59,660 of record DATJNV010000111.1, read on the forward strand.
ACATTCGGCCATTTGCTCTGCACAATGCTGACCACTTGCCTGGCTTCCGCCTGGCCCGGGTCGGGTCCGGTTTGGGAGTCCGGATCCTTGAAGAAGGGCCAGATTTGCACCCCCACCGTGCCGCTATCCGATGGCTGATACGCCGTCGACGCGGTAAAGGGCACCCGGTACTCGCCGTCCTCCTGCGGCAATCCCGGCTCGAATACAGAAACGAATATCTCGTTCAGGCGGCCTACCAGCGTGGCCTGGGAGCGAAAGTTAACTCGTAGCTGTACATGTGACAGTTTGAGCGCAGCGGTGCCCTCACCCAGACCGTAACGTTCGGTTCGTTCAAAAAGCTCCACCTCGGCCTGCCGAAACATGTAGATCGACTGCATCGGGTCGCCCACCAGGAAACAGGAGCCGTGCCCCGCGGTCTCCCATCCGCCTGCCAACAAGCTGAGGAGTTCGAATTGGCTGCGCGAAGTGTCCTGGAATTCATCCACCAGCAAATGACGCCACCGTCCCGCGACGTCAGCTGCGAGCTCACTCAGTTCCCCCTCCTCGTCTAGCAAGACCTCCCGCGCAGCCAGGCCTAGCTCGACGAAGTCAACCTTGCGGTGCTCGGCGAACACCAGCCTCAGTTCGGCGACCGCATAGCGGAGGATGACCAGCATGTGCTGCAGCATCCGCCATTCTTCATCGCTGTATCGAGGAGGAAGAAGATTGCGCAGCTCTACCAAAACGTCAAGCAGAGGCTCGTGCGGAGTCAGATGGGGTAGCAGTGACGCAAACCCGTGAGGGGGCCTTTTGCGCCACTCATTTGCTGTCGTCAGCAGGGCATCGCACAGGCAAACCCATTGCGCGTGCTCACAGAGATCGTCAATCTGTGTGACACCATGCAGAGCGAACAATTGTGAAGCGGGATCCACATCTACGCAAATATCTCGTATGTGTCCGGCCAGCCGTCCCGCCAGTTCCTGATGCTGAAGAAACAGCGTCCTGGCTTTCGCCAGCACGCGCTGGTGTTCCCGGCGCATCGGCGCTTCCAGCGTTTCCCGGACTTGCTGCCAATCGATCCCGGACCCAAAGGGCAGCAGACGCCCCCACTGGTCGCGTTTGCCCAGCATCTCGGCAATCAGATTTTGGCAGTCCGCCAGCCTGGTTCCGCGCCACTGCAAGAGGGCCCGCAGTGCGGTCGATAACTCAGCTTCTCCTCCCAGATGGGCGAGCGTGCGCCGTGCAGCCAGAGTGTACATCGGCTCCGGTTTATCCGTAGGGCTGAGCGATCCGCCCAACCGCGAAAGCAGGGGAGTTTCATGAGCAATGGCCAGGCAAACCGAATCGATGGTCTGCAGGTTAAGCCTCTGTGGTTGTTGCAGAAGGTTCCAGCCGCGGCGCTTATCGTTGGCAAGTGCAGCACGGGCCAACTCCACCTCCTCGCCTTCGGCCTCCGGATCCCTTTTCGCCTTGTGTAGATCATTCAGCACCCGCGCGCGCATCTCGGCAGTCGCCGCGAGTGTAAACGTGATGGCAAGAATCTGCTCCGGCTCGTCCACTTCGGCCAGCAGCTTGATAAATCTCCGGGTCAACAGCTCCGTTTTGCCGGAACCCGCGGGAGCCCGCACCAGGAAGGATTGCGTGGTATCGAGAATTCGCCTGCGCTCCGGCTGATCGGCCGGCGCTGCTGGAGTCCGTTGCTTAATCATCACCTTCATCGCCATCGTCGCCGGAATTCAAACTCGTTTCGGCGATCCGGCACAACCCGGGCAGTTCGCAAAACTTACAGGTGACACTGCGGCCGGCTTTAGGATCCACTTGTGCTTCACCGCTCAGGAACTGTCGTCCCAGGCCAAGCAAAACATCCTGCCAGTTCACCAGCATCTGCGCAGTCAAAGGCGGCCGGGTCAGGTCCTTTTGATCGATGACGGCCCGGCTGTCCTGTACCCGTCCGACAAAGCGTGTTTTCTCTGCGCTGACTTGCGCCAGCAGCAGGCCCTTGAGTTTTTCAACCTGTCCCGCATAGAGAAGAAGTTGTGGCTCGTCCGGACGAGGACCATCCCATAGCTTCTTCTTCACCTCGCCGGTTTTGTAATCGATGATGACGCGCCCATCCTGCACGGCGTCCACGCGATCCACGCGAACCTGCAGCTTCAACTCCCCCACTGATGCGGGAAACTTCATCTCGCCGCCTTCGAAGGTAAAGGGGGCCCGCTCCGCTTCATAATTCATCCACGTTCCAATCAGGGCGGTAATACGCTCCTCTTCTGCCTCCAGATAGGTGCGGCTCCAGCTCAGATTACGTGCGTGCATATGCTTGCCATAGCCTTGAAGCTCTGACTTCACACGCTGCGCGATCATATTCGTGAGCTGTCCCTCGTCGCGTGCCCGTAGCAAACTGTCACGGCTCTTTAATTCCTCCCACAAGGCCTGCAGAATTCTATGCACCACGATGCCGCGTTCGCGGGCCTCCAACCCCCAGTCGGTCTCATCCATAGGCCGGGCGCCCAGGCGCTTGACGGCGAACGATTGGAAAGGGCATGCCGCCTGGCGTTTGAGCACGTCGGCACCACCCGCCTCCTGCGCTGCCGGCCAGGGAACGACTGCTGCCGGCTCCTCGTAGAGTTCCAGTTTTGGGGATGATGGTTTGAGAGGCGGAGCTATCGAGATCTCTTGCGTTTCGAAGTAAAGAAGCGTCGATGGGCGGCATTGCCCGTCGGCATTCTGCTTGGGATAACTGAAGACGCAATGAGCTGCGCTCTTCAACAGGCGCTGCGTAACCTGGTCCGCCAGTTTCCAATCTTCTTCGCTGGTGGCATGGGGCATCCCGTGCTTGCGTTGCAGCGATTTCGTAAGGAAAGCGTGGGGGCGTGCTACTGCCGGCCAGTTGTTGTCGTCTGCTCCGAGAAACCACAAGGCATCGAAGGTGAGACCCGCGGCTTCGAGCGGTCCCAGGATCTGTACCGGCGCATCCAGCGATTCGGGAGCAAAAATGAGCTGCCCGGCCTGGCGCGTCAGCACTTCGAGGAACTCGCCGTAGCTCACCGTTTTTCCATCGAAGGCCAGCTCTGCCAGGCTATCCATCAACCGCGACCATCTTGCGTATGCCTGGAAGTCTTCGCTTTCCCGCTGGTGCGGGCCCGGCCAATATGCCTTGAGAAGAATATTCTCACCGACCGCTACCCAGTCTGCGAAACTCAGGTCCCGCCGCTCGGGGATGAGTCTCCCGCAGGCACGCAACCGGTCGCGAAGCGCAGACAGCGGGATTGCTTCGCGCCATCCTTCGCTGAGAAGATCGAGGAACGTCTCCAGGTCCTGTTCACGCTGTCTCATCGGTAGCTGACGAAGCCTTGCGTCGAATGACGCAATCTGGAGCACTTCCTCCGGCTGGGTGCACAAAAATCCAGAGAGCAGCAGCCAGCTCAAGTCGTCCTGAAGAATTGGCTCGTGCATCCACCGCAGCAGCAGCACCGCAGCTCGTGCCAGTGGTATCTGCAACAGCGGAACTCCCAGGGAAAACTCGAACGGCAATGGTAGATCGCGGTCGCGAATCGTCACCGTGTCGGGTGCGAGTATTTGTTGGAAGATCCTTTCGATTTCCGGGCGCAGGGAAGAAATTCCGGGAACCACAACCGCGACGCGCGGCGGACGGTCGGCGGTCGCAGATGCAAGTTCGCCTCGGACCCATTGAGCACAGGCCAGGATTTCGCTCTGCTTGTCATCAGCCCGCAGCAGGCGCGGGGTCTCGCTTGGCTGAAGCTCCGCGGTAGCAATGAATTCGACCCTATGGCCGCGCATCCGGAATGCTTCCATGAGACGGTTCTGCGCAGGAGCGATTCGATCGAAACCGATCAGCGATAGCGTTTCCGAAGCCTCTACGTGAGCGGTGAGTACAGCCTCCTGCAAGACCATCGCCAGCATGCTCCGGCTCAGCCAGCCTTCCCGGCGGCACCATTGCTCAAATACCCGCGCCCATTCACGAAAGCTCTCCACATCTGCGCCACCCAATCTCTCGCCGCGCAGGAATTCAAGTGCGCCATAGGTGCACAGCAATCCAAAGGCTTCTTGGGCCAGTTCAGCCACACCCAGAACAGAAATTAGCCTTCGCCCTTCGATCGAGGGTTTGATGAGCCGCACCCAGAGCTGTTGTTCCTGTAAAGGAGAGAGCAGGAGCCGGGCTTCGCTACCCGAACGCAGGTGCTTCTGCCACAACCGGTTCAGCCAGCTATCCCAGTCCAGGATGTCCGGCGCTTGCCAGGCTTCAAGCCCCCGGCTGCGCTGATCTTCTCCATGCAGCCTACGCAAGGCACGCGCGGCGCGCGCGCTGGAAGCGATCACCGTACCGCCGGCTTCGATGGCTGCAGCGATCGCCGGGGGGAGTTGCATCCTTGTTTTATACCGCAAAGCAGCGTTTTATACCGCAATCCGCGCGCGACCGTTTTCGCGTGTAAACTCACAGCATGCGGCGGACGGCTGCGCTGATATTACTGTTTGTTTTTGGCACGATGTTGCCCTCGGCGACAGTGATGGCGCTTGCCGCACCAGAGCAGTTGTTGCCCATCTGCTGCCGCGCACACGGCGCTCATAAGTGCGTCATGGGTATGGCAGGTCGCGATCTGGAGAATTCCGGCCCCGCGGTGCGGCAGCCCGCCTGCCCGTTTCGCCAGAGCCTGCGCGCCATCACCACGGTTGCCATTTCCAGCGATCTTGCGTCCCGTTCCAGGTTTGGGCTTGCTGTCAGCAACATGGACCGGCAATACGTAGCGGATGCTGTGGCTACGCGCATGGTTCGCCGCTCTGTTCCTCGCGGACCCCCATCCACTTTGCCTGTCTAAGTCTGTTCCAGTCGCGAACAGGTTCAGCCATAAATTCCCGATTTTCAGTGGGTCTTGTTGGGGTCAACCGACTCCAAACTGCTTTGCCTACGGAACGCTATGCGTGCCCATTCGCAGGCATTAGCAAACCGCGAGGGCTTAGACGCTCTGAAATTAGGAGCTGAGCAAACAGAATCACAGATCTCGCACAAAAAGCGTGTGAGATTCGGGGCTCTTGGTCCTGCGGCAGGGACATCCTCTCCCAGGCGCATCCGGTTGCATAACCCGGGCGGCCTAACCGAGAAAAACTCGCAGCGAGGAAGCATTTTATGAGGCAAGTCGGTAGCTTAATAGCGCTCTTTTTTCTTTTGGATGCCATGGCGTTTGCCACTATTTTCGGTACCGTTCGCGGCATCGTTCATGATCCCCAGCATCGTCCCATTCAAGGGTCACACATCACCCTGAAAGCGCAAGACTCGGATTTCACGCAATCAGCAGACTCCAACAGCGACGGAGAATTTAATTTCAGCTCCGTCCCCATCGGAAACTACACCGTCACAGTCTCGTCCAAGGGCTTCCAGGAAGTGCGCCAGGAGATAACTCTTGAATCCGACACCAGCCCTGTGCTGCATTTCCAGCTGCCCATCGCAGGCGCCAACGAAAAAGTCATTGTCTCGGAGTCGCCCCTGGAAGTGACGACCGACAGTGTCACGCCGACGACCATGGTGAGCCGCACCGATATTCAGCAAACTCCCGGGGCCGATCGGACCAATGGCTTGGAGATGATCACCGATTACGTTCCCGCCTCGTATGTGACGCATGACATGCTGCACATGATGGGGGGGCATCAAGTCAACTGGCTGATCGATGGCATCCCGATTCCTAACACCAACATCGCTACCAATCTGGGCCCGCAGATTCTTCCCCGAGACATCGACTATCTCGAGGTGTATAGCGGTAGTTATGACGCTGACTATGGTGATCGTACTTACGGAGTCTTCAACGTGGTGCCGCGAACGGGGTTTGAACGCGAAAAGGAATGCGATCTCGTCCTCACCGCCGGGAATTTCTACCAAACGGATGACCAGATCAGTTGCGGAGGGCACACGCAGCGGTTTGCCTACTATGGCAGCTTGAACGGGAACCGCAGCCAATACGGACTCCAGACCCCCGTTCCTCAGGTGGTGAACGATGCGGTGAACGGCTTTGGTGGATTCGCCACGTTCATCTTCAATCCCGACCCCAAAAACCAGTTTCGCCTGGTGACCTCGCTTCGCCGGGACTATTACCAGATTCCCATCGATCCTGACCCTAACTCAATCGGAAACCAGGTATATCCGTCGAGCGGCCTGCACGACGCTGAAATCGAGCCCGACGGCTACGCCACTTTCTCTTGGGTCCACACGTTCGACCCCAATGCGCTCCTGACGGTTTCTCCGTTCTACCACTACAACGGAGCCGACTATAAAGGCGGAGTCGACGACTATCCTGTCATCTCCTCAGTCAATCAGGACGCCAACTACCTCGGTATGCAGACGGCTTTGAACTACAACTTCTGGAAGAATGATCTTCAAGCCGGCATCTACGGATTTTTTCAACACCAATACAACTACTTCAACAATGTATATACGGACGGTACCCCGAATGTTCCCGCTTCTTCCATAGGAGTCAATGGCGGGCTGGTTGACGAGTTCATCAATGACAAATTCAAGATCACACCCTGGTTTACCTTGATCGCCGGCCTTCGCCTGTCGCAGTTCAATGCTTCCATCTCAGAACACGCTACCGATCCGCGGGTCGGCGGGGCGCTGAAGATTCCTCGCCTGAACTGGGTCTTTAGCGGTTTCTATGGCTATTACTACCAGGCTCCGCCACTTGTCACTGCTACCGGTCCATTGCTCGACCTGGCAAATGGCCAGAACTTTACCTTTTCTCCTCTCCATGGTGAGCGGGACATCCAATGGCAGTACGGAGTCACGATCCCGTTCCGCAACTGGACACTCAACGCGAATAACTATGAAACCCGGGCGGAGAACTGGCTGGATCACAACAACATTGGAGAATCGAATATTTTTTGGCCGATCACCTGGGCTTATGCTCAGATTCAAGGGTGGTCACTCACCTTGCACTCTCCGGACGTCTTCCATCATGGCCAGTTCCACTTGGCGTACGCAAACCAGATCGCGCAGGCGACCTCGCCCATCACCGGGGGCCTGATCTGCCCGCTCCCCGTCACCTCGGCATGCCCGCTTGATATTCCACCGGGACTCTCGCCGGTAGATCACGATCAAAGAAACACCTTGAACGTGGGCTTCAACAGCAGTCTGCCCTGGCAGAGCTTCGCCTCAGCCAATGTGTACTATGGCTCGGGCTTTACCAATGGGCTGGTCGGGACGCCGCAGCAACAGTATCCCGGAAATTATCTGCCAGGACACACGACCCTCGATCTGGCGATCGGGAAGACGTTTGCTGAGAAGTTTACGGTTTCTGCGAACTCAATCAATGTGGCCAACCGCCGCGTTCAGCTGGATAACAGTTTGACGTTCGGCGGATTTCACTGGAACGATCCACGGCAAATTTATGGGGAGGTTCGCTATCGGTTCAACTACTAGATCATTCTGAGAAGCGTGAGCGAGCAGGACCCGGAAGAAACCGGCTGCAAGCTTGCGCGGCGTTGGTCACGCACGTCCGTACCATCTCGTACGATAGATACGAGAGGAGAACATGCACCGATTTATTTGTCGACGTAGTCTATTCCTGGTTTCGTACTCCACAATCCTCTTGCTTTGCGGCATGGTCGCTCTGCAAGGCTGCCGTAACGGAGATAGAGGAGGCGACGACCGCTCGCAAGAGCTCTCCGAGGCGGGCGCGATCTACCAGATCAAGGGAATTGTGGTTTCCTCCGATGCGAAAAGAGGGGAGGTCATGATCGATACGGAAGCCATCCCGGGATTTATGGGAGCCATGACTATGCCGTATAAGCTCGCCCAGCCAGGCATTGCCACAGAATTGCACCCCGGCGACCACGTCATGGCCCGGCTGCGAGTCACAAACTCGACCAGCGTGCTCGATCAGATCGATGTCACTCAGCAGGCCCAGCCGGACTACAAGCCGGCAAAACTTTACAATGTACCCGCAAAGGGAGAGACCGTGCCCAATTTCCGGTTTCTCAATCAGGACGGGAAGACCATCGACATCAACCAGTTTCGCGGCAAAGCGCTGCTGATCACCTTCATCTACACCCGCTGCCCGCTGCCCGATTACTGCATCCGCATGAGCCGCAACTTCGCCACCGTGCAGCATCTGCTGTCCGCGAATCCTCTGATCTACAACAAAGTACATTTGTTGAGCGTCAGCTTCGATCCGGAGCACGATACCCCGAAGGTGCTGCGCAGCTACGGCACCATGTACACCGGCGATCATGGGGCGCAGGCTTTTTCCCATTGGGATTTTGCGGCTCCGTCTGCGTCGGAGCTGGACACAGTGGAAGAGTACTTCAACGTCGGGGTGAGCCCCGGCCCCAACAACACCCTTACCCACAGCCTCTCCACCGCGCTCATTGCGCCCAACGGGAAGATCTTCACCTGGTATCCGAACAACGACTGGGAACCTTCCGTGGTGGTCGATGATATTCAGCGGGCGGTTGTCCAATAGCCTTGCGCGGGCTGGCTCGCCGTATTAAAAGTAGTCATGATTCTCGTGCTCATGGGGGTAACCGGGTCGGGTAAGACCACGATCGGCCAACTGCTGGCCGCGGAAACGGGCTGGCGCTACGCCGATGCCGACGATTTCCATTCTGAAGCCAACAAGGCAAAGATGCATGCCGGCATCCCTTTGACGGATCAAGATCGCGAGCCTTGGCTGCAAAGTCTGCACCAGTTGCTCCTGGGCTGGTATGAGGCGGGAATCAGCGGCATCCTCGGTTGTTCCGCCCTGAAAAAGAGTTACCGGGACGAGCTTACCCCGCAGATTCCAGCCGTGAATATTCGTTTCATACTCCTCGATGTCCCCCGGCCGGTCCTCGAAGAGCGCTTGCGTGAGCGCAAAAACCACTACATGAACCCCGATCTGCTGCAGAGCCAACTCGACGCGCTCGAAATAACGCCCGATCTCATGCAGGTTTGTGCCGATGGGCCCCCGCAGAAGATTGTCCAGGACATTCTCGACGAGATTCTGACCGTCGAGGGCAAGACCGAGGTGTAAGGTAAAATCGCTGCTGTGCGCGGTCTTCTTTCCAGCGACGCGGAAAGACCTCGCAGCCTTGTCCTGAATCCGCCCCTGACGAATGCGTTTTCGACTCCAGCGGAGCGTTCTTCCTCCGGGACGGTTCTGTGCTGAATCCGGACGCGTCCTGTGTCATGCCCCACAGATTGAAGGGATTATCCAAAGATGATCTGACCGGCCTCCCCCGCCTCTGTCCCGACCTCGTTGTTAAGTTGCTCTCGAAGTCGGACGGGTTCCGAACCCAAGAGAGAAAATGCAACGCTGGTTAGAAAACGGCGCCAGCCTCGGCTGGCTGATCGATCCATATCAGCGGAAGGCGTATGTGTATGAGTCCGGGCGCGAACCCGACGTTGTGTCCGGCAATGTGATCCAGGGAAACAGGCCCGGCGGACGGGTTCGTCCTCGATCTCGAAGAGCTCTGGCGCTGCTACCAGGTTTGATCTTCGCTATTCTGAAAGCGGAGGCGCGCCCAAATGGCGAAAGTTACAGTTCTCTTCGGTATTCTGCTCATCCTTCTTGGTGGCGCCGGTTTCATGCTCACCGGGCAAAAGTATCCCACCTCGTTGATCCCCTCGGCGTTTGGAGTGATCCTGGTCGCTTTCGGCAGTCTGGCCGAAAACCCCCAGCCCAAGCGCCGTATGCTTTTCATGCACATTGCGGTGACCATCGGCCTGCTCGGGTTCCTGTTCACCGCGCCTGCCCTCGTTCAGGTGGTGGAGCTCTTTAAGGGCAAGTTATTCCCCTATCCGGCAGCCGTTGAAGAAAAAGCAGCGATGTCCGCCCTCCTGCTCATCTATGTAGTACTCTGTGTGCGCTCCTTTATCGTTGCCAGGCGCGCAAGAATTTAGGGGGCCGGGAACACGGTGAGTTTGCGATCCAGCGCCGGGGCTGGGATGTCTGTGCGGGCCGAGCGCACGGACAGGTCGCGCTCAGGTGCCGGCGGGGAACAGGAGAAGAAAAAAAGACCCCCTCTGCGCAAGGCGCTCCCTGAGGTCTGGGCCATCGTTCGGCCACGCAGATGGCTCTTGGCTGGCGGGTTCGTGTTGATGGTCATCAACCGCGTCTGCGGTCTGGTTTTGCCCGCGTCGACCAAATTTCTCGTCGATGGTGTGCTGGTCAAGCACCAGGCCCAAAAACTGCCCTACATCGTAAGCGCCGTCCTGCTGGCTACCGGCATTCAGGCGATCACTTCATTTTCCCTGACGCAACTGCTCTCTAAAGCCGCGCAGCGACTGATCGCCGATCTGCGGATGCAGGTACAACGCCACATCGGGCTTCTCTCCGTCAGTTTCTACGACGCCACGCGGACCGGTGTTTTGGTTTCACGCATCATGACCGACGTAGAAGGCGTGCGCAACCTCATCGGAACCGGCCTGGTGGACTTCGTTGGCGGTCTCCTGACAGCCGTGCTCGCGTTCTTCATCCTGATGCGCATCAGCCCAAGCATCACTTTGATCTGCTTCGCCTTCGTGATGACATTCGTTCTGGTTCTGCGCAAGGCCTTCGGTGTGATCCGTCCAATTTTTCGCGAGCGGGGCAAAATCAATGCCGAAGTAACCGGCCGCCTTACGGAATCGTTGGGGGGCGTGCGGGTGGTCAAGGGTTATCATGCCGAAGCGCGGGAGGCGGGCGTCTTTGGTACCGGCGTCGAGCGGTTGTATCAGAATGTAGTACGCTCGCTCACCGCAACCTCTCTGCTGTCGCTCGCCGCCACCGCGATTCTGGGCATCGTCGGCGCCACGGTCATGTGGCTCGGCGCCAAAGAGCAGATGGCCCACAAGATCACGCTGGGGGACTATTTCACCTACACCATGTTTTTAGCCTTCATGGTGGCTCCTGTCTTCCAGGTGGTGAATGTCGGCACGCAATTGACGGAGGCCATCGCTGGCCTTGATCGCACCAGCGAAATCCTGGCGGAGAAAGAAGAAGACAGCGAACCGGAACGCAAGATCACCATGGGACCGATTCGAGGCGATGTGCGCTTCGAAGATGTGCGCTTCGCCTACGAGACCGACAAGCCGGTCCTGCATGGTATTTCCTTCCACGCACGCCCTGGGACGGTTACCGCTCTGGTAGGTTCTTCAGGATCCGGCAAGTCGACCATCATCAGCCTCGTCTGTGCCTTCCATAAGCCGATTTCCGGGCAGGTGCTGGTGGACGATATTGACCTTTCCACTGTGCGCCTGGATAGCTATCGCAGCCAGTTGGGTGTAGTGCTGCAGGAATCGTTTCTCTTCGACGGCACCATTCGCGAAAATGTTGTGTTTTCCCGGCCGGATGCGACCGAGGAGCAATTCCTCAATGCCTGTGCCATTGCCCGGGTGGACGAATTTGCACTGCGTTTCCCCGAGGGCTACGACACCATCGTGGGCGAACGCGGGGTCAAGCTGTCCGGCGGACAGCGGCAACGTCTTTCCATTGCCCGTGCCATTCTTGCCGATCCGCGCATCCTAATCCTTGATGAGGCGACCTCCTCGCTCGACTCCGAATCGGAAGCCATGATTCAGAACGGTCTCAGTTACCTGATGCAGGGACGGACGACCTTTGTCATAGCTCACCGGCTCTCTACCATCCGCAGGGCCGATCAGATCCTGGTAGTGGAGGGTGGTCTCATCGTGGAGCATGGTACGCACGCGGGCCTCTTCGCCTTGGGAGGGCGTTACTACGACCTCTACACCCGCCAACACGGTGTTGAGGCCAATCGGTTTCTCGCGCCGGGCGAAGGGGAAAAACTCTTCGAAGAGTTGAAGTAACCGCCGGCAGACAATCTGTTTCAATAGCCAGTTTTCATAAGGGGACTTTTATGGGAAAAGCACTCGGCATCTCACTCGAGGAAGCTCGCCACATTATCGCCGCGGCGATCAAGAAGGCAAACGAAATCAAGGTAATGATGAACATCGCTGTAGTGGACCAGGGAGCTAACTTAGTCGCGTTCGAACGCATGGATGGAGCCTGGATCGGCAGTATTGACATTGCCCAGAAGAAGGCTTTTACGGCCCGCGCTTTCGATATCGAAACCAAGTCCCTGGCTGAAAATTCCCAGTCGGGCCAGCAGTTCTTCGGCATTCATGTTTCGAACAATGGCAAAATCATGATTTTTGCCGGGGGCATTCCGATCAAGCGCGGCGGCGAAGTGGTTGGGGCCATCGGGGTGAGCGGTGGTATGGGCAAAGAAGATCAAGCCGTCGCTGAAGCCGGCGCAGCGGCGGCAAAGTCATAACCGCAGCTATGACTTTGCGAAATATCGTATGATTCGGTCTTGAACCCTTTCAACTTAGCTGCTTTTCCCAGTTCGCACGCGCGGGCCTCCCTGCGTTGCCGGCTGCATGACTTCATGCTGGCCTGGCTGCTCGTGTGTGTCCCCTGGTGGCCCGGGCAGGCGCAGCAGGGAAGCATAACAGGCACGATTGTCGATGCGCGCGATCAGCCGGTCGCGGGGGCGCAGATTCAGGGGAACGATGGCCACTTGATTACAACCAGCGCTGCGGACGGCAGCTTTACAGTGCCTGCTGGAACCCATCAGGTACAGGTAGTCGATCCCTACTTCGAGCCAAAATCGGTCGACCTGGAGGGAGCTTCTCCTGTGCGCGTCTTGCTCGAGCACCCGCTGGAGAGCGTCACTGTAACCGCCTATCGATCGCCGCTGGCATCGGGTGATAGTCCGGCCAGCACGCGCATTCTGAACACCCAGCAGCTGCGACAGGCTGCGGGGATTTCTCTGGACGACAAACTGCGGCAGGTTCCGGGCTTCGAGCTTTTTCGCCGCACCAGTTCGCTGGTGGCGAATCCGACCACGGAAGGTGTCTCGCTGCGTGGACTGGGTTCGACCGCGGCCAGCCGTTCACTGGTGGTCTTCGATGAAATTCCCATCCTCGATGCATTTGGCGGGTGGGTCCACTGGGAGGAATTTCCGCCACCGGTCATTCACTCGGTCGAGCTGGTGCGGGGCGGTGCTTCGGATCTGTACGGTTCGAGCGCCATTGGCGGGGTCATCAGCATCGTCCCGGTGAGGCCGACGGCCAACCGGTTTCAGCTCAATACCAGCTACGGATCGGAAGCGACGACCGATAACTCTCTTCTGGGAGCCTTGAAATTCGGTCAATGGTCGGGTCTGCTGAGCTCTCAGCTGATTGCCACAGACGGCTACATCCTGACCGCTCCCAGTGTTCGCGGACCGATCGATCAACCCTACAACGTCCACGCGCAGAATGGTCTCACCGAGTTCGATCACGGTTTGAGCCACGACGGACGGATCTTTCTTCGCGGCGGCATCCTCAATGAGAATCGCCACAACGGTACGCCGATCCAGATCAACAGCACCCGTCTCTACCGCTACGCCGGAGGCGCCGACTGGAGCAACTTGGTATTGCGGCTCTATGGCGACACTGAGCACTACTCGCAGACCTTCTCCACCATCAATGCATCGCGCACGGGAGAGACGCTCACCCGCATCGGGAAAGACCCGGCGGACGAGCTGGGCGCCCTGGGTCACTGGCATCAGCCCATTGGCACGCACCTGCTTGTTCTTGCCGGAGCCGATCTTCATGATGTGCGTGCTGCCGATTATGAGACCAACTTTCCAGCGTCGAAGGGTTATCTCAACACCAGCGCTCACCAGCGTCAGGGCGGTGTGTACGGAGAAGTTCTGTTTACGCCCAAGGCGTGGACGCTCAGCGCTTCCGGCCGGGTGGATCATTTCTCCAACTTCGATGCCAGGCAGTACAAGACCGGCGCCGCTCCGGTTACGCTGCCACAAATCAATCAGACCGTGTTCGATCCTCGCATTGGGATCACACGCCGTCTCACTACGGCATTGGCTCTCAATGCGTCCGCTTTTCGCGCCTTCCGCGCGCCTACCGAGAATGAGCTCTACCGGACTGGGCAGGTAGGCTCGCAAACCACTCTGCCAAATCCCAACCTGCTTTCCGAGCGCGCTACAGGCTGGGAGGCGGGGATTCACAGCGATCTATCGAAAATTGGCACGACGGTCCGGGTCAGCTACTTCTGGACGCAAATCAATCGCCCGATTACCGCTCTCACTCTGAGCACCACCGCGACCAGCACGCTGCTGATGCGCGAGAACCTGGGCCAGATCGAGAGCCGTGGAATCTCGCTCGACTACGCTTCGCGGCCCCTCAGCTGGGTCAGTATCGAGGGCGGTTACCAATACGCTGATGCAACGGTAACCAAGAACTCGGCAATGCCGAGCCTGGTGGGCAACTGGATTCCGCAGGTAGCGCGCAACATGACCACAGCCCAGGTGAATTTTTCTCATCGCCGTCTTGGCCTGCTGAGCGTGCAAGGGCGTTACAGCGGACGGCAGTACGACGACGATGCCAATCAGTTTCTTCTGCACGGATACTTCCGCCTGGGTGCCTATGCGTCGCACGATTTCGGTCATCACCTGTCTGTTTTTGCGGCGGGAGACAACCTGTTCGATCGCTCCATCCAGGCCGGCAAAACGCCCGTTCTCACGCTTGCCTCTCCGCGCGTCGCCCGATTCGGACTGAGAATCAATTTCGGAGAGTGAGTGGGCCTCCCCTCCAGACTAATGATTCTGCCATTTCAGCAAAGGAAACACGCTACTGTAATTGTCCGTCCACAACGGTACACTGGCCTGCAGCGGCGTTTTGGAGCCCTCGTTGATCATCTCCGGTTGTGCCAGAAACTGCTTGTTTCCTGTAACCAGCACCCAGTCCGTCGCATAGAACCCATTCTGCTCATCCGCGTGGGTGTGAACGGATACGGCGGAGAGCCCGGCATTGGCGGCAATGCCCGCCACCACCGGCTCCAGGTTGATGTACTGGTTCGAGACGTGGAAGGCAACGATCCCATCCGGACGCAGATTGCGCCGGTAGACAGCCAGCGCCTCCCGCGTTAACAGGTGTACGGGAATCGCATCGCCGGTAAAAGCATCCACCACAATTACATTAAAGTTCTGCGGAGGCTCCGAAGCCAACGAAAGCCGCGCGTCCCCGGTGATCACTTCCGTATGTGCGGGCCCCCCGGTCAGGAAGGTGAACCAGTGTCTGGCCAGCCGTTCGACCAGGGGGTTGATTTCGTAGAACCGGATCACATCCCCGGCATTGCCGTATGCAGCCACCGTGCCCGTACCTAATCCGATTACTCCCACTCGCTTGGCGCCCCCTCCGCAACACAGGCGCATGGCCAGGCCAAGACCGGAGTCGGCGGAATAATACGTCAAAGGCTGCCCCAGGTACTGCGGAGCGAACCACTCCGCGCCGTGCTCAATGGTCCCATTCAGAAGCTGCCGGTCAGTATCGGATTGCGGCGGTAAGTGCGATTCGCGGACCCGGAGAGTGCCGTAGAAGTTGCGCATCAGGGCCACCGCGTCGTCATCGTATTCCCGCACCTGAAAACTCAACACCACGATGGCCGCAACCGTTCCCGCCACCCAGATCATGCGCAACCCCCAGCCGTCATGCCAGGTCGCCGCTAAGGAAATCAGGGCCACCGCCACCAGGGTGCAGGCCAGGTCGTAGTTCGCGCGCAGAACCAGCGGCGCTACCACGCCCACCAGCAGGGTTCCCGCGGCGCTCCCTGCCGCCGCAACCAGGTAAAACCGCGTCATGCCGGCCGCGCCGGGACGCCGCATATACAACTCGCCGTGGAGAAACAGGCAGATCACGAACAGGGCGATTAGAAACAACGGCAGGCTGACCGAGATGGGAAGCTGGGTGCGAATGTCCCGCAGCACATACGCCAGGGAAGCCACGGCGACCAGCACCAGGCGGAGCATGGATGACCGCAGCGGCTCCCAGACGCCCTGAAATGCCAGGATGAAGGACAGCAGGTATAACGCCAGCGGCGGCAGCCAAAGCAACGGAATCGCCGCGATGTTCTGGCTCAGATGCTCCGTCACTGCGGTCAGCATCATGCCGCCGCCCAGGGCTAACAGAAACCAGAAGGCCTCAGGTTGATGGCTCAGGACACCTGGCTCCGGCAGGGAGGACAACATCGGCCGCCTGCGGCCTTGCCACGCGATGCCGCCACACAACACGGCAAACAGGAAAAAACCGGCGCTCCACCACCCCGTTTGCTGGCTCATGGTGAGTCGAGGCTCAATGAGCACCGGATAGCTGGCTAGTGCAGCTAGAGAGGCCAGGTTCGAGAGGGCAAAAAGACGATAGGGGGACGTGCCGGGAAACGTCCCCGCGTACCAGGCTGTCAGCAGGGGCGTGGTGGCGGAGAGAGCAAGGTACGGCAAACCGATAATCACCACCAGCACCCGGAAAACGGTGAGCGCAGGATGATAGCTCACCGCGGTGGAACTGGGCCGGATGTGAATGCCCAGTGTCAGCAATGCTGCCGTTAGCAACAGAATATGGAGGATCGCTTGCCGCTCGGGACGTAACTTCGAGGGAAGCCAGTGCGCGTAGAGGTATCCGCAGAGGAGCGCCACCGAGAAGAACACAAGGCATGTGGTCCACACCGCGGAAGAGCCTCCGAGCGTGGGCAGCAGCTGCTTGGCCGCCATCGGTTCGGCAACGAAGAGAAGAAAGGCGCTGAGAAAGATGGTCAGCGCGTAGAGGGAGCGGAGGAGGGCCATTCCAGGTACCACAAGGGTGTATCACAGAAGCCGCGGGGCATGCCGCGTGCCGGTCCGGTAACCAGAAGAAAGATCACCGTTGAGTGTAACGAGGGTGACGTAGCCAATGCCCCGGGTGGCCGGTATTGTGATGTTCGAGGATCAGTTCTGGGGGAGGGCTGCTCTTCAGCGCGCCCGTAAGCTAAACAGCTTACGGGCGCTTGCTTTTGCGCCGCATCCCACCCATATAAAATTCTCGGATATGCCTGAACCGTTGCTGATCGCCAAGAGCGAGCGTCCACTCTATCTGCTGCCGGCCATGTCGAATCGTCATGGCTTGATAGCCGGCGCCACCGGCACGGGCAAGACCATCACGCTGCAGGTGATGGCGGAAGCTTTCAGCCGCATTGGCGTTCCCGTTTTCGCCGCCGACGTCAAGGGTGACCTTTCGGGAATCAGCCAGCCCGGAGTTGAAAATCCTAAGATTGCCGAGCGCGTCAGGAAACTCAATCTGTCAGATTTCTCTTTTGCCGGCTGCCCGGTCACCTTCTGGGATGTCTTCGGAGAACAGGGGCATCCCGTTCGCGCCACTGTTTCAGAGATGGGCCCTTTGCTTTTCAGCCGCCTGCTGAACCTGAACGAAACCCAGTCGGGTGTGCTCACCGCCGTTTTCAAAATTGCCGACGATCAGGGTCTGCTGCTGCTCGATCTCAAAGATTTGCAGGCGATGCTGCAATACTCCGCGGAGAATGCAAAGCAGTTCCAGGCCCAGTATGGCAATATCTCTGCCGCCAGCGTGGGAGCCATGCAGCGTGGGTTGCTGGCCCTCGAACAGCAAGGAGGGGACAAGTTCCTGGGAGAGCCGGCGCTCAATCTCGACGACCTGCTGCAAACGGACTCCCAGGGCCGTGGTGTAGTCAACATCCTGGCGGCGGACAAGCTCATCAATTCGCCCAAGCTCTATGCCACTTTCCTCCTCTGGCTTCTGAGCGAGCTATTTGAGAAGTTGCCCGAGGTGGGCGACCCGGAAAAACCGAAGCTGGTGTTTTTCTTTGACGAAGCGCACCTGCTGTTCTCGGATTTGCCCAAGGTGATCGAGGACAAGGTTCATCAGGTCGTGCGCCTGGTGCGGTCCAAAGGCGTGGGTGTATTTTTTGTCACGCAGAATCCGACGGACGTGCCCGATGGCATTCTCGGCCAGCTCGGCAACCGGGTGCAGCATGCATTGCGAGCGTTTACCCCGAAGGACCAGAAAGCGGTGAAGGCCGCGGCACAGACCTTTCGCCCCAATCCGGATGTAAACGTAGAGCAGGCGATTCTGGAGTTAGCAGTCGGTGAGGCTCTGGTCTCTTTTCTCGATGAAAAGGGTGCGCCCGAAATAGTGGAACGCGCTTTGATTTGTCCACCGCGCAGCCAGATCGGGCCCATTACGCCAGAACAACGCAAGCAGATTATGCAAAACTCCGTCTTGGCTGGGGTCTATGACACGATGGTCGACCGGGAATCGGCCTATGAGCGCCTGAAAGGGCGGGCTGCCCCGTCGGCGGTGCCTCAACAGGCTGACCCGGCCTCCAAGCCTTGGTACGGTGATTTGCTTGGCTCCGGTTCTGCCGGCGGCCGGCGCGGAGACTCACTCGTCGAGGCGATGGCCAAAAGCGCTGCACGCACCATGGGAAGCAGTCTGGGCAGGCAAATCGTACGCGGTGTGCTTGGGTCGCTGCTGGGCGGGGGGAGCCGGCGCTAAGCGTGCGATAGGACTGTCAACCATTCCTCCTGCTTTAGGCCCTGTTTTTCCTGAAAATTGCGGGAAATCTGTCATGCAGCCGGCTCCGCTTGGTTCCAACGTGGTATAGCCACCTACATCCATCGCCGATAACCTCAGCACCATTGGTGCGTTGTGTTACCGCCGAAGGTAACTTTCCCCAGCAACATAATTTTGGGCATGGCGTCAATACTTGGCATGCCGGAACTCCACCGGCCGAGCTTATCTCGCTGGGGCGGTTGCACCGCGCAGAAAGCAAGGAGCAATACAATGCGCGCTATTCGAGCTTTAAGGGTCCTATTCCTCGCATTCCTGGTTTCCATCGTGCCGGCGTCCGCTTTTGCCGGCGTCTTCGTGTCCATCACCGTTGCTCCGCCGGTGCTGCCGGTATATGCGCAGCCAGTGTGTCCTGGTGACGGCTACTTGTGGACCCCCGGCTACTGGGCCTGGGGCCCGGCTGGATATTACTGGGTGCCCGGAACCTGGGTGCTGGCGCCCCGGCCTGGACTCTTGTGGACTCCCGGCTACTGGGGCTTCGGTGGCGGCGTTTACCTCTGGCATGCCGGCTATTGGGGGCCGCACGTCGGCTTCTACGGCGGTGTGAACTACGGTTTCGGCTATACCGGCGTAGGCTTCATTGGTGGGCGCTGGGACGGCGGACACTTTTTCTATAACAGCGCCGTGCTGCACGTGAACACCACGGTCATTCACAATACCTACATAGACCGGACAGTGATCCGCAACACCACGGTGATCAATCGAACCAGCTTCAATGGGCAGGGCGGAATCAATGCCCGTCCGAATGTTCAGGAGATGGCGGCCATGCGCGACTCGCATGTTCAGCCAACTCAGGAACAGATGTCTCACGAGCACTTCGCGAGCACCAATCATGCTAACTTCGCTTCGGTGAACGGCGGAAGGCCCGGCAACCCTGCTGTGAGCCGTCCGATGACCTCGCCCAATTTTGCCCACACGGCTTACAACAACAATAGCCGTCCGGCCTATAACAACAATGCCAACTTCCACGCGCCGGCGAATAACAACGCCAACTACCGGCCTCCGGCTAACAACAACGCGCCCCACATGAATGAAGCGCCGCACCAAAATGGGGGGCAGCAACCTCACAATGAGGGGCATCCGGGCGGCGGTGGCGGAGAGCACGAACGGCGGTAAGTCCGAAACAAAACCCTGGCCGGCGGCTCCATTCAGGAGCCACCGGCCAGATCTTTTTTCGGGCCGCAGTAGAGTCTCTGTTGAGAACTGCCATATGCAGGGTTGAAAATTGCGAAGTAAGCGAACTGAGCGAAATAAGCCCGCCTAGGCCCCGATTTTTCCCGAGCCGACATTTGCGCCGCGGATCGTAAAAAATGCGCGAAAAGCGCGATAAGCCACCGCCAGCCGTTGCAACTTAAATTGTCAAAGAACCGTGGTGAGAGAGACGCACTGGGCGCAACCCTCTGCTTTTTGTCTATCTATTTAGATCCCATTTGGGTGGGTTAGGGGTTAGACCCAAGAAAATATTTTTGTATGAAGAGAGATCCCGCGGTTTTTTCAACTGCCCGCCACCCAGATTAAGAATCCTGGGCCGCATACCCGAGTTGTTAGCAACCTTGACTGCTACGGCCTCTTGCACGCAACTCAGGCGAGCTCCTGCAGCAGGAAGGCGTAATCGAGGGCAATTTCCTTCAGGTAGTCATAGCGCCCGGACGCGCCGCCGTGACCCGCACTCATATTGGTCTCCAACAGCAGAAGCCGGTCGTCTGTCTTCAGCGTACGCAACTTCGCAACATACTTGGCCGGTTCCCAATACATCACCTGGCTGTCATTCAGCGAGGTCTTCACCAGCATGGCTGGATACGCCTTCCGCTCCAGGTTGTCGTAAGGGGAATAACGCAGCATGTACTCGAATGCTTCTTGCTCATTCGGATTTCCCCACTCTTCGTACTCGGCGATAGTCAGGGGAAGAGTAGGGTCGAGCATCGTATTCATTACATCGACAAACGGAACGTGGGAAAGTACGGCGCGGTAAAGGTCGGGCCGCATGTTGGCCACCGCGCCCATCAGGAGACCTCCCGCGCTGCCGCCTTCCATCGCAACGCGGGCCGGGTCGCCGTAACCGTGCGCCAGTAAGTACTCCGTGGCCGTGATGAAGTCGGTGAAGGTGTTCATCTTCTGCATTAGCCGCCCGGCGTCATGCCAGGGTTTACCCATGTCGCCGCCACCGCGTATGTGCGCATAGGCCAGCACAAATCCTCGATCCAGCAGGCTAAGACGGTTGGAACTAAATCCTATGGGAAGGGAGTAGCCATAGGAGCCGTATCCGTACACATAAAGCGGGTTTGTGCCCTCGCCCTTTAAATCCTTGCGGTAAACCAGCGAAATGGGGATTCTCGTGCCATCCGCCGCGGTGGCGAACAAACGCTCCGACTGATAGCGCGAGCGATCGAATCCACCCGGTATTTCCAACTCCTTCAACAGCGTCGACTGGTTGGTCTTTACGTCGTACTCATATACCGAACTGGGCGAGACCAGGGACTGATAGCCGTAACGAAACGTATCGGTGACAAATTCGCGATTGACGTGCGGATGGGCGCTATATGCAGGCTCAGGAAAAGCGATCTCGCGCGAAGGGCCGGCAAACTTTCCCTGCGGGTCGAAGTACAGAATGCGCAGGTGGGGTAAGGCATCGGATCGTTCGACAGACACGGCGAAGGACTGAAAGAGCTCCAGCTCTTCCAACATCACGTCTTCACGGGACGGGAGCAGTTCCTGCCAGTGCTCGCGGCCAGGTGTAGCGACCGGGGTGGTGACCACTCGAAAGGTCCTGGCCGTGTCATTGACGCGAATGTACCAGAGTCCCTCCCGGTGATCGGCGTAGTACTCAACGTTCTCGCGCCGCGGCTCGATCAGGGTCCAGTGCGCTTCCGGATCATCCGCGGGCAGAAATTGCTCTTCGCTTGTCGTGTGGCTGGCGCTCTCCAGAATGATGTATTTGTCATCTCGAGTGCGCCCGGCGCCTATATTAAAGCGCTCATCCTTTTCTTCGTATACCAGCACATCTTCAGCCTGGGGGCGCCCAACCACATGACGGAAGAGTTGGTATTGCCGCTTGGTCTCCTCATCCTCGACGGTGTAGAACAACGTGCGGTTATCGGTTGCCCACACGACAGAGCCGACTCGCTCGGCGCGATCGCTCAGCACTTCGCCGTTTGTCAGATTCTTGATGTGAAGCGTGTACTGCCGGAAACCCGTAGTATCGGTCGAATAGGCCAATAGGTTCCCATCGTCGGAGACCGTGATCGCGCCCAACGCCATGAACGACTCGCCTTCCGCAAGCTGATTCAGGTTGAGCATGATCTGCTCGCCGGCTTCGAGGGAGCCATGCTTGCGGCAGTAGATGGGGTATTGCTGCCCTTGCTCGGTACGCGTGTAGTAGAAGTATTCACCGTCGCGGAATGGCACCGAGACATCCGTCTCCTTGATGTGACTCAGCATTTCGGCGTAGAGCTTAGCCTGAAGCTGCTCTGTCGCTTTCATCACGGCATGGGTGTAGGCGTTTTCCTGCTCCAGAAATGCAATCACCTCCGGGCTGGTCTTTTCCCGCAGCCACGCATAGTGATCGGTCAGGCGATGTCCGTGAAGGGCAGTTACGTTTTCCTGCTGCCGGGCCACCGGCGGTTGCACAATAATCGGCGAAGGCATATATGAATCAAGGATATAAGAAGACCTGTCCATTAGGTCAAAAGGCCCGGACGCGGGTCTTTGCGGGCGGCATCCTATCAGTCAGGAGCTAAACATGAATTATCCCCCAATGCACGGTAGAAGACTGTTGGGAATCGCCGGGGCGCTTGTCCTTTGTGGAGGCGTGGGCTTGGCGCAGATGACCCCACCGTCTCAGGGACCGGCGGGTCAGGCCCCCGGTCAGACGAACCCAAGCATGGATTCTCAAATGAACCAGATGCAGCAGCAGTCGGGGCAGCCCTCGCCTATGGATAAGATGTTTGTCCAGCAGGCAATGCAGGGGAACAAGGCCCAGATCCAGCTGGCTCAGTTAACACTGCAGAAAAGTGATAACCAGCAGGTGAAGCAGTTCGCGCAGCGCATGATCGATGACCACACCAAGCTCGAGCAGCAGATGAAGCCAATCGCGCAGCAGTTAGACATTGCGGTGCCTACCCAGGTGTCCAAGAAGGACCGGGCGACGATGGCCAAGCTGCAGGGCCTTTCGGGATCGGCTTACGACCAGGCCTATATCAAAGACATGGTCAAGGATCACAAGCACGATCTAAGCCAGTTTCAGACCGAGGCCTCGTCGGGGCAGGACCCGACAGTGAAGGATGCAGCTTCGGAGGGAAGCAAAGTCATTGCCCAGCACCTTCAACTTGCTCAGCAATTGGCTAAGGATCAGAACGTGACCCTGGCCAGTAAGTGACAATCCTGCAATAAAGCTTCTGCTTCCGTCGTCAAGCTTGTGCCCGCTGGCCGCTCTTGGGCAGCGGGCACAGCCCTGTCTGGGTACAATGAGGCGATGCGCAAATGCCTGATCGGGTTTTCTGTCTTGTTATTAGCCCTTACCAGCCTGGTACGGGCGGAACGAGTGCAGGACCTGCCCGCGCCTACAAACTATGTCAGTGACTTTGCCGGTGTTCTCACGCCGGAGACCCAGGCTTCTCTGAACCGCTTGTGCACGCAACTGGACCGCCAGGCCCATGCGCAGATTGCCGTCGTGACCATTAAGTCCCTCGATGGCGAACCGATCGAGAATTTTGCCACTGCGCTCGAAGACAAATGGAAAGTGGGAAAGAAAGGCACAGACCGCGGTCTGCTGCTGATCCTTGCCGTCAATGACCGCAAGTACCGAATTGAGGTGGGCTACGGCCTGGAGGGAATTCTGCCCGACGGCAGAGTCGGTGATATTGGCCGGCAGATGGTGCCGTATCTGCAGCAAAACAATTACAACGGCGCAGTGTCCATGGCGGTCCGGCAGATTGCTGGGATCATTGCCGCGGACGCCGGTGTTGCGCTCAACACCGGACCTCAGCCTCGGTATGCCCCGGCGGCGCCGCAGCCCAAGCCGCTCACCCTGGGCGAAGTTCTGGTGCTCGGCCTGATTTTGATGGGGGTTATCTTTCTGCTGGCCCGGTTGGGAGGGTCCGGCCTTCTTGGTTTCCTGATTGGGATGTTCTTGGGAGGCGGCGGCGGAGGCGGTTGGAATGGACGCGGCGGCGGAGGCGATTGGGGTGGTGGTGGAGATGGCGGAGGATTTGGTGGGTTTGGCGGGGGAAGTTCCGGGGGCGGCGGAGCTTCCGGAAGCTGGTAGCTTAACGAAAAGCAGAAGAAGGAGAACTTAAGAATGAGACGAGGGCTTTGGGTAGGAATCGCGGCACTCGTGGTTATTTTCCTGGCGGTGCTGCTGGTTTTCGGCAGCTATGTAAGCGCAAAAAATCAGATGGTGCAAAAGAGGGAGACGATTACTGCTTCCTGGGCCGAAGTAAACAACCAACTCCAGCGGCGTGCTGACCTGATCCCCAACCTGGTGGAGACAGTGAAAGGTTACGCAAAGCAGGAAACCACCGTCTTCGGTGATATCGCCAACGCCCGGGCTGGCCTGCTGAACGCCCACGGTGATCCGAAGGCTACCATTCAGGCGAATGGAGCGCTCGACGGCGCTCTCGGACGGCTTCTTGCTTTGACCGAGAATTATCCCGACCTCAAATCAAACGCGAACTTTCAGCGTCTCTCCGATGAGCTGGCGGGAACCGAAAATCGCATTAGTGTAGCCAGAATGCGCTACAACCAGAACATTCAGGACTACAACACCTTCATTCAGCAGTTTCCGAACAGTATCTGGGCCGGCATGGCAGGATTCCAGGTCAACAACGATTACTTCAAAGCCAGCCCCGGTGCGCAAAACGTTCCCAAGGTTAGCTTCTAACCGGGCTGCCGGATTCCAAGCCGCTCTATCCCTAAGCAGCAAAATCCCGCATCTCGCCGAACAGAAGCGAGATGTGGGATTGCCTGGGAACTGCCTTGAAGATTTGCTGTTAGGCGCGAGCGAAGGAAGCGACGGCGCTGGCCTCGTCTTCCTTGACGTCAAAAACGGTGTAGAGCTTGGTGATCTGCAGCAAATCGTGGATCTTCTTATTGAGGTTCAGGAGCTTGAGATCTCCCCCCTGGTTGCGAACGGTCGTAAAGGCGCTGACCAATTCACCGATTCCCGAGCTGTCGATGTAGGTGACATCCCCCAGGTTTAACAGGATCTGCTTGGAGCCCTTACTGAGGAGATCCCGGACAGCGTCGCGCAACTGAACACTGCCCTCTCCCAGAGTGATGCGGCCGCTGCAATCCATAATGGTGACCCCGTCGACCTGACGGGTCTTGATTTTCATGCTCACGAATACTCCTCCTTAGATGGCGGAACGGGCAGTTCCAAGATGTTTGATGAGGGTAAGTTCAGTGCCAGGATGCAATTGACGAAAGTGTACCTCATCCATGAACGACCGAATCAGAAAGATACCCCGTCCGGAGCCGCGGAGCAAGTTCTCCGGAGCCAGCGGGTCGGGCAGCGTATCGGGATTCAAGCCTTTCCCCTGGTCGGCGATGCGGATGACTAAAGAGTCCGCCGTTTTCTCAAACGAAGCGGTCATGCGCTTGTCAGGGTCGTATGAGTTGCCGTGGAGCACAGCATTGACGGCGGCCTCGCGGACGGCCATCGCCACACGATAAATCTCCTCTTCTTCCAGTCCGGCCTTTCGGGCCATTTCTTCCGCGGTTTGCTCTACGCGATTAACGCTGTCAAGCGAGGACTCCAATGTGTAGGTAACCGTGCTCGGTTGTGATCCGCCCAATTGCCTGACCTCGTGTGAGGCAAGTTTGCTTGCCCAGCGCCCTCATGTCAAGGCGCATTCAGAGCTTAGCAGCCCTGAACCATCTTCCGTTCCGCCCCCCAGACTTGCGATCCCGGCCGGAAGGACCATGGGCGGTTGGCCCAGCCAAGGGGATGAAGACACCGCAAAATTATTGTCATTCCGACCATAGCGACTGTCCCGGCAAGCCGTGGAGCGTGCCGTGGAAGCGGAGCGACCTGCAATTTGCTCTCCCGGCCGTCAGGTCCACATCAAAGCCCTCGCAATCGTCAGATCAGTTCGTAGCCGGCGAAGAAATAGCCGATTTCGAACGCCGCCGTCTCCTCGCCGTCCGATCCGTGAATGGCATTCTCCTCGATGGAGGAAGCGAACTGCTTGCGGATGGTTCCCTCCGCCGCATCCGACGGATTGGTCGCACCCATCAGCTTGCGCAGATCGGCAATCGCATTCTCCTTCTCCAGCACCATGGCGATGATCGACCCCGAGGACATGAACGTGGTCAGCGAATCGAAAAAAGGCCGCTTGGCGTGGACCGCATAGAAGCCTTCCGCCTGGCTTTTGGAGAGAAACATTTTCTTCACGGCGACGACCTTGAAGCCGGCCTTATCGATCTGCGCGAGAATGCCGCCTGCGTAGCCTTTGCGAAATGCGTCAGGCTTGATGATGCTGAACGTGCGTTGCATGGTTTCCTTTACTTCCCAATGACCCTAGCCAGGGTTTCGCCGATTGCGGCGGGAGATTGC
This sequence comes from Acidobacteriaceae bacterium, assembly GCA_035507705.1. GTDB lineage: Bacteria > Acidobacteriota > Terriglobia > Terriglobales > Acidobacteriaceae > PALSA-350. Next base: position 85,597 of record DATJNV010000111.1, read on the forward strand.
ACTACGTGGATGCCTGCGGCCGTCAGCGCCTTCATCTTGTCCGCTGCCGTGCCTTGGCCGCCGGAGATGATGGCTCCCGCATGCCCCATCCGCCGGCCCGGAGGCGCCGTCTGCCCGGCGATGAACCCGACCACCGGCTTTTTCACGTGCGCTTTGACGTAGGCAGCGGCAGCTTCTTCCGCCGTACCACCGATTTCGCCAATCAGGATGATCGACTCGGTCTGAGGGTCCTCATTGAGCAGCTTGAGCGCGTCCACGTGGTTGGTGCCGATGATGGGATCACCCCCAATGCCGATCGCGGTCGACTGCCCAATCCCGCGCTGCGTGAGCTGATAGACAGCCTCATACGTCAGCGTGCCGGAGCGGGAGACAATGCCGACGCTCCCCTGCTTGTGGATCCGGCCGGGCATAATCCCGATCTTTGCCTTCCCGGGAGAGATAACGCCTGGGCAATTCGGTCCAACCAGTCTTGATTTAGACCTGCTCACCACGCTCCACACCTTAACCATGTCATTGGTCGGAATCCCCTCCGTGATGCAGATGATCAGGGGAAGCCCGGCGTCCTCAGCTTCGAGGATCGCATCGGCGGCAAAAGGCGGCGGCACGAAGATGACAGTGGCATTGGCTCCGGTCTTTTCGACGGCCTGGGTCACGGTGTCGAACACCGGCCATCCTTCGTGTGTGGTGCCTCCCTTACCGGGAGTCACACCGCCCACCACCTTGGTTCCGTACTCGGCGCAGCCCTTGGCGTGGAACGTGCCTTCTTTGCCTGTGATTCCTTGTACGATCAGTCGCGTATTTTCGTCTACCAGCACCGACATAGATTGCTCCCGTTCACTTGGCCTTCTGTTTCGCGGCGGCGACAACCTTGGCTGCCGCGTCCTGCATAGTCTCCCCGATGATGAAGTTGAGGCCGGAGTTCTTCAGAATCTCCCTCCCCTGCTCCACATTGGTGCCCTCCAGGCGAAGGACTACGGGAACCTGCACGTTGGTTTTTTTGGCTGCTTCCACAACCCCGTGAGCCAGCGTATCGACGCGCAGAATGCCGCCGAAGATGTTGATAAACACCGCCTGCACGTTCTTGTCGGAAAGCAGGATCTCGAAGGCATGCTCGATCTGCTGCTGGTTGGCGCCCCCTCCCACGTCGAGGAAGTTGGCCGGAGATCCGCCGGCATACTGGATGATGTCCATGGTCGCCATCGCGAGGCCGGCGCCATTCACCATGCAGGCGATGTTGCCGTCCAGCTTGATGTAGTTCAGCGCGTACTTTGAGGCCTCTACTTCTAACGGATCTTCTTCCGCCGTATCTCGCAGTTCCTTCAGCTCCTTGTGCCGGAACATGGCGTTGTCGTCGAAGTTGATCTTGCAGTCCAGCGCCAGCAGCCGGTCATCCGTGGTCGTGATGAAGGGGTTGATTTCCAGCAGGGAAGCGTCCGTTTCCAGAAAAACTTTGTAGATGCCGGTCATGAACTTGACCGCATCGTTGATCTGGGCCGGCTTGAGTCCGAGTGCGAAAGCGAGCTTCCGGGCCTGGTACGGCTGAAAGCCGACCGCCGGATCGATGTAGGCCTTCACAATTGCATTTGGATCTTTGGCCGCTACCTCCTCAATCTCCATGCCGCCCGCCTGGGAGGCCATGAAGACCAGCTTGGCCGCCGCGCGGTCGAGAACAATGCCCAGGTACAGCTCGCGAGCAATCGGCGACATCTCTTCGATCAGCAGACGGAGGACCTTCTGGCCCTGGGGCCCGGTCTGGTGCGTCACCAGTTGCATACCGAGAATCTGGGTCGCATACTCCTCTGCCTGATCCAGGGTCTTGGCTACCTTGACGCCGCCGCCCTTTCCCCGGCCACCGGCATGGATCTGGGCCTTAACGACAACTCCCTTAGCGCCTCCGCTAAAAAGGCGTTTCGTCAGGTCCACCGCTTCTTCCAGCGTATTGGCCACCTCACCCTTGGGAACGGCAACGCCGTAACGGTCAAGGATGTCTTTTGCCTGGTACTCGTGAATTTTCATACGTTTTGGTCTTGGACAGAAGTTCCATACTAAAGGGGATTGCCGACGAGGGCAAAACGTGACCGGTCTCTTGCGGCCGCCAACCCGATCCACTGAGATGCCCAGGACAAGTTAAGAGACGAAGAAACGGTTTGCCGCAAGATGACAAAAGGGCGGAGGTTGTGGTCTTGCCTTCAGAGAGCCGGAATGACAGATACACTCCACTTCAGCTTCTCCAAGATTTATAAAACTTGATAAATTTCGCGATTTTCGACGTGTCTGTGGGTTTGAGTTTCCCACCTACGGCTCGGGGAGCCGTTTGCGATGAGCGACGGCTAGCCCGGCAGGCCGGGCAATTTCATAAATCTTGATAAAATTCGAGCTTTTTCGACGTTAGTGGAGATCGGCCGGCAGCCAGCCTTGCCCGATCCGGGGTAAATTCGGAAATATTTGTGCGAGAAAAGCGAGATAAGCCTCCCCGCGATGCACCGATTGGCTGCCAATCCGGCATTTGGAGGGGCGCATGGGGGCAGAAAATGCGCCCGAAGCACCTTACGCCGGGGCAGGATTCAGTTGTCAAATACTGCTCAATAAGGAGCGCGCCTGAGCGCGACCTCGCTTGCTGCCCCTGGTTGCAGAACGCCGCTGACCCGGAACGCATTGCGCATTTTCGCTTGTCTATTTAGATCCCGGTGGAGGTGATTTTGGGTAGTGACCGATAGACCTTTTTTGGTAACAGGGCTGAGCGAGGGAAACCGCAAGCCGGCCGGAGCGCAGCGCGGTGGAGAGACGTTGGGTTTCTCCCGGCCCCCAAATCTATTCATCAGGAGCGAAGCCGAGGAACCCGTTCGACTTCGCTCTCTGCAGGCTTTGCAGTTCTCTCCCGGGTGATGGCCTTTCCTCCCTGCCTACCACCCAGCCCCACCCCCGCCTCCCGCCGCGAATTCACAAATGCTCTACGATAAACAAACCAATGTCCCAACTGCCTGCGCTGCTGAAGCATGTCGTCGAAGAGCACGGCACCCTTACGCAATCGCAAGGCTGCTCGGCAGTCCGGGAAATTCTCGAGGGTGATGCGACGGATATCCAGATCGCTTCGCTCTTAACCGCCTTTGCCCTGCGCGGCCCGACCGTCGAAGAGCTGGCTGGATTCGTGCAGGCCATGCGAACGATGAGTGTGCCCATTCCCCTGACCGACGCCGAGCGGGACCAACTGGTCGACACCTGCGGCACCGGCAGTGACGGCCAGGGCACATTCAACATCTCGACCGCCGCCGCGCTCGTCGCGGCCGCCGCGGGAGTGAAAGTCGCCAAGCATGGCAATCGTGGCCTCACTTCGAAGTGCGGATCCGCGGATGTGCTGGAAGCGCTTGGTATTCCCATTGCACTCGACCCCGAGAAGGCCGCGGAGTGCCTGCGCGAAACCGGCTTCATGTTTCTCTATGCTCCGGCCATGCACCCGGCGATGAAGCGTGTGCAGCCCGTGCGCCGCTCCCTCGGGTTCCGGACAATCTTCAATCTGGCCGGCCCGCTCGCTAATCCTGCAGGCGCCAAAGCGCAGGTCGTCGGCGTCTTTGCCGCACTCGACCTGGTGGCGCATACGCTGGCACGGTTGGGCGTGCGCCACGCATACGTGGTCCACGGCCGGGATGGCCTGGACGAGCTCACCCTGAATGGCGTAAGTGACGTAGCGGAGATCCGCGAACACACTGTCCGGAGCTTCTCGATCGAAGCAAGCGAGGCGGGTCTCCAGCAGGCGCCGCTGAGCGCCCTGGCGGGATGCGATGCGGCAGGCAACGCTCGGCTCATTGAGAAGATCCTTCGGGGCGCACCTGGCCCGCCTCGTGACGTGGTCTTGCTAAACGCAGCCGCGGCCCTGGTGATTGCCGGACATGCCGCTGATTTCGCGGATGGTGTCGCAGGCGCTGCGGACGCGATAGACTCAGGTGCTGGTTTGAGGCTGCTGGCGCAGTTGCGTGAATTCGGCAGCCGGTAAGGAACTTGTGCTTATGCCTATCCAATTGCCCCGTTTTGCCGCCGGCCTCGCTTTGACCGCCCTTGCGTTTTCTCTGCACGCGCAGCAGATCGCCGTCAGCAAAGACAACCGGACCATCGCCGTAACCACCAGCGCGGAAGCCAGCGCCCCGGCCGATACCGTGACTGTCCAAATCGGCTTCATTGCTTACGGCGCAGATCAGGACACGGCTTACGCCAACGGCTCCAAAATCTCCAATGCCATCGCTGCTGCCTTGAAGTCTGCCGGCATTCCCCAGGACGCTATCGAAAGCCAGTCGCAAAGCATTTCGCCTGTTCCCCAGTACACCAACCAGGACTGGACGCCGGCCGAAAAAGCCGAGCGCAAATTTCAGGTCCAACAGAACTGGGAGGTGAAAACCGCTGCGGCCAATGGAGCCAAGGTACTCGATGTGGCGGTTAAGGCCGGCGCCAACCAAAGCGGTCAGATGAGCTGGAGTGTTTCTGACCAGGATGCGCTGCAGGCGAAAGCAGCCAAACTGGCATTGGATCGTGCGCGACAGATCGCACATCAAATGGCGGAAGGCTTGAATGCAAACCTGGGTCCACTGGTGTATGCCAGCAACGAGGCTCCTCCGCGTGAACCACAGCCGTTGATGAGGGGAATGGCGATGGCGGCCGCCGTGCCTGCGCCCAAAGAGGTGGAACCACTCAGCGTCAGCGCCCCCAAGGTGAACGCTTCTGCTACGGTTTATGCAGTGTTCAGCATTCAGTAACTTCGCATCGTATGCTGGAGTTTAAGGGACGTCATCCATGACGAGATATCAGTATCGCGATTTGAAACCAACCGCCGAAGCGGAGGAACTGTATCGGCGTTGGATTTGTCACCTGGACGACGAGTTCACCCGCCACAAGGAATCGCGGCTGCGAGGGGAAATCGTCCGCGATGCGCTCCACCAGATTTACCTGGGCCGTCCCCACGGCGGCAAGCTCAACACCTCCCTCATTTCCGAGCTGCCCGGCAACGTCCTGCAACTCTCCCTGGATCCGGCTAATGTGACCCTGGAGCCGGAGTATTACGGCGACGTGGACATCGAAAAATACTGCGAACGGAAGCCTTTGATCTACTTCTGGCAAATGTTCGACAGGTCAGTGCTGGGAATGAACCACTGGCTCGGTTTTCGTTTCCGCAAAATGTTGGCCAAGCACATCTTCAAGCACATTGGCAAGAACGTGAAAATCTTCCACGGGGTCGAGTTCAGCTTCGGTTACAACTTGACCATCGAGGACGATTGCACCATTCATAAATTCGTGATGCTCGATGACCGCGGCGAGCTGATCATTCGCAAAGGAACATCGATCTCCGACTACGGGGCGGTCTACTCTCACTGGCATAGGGCCGCGGACTACTACGACATCGAGAATCGCGTCACCGAGATCGGCCCGGGAACCCGGTTGACCTATCACTCTTCCGTGATGGCCGGCGTCAAAGTCGGCGAAGACGCGATGCTGGGCGCCATGGGCGTCGCCACCCACAACATCCCTCCGCACTCCATCTGGGGAGGCGTGCCCGCGCGCGAGATCAAAGCCAGAAAACCCGGCCTGGAAATCCCCCAGAGTGAAGACGGACAACATAGTTAGGGCCGGCCCGGCGTGCTACCATCAGGGTTCGCATGGGCACTCGTGAACTCGTCCTGGTCTTTGAATTTGTTGTGTTGCTTTTCGCGCTGAGCCTGCACGAGTCCGCACATGGATGGATGGCTTCGAGACTCGGTGATCAGACAGCTCGTATGCTGGGCCGGATCACGCTCAACCCCATCAAGCATATCGATCCGATAGGCACCATCCTCCTGCCTCTGGTGGCGATGGTTACCCATGTTCCTCTCATTGGCTGGGCTAAGCCAACGCCGGTGAACACCCGTAATTTTAAGAACTACGTCCGCGACGATATCCTCACCACGCTCGCCGGACCCGTCAGCAACGTGATTGGATCCGTGGTTTCGTTGCTGGTGTTGATCGTGATCGCGAAAACCTCACCCATTGGGTCGATCTCTGTAAAGTCCGTTGCCATGCACGGCATCGCGACCGATCCGCAACTTCTGGCGGTGAGCCCGGTGGCTTATCCCCTGACCCTGATTTTTTATCTCAGCATGTTGCTGAACCTGTTCCTGGCGGCGTTCAATCTTCTTCCCCTGCCCCCGCTCGATGGAAGCCACATCTTTCGCCACATACTCCCGTATCGGTGGCTGCCGATCTATGACCGGCTAGGCATCATAAGCCTGTTCCTTATGCTGCTCTTTGGCGGCGGTGTTGCCTTTGCCATCATTAATCCCGTGTTGGCCTTCTTCCGCCTTTTGCTGCTCTCCATCTAACCGTTTTCGTACAATCGAGGCAGTGAATCCCGACCCGAATCGTCACCATCTCAAGCGCGTGCTTAGCGGCATGCGGCCGACCGGCAAACTGCATCTCGGCAATTACATGGGTGCCCTCTATAACTGGGTACGCCTGCAACATGAATACAACTGCTACTTTTTCGTTGCCGACTGGCATGCCCTGACTACTGATTACGCCGACACTTCGAATGTCCGCCAGAACGTCATGGACGTCGCCCTCGACTGGCTCGGCGCAGGTCTTGATCCCGAGCGTTGCGTTCTCTTCGTCCAGTCGCTGGTTCCGCAGCATGCGGAGTTACACCTGCTGCTTTCTATGATCATGCCTCTCGGTTGGCTCGAACGCGTGCCGACTTATAAAGAGCAGCAGTTGCAGATGGCGGAAAAAGATCTGACCACCTACGGGTTCCTCGGATATCCGCTGCTGATGGCCACCGATATCCTGATCTATCAGGCTGATTTCGTCCCCGTAGGCCAGGACCAGGTGGCGCACGTCGAAGTCACACGCGAGGTAGCCCGGCGCTTCAATCATTTCTATCCCGGCGCCCAAGGCGAAATCCTGCCCGAACCCCAGGTGCTGTTGACGCCTTCGCCCAAGCTCCCCGGGACCGATGGGCGCAAGATGTCCAAGAGCTATGGCAATACCATCATGCTTACGGATCCGGAGCCCGTGGTCCGGCAGAAGCTGAAGACCATGGTGACGGACCCCGCCCGCGTACGGCGAAGTGACCCCGGCGATCCCGATGTTTGCCCCGTGGGCGATCTGCACAAGGTGTTTTCCACTTCGGCGACGCTCGCGCGAGTCTACGAAGGTTGCCGTTCCGCGGGGATTGGCTGCATCGAATGCAAAGGTTGGGCCGCGGATGCGATCGTCGCAGAATTGCGCCCTATCCAGGAGCGGCGTAGGCAATTTGAAGAAAAACCGAGCGTGGTGCACGACATCCTGCACAATGGTTCCCAACTGGCCCGCGCCCGGGCCGAAGAAACTATGGAGCAGGTACGGGACGCAATGCACCTGGTTCAACCGGAATCTGGGGAGCGCGCGCAATGAGCGAACAGACGCAGCCAGAATCGGAGCTACAGGCAAAGAAGCGCGAGGCCGAGAGCCAATCGCCCTACAGCATCACTGTGGGCGCCGTTTATGACGGCCCGCTCGATTTGTTGCTGGACCTGATCCGTAAGCAGGACATCGACATTTACGACATTCCCATCGCCAAAATTACCGCTCAGTTCCTGGCGTATGTGGAAGGTCTCAAGCAGACCGAGGTGGATGCGGCGGCGGACTTTATCTACATGGCCTCCCTGCTGATCCATATCAAGAGCCGCATGCTTCTTCCCCGGACGGCAGCCGAGGGAGCAGAAGGGGAACAGGAAGACCCGCGGCGTGAGCTGGTCGAGCGTTTGCTCGAACATGAACGCTTCAAAAATGCCGCCCAAATGCTGCTGCAGAAACAACAGATTGAAGCCGCCACGTGGACCAATCCTGCGATTCGTCAGTTCCGCAACGAAGGGGATCTTGAGCCCGAAATTGCGGCCGACACTGTAGACCTGGTGCGGGTTTTCCGGGAAATCCTCGACCGGGCCCGGCAAAGACCGGTCCTCGACGTCAACGAAGAGGCGGTCACCGTGTCCCAGATGCTCGACTACGTTCGACGCCGTCTGACTATGGAGGACCGGCCGATATCTCTGGGCAGCCTTCTCCGCAATACGCGTTCCGAACGGGCCCTTATCTGCATGTTCCTTGCTCTACTCGAACTGGTCCGCCTGCAAGCGATCCTGTTGCGCCAGGACGCCAACTTCGGAGAAGTCCTCATCAAGAAGCACCCATCCTTCGACACGGTTGTAAACCAGGGGTTAATCCAGGCAAAGGACGACTGGCGCTAGAGGGCTTCCTTTTACCGCCGTTCCAGCACTCCGAGCGCCCATCTTAAAAACCATTCACGACGCGCATCCTGAAGATACGAAAGCAAGTTTTCCTCCCATCCCAAGCCGGATTCACCCAACTTTAACAATTCGTTGCACCTGAATTCACAATACCGGCAGATGTACTTTGGTACCGTGCGTACACCTGAAAGTGTGGAGTGTGGCACGTGAATGAATCGACCTCGGCGGTGATAGCCGCTCCTGGCAAAACCTCTGCTGTCCACGACAAGATGAATCGCAAGACCGGTGTGGTCCCAATGATTATTTTTGGGATCGTTCTGGTCGGCGGCATCGCGTGGGCAGGATCGCAACTTCTGGGTGACCTCTTTTCCGTCCCGCATCTGGCTTCGGTGACGGCCTACGCCCTGCTGGCGGTCGCCCTGTTGATCGCGCTTGGATTTGAATTTGTCAACGGTTTCCATGACACCGCCAATGCGGTGGCCACGGTGATTTATACCCATTCCCTCGAGCCGCATATAGCGGTCATGTGGTCGGGTATGTGGAACCTGATTGGGGTGCTCCTTTCTTCCGGCGCAGTGGCCTTTGCGGTGGTTTCTCTGCTGCCGGTGGAGCTCATTCTGAAGGTGGGTTCGGGCGCGGGTTTTGCCATGGTCTTCGCCCTGCTGATTTCGGCTATCCTGTGGAACCTGGGTACCTGGTGGCTCGGATTGCCGGCTTCCAGCTCGCATACTCTCATCGGCTCCATCATTGGTGTGGGACTCGCCAACCAGTTGATGTCTGCCTCGTCCGGTGGCACCACCGGCGTGGACTGGTCGCAGGTGGGCAATGTGTTCCGCTCGCTGCTGGTTTCTCCGATCGTCGGCTTTGTCATGGCGGCCATTCTGCTGCTGGTATTGAAGGTGATCATCAAGGATCCCCGGCTCTTCGAAGCGCCTAAGGGCGATGCGCCGCCTCCATTCTGGATTCGCGGTTTGCTCATTCTGACCTGCACCGGCGTGAGCTTTTTCCATGGTTCCAATGACGGCCAGAAGGGCATGGGACTCATCATGCTCATCCTGATCGGCACTGTTCCTACTGCTTACGCGTTGAATCACGCTGTTGGCTACAACCAGGTCCAGGACTTTGTTGCCGTATCCGAGCAGGCGGCCAAAGTCATGACCGCCCACGTCGATTCCAACGCCGTGATCGACGACCCCCGCGCCGACCTCACCGAGTATCTGCAAACCAAAAAGCAGACCCCAACCACCATCCTGGCTGAGCGGCAGATGATTCTCGAGATCGAGCACGAGGTCGCGCAGTACAAAACGCTGAAGGGTGTGCCTTCAACTCAGCAAGGCAACGTTCGCAACGATATGTATATCTCGAGCGAAGCGCTACGGCTCATGGCCAAGTCCAAACAACCGGCATTTACGACCGAAGAAGCCGCAGTCATGGCCAACTACAAAAAGAAGCTCGATCTTGCCACCAAGTTCATTCCTACCTGGGTCAAGGTGGCGGTCGCCATTGCCCTCGGCCTGGGCACCATGATCGGCTGGAAGCGCATCGTCGTCACCGTAGGAGAAAAGATCGGGAAAACCCACCTGACCTACGGCCAGGGCGCAGCCGCTGAAATCACCGCCATGTTTACCATCTGGGCTGCCGACAATTACGGCTTGCCGGTGAGTACGACGCACGTGCTTTCGTCGGGTGTGGCGGGAACCATGATGGCCAACAAGAGCGGACTCCAGTGGTCTACCGTCCGCAGCATCGCTGCGGCGTGGGTCTTCACGCTGCCGGCGGCGGCCCTGCTCGCTGCTTCTCTCTTCTGGGTGTTCATGCAGTTGGCGCCCAAGGGATAGCGGGAGGGGGTAGATTCACGGTATTCCGCCCGGCGTAAACAGAACGTCCGGGACGGTAAACCGGAGATGGGTTGCACTACAATCCTCACAGGCGCTTCGATACTATGAATCGAGGCGCCTGTCGTTTTTAGGTCAATGGATTGGGTGCGATTGATTCTTCGATGAGTCTGAAAGCCAAATTGGAAGCCGTGGTGTATGCAGCGGAGGAGCCGGTAACTCTGGCTCAGTTGGCTGCAATTTTCGCAGATGAGGTCTTACCCGCAAGCGAAGAGGTTGCCGGGCCGGCTCAGCCGGAAACGGCGCAGATTGAACTGAATGGCCTGGGGGTTACGTCGGAAATTCCGGCCGAGGAAACGGAAGCGGTATCGCCCGCGCCAGAACAAACTCCTGCCGGCGAAGACGCAGGCTCCGCCGAAAGTGGCGAGGCTGCGGAGAAGAAGCTGGCCCGTCAGCGTGATCGCAAAGTGCGCCAGGAATTGCAGAAGGTGCTGGAGGAGCTGATTGCCGACTACGGTAACAGCGACCGCGGAATGGAGATTCGCGAAATTGCGGGCGGTTACCGCATGGCCACCAAGCCTGAGTATCACGACGCGGTGCGCAGCTTTGTCAAAAGTCTCAAGCCGCCGATGAAGCTGTCTCTGCAGGCTCTGGAAACGCTGGCCGTGATTGCCTACAAACAGCCCGTAACGGCTCCCGAGGTGAGCGAAATCCGCGGTGTCGATTCGGGCGGCGTGCTCGGCAGCCTGGTGAGCCGAAAGCTAATCACCACCGCAGGCAGAAAGCCGGTCATTGGACGTCCCATCCTCTACAAGACCACCAAGGAATTCCTGCTTCGTTTCGGCCTCAAAGATGTGAGTGATCTGCCCAGCATGGAGGAGTTCGAAAAGATGGCCGGCGAGCTTGCAGAGTCCGAAGCTGAAGGCGAAAGACAGGAAACAACGATCGAAACATCGGATCAGTTGCCGCCTGCCGAGGCAGCGTCCGCGGAAGAAGCTTCTTCTGAACCGCAGATCGAGACTGAAACCGAGCCCTCCACCGAATCACCCGCTGAGCCCGAGGCTGAGCCCCACGCGTGACCCTAAGTCCGGAAGATGGCGAAGAGCCCGAGCGCAACCAGCAGCGCTTGCAGAAGATCCTGGCTGCGGCCGGCATCGCGTCGCGCCGCAAAGCCGAGGAGTTGATCGCCTCTGGCCGCGTGCAGGTAAATGGGCAAAGAGTAACTGAGCTGGGTTCAAAAGCCGATCCTGACCGCGACCACATCCGGGTCGACGGCAAGCTGCTCAGGAGACCCGAGCATTTTCGCTACTTCATGCTCAACAAACCAAAAGGTGTGGTCACCACGGTCTCCGACCCGCAGGGACGGCCGACCGTAATGAAGTTCTTCGCTCGCGCGGGCGCTCGTGTCTTTCCTGTCGGACGCCTCGACTACCAGAGCGAAGGCTTGTTGCTGATGACCAACGATGGCGAGTTGGCCAACGTCCTGACAAGTGCCGCTTCAAAAGTGGAAAAAACCTACCTGGTGAAGGTTAGCGGCAAACCCACGGAGCCCGAACTGGAGCAGCTTCGCCACGGCGTCATGGTCGATCGCGGACGCCGCGGAGAACGTGCCGGACGTGTCATGACTCAGCCCGCCAAAATCCATCTCGTCCGGGATGCCGAAAATCCCTGGTATGAGGTCGTGTTGACGGAAGGCAGAAACCGCGAGATTCGCAAGATGTTCGAAGAGATTGGCCACTTTGTCGAGAAGATCCGCCGGGTTGGTTTTGGCCCGCTCGTATTGGATGTGAAACCCGGAGAAATGCGCGAGCTTGACGAGCACGAAGTGAACCTGCTGAAGCGGGCAGCCCATAGAAAAAGCCAATCGACCGAGCACCCACAGAAGACACCGCGACACCCACCCAAGGGACCTGCAGCACCGCCCCGGCAGGCCCGGAAACGAAACTCAAGCCGAGGCCGCGCGGGCAAGGAAGGGGCGGCGGGGCTTTAAGAGTTTGCGTGCGGTCTAAATCCCAGGGGAGTTCGGCAGGCTTGTTTGCGGAAACTTCCGTTGTTGCTGAAGCAATTTTGTGCCGTCCCCTAAAGGGGACTCGGGTGTTTGGATTTTCATTCCCGGCACTTCCGTGCCGGGCTCTGGATTGTTCCGTCCCTTCGGGGCTGATTTGCTGCAGACTGAGGGATCCTTCTGATAGTCGTGCCCTGATACAAAACCGTGTTCTCACGTACGACTTACGGTTCCTCAGCGGGCACCCTCCCGCAAATTACTTTGTCCATCAGGAGAACCCGTGACCGCCTCGAACCCACCAGCTCACTACGATGTGATCATCGTGGGAGCCGGAGCCGCCGGTCTCTTCTGCGCCATCGAGGCAGGCCGCGGCGGCCGCCGCGTCCTGCTGCTCGATCATGCCAATCGTATCGGCAAGAAGATTCTGATCTCCGGTGGCGGCCGTTGTAATTTCACCAATCTGCACACCACCGCGGTGAACTTTCTTTCCGCGAATCCTCACTTCGCCAAGTCTGCCCTCGCGCGCTTTACCCCGGCAGATTTCCTCGCCTTGGTCGAGAGGCACCGAATTTCATGGCATGAGAAGAAGCTTGGCCAGCTCTTTTGCGACCGCACCTCGAGCGACATAGTTTCCATGCTGGAGCAGGAATGCCTGGCAGCCAATGTAACGATTCAGGTTGGCACTTCAGTCCTGGAAATAAGTCACGGCAACAGTTTCCATTTGAGAACGCCGCTCGGAATTTACACCGGCGGTGCCCTGGTCATCGCCACCGGAGGTCTCTCCATTCCGAAGATGGGCGCAACGCCTTTCGGTTACCGGATCGCGGAGCAATTTGGTTTACGTGTGGAACCTTGCCGCCCGGCCCTTGTGCCCCTGACTTTCAACGCGGACGATCTCGAGCGCTACGTCGATCTGGCTGGAGTCTCTACCGAGGTCATAACCTCCGACGCATCCGGCCGCTTTCGCGAGAAGCTGCTGTTCACGCATCGTGGCCTGAGTGGACCGGCGGTACTGCAGATTTCCTCCTATTGGCAATCGGGTCAGGCTATCCACATCGACCTGGCGCCCGGGCAGCTCTGGACCAGCGAACTGCGCAATCGCGTTGCCCAGCGCGATCTCCTGAGCGCACGGGCTACTCTGCGCGGTATTCTCCCTCATCGGCTGGCCGATCTCTGGCTCTCGCTGCACCCGCCTCGGGCATGGACAAATCGCGCGCTCGAAGAGGCGGAAAGCGCACTGCATGATTGGACGATCTTTCCAGCCGGAACCGAGGGTTATGAGAAGGCCGAAGTCACGGCGGGCGGGGTGGACACGGCCGAGCTGAGTGCGAGGACGATGGAAAGTTTGAAAGTCCGAGGCCTTTACTTCATCGGAGAAGTGGTCGACGTTACAGGGCATCTGGGCGGATTCAACTTCCAGTGGGCCTGGGCTTCCGGTGCGGCCGCCGGTCGGGCTCTGGCAGGATAACGCGCCAAGCGCAACTCACCGCATCTGTTCACTACGGTCTGCCGTGGAGACAGCTCCTCGTGGGCGTCCAATCTAACTAGGATGCGCAAGTACCATCCAGGTGTCTCCTGCCGTCCTGACTGCAGGGCATTTTGGTTTCACGGTAGACAGGTCAGGCGAAATCAACATCTCACTTTAACGAGGAGTTGTCATGTTTCGCGACCGCACGCACAGAGCAAATGTCATCATTGGAATTTTTCCTTATGCTAGCAACGCCCGCCGCGCATTGAACATCCTGCATCAACACCAGTTTTCTGAACCGGAAGTTGATGCGGCCTTCCGTGATCCGGACTCTGCGCGCAAGACCAATTCACCTGCCGTCCTAAATCTCCGCACCGGTCAGTGGTTTGCGCATCTTCGCCAGTTCTACTACGGCGGGGATCACAAAGAAAACAATCAGGAAGATTCCGTGTCTCAGGGCACAAACCCGGCGGAGCTCACCACCGTGGAAACCGCGCTGGCGCAGATCGACCTCTCCGAACAGGACGAACGCACGCTTGAACGGGATTTAAGTCACGGAGCAGCCATCGTCACTGTGAGAGCGGGTGCTCGTAACCCCGAGGCACGGTGGCTTCTGGAGGAGGCAGGGGCCCACATCATTCACGGTTATAGCCCTGAACCGGCGGCTCCCATACCGCAGTATGATCCCGTCACTGTTACGTCATCACCCTTCAATCCTCCGCCCCAGGCTGACCCCGGGCACGTGCTGCTTTTCGGAGAAGCATTGCGCGTGCGCAAAGAAAAAGTAAGCAAAGGCGAGGTGAACGTACGCAAAGAAGCTGTGACTCACATGGAAACGGTCCAGGTGCCGGTAACCCGTGAGCAACTCGTTGTGGAGCAGTCTGATGGGAATGGGCACGCCGACGCAGAGAACTCCATTCGCGTCCCACTCAGCGAAGAACGAGTTCATATCGACAAGGAACCAGTGCTTCGTGAGGAGTACAAGGTGGGTAAGCGTGAGGTGACGCAGAACGAAACGGTCCGGGATTCTGTGCGCAGGGAGCGTCTGCTCATTGACGATCCCGGCGTCCGTGAGAAGGGTTAGGCGGGGAAGCTTCCGCTCGCAGGCGAGCCTGCATCTAATAACGGGTAAGCGCAAATAGCGGCACCAAGCAGGCACAACCTGGAAAAACCCAGCACAAAGGATAACTTATGAATTACGAAACGAACGCGATGAACGCGGCCGGCGCGGGCGCCACACAAGTAGTGGTGGGGCTCTTCACAAATGGGGCCGACGCGCATAAGGCGGTGACACAGTTGCGAGCCAACGGATTTACCTCTGATCAAATTGGCGCCGCCTTTCGTAGCGCCTCCAGAGGCCCATACAGTACCAGCACGAAAGCAGACACCAGGACTGGAGCGGTGAAGCAGGACGCCGAGAACTGGTGGGAGAAGGTCAAGGATGCATTTCGCCCCGAGGACAAGGTCGAGAACCGTAGAGAGGTAGCCGCGGGATCGACAGTTGACTCAGACTCCTATGCGACTGGCCGTCATCCCCGCGGGGGCGAAGACGAATATGACTACGCTGACGACCTCGAGCCCTCCCTGGCCGAAACAGGCATTTCTTCCAGCAGGGCGGCCTATCTCTCGCGTAATCTGCAGTCCGGAGGAGCCATCGTAACCGTACGTGATACAGATCGTATCGCGGAAGCCGAACATATCCTTTCCTCCAACCACGGAAAGGTTCGCCATGAGGATGCTGACGCTGCCACCGATCTTCCCACCGCCTCTGCGAACGATTCAGCTGTCGGTTTCGTGCCTCAGCGTTCCGAGTATGCGGGGCAGGCCAGCGTGCAGGAACCGGCGGACATCGATGCAACAGCTGCGACCGACCGCGAGACCACCGATGCTGGGCTTGCGGACAAGCGGCCGGTTGAATCCGCGAACACATCCATCGACCGGGTACAACTGTTTGGCGAAGTTCTGCGGGTGCACAAGGAGCGAGTAATCCGAGGCGAAGCCAGGCTCCGTAAAGACGTGGTGACGGAGGATCAGACCATAGAAGTTCCCGTCACGCGCGAAGAGCTGGTCCTGGAGCGCGTGGCCGTCTCGCCCGACACACCCGCTTCCTCCGCGAGCATTGGCCAGTCCAAGGAAATTCGCGTCCCGTTAGCCGAAGAAACAGTCAGCGTTGAGAAGCAGCCGGTGGTTCGTGAGGAAGTTCTGGTCGGCAAGCGCGAGGTCCAGGATGTAGCGCGCGTAGGAGACAAGGTCCGTCGTGAGGAGCTTCACGTGGACTCCCCTAAAAGGAAGTCTACGGGCGAACCGGCAGCGGGCGAAGACGTCCGCCGCCACGGGTGATGCAATGAAATGGCGCAAGAACCTGGCTCAAATTGCAGCAATGGGAGCAGTGGCCGTGATGTTGGCGGCGGCTGCTCCTTCGCCGCTCGCCGCGCAGGACGCGACGGCAGGAGCTGTTCAACAATCCAACCACATGAGCGACCTGAAGATCACGCAGAATATCCGGCGCGCGCTTATAAGAGACAAGTCACTTTCGGTGGACGCGCACAACGTCACCATCATCACCAAAGAAGGCAAGGTGACGCTCAAGGGACCAGTGAAATCTGATGCTGAGAAGCAAACGGTAGAGACCGCGGCAACCAATGTTGCCGGGGCGGGCAATGTCGTCGATCAGTTGCGAATTTCCCAGTAAGGATCAAAGGAGAACGAGCATGGCGGGGCATTCAATTTTCGGAATTTACACCAGTCGTCAAGGTGTTGAGGCAGCAGTGCAGGCACTGAGGGACGCGAACTTTCGCAGCTCGGACATTTCTGTTTTGGCTCCAGAAAATCTGGGCGACATACGCGATATAGGCACAGTGAAAACTTCCAAAGCGCCCGAAGGGGCAACTACGGGCGGTGTCTCGGGAGCGGTTGTCGGCGGCGTGCTGGGATGGTTGGTCGGGATCGGCGCTTTGGCCATCCCTGGTCTCGGACTATTTCTCGCCGCGGGTCCCATCACGGCGGCGCTTGCCGGCATTGGTGTAGGCGCCGCAGTCGGTGGCGTAACCGGAGCCCTGGTCGGTTTTGGGGTACCTGAATTTGAGGCCAAGCGCTACGAGACCAGGTTAGGCAAGGGCGGAATTCTGCTTTCCGTACACGCCGACAACGCGGAGTGGATTTCCCGCGCCAAAACCATCCTCCACAAGACCGGAGGAGAAGATATCTCGAGTGCCACTGAGAGCCGCGTGGCGTGAACTTCGGACAAACAAAGGGACACAAGGATTGTCATCCCGCCTGCTCCGGCGTGCCGTGGAAGCGAAGCGACCCGCTGCTTGCTCATCCGGCCAAACAGTTTGTTCCTTAGGAGCGATCGCCAACTGCGTTGCCCCCATAACTCCGTTATTTCCTTCCGACCTGCTGCGCCGGCGATTGAGTTTGTCCCGCCGGCTCCGCAAGCCAAAGCATGATCGACCAAAAGATGACGATCACCAGATAGATACAAACCCGGAAGAAAGAAAAGAACACATAATCGCTCATCTCCCTCCCGGTGGTGAAATAGCCACCTCCCGCCAAAAGCCCCGCGGAGTATATCGCGAATCCAAAACTGATCACTGCGACGTGACTGCGGAACGAGAGCCGCAGCGGGCCTATGAGAAAGGCCAGAACAATCCCCCACTCCACCATCAACACCGCCAGCAGGAAATGGCTAATCGCCAGCGAAGAGCGCAGCGACAGGTGGTGATGAGGCGCCAGCCGCATCACTATGAGGATTCCACTGGCCAGCAATAGGAGCGGCAAAGTGAACCGTCGGATGGCGCCCAGAGGCCGCAGAGCGATCAAGGTCAGTTCCGTCAGCACCGCGCACTGTAGCAGGACATCGGTCAGGTCGACGATCGTGTTGGCGAACTGGTGCACAGGATGCCCGGAGAAACGCACTGTCGCTGCGAGCGCAACCGAACGCAACAGATAGAACACGATCAGCAGCGTAAACCATGGAAATCGTGTCGCCCGCCTGCGCACCAAGAGCACGATAACGAGCAGTAGATGTGCGAGGAGCCCGGCGGCCCAGATGAGGTGATTGATCATAAATCGTATTCGGCCGCATGAAGGTTGCGGAAAAGCCGGGTTGTCGTCTCCAATCGAGCCGCAAATCTGCTTTTCCGTCGCCTTTGCAGGCAGAGTATCAGACCGTCACTTCAGGCGCCGTGCCGGGTGCGTCCAGCGGGACGAGCCGCCCCATCTGCAATAAACTTGTCTACATCGGACTTTCGAACCGCGAGGCAGTGCTTGATAACAGAAACCGGGACAGATTCCACGGCTGTGCCCTCGTTTTGGCAATCGGTTCGAGAAGCCATGCGCGGCAGTCACCAGGACTATACGGCCGGCAGCCTGAACCGGTCGATCCTGCTGCTCGCCATCCCCATGGTGCTGGAGATGGTGCTCGAATCGCTCTTCGCCGTGGTCGATGTCTTCTGGGTCAGCCGTCTGGGTGCGGATGCGATCGCCACCGTAGGCCTGACCGAGTCCGTGCTCACCTTGGTCTTCGCCGTTGGCATTGGCCTCAGCATGTCCACAACCGCCATGGTCGCCCGCCGCATTGGAGAGAAGGATGCGGATGGGGCAGCAATCTCCGCGGTGCAGGCGGTGTTTCTCGGGCTGGTTGCCTCGTTGTTCGTCGGAATTCCATTTTTGGTGTTGGCTCCGCGCATATTGGCGCTGATGGGCGCTACCCCGTCCATCATTGCCACTGGAGTCAATTACACCCGTATCGCCCTGGGTGGATCAGGCGTTGTTTTGATGCTGTTTCTGAACAATGCCATCTTCCGCGGCGCGGGCGATGCCGCCATCGCCATGAGGCTGCTCTGGGTTTCGAACATCCTCAACCTCATTCTCGACCCGTGCTTGATTTTCGGACTCGGTCCCTTCCCTAAACTTGGGGTCACTGGTGCGGCTCTAGCGACTTTCTCCGGGCGTGGCATTGGTGTGCTCTATCAGTTCTACCGTTTGGCGCGCGGCACCGAGCGCATCCGCATTCTCCACCGCCACCTGCGCATTCAGCCCACGGTTCTGTGGAGACTCATGCGTGTCTCGTTCATCGGAATTCTCCAGTTCCTGATAGGGCAGGCTAGCTGGATCGGCCTGGTCCGCATTGTCAGCCTTTTCGGTGCATCGGCACTGGCTGCCTACACCATCGCCATCCGCATCGTTATCTTCGCCATCCTGCCCTCCTGGGGACTGAGCAATGCCGCCGCAACCCTGGTCGGGCAAAACCTCGGCGCCGGGCATCCGGATCGCGCCCGCAGCGCCGTATGGCGAACCGGCATGTGGAATATGCTGTTCCTTGGTTCAGTGGGCGTTCTCTTTATCGCCTTCGCGCCCGCCATCATCGGGCTGTTCACGAAAGATCCCGCAGTGACTCCGGTCGCCGTCCATTGCCTTCGTATCTTCAGTTGCGGCAATGTGGCCTACGCTTACGGCATGGTGCTGCTGCAGGCATTCAACGGGGCAGGGGACACGCTCACCCCAACGTATGTCAATCTGGTCGGCTTCTGGATCCTGGAAATCCCACTGGCCTGGTGGTTGGCCATGCACACTTTGATTCGGGTCAACGGTGTTTTCGTCTCCGTTGTCATTGCCCAGTCTGTCATTGTGCTCATCTCCCTAGTACTCTTCCGTCAGGGCCGGTGGGCTCAGCAGCGCATTTAGCGAGCGGCCCGGGCGAAAAAGGAAGATGGCATCTCCTCTTATAGAACCGGCACTGTTGCCGGTTGATTGGTCTGGCCTCGGCGGGGTCGACCTGCACGCAAGGTATTTCTCTGAATGCCGCGGAGGTGACTTCTACGACGTGCTGCCGGTGGGCGAGCGGGTGCTCTTTTTTCTGACCGATATTGCCGGCCCGCGGCCAAAGGCGCAGGAACTGGCGCAAAAAGCGCAAATTGCTTTCCGCGCCAAATCCCAGGAGTTCTTTCAAGGCACTGAGGTCAATGAGTCGGATGCAATTGCCGAGTTGGCGCATGCCGTGAATCTCTCCCTCATCGATGAGTCCGAGAAGGTCCGTTTTGCGCCCACGTTTTTGGGCTGTTTCAACCGTCCGCTCGGCATTCTCACTTATTGCAATGGTGGCAACCTGCTCGCCCTATACCGCGAGGGCGCCCAGGCCCACGTTCTGGAATCGGGCGGCATGCCCCTGGGACTCTTCACCCACACCACGTTTGAAGCGGCAGTGCTGGTGCTCCAGGAAGGCGATGCGCTCCTTCTGACCACCAAAGGTGTCCCGGAGAGCACACGGGGGAAAGAACAGTTTGGCGTGGAGCGCGTGATCCGTCTACTAACCGCCTCAAATTCGCTGTCTGCTTCTCAGATCTGTGAGACGGTTCTGCGCCGGGCGCACGATTTCGCCACTCGTTCCTGGTGGCAGGGGTTGCTGCCCGGAGTCAAAGCTTCCGGCGACCACGAAGATTTGACGGCGTTGGCTCTGCTGCACCATAGGCGATGAGATCAGGTTCGCGAATCACGACCAGACCTGGTGGTAAATCGTCTCGATGTCTTCCACCGCCGGAACCCGCGGATTATTTTGCGGAGACCCTGAAGCAAGCGCCTGTGCTGCCATTGTGGGGATGAGCGCGAAATATTGCTCTTCCGATATGCCGAACTGCTTCGGTGTCGGCACCTCCAACTCAGTATTGCGGCTATACAGACTGCGGATCAGCTGCGGCACGGCGACCGCATCCGGGTCGCCTTCCTGAGCGATACCCATCGCGCGCGCGCAGACTGCGTAACGGTCCAATGCTGCTTCCACGGAAAACGCGGTCACTGCGGGCAACAGCATGGCATTCGATAGTCCGTGGGGAACATGGAAGTGTGCCCCCAGCGGCCGGCTCATACCATGTACCAGGGCAACGCTTGCATTGGAAAAAGCTATCCCCGCTTGTGTCGCAGCCAGCATCATCGCTTCCCGTGCTTTGCGGTTCGCCGGCTCACGGTAGCAGGTCGGCAGTTCTTTCCAGATCGTCTTCATGGCCGCCAGCGCGAGCCCGTCGGTAAACGGATTTGCCTTGCGGCTGACGAAGGCCTCGATGGCGTGGGTGAGCGAATCCGTCCCTGTGTCTGCAGTCAGACGCGGCGGCATGGTCAAGCTCAGTTCGTAGTCCACTACGGCGGCCGAAGGCAAAAGCGGACTGCCCGCAAGCAGCATCTTCTCGCCATTTTCCGTATCCGTAATCACTGTGAAGCGGGAAACTTCCGAGCCCGTGCCCGCCGTGGTGGGAATCGCCACATGCACAGGTCCGGCAGCCGGGATCGGATGCGGAACTCTGTAGTTGCGAACTTTTCCGCCATTGGCCACAAGCATGCCGATGGCCTTCGCTGTATCGATGGGGCTGCCCCCGCCAAGGCTCACCAGGCTGTCGTGCTCACCCTGCTGAAAGGCGCGAACACCCTCCTCCACGACAGCCGTCGTCGGGTCCGGCACTGTCTCATGGAAAATCTCAGTCTCGAGGCCCACATTCCGGATCTGGGAGCGCAATCTTTCCGCCAATCCCGTCTTCAGCAGAAACGGATCTGTCACAACCAAAGGTCGTTTGCAGTTGAGACGCAGAAGCAGGCTCGATGCTTCCGCGAACGAGCCGCCTCCAATCCTGAGCAGGGGCGGAATCTGGATATCAGCGTGCATGGTAGCTCCTGTCGTCGGCCTCATCACGTGGCGCAATGACACAGTTGGTGTATTGCCCCGGGACCTTTTGGCCTGCCTAATTACTCTAGTACCTTGCCGCTTTCTGGCGAATTCAGGGACATCGGGATGGGCTCGTTTTTCCAGGGGTGGGGCGGTTTTATTCCCGGTGTTCGGAAGGACTGGATGACTTCTTCTCTGCTGGAGTTAGGCGCCCCAACCCTGGGCGCTAAAGGCACCACCCCGTGCCCGGTGAACTTAACCAGGCTCCCGGGCCTGGATATAAGCGCGCGTTACCACTCGGACCGCTGCGGCGGCGACTTCTTTGACGGCCAGACCATCGGCTCCCGCCTCGTATTCCTGCTGACGGATATTGCGGGACCGCGATCGGAAGCCCACGCTATTGCGGTGGAAGCCCAACATGCCTTTCGCCATACAGCGTGGGACCTGTTTAGCGATCCAGCCGCTAATGAATCGGACGCGATCGCAACTCTGGCACATGATGTCAATCGAGCTCTCATGGACGCGGCGAACGGGGTCCGCTTTGCCCCTACGTTCCTGGGCTGCTTCAACGCCGAGCTGGGCATCCTGACCTACTGCAACGCAGGCCGTGTCCTGGCAGTATTTCGGGACGTCAGGACCGTGCAGGTGCTCGAGCGTGGAGGCGTTCCCCTCGGCCTCTTCACGCATGTAACCTATGAGCCGGCCGTTCTCGCCTTCGAACGCGATGACAAACTGTTGCTGGTGACCAAGGGGGTCACCGAGAGCCGAAGGGGCGCCGCCGAGTTCGGGTCCAAGCGTATCAAGCGCCTTCTCGTGCAAGCCAACGGCAATTCTGCCTCGAGCATCTGTGACACCGTGCTGCGCGAGGCCTACGAATTCGGCAACCATCCCTGGTCCCGCCTCTACGACTTCCTGCATCCCCGCAGGCAACGCAACAACGAAGACCTGACTGCGGTCGCCATCGTGCGCAGGTAAGCTCTCCTTGAAGCGTAGCGGAGGGACCTGCTGTTTGCCGGCCCTGGCAACGAAGGTTTGAGTGCCTCTCATCTCGTTTGGTCACGCCGGCACTTATTGCTCCGCAAATCTCCTGAAAAAGCTATCCGCCTTCCAAGCCGGCCGCTCATCCGCATCAGCAACCCGCATCGCCAAACTCGCCAGAATCGCATCAAACTGTGCCGCAGCCTCGGCATCGACCGGCTGGCTAAGGTCGTCTGAAGGCGCGTGATACCGCTCCGCATACCACGCTCTGAAAATTTTCTCTTCCGGGCTGCCGGGAACCCACCCAAACTTGAAAGCCAAAGCCGGAATGCCCTTTTTGATAAAGCTGTATTGGTCGCTGCGGATAAACCGGTTGTGTTCCGGCTCCTTATCCGCCTGGATCTGCACACCCGCCTGCTGGGCTACGGCGCGTATGTCGTCTCCCAGGCTGGACTCTCCAAGGCCCTGCACTTCGAGATACTTCAAAGGGAACAGTGGAAGATACATATCCATATTGATGTCCGCGACGATAGCTCCGGTCACCGTTGGATGCGCAGCAAAATACTGCGATCCCAGCTCCCCCTTCTCCTCGCCGGTGACGGAAAGAAACAATATCGAGCGCTTCGGCTTCTTGCCTTTCAGCGCACGGGCAATCTCGATCAGCGATGCATCCCCGGAAGCATCATCCATCGCGCCGTTGTAGATGCGGTCGCCCTTGACGGGTTCCCCGATGCCCAGATGATCCAGGTGCGCACTCAGCACGACATATTCCTTGCTGAGCTGTGGATCGCTGCCCGGAAGAACACCCACGATGTTCTCAGACTTGGCCTCCGACCGTATCATCGCGACCTTGGCCACTACTTTCACCGCGAGCGGAAAATGCGGCAGCGGTTTATTTGCATCCAGGTCGGCAAGCACTTCCTGAAATGTGTGACCGCTTCCGGCGAACAGCATCCCCGCCTGCGCGGGATTGAAGACAATCGAGATAGGCAGGGAAGGCGGGACATCCGGACCGGGATCACTCAGTTCCATGTGTGGCTGGAAGCGCGCTGCCGCAATGCGCGACCACGGCACCTCGGCGCTCTTCGGATTCGGAATCATGATCGCCCCGACCGCCCCGGCTCTTTCCAGCGCCTTCCGCCGCTCCTCCCCGGATTGATAGTGCGCCTTGACCGGGCCAGGCATATCCGCAGGCCCCCCATTCACCAGGACAACAATCTTGCCCCTGACATCCTGGCCTGCCAGGTCATCGTAGTGCAACTCCGGCACCGTGAGGCCGTACCCGGCGAAGACGGCCTCCACGTTCACGCTGGCCGCCGATTGCGAACTCACCCCGATCACCGCGTCGTCGCCCAGCTTGACCGGCTGTGCCTTCCCGTCGCGCAGCAGATCCAGGGAACAGTGAGTTTCGTCAATCCGCACCACGTGGAAGTCGATAGGCTGCCGGTATCCATTCACGCCCGCTGGCCTCAAGCCGGCCGCGCGAAACTGTTCCGCCATATAATCAGCGGCTTTGTCGAAGCCCGGCGTGCCGGTGCCGCGGCCCTCCAGGCTGTCGTCCGCAAGAAATTGCACATGCGACCACCACTGCTGGCCCAGCTCTTTCCAGTCGGAGTTCTGTGCTCGGGTTACGCCTCCAAGGACAAGCAATGGAGCACAGACAACCAGCAAATTCGATGCCTTCACGTAGGTCTCCCCACACTCGTGTTAAGCCGAATGTATCGCAAGCGGCACAAGTTTTCAGGGCAAAAGAAAAGGACGCTCTCGAAAGAACGTCCTTAGCCAGGTTTTTGGAGGGTGGAATTTTACTGCAGCGGAAGACCCGGAAGCACCGGCGTTCCTTCGACGCGCACCGCATACAGCTGTGATGGACTGATGCCGAGCGCCTTCAGAATCGCCGGTGCGACCTGCACGGTGCCCGCTTCGGCGCGCGCCGTCTTCGACTGGAAAGACGGGTTCGAAACCAGCAGGATCACCTTGGTGTCATCGTGTGCGAATCCGCCGTGTACTGCCAGCTTCGCCTTGCTCGCCGGTGGGTGCCTCATTTAAGGGTGGCTTACGGCTTCTTAGCGATCGGGAAATTGTGCGAATTGGGATTGTATCTCCGGAAATAGTGCCGGTCACTGTGTCATTTTTCGGCGGCAATTGAAAGTTACTTCGCTTTCGGCTTCGAGGGAAACAACTTCTCGCGCCGAGCCGCCCAGTCCGCGGTGGAGAAAAGTCCCGGTCCAATCTCGATCAGGCGGGGAATCATGTTGAACACCGCAATCTGGCTCCACATCTTTCCTTCGCGCGTGCGAAAGCCCTTCTCATTCAAATCGCTGGCGATAGCCGAAAAAGGGAAGTCCTGCACAATCAGGTCCATCATCTGCGTGAGCACCACGCGCTCGCCCGGATGAAACTCCAGCCGCTGGCAATCGTCGGAAATGCGAAGCCCATAGGGAATGTCTTCACTGAACGCACCCTCGCTGGGTGCTTCGTCACCGGGCAGCTCACGCCGCCACTCGATCGAGACGAGTTGCCATCCGGCGACGGTACGCTGCTGGATCAAGGATGGACTGAATGGGCCGGAAACAACGTCTCTGATTCTTTCGAAGTGTGGCATGACGTTCCCCCTCGAGACGATAGGACGATAACTGGCCCCGCTAGCGAGCAATTGAAGGTCCGTCCCTCGGCACGCCGCAACCAGCTGTCCTTTCAGCAATTTGTGAGCGAAGCGGTTAGTGTGGAAAATGAACCAAATGTGCGAAATCAAAAAATGCTGTTCACCTGCGGACAGGGAATTGCAGCATGGTCGCTTCTCGCCGTCATGACATCCCGCCGGCGTTTGGCGGGCGCCGGACACCCCTCACGAAGGGCAACTGCGGTCAGTGGACCACCCTGGAAACCGGCACAATCCTGCCCGGAACGGGAAGCGTCGGTCTGGATGCCGGCGGGGTAGTCGTCTCCTCGTCCGCCAGATCAAAGTCCGGCGGATCTTTCGGAAGACTCAGCCGTCCGTCTGCCAGGTAAGCGACGATCACGCCACCCGTCACCTCGGGTGCCAGAAAAGCCATAGGCACAAGATATTTCTTGCTCTTGATGAGCGACTCAGCAACTCCGTCGACTGGATGGCTCCGTGAAATGTTGCCGGGTATCTGAGGGATGACGAGGGCCGTCAAATTGAGCTCAGGGTTTTTCTTGCCGTAGCGCACCATCGACCGAGCCACTTGCTTCGGTGTCATCAGACCGACGTCCGCAATGAAATTTCTGTGGATCGCGTGCGGCATGTAGAGGTTGAGAACGACACGGGAAAAATCAGCGCAGTTGTGGAAGAAAATGTTGAAGTGGCCCACGTCGCGCTTCTGATTAAAAAGCGCAATAAATCGCGCATCCTGTGCGGGCGTGCTGTCCACCTGAAACACATAAATCTTCCGGTCATAGGAAGCGCCTACGAGTTGCGTCCACTCGCCCTTGGGAGGCTCATGGTCAGGACCGTCGGGAGCCAGCGCCAGCAGGTGTTCTCTGCGGTACTCATTGCGCAGAATGGCGACCTGCACCCTGTCCGCGGTCGCGGGAATGTCGCTCGGAGAATCGACCGCATAGAGATAACCCACCAGCGGAACCGCAAGCCAATCATAACCGTCGATCTTGTGATACCGGCTAATGACCACGCCGAACTCGCCGTTGTGGCAGGGACGAAGCAGCGTGGGAGAAGCGGCGCAGATGTGGTTGAAATAGACCGCGCCGTGCCCGGTAGGGTTCATGGCTCCAAATTCGCCGTACGGTTCCTCCAGCAGGAAGGCAACGGATGCGTGCGCGTACGAGGCCATTCCGGCCAAAAGACAGAAGAGCAAAATTCTGGTTTTGGCGCAAATACCCATGTCCGTATCGACCCGAATTGCGGCAAAAAGTTCAAAACTGGGACCGCCGCGTTACTGCTCTATTAGATGCACTTTCCGGGCCTGCAGGCGGAGATTACGGGAGTAACGGGATATCTCGTTGATTAACCTTACGCTAACTGCGGGGATCGGTTAAGCGGCCCATAAACAAGATGCTGTTCGAGTGATGATCGCGAATAAGAAAAACGAATGGGTGATCTGCCCGGAAGACGGGCGGAGGCTGTGCCGGTGCGCGCATGGCCATCGCCCGCATGGTGACCGCCGTGGCCGCGGCGGCTTCCGTGCCCTCTTCGTTGACGTCGACATAAGCCTTGTGAATCACATCCGAGATAGCAAAGTCGCGATGCCCGGTCATGCCCGAAAAGTCTGCATCGGAGGCAAACGCCTGCGGCATACCCATCGCGGCCAGCGTTCTACCCAGCTCAAATTCGCGTGTCATCTTGAATTTGGGGAGGCTCACGATAACTTTGGCAACCGGCGCTAACTGTCGCAGCCATTGCTGCGTATTTGCCGTCAGCGATTGCTCCAGCGCCGGCAGACCGTTTCGATCCCTGGGCAGGAAGACGATCATCGACAGCTCTTTGCTCTTGTAAGGAATCTCCAGCGCCTGGAAGGAGCCTCCATCGAAGTAGTTGAAACCCCCTTCGCGGTGCATCAGTGGCACAGACGCTTTTTCTTCCGGGGACAGGTAGAAATCCTCGTCCCTGGTCTGCGCCTTGTCGAATTGGGTCTCCCAGTTTCCTTTGAAATAGATAGCGTTCGTCAGAACCAGGCGCGTATCGGCCCGCAACGCGCCTGGCTGCAGCAGGTCCTTGATCTTGTCCTGCGTTTTCTCCTCCACCCACTGGTTGATGGTGACCCGCGCCGCCTCAGTGGCGCCTTTGAAATCCACCTGGTTCATTCCAGCGCCGTAATCTGTCTTCAGCAGAGACAAAAACGAATCGAGAAATTGGTAGCCCTGTTGTGCCCACAGAGCGTTGGCCACGTTCAATTGGTAGGAGTCATGCGGGGCGTTGAGATTCTTCAGCAGAGCGCCCATTGCCGGATGCAGCTGGGCCGGCGGCAGAGTGAAATGCAGCGCCTTTGCCATTTGGGCAGCGGTCTCACCGCGCGCTCCCGCATAGGTCATCGCCAGGGCAGTGGAGATGCTTTCCGGGGAAAAGAACAGGTTGCCCTTTTGCCCGCGCAGCTGGCCATACAACGCGACTGCGAACGCGTTGTTGTCCTCGACCGCCGTTTGATCAGCAGCGGTCAATGCCTTGGTCTCGGCTGCTCGCGCGGCGGGCTGCAGCACAGTGAGGGAAATCAGTAGCAACGGCAGGAGTCGCACAGAAGTCCTCCCGGGACGCGGAACCGCGGTCGGCTCTGCATACCACTTTCATCGGTTGATCATAGGCCACCAGCCGCCCGCTGTGCGGTCCGGCCCTAACGCCAGTAACCGGGAACCCAGACCCAACCCCCGCCGCGAGGAACCCACCGTCCCGGGATCCAGACCGCGCGCGGGCGTGGCGGGCTGACCCAGTGTCCCGCCACCCAGACATACCGCCGTCCATTCCAGCGGTAGTAGCCGGGCATCCACACCCAGCCGGGATGCAAAGGTGGTCCGGCGCGCTCCACGATCACCGGCGGAGGAGCCCCATGAACGATGACCTGGGCGGCGGCTGCTCCCAGGCCCAGCGAAATCCCGCACAGCAAGACCAGCAGGCGTTGTTTGATCCTCATGCGACTCTCCCTGGAACAGCCGGAATCGGCAATGATATGTGCCGCAACTGTTATAGGACATCGTCGCGCCAAAAGGGAAGAGACCCGTTCAGCAAAAGTGATGAGCCGTATCTTCTTGAGAGCCCCAGTGCGCCTGCAGGGAGGAATCTCCTTCCAGCTCTGTTTTTTCCTGGGAACCGCAATCCTCCCCTTTGTCATCCCGGGCACATCACTTGCCTTGCGGCAAGTGAAGGAAGAAATGAACAGGTAGCAACAGAATTGTCATCTCGACCGGAGCGCGGCGAAGTGGAGAGATCTGCGATTTATTCAATCGACAACGAATCTGTTCGCAATTCTGCAAAAGCAGCACCCCTAGGGAACCGTCGCTTGCACTTCATTCGAAGGAGCACTCTCCACCCCACTCGCGCTCACGCTGGTGACGTAATACGTATATGTCGCGCCCGCTTGCACGCTGCTGTCCACGTAGGTCGTTTCTGTATTGACAGAAGAGTTGAGGCGTTGGAACGAAGTACCCCCGCTGGCCGCCCTATAGCTGTTGTACCCGGCAACCGGCACGGGTGAGTCTGCGGGCGCACTCCAGCTCAACGCAACCTGGTGCGGCTCTCCCATGCCGGTCAAGCTGACCACCGCGGTGCTGTTGGCCGATGAGTTGCTCGACACGGTGAGCTGGCCATTGGAGGCTCCCGCACTCGCAGGATTGAACTGAACGTCCAGAGTAAGCGCCAGGCCGGGATTCAACGTCACCGGAAACGCCGCAGACGACAAACCAAACCCCACCCCGCTCACAAGGGCGGAGTTGACGGTGACCGGCGCCGTGCCCGTAGAGCTGAGCGTCACCGGCTGCGTATCGGTAGTATTGATCGTTACATTTCCAAATGTAACGCTGGGCGGGCTCACGGTTAGTGTCGGCGTCCCGGCCACTGCCTGCACAGTCAGGGTTTTGTCCACAGGTGACTTCTGCGCCGCGTTGGGATTGAGAATGCCGACGACGACCGCCCGAGTCCCTGCGCCAAGCGTGACGGTGCTCTGCAGTTGGGAAGATGACAAAAACACCGTAGTGACATCGCCGCCCGACACCAGTAGCTGCGAGCCGGAAACAAAATTCGTGCCTTGCACATTCAACAGAAAGGTAGACCCCGGCGTCGTCTGCGTAATAGAGCCGGAAGAAAACGTCGGAAGCGGGTTTAGAACCTTGACGCTGAGCGTTGCCGACGAAACCGGCGTAGCAGTTGTCTTCACTCCGATCGTGACCGAATGCCCCGCCCATATGTTAGAAGACGGGGAATACAGGCCCGAACTGGTGATAGGTCCGGTCGTCGTATTCCCGTTGACGAACCCGTTCACCAACCACACCACGGCGGAGTCTGCTGCGCCATTCACCACAGCGCTGTATTGCCCGCTGCCGCCCAGCCGTACCTCTGTGGGGCCCACAATAGAAATCTGACTCCACACCGGAACCCCCGCCGCACACAACATAAGTAACAGTAATGACTTCCATTTGTAGAAAGAAAAGGAAGCTAGTCCTCTACGGGTGTAACGCAAGGAATGAAAAGACATGATGACCTTCTGCGATCTGTATCGGCAGATGAGCTCCGCGGCTTAAGGAGCCGGGCCTCCGCTCTTCCGCCCCGGTGTGAAAGGGGGAAATCGGTTCGCATAGCCACGGTCCTTGAACTTGGGGCAAAACAGTCCGAAGGATGGCACGAACCAGAGCCCGGAACGGCAGTGCCGGGAAAGAGAGCGCGAGGGGATCGAGTCCCTTCGGGGAACGGCACAAACCTGCTTCAGGCAACCAGTGAAAGGCCCCCCAACCGGGCCTGGAGAAGCTGCGAATGGCGCGGGACGCCTTCCAGGGGAGGGGGCCTTCGGATGCTCATTTTATTTTTTTCTTGACTTGTATTAGTACACTAGTACATTATTGTTCTGCATGAAAAACCAGGCTCCTGTCCGCCGCCCCTTTGCCTTCCGGCTCGATCTTCACAGCGGCGTTCCCCTCTACCGGCAGCTCATCGACCAGGTACAGGCGGCAATTGCCACGCAGTGGCTGGCCCCGGGTGATCAGCTCCCCACTGTTCGCCAGGTTGCTGTCGATCTCGAGATCAATCCCAACACCGTGATGCGCGCCTATCGCGAGATGGAAATCCGCGGCGTCCTCGATACCCAACAGGGCACAGGAACCTTCGTCGCGGAACAAGCTTCGGAGCGCAATGATCTCGAGCGCTCTCGAGGACTGGAAAAACTGGTAGAGGAATTCACCGCGCGCGCGGGCGCCGGGGGCTTCCATCTCGAGGAATTGATTGAAGCACTGCGCGACCGTGTGGCAGACGGCAGGCAGCGAAATGGCGGCAAACCAAAAGGAGAAAAACGATGATAGGCAGAACCGTAGGAATCGATACCAGAACCGTAGGCGTGGATATCAGCGGGCCCGGCATTGCGGCTTTCATCGTATGTACCGCCGTTGGCGTCGCGCCGGGGATCTATTTTCACCAACCGCTCTTTTACGTCGCCGGCGTCGCACTCGGGGTCTACCTCCTCTTTTCCATCAAGGTGGTGCAGCAATGGGAGCGTGTCGCCATCCTTCGCTTCGGCCGCTACCGCGGTCTGCGCGGGCCGGGCATATTTCTTCTTGTGCCGGTCGTGGACACGCTCAGCCGCTTCGTCGATCAGCGCGTCCGCGTGTCGACCGTGACCGCGGAATCCACCCTCACCCGCGACACCGTCCCCGTGAACGTCGATGCGATCGTCTTCTGGCTGGTCTGGAATGCGGAGAAATCCATCCTCGAGGTTGAGAACTTTATCGAAGCAGTGAACATGAGCGCCCAGACGGCTCTGCGCGAATCCATCGGCCGCCACGAGCTGGCGCAGATGATCACCGAACGCGAGAGCATGGGCCAGCAACTGCAGCTCATCCTTGACGCCAAAACCAATCCCTGGGGCATCACCATCCAGTCGGTGGAGATTCGTGACGTTCGCATTCCCCAGGCACTCGAAAATGCCATGTCACAGCAGGCGCAGGCAGAGCGCGAGCGGCAGGCTCGCCTCATCCTGGGCGATGCGGAAACCCAGGTCGCCACCAAGTTCGCCGATGCCGCCCGGACGTATGGGGAAAACCCTGGAGCACTCCATCTGCGGGCGATGAACATGCTCTACGAAGCGATGAAGGAGAAAGGCGCGACCGTCATCGTGCCTTCGAGCGCCGTAGAAACCATGGGTCTGGGTGGAACCATGGCCACCGTGGCCATGACACACGAACGGTAGAGAACACAGCAAAGGAGAGAACTGAAATGCGAAGCCTCACCTCAATCATTCTCGTCTCCCTGCTCGCTTCGGTTTCCGGTTACGGTCAGACCGCCCTGGCTGGCAGATGGCACGGCACCGAAGACAGCCTTCCGACGATTGATCTCACGATTGAACAGCATGGCGCCGAAGCTACCGGAAACGCCATCTTTTACCTCCTCAAACGAAACTCTGACGGTGGCAAGCCTTATATCGACGGGCAGGCCGATGTCCCGATGGAGAACGTAAAGTACGAACCGCAAAAGATGAGCTTCGATATTCAACGCCGCGACGGTTCGGTGGTCAGCTTCCGGTTGGAGCTGATCGACGCTGACCATGCCAGGCTATTGCGCATCAGCAACGATGATGGCCCGGGAGGATCCGTCTTCCCCCTTGTCCGCCTAATGAACATGCCTGCGATTCCGAAGTGAATTCGCAGATCGCGGGGGGATCTGGTTAATCGACAAAGCTGCGCGAGGGAAGAACACCAGCCGGGAAGAAACTGCAGATCCCCTCGGCTCCGTCGGAAATCCGCTGCGATATCGAGAAACAGCAGGTCCCTCCACTTCGCTCCGCTACGGGGATGACAACGCTGCTGCACCATTTTCATCCCCTTCTCTGGCCGAGGGCCCATGGTTGCTCCGGGCGGGATGACAAAGGGTAGGTTTGCGGCTAGGATTCAGAGCAAGGGCGGGTTATTGTTCCTCGCCGCCCACCAGCCGAACCCCACCCATCAATCCCGAAGGAACCGGCCTAACCTGGTCCAAATCCTGCATCTGGAAGCGGTCTCCGTACTTCGCGATCAAGGGCTTGTAATCGTGGGGCGGCTGTGCGGCCCACGCATTCATTGCCGTGTTGTAAACCTTGATCACAATTTGGTTCTGTCCCGGTTTCAGAAAGGCGGCCACATTCAGCCGGTACGGTGGATGCCAGAGCGATCCCACGCGCTGCCCGTTCACCAACACGATCGCCGCTTCCCGCACTGGCGGATCGTACCATGCGCGCATACCGGGTCCTTTCACGACCGCCGGCTTCGCCACCGGCGCACCCCCCTCCACCTCGAGAAACGCCGCACCGGCGGGAACCGTATGCAAGGTGAGGCTTCGTGTGTAGTCTGCCTCGCCGGAGTAAAACTTAGTCGCTGCCTCACTCGCCCAATCGTTGGGAAGATTCGCCACGCCTTCCTTGCCCGTCCCAACGAAGCGAACCGTCCAGCCCGTGCTGAGATCTGCAATCGAAGCCCCCGGACGGGGTGCGGAGAGTGCGGGCGAAAGCACATCTCCAAACACAAAAACGGCGGACTCATACGGAGCCAGGTTCAGCGGAATGGCGGCGCTCGCGTCAGGTATGGTCTTAATGACAACGCCGCTGTTCGCGTCCCAGCGCTGGCCAGACTTGTGCCCAGTCGCAAACTTCGCCTGCACGCTGACCGGATGATTCGCCGTATTGGCCACGAAGTAAATATCTCCATCAGCCAACTTGCGGCGAATGAACCCCACCTCATCCTTAGCGCCATCGATCCGGAAGTCAGGTGCCGCAGCCTTATGGAGCGCATCCCCTAACTCAGACGGATCTGTAACCAACGTTGCCTGCGATGTGTTGAAAATCTGTCCCACAGTCTTAGCCAGATCCGCAGGCTTGTCTCCATTCCCGTCCGTAGACGGAACCCGGCCCACCGCAATCGCCTTTCCGCCTCCACGCACATAGCGCTGGATCGCCAGCAGCGTCTTCATCGGAATGCGATCCGTGGGAGGAACCACCAGCACCGGATACTTGATCCCGACCCTATCGATAGCTGCAGCGTCGATGAAATCGACGTTATACCCCGCGGAAAGGATCGCCGACATCAGCGCCGGCGTGATCAGCTTCTCCATCTGCGCCGTTACGCTGACCTTGCCCGGCGAAAACCCTGCCCACGCATCATCGGTAGGCAGCAGCACCGCGACCTGGTTGGCCGGTTCCCCCTGGCGCAGAAGAAAGCTGATGCGCTGGATATAGCGTGTGACGTCGGGCATCACCGCATGCCAGGGATTGTGGTCATTGAATACAGCCGCCGCATACAGCGACCACCCCGGCTCCCCTACCTGTGGCGGGGAATAGGGCCATCCATGCCCGATCACCTGGTTTACCCCAATCAGGAAATGCAGATCCACTTCCGCCTTCATATCCAGCGGAGTTGCCCGAAAAACCGGCGAGTGCAGCCAGGTGAACGTCTCCGCTGAGGTTACGTTGCGATGGAAGACATGATTCGCCGAAGTTGCCCAGCGCAGTGTGGAAAAAGCCCGCCAGTGTGGTCCCTCGCCCTCTGCCAGGTCCACCAGCCGCTGGCTCGAAAAACTCACCGCCGGATAACCATAGGTTTGTGAGCGAAATTTCGTCTGATGCGCCCCTGCCCAGGCATTGATCTGGCGGAGATAATTCTCATTCACCAGTTCGGTCAGCGTTTTTCCCCAGTCGTGGCGCACTCGTTCCGCTTCCGCCGTGCCGCCGGCCACCAGTGCGGGCAGGAGGGGCAGCAAATCGTAACCACGGCGGCGTTGGAATTCGCTGGGCAAGTCCGGGGTCCAGTCCGCCCCATACGCCTCCAGCGAATCCGAAAATACCGCGTACGGCGGGTCCGAACCAAAGGCCTTCACCAGCGGATCGCCGACCGCCCGCAGATGTGTCGCTACCGCCTGCCGGCTGAAGGGATCCAAAACCCATCCCTCCGCTCCCACTGCCGCGCGTTTCACCTTCTGCCCGGTATGGCTGGCAATAAACACGAGCGCCGTTCGCGGCTGGGTGCTTGCAGCAAAGCTCCTCGTCTGTCCCGGCGCCAGCATGTGGGCTGAAGAAGCCTCCCAGTGCTTCGGCTCTCCCTGCACCAGCGAAATGGAAATCACCGATTCGCCTTCTGCCAGCGGAACAGCCGGAATGCTTGTCGCCCCCGGAGCAATCCTTGCCTCCGCAACTCGCAGGCATCCCGCCGCTTCGCCCAGCGTGGTCGCCGGCCCGCCATAGGGCCAGCCGCTGCCCATCGTCACATCCATCCGCAACCCCATCTGTCGCGCCTCGCTCGCGGCATAGCTCACGTCGTCGAGCATCGGCGCACTCAGGAATGGCTCATTCACCAGTTGTTTTGCAGGGTCGTCCACAACCTGCGGATACACGAAGGCCAGCTCCGCTCCCCCAATCCCATCGGCCTTCATCTGTTCCAGCTCGCGGCGAATCTCCGGCTTCTCCGCCGCCACTCCAAACCACCACCAGCGCATCATGGGCCGCGCATCGGCAGGCGGATTCGCAAACTCCCGCTGCAGCCCGGCGAGGGTATCCCGCGAGGTCGCAGGTGCCGCCCCATGCAAACCCGCCAACGCTCCCATCACGAACGGCGCAAGCAGCAAGAGACAACGTGCCCTGGGCAGCGACAACATAGGTGGGCAAATTCTAGTTCATGGAAAATTCGGTTACAAAATCCGCGAAGTCCGCCCCACTTACTACAATGGCCTTATGAGCACAGCCATTCAGCAGATTCCCCTGCGCCGCATCACCGGCGAAGAGACCAACCTTGGCCAGTACAGCGGAAAAGTCCTTCTGGTCGTCAATGTTGCTTCCAAGTGTGGACTCACCAAGCAGTATGACGCTCTCGAAAAGCTCTATCGCGATTACCGCGACCGCGGCCTGGTGGTCGCCGGCTTTCCCGCGAATGACTTCAATGGCCAGGAGCCGGGCAGCAGCGAAGAAATCGCCACCTTCTGCAGCAGCAACTTCGGCGTCGACTTCCCCATGTTCGAGAAGATCACCGTAGTCGGAGAAGGGAAGCACCCCCTTTACAAGGAGCTGATCGCCGCCCAGCCCAAAGCCACCAGCACCTCCGAGGAGCATTTCAGCGAAAACCTGAAGCGCTACGGCATCCACCCCAATACCGAGCCCGAGATCCTCTGGAACTTCGAAAAATTCGTGGTCGACCGCAAGGGAAACGTAACCGCCCGCTTCGCCCCCAACACCACCCCGGACGACCCCGCCCTGGTCAAAGCCCTGGAAGCTGAACTAGCCAGGTGACCGGGCGGGTGTCCAGGTCTCGCTCGTATTCCACGAGAATCTGGGGCTGACGTAGACACTAAGCGGTTGGGGAGCGCCGAAGGCGCAGCACAGGGGCTCTCCTCCGCCGCACCCCAAAACCGCCCAGTCCCCTTTACACCCCCGTTATAATGGAGGTGGCGCGCTATGACCGTTCCACGGCATGGACCTGCTGCACACGCCCCGGGGAAAAATGACCGAGCAACACCCTCTCCAAAAGATCCTCGAAAACCGGATCGCCATCATTGATGGAGCGATGGGCACCACCATCCGCACCTACGGCAAAAAAGAAGCCGACATCCGCGGATCCCGCTTCCAGGACTCCAAAAAAGACCTGCTCAACAACGGTGACCTCTTCTCCCTCACCCAGCCGGAGATGATCTGCGACATCCATCGCCGCTTCCTCGAAGCCGGCGCCGACATCCTCGAGACCAACACCTTCGGCGCCACCAGCATCACTCAGAGCGAATTCTTCAAAGACGACCCGCGCGAGCACGGCGGCCGCAAAGACCCCGCCTTCTACCAGCAGGTCATTGAGGACCCGTTCCTCAACGACCTCGCCTGGGAGATCAACGAAAAATCCGCCCAACAGTGCCGCGAGTGGGCCGACCGCATCGCCAACGCCACCGGCCGCCAGCGCTTCGTCGCCGGAGCTATCGGGCCGCTGACTGTCTCCCTCTCCAACTCGCCTGATGCCGACGACGCCGGCTTTCGTGTCGTCACCTTCGACCAGGTCAAGTCTGCCTACAAGCACGAGGTCCGCGCGCTTATCGCCGGCAAAGTGGACCTGCTCCTGGTGGAGACCATCTTCGACTCACTCAACGCCAAGGCCGCCCTGGTCGCCATCCGCGAAGTCTTCGACGAAGACAAAGTCCAGCTGCCCGTCATGATCTCCGCAGCCGTAGGCCGTGGCGGCGAGACCCTCATCTCCGCCCAGACTACCGAGGCTTTCTGGAACGCGGTCAAGCACGTCAAGCCGCTCTCCGTGGGGCTCAACTGCTCGCTTGGCCCCGACC
>DATJNV010000112.1:0-70600 GCA_035507705.1 Acidobacteriaceae bacterium
ATGAGGCGTTTGGTCTGGTCGGCAATGTTGTTGAGCGCCTCGAAGGAGATGCCGTTGGTAAAGGCCGCGTCGCCGGCGAGGGCCACCACATGCTCTTTGCCGCCGGCGAGGTCGCGGGCTACCGCCATACCCAGGGCGGCGGAGAGGGCGGTCCCGGCGTGACCTGCGCCATAGCAATCGTGGTCGCTTTCCCCGCGCAACATAAAGCCATTCAGACCGCCAGGCTGGCGCATGGTATGAAAGCGGGCGCGGCGGCCGGTCAGCAGCTTGTGGATGTAGGCCTGGTGGCTCACGTCGAACACGAACCGGTCCGACGGAGTGTTGAAGACGTAGTGCATCGCCAGCGTCAGCTCTACGACGCCAAGGTTCGGGCCCAGGTGGCCGCCTGTCTTGGATAGGACGAGGATCAGCCGCTCGCGTATTTCCTGAGCCAGTGCTTCCAGCTGAGGGACGGTCAGGTTCTTGATGTCCGCGGGCGAGTGAATGGTATCGAGTAGTTTCCCCATGGTGTCTCGTGTACGCCCTTACCACTTGCAAGCGCTCCGCATCGCCCCATCAAAAAAGACCCCGGGTGGGGCCTGTTGGGGCGACGGGAGATGCTCTTGACGATCTAGTATACCAATCTTGTCCCGGGGCCGGGATTTCTTTAAGGCAGGGCATCCATGGTCTCAACGGCCGGGGCCTCGGCTCCGAATTCGCCCTCCCACCGGGCGACCACTGCGGAAGCAAGACAGTTGCCGACGACGTTGACGCTGGTACGCGCCATGTCCATGAGTGCGTCGATTCCGAGGATGACAAAGATTGGTTCCTCGGGTAGCCGAAACATGGCGACCGTGGCCAGCAGTACCACAAGAGTTGCACGGGGCACGCCAGCCACACCCTTGCTTGTGAGCATGAGCGTAGCCACCATGAATATTTGTTGCTTCCAACTCATGGTGACGCCGGCCGCCTGGGCGACGAACACAGAGGCCAGCGCAAGGTACAGGGTCGAGCCATCCAGATTGAAGCTGTAGCCTGCCGGAATGACAAAGGCGACAATCCTGCGTGGCACGCCAAGCGCTTCCATCGCTTCCATGGCACGAGGCAATGCAGCTTCTGAAGTGCTGGTAGCAAACGCGATGGTTGCGGGCTCAGCGACTGCGCGCAGAAACCTGCGGATGGGCACACGCGCGATCAGCGCAACGGGAAGCATGCCGACCAGCACGAAAACGAGCAGCGCTGCATACAACGTCAGCAGCAGACGGCCGAGGTGTAACAGCACGCCGGGTCCCATTTGGCCTACGGTGTAGGCCATCGCTGCACCCACACCAACCGGAGCGTAGTACATCACGATGTTGGTGAAGGAAAACATGGTCTCGGTAAGGGACTCTATGACATGCAGCAAAGGCGCTCGTTTTTCTGCGCTAAGCCGCGTCATCGCCGCGCCAAAGAGAATGGCAA
Organism: Acidobacteriaceae bacterium; assembly: GCA_035507705.1. GTDB lineage: Bacteria > Acidobacteriota > Terriglobia > Terriglobales > Acidobacteriaceae > PALSA-350. The sequence continues at coordinate 1,441 of DATJNV010000112.1, forward strand.
ATACCGCGACCTGCAAAATCTGATTGTCTGCTACCGACTTCGCGATGTTCTCCGGAAAGGTATGCAGCAGCACTTCATCCCAGCGCATCGGCGTCTGCGCATGTTCCACCGCGGAATGCTGGGGCATGGTCAGGCCGACACCTGCGCGCGTGAGGTTGATCGCCGCAAGCCCCACCAACATGGCAATTGTGGTCAGAACTTCGAAATAGATCAGAGCCTTGATTCCCATTCTTCCCAGGCTGCGCATCTGACCATGTGCCGCGATACCGGTGATCAGCGTTCCAAGGATCAGAGGGGCCACGATGGTCTTGATCAGGCGCAGGAAGATATCGCTGAATACGCGCAGGCTGACGGCAACGTTCGGTGCATCTGCTCCCAATTCGCCGCCGGCAATCATCGCCCAGAAGATCCAGGCCATCAGAGAACGCCGTTTCCACGAGGCATAAGCCAGCAGTAATAGACCAGCCGCGCGAAGCAGCAACCCCGCATGCCAGTGAGCGTGAAGGAAAGCCGCAGCCAATCCGGCGCAATAAAAAATGAGGCCGATGATGGTGAATGCGTGTCTGCTTGCGGATTGCCGGGCTTCGGTCATGCAGTTTGAATGAGAAGAAAGTGTGATGAGTTACCGGTGCTCATTACTTTATGGTGACCAAGGAATCCACGAAAGACATAAGTAACCTACCCCTTGCAACTTGGGTCAAATTGTTGTCGCGTTGCGAGATACAGGAGCACTCTTCTCAGGTTAGGATGTACCCAGTCGTTCTCGCTCAAACCCCCAAGGCGAAGTGAATAGCTCCCCTGGATGAATGTATTTGCCGTTTGCATTCTACCCGCCCCCGGGGTTGTGTTTGATCTGAAGCATTAGAGATACAGAGAACTGGAATGTCTTCAAGTCCCACAGGTGTGCAGCACGACGAGACCGAACGGCTGAAAGCTCTGCTTCAGTACGAGATTCTCGACACGTTGCCCGATCCCGCGTTCGATGAAATCGCGCGGATGGCTGCCTCGATTTGTAGTTCGCCTTATGCGTTCATTGGTTTTCTGGACTGGTCGCGGGTGTGGTTCAAATCAACCATCGGTTTTTCCGCACGCCAAATCCGGCGCAACGGTTCCCCTTGCCAGTTCCTGCTGCTGGAAGGCAAACCACTGCTCATCAGCGATGCCTTAAGTGATCACCGCTTCGCGTCGTCGGGCATTGTGCTCGATAGTGGCGTGCGATGCCGCTCTTACGCAGGGGCGCCTCTCCTGTCCGCCTCAGGCATGATTCTGGGCACGATTGCGGTTTGCTCCCTGGAGCCGAACGCGTTCAGCCGCAGCAACCTCGAAAGCCTGCAGGTGCTTGCCCGCCAGATCGTCACGCGCATGGACCTTTATGCGACGGGCCAGACACAGGAGAGCGTTGTCCGCTCGCGTCAGCGTTCCGAGCAGGCACTTACGGTAGAACGAAATTTCGTTGCCGCGGTGCTGAACACGATCAGCGCGCTGGTGCTGGTCTTTGACACGGCCGGCCGCATCGTCCGCTTCAACCGCGCGTGCGAGACAATTTCCGGTTACAGCTTCGCCGATCTTGCCGGGCGCGCTTTTCCTGAAGAGCTTTTCCCACCCGGAGAACGCGAGACGGCCATTCGCATCTTCGAGCAGGTGCGCACGGGAAATACCACGGAATCGTTTGAGATCAACTGGCGCACCAAGGCTGAAACGCTGCGGCGCATCGCATGGACCGCAACCGCGCTCACCAATGCTCAGGAAGAAGTGAGCTTCGTGATTATGACCGGTGCGGATGTAACTGAGCAGCGGGAAGCTGAGACCGCTCTGCGCACCAGCGAAGAACGCTATCGCCAGCTGGTGGAAAGCAGCCTGGGCTTCATTTTCACCCACGACCTGGATGGTGTATTGCGCTCCATCAATTCACACTCGGCCAAGATCCTCGGTTACGAGCCGGAAGAGTTGGTCGGCACTCCGCTGCGCAATTACATCGATAGTGACCACCTGGCAGACTTCGACGCGTACTTCGAGGCTCTGAAGCAGGAGCCGGACCAGGATCATCAGGGCCGCTTCTATCTGCGCGGAAAAGCGGGGCAATTGTGCATCGTTGCCTATCGCAACAAGCGATTGCAGTTCCCGGGCGCCGAACCGGTTGTGCTCAGCCACGGAATCGACATCACCGAGCAGACCCAGGCGGAGGAAGAGCTCAACGCGCTGACCAGGCAGCATGAGTCGATTCTGGATTCTGTTGGTGAAGGTATCTGGGGCATGGACATGGAGGGCCGGCTCACCTTCGTCAATCGCAGTGCTGCGGCCATGCTGGGATACTCCCCGCAGGAGTTGCAGGGACAGCACATGCATACGCTGATCCATCACTCACGCGCCGACGGCTCTCCTTACCCGCCGGAGGAATGCCCAATAATCGGCAGCGTGAAGCGGGAAACGCCGACCCACATAGATGACGACGTTTTCTGGCGCAAGGACGGGCGATCGTTGCCAGTGGAATATGTCGCCTGCCCGCTGGTGGAAAATGGCCGCGTGGACGGCGTTGTTGTTGCCTTCCAGGACGTTACCGAGCGGCGCCGCCTCGACCGGATGAAGGACGAGTTTATCGCCACAGTGAGCCACGAGCTGCGCACGCCACTGACATCATTGCGTGCGGCGCTGGGCCTGGTGGCGAGCGGTGCGCTCGAAAAGCGGCCGGAAAAGATTCCGCAAATGCTCGATATCGCACTGGGTAATTGTGACCGGCTGGTCCGGCTGGTCAACGATATTGTCGATTTCGAGCGCATTGGCAGCGGAAACCTGCCGCTGCACAAGGCAGAGTGGAACGCGATTGATCTGCTTCGCCGGGCGATGGATCCGGAGAAAACGTCGGCCGCGCGTGCGGGCCTGCGGTTCCGCATCGACGCGCAGCCAGTGGATGTTTGGGTGGACGGCGATCGCATCCTGCAAGTGTTAGGAAACCTGATCCGCAACGCCATCAAGTTTACGGAGAAGGGCGGCGAGATCCGGCTGGCAGCGAGCACTACCGCCGAAAAGGAAGTTACGTTTGAAGTGCAGGACCACGGCCCGGGCATTCCTCCCGAAAAACTGGATATGATTTTCGACAAGTTCCAGCAGGCAGACGCTTCGGACACGCGGTTACAGGGAGGTACCGGTTTGGGACTTGCCCTCTGCCGCGGAATTGTGAATCAGCACGGCGGCCGCATCTGGGCCACGAGCACCCCGGGGCAAGGCAGCACATTCTATTTCACAGTCGAGCCATTTGCCGGCCAAGACCAGGTGGAGGATCAGCCATCCGCAGCAGAAGATGGCGAAGCAACCGAGCCAGGCTCAGCGCCCGCGAGCGCGGAGAATGACAACGACTCGCCCCCGAGCCCGAGCTAACATGGTTTCTTTCCCGGCCCAGCCTATTCTTCCGAGCCGCGAAGCTGAGCGATCACGGTGAAATCTTCAAGCGTTGTCGTGTCACCCTTGATTTCCCCACTCGTCGCCAGTTCGCGCAATAAGCGCCGCATGATTTTTCCGCTACGCGTTTTGGGCAATGCCTGAGTAAAGCGGATGTCATCCGGCCGCGCCAGCGAGCCAATCTCCTTTGCTACCCATTCACGTAACTCCTCTTTCAGTTGCGGAGTTGGATGATGACTACTCTCAAGGGAAACAAACGCGGCAATTGCCTGCCCCTTCAAGTCATGCGGGCGGCCAACCACCGCCGCCTCGGCGACCTTCGGATGAGCAACCAGCGCCGACTCAACTTCCATCGTGCCCAGCCGATGGCCGCTCACGTTGATGACGTCGTCGACTCTACCCATCAGCCAGTAATCTCCATCATGATCGACGCGTGCTCCATCACCCGTGAAGTAGCAGCCGGGAACCTCTGACCAATAGGTTTTGGCATAGCGATCGGGATCGTTGAAGATGGTCCGCGCCATGGAGGGCCACGGTTTGCGGATTATAAGGAGTCCGCCGCTACCCGCAGGAACGGGGTCGCCCTCGCGGCTCAGGATGGCTGGTTCGATGCCCAGGAATGGACGCGTGGCGGAACCCGGCTTCGTTGGAACTGCGCCCGGTAGAGGCGCCACCATGATGGCTCCAGTCTCTGTCTGCCACCAGGTATCGACGATCGGACAACGCCCCTTGCCGATAACTTCGCGATACCACATCCAGGCTTCCGGGTTGATGGGCTCGCCCACGGTCCCTAACAAACGCAGGCTGGCCAGCGAGTGACGTAAGGGATACTGATCGCCCCATTTGATGCAGGCGCGAATCGCCGTCGGCGCAGTGTAGAAGACGGTCACCTTGTGATCGTCAACGATTTTCCAAAGACGGTCTGGTTCGGGATAATTCGGTGCGCCCTCATACATGACGGTGGTAACACCGTTCTGCAGAATTCCGTAAACAACATAAGAGTGTCCGGTCACCCAACCGATATCCGCGGTGCACCAATAGATGTCGTCCGGCTTGAGATCGAAGATCAGCTTGCTGGTGAGATAGGTTTGCACAGAGTAGCCCCCGGTGGTGTGCACCAGGCCCTTGGGTTTGCCCGTAGTTCCCGAGGTGTAGAGGATGTAGAGCGGGTCTTCCGAATCCAGCGGCTCCGCCGGACATTCGACGCCAGCCTTCCCAACCAGATCGTGCCACCAATAGTCGCGGCCTTCCTTCATACTCACGGGTGAGCCGGTACGGCGATAAACAACTACCTGCTTGACCGAGGGGCAGTTGGCCAGGGCCTCATCGGCGATTGCCTTGAGGCGTATCTCTGAGCCGCGGCGATACGATCCATCCTGGGTAATCAGCGCCACACACGCTGCGTCGTTAATGCGATCTACCAGAGCATTGGCCGCAAATCCTCCGAAAATCACGGAGTGCACCGCGCCAATACGGGCGCAGGCCAACAGAGCAATCGCGAGCTCCGGCGTCATGCCCATATACACAGCGACGCGGTCACCCTTGCGCACGCCGAGTCCCTTGAGCACGTTGGCGAATCTCTGCACCTCGAGATGCAGTTCGCCATAGCTCAGCGTGCGCATCTCGCCCGGCTCACCTTCCCACAAAATCGCAGTTTTGCTCTTCTTGTTTCCCAAAGCGTGACGGTCCACGCAGTTGTAGCAGAGGTTGATTTTGCCGCCCACAAACCACTTAGCCCAAGGTGCTTGCCAGTCGAGCACCTGGGTCCAGGGAGTAAACCAGTGGAGCTCGCTCGCGACTTCGGCCCAAAAGCTCTCGGGGTCCTGAATGGACCGGCGGTAGAGGCTCTCGTACTCGGCCAGACTTTTCACATGCGCCTGGGCGGCAAATTCCGGAGGAGGAGGAAAGACTCTCTTTTCGTGCAAAATCGAATCCAGATTGGGGTCTGTCGTGCTGGTCTTCATGACTTCTCCATTGTGCTCAGTAACGGTTACGATAGAGCGGTTATACGCGGTAGCGCTGCTGATGCCACTCCCAGGCGCTGCCCACAATGTCATCGAGGCTCGCGTACTTCGGCCTCCAGCCGAGCTCAGTTTCGATTTTTTGCGAGCTGGCGATCAAGACCGCGGGATCTCCCGGCCGGCGCGGCACCTCATCCACAGGAATCGGTTTCCCGGTGACACGGCGGACAGATTCCACTACTTGCCGCACGGTAAAACCCTGACCGTTCCCCAGGTTGTAAATCATATGGTCACGGCCGTTGAGGGCATCAAAGGCCAGCAGGTGTGCCTCTGCCAGATCCTGCACGTGGATGTAGTCGCGAACGGCAGTGCCATCCGCCGTGGGGTAATCCTGGCCGAAAATTTTGATCCTGTCACGTCGGCCTAAAGCTACATCAAGGATGAGAGGAATCAGATGAGATTCCGGCTCATGCGCCTCTCCGCGTCCGGGAATGGCGCCGGCAACGTTGAAGTAACGCAAGCTGGCGTAGCGCAGCCCGTGAATACGGTGTATCCAGTGCAACATCTGCTCCACCAGGAGCTTCGATTCGCCATATGCGTTCGTGGGAACCAGCGGCGCGTCCTCTGCGATCGGCGTGCTCAGCGGTTCGCCATACACAGCCGCAGTGGAAGAAAATACAAACTTCCGTAAATTATTACTCACCATTGCTTCCAGCAGCCCCAGCGTGGCCGCGGTGTTGTTACGAAAGTAGAGTTCCGGATGGCGCATACTCTCTCCGGCTTCGATGAGGGCAGCGAAGTGCATGACCCCAGCGAAAGAGCCGTCGGCAAAGAGCTCACCAAGCCTTTTGCTGTCAGCGACATCACCCTCCACGAAGGTCGCGCCCGCGGGGACCATGGAACGGCGCGCATGGCACAGGTTGTCATACACCACAACTGTGTGGCCGCGGTCCAGCAGTAGCCGAGCCACAGTTCCACCGATATAACCAGCTCCGCCGGTCACTAGAATCTTCACGCCCGCGCACGTCCTTCTTGTACTCTTAATGCAGAGCCGAAACGGCCGCCTGACTTGGCAACGAAGACATTCCGCTGCGAGTCGCATGTTGGATGGTTATGGGAGACGCTGAAGAGCTTCACCTAAGCGCCCCCGAAAAGGGCCTTTGCGTGCAACGGATTTGCCCCGAAAGTTGGGATGCAAGAGCTATGGTTCTCCGCATTTTCTATCCATACACTTCTGTTCCCAATCGCTCCACCTTTGGGTTACTGCATCTGCGTGCAATCTCGTCTATCGTGAGCTTATCCGCAAGTACTTTGGTACTGAGATTATGCGAGGCGCGGAAGTCGATAATGGCTGCAGATTTTGCGGCAGAGACTCGACGGTTTTTAAGCATGGATCGCGAACTTGCGTCTGTTTGAATGTACGAGTTTTTTCGCTGCTTGTGTAATTGTCCCAGTGGCTCGCACATCACTTTACGTCTAGAGAGAATTAGGAAACGTTCATTATGCCGACTGATCTTGTGAAACGCGATAACTTCGGACTCCTCCCCGAACCGGAGGGACGTTGGGGCTCCTTCGGGGTGAGCATGGTGACGAACATCCTCGTCATGACCTTGCTGATTCTGTTTACCGCGGCGATCCATAAGGTAACGAAGCAAAAGTATAACGAGACGCTCATCTTTCCGCAGGAACAGGTGCCCCCTCCGCCAAAAATCATCGTGCCCAAAGTGAGGGTCATTGCGCCTCCCCAACCCGAGGTCGTGAAGTTGACCCCTCCGAAGATTACGGTGCCCAAGATTCAGCCTCCGCCGGAAATTCCCAAGCCGGTCGAGATGAAGCAGCCCGATCAGCCCAAGCTGCCGCCGGCGCCGCCGAAGGCGGTCGCACCTCCGCCGCAACCGAAGGTAGGTCTGTTTGCCAGCGCGAAGCCTACTGAGGTGGCGAACAACCAGGTGAAGCCGGACGTCAAGTCCGGTGGTTTCGGAGATCCGATTGGAGCCAAACCGAACCCCAACTCCGCGAAATCGCAGCTCGTCGCGGTCGGTTCCTTTAACGCCGCCCCGGGTACAGCGACCGGTGCGGGCGCCGCACGCAAAGGCGCGGTGAGCGGCACATCCTTCGGCGCCGGCGTAGCCAACGGCGTGCCCGGCGGACATGATTTGGGCAAGGTGGCCTCAGCCGGTTTTGCCAACGGCATCGTCGGAGGCACGGGCAAGCCCGGTGGCACTGGTAAAGTGGCCACGGGAGAATTCAATTCTCAGGCTGCCGCGCCCACACAAGTGGCCATCAAGACGACAGAACCTGCCTTTGTTCCTCCAGTGGTGATCTCAGAGCCGCACCCGCAGTACACTCCGGAAGCCGCGCAGTTGAGAATCCAGGGAGAGGTAACTTTACAGGTGCGGTTCCTGGCGACTGGCCAGGTAGAGGTATTGCGTGTAGTAAACGGGCTGGGGCATGGTCTGGATGAGCAGGCAAAGCGCGTCGCCGAGCAAATCCGGTTCAAGCCCGCAATTAAAGATGGGCATCCGGTAGATCACACCACACTGATTCACGTGACCTTCCAGCTGGCATAGCCGGTGGTTGCCCAGGTTCTACGGATTTCGTACGGGAAATTCGCGAAAGTTACCAATTGTTGAAAGGTTCAGGAGCCAGGAAATGACCCTGCGTCGAGTTTGGATAACCAGTCTGCTGCTGACGCTCACCGCGTCCGTAGCTCAGGCCAAAACCAAGTATCAGCCACCTTCGCCTTTGTCGCCCGAGCAGGCTGCGCTGGTGCAGAAAGCGATCGCGGCCGAAAAGGTCACCATCAAGCAGATCCAGAAGCACTCTCCGCTGGTGCAGACCTACATCCAAAACATGCGGCCGGACCAGGCTCTGTATGCGGTGCCGGAATCGGACCAATATCTGCTCGGCCGAGTTGATTTCGGCAAGTCGATTACCGACACGGCGTATGCAGGCGAGGGGTCGAGCCACGGTCTGTTCAAGGGCTCGATGAAATACATCTCCGGCCTGACTAAGGCATTCAAGATGCAGTACATCTCTGCCGGCTTTATGGAGATGATGTTCCTGGATCCGATTTCCTTCGATCAGCAGCACTATGATTTCAGCTATGTCCGCCGCGACTTCCTGGGCGCGGTCCGCACGCTGGTGTTCGACGTGCATCCCAAGCCGGGAACGGGCAGCGGCCGCTTCACGGGCCGTATCTGGGTTGAAGATCAGGGCGGAAACATCGTTCGCTTCAATGGCACCTATACAGGTGGCAATCAGGACGACGACAGCTCCAGCTACTTCCACTTCGATAGCTGGCGCGAAAACCTGCAACCTGGACTCTGGCTGCCGGTCGGTGTCTACGTAGAAGAAACGCAGAAGAGCTCGGAGCACCCGGTCTCGTTCAAGGCTCAGACCTATATCTGGGGCTATGCCCTGAAGCTGCCGACGCACGAGTCTGACAACGAGTCGGTCAAGATCGACGACGTGCAGGACCAGAGCGACCAAAACCAGGACCTGAGCCCGCTGGCAGCGCAGCGGGAATGGATCTCCCAGGCTGAAGAAAACGTCCTCGACCGTCTGGTGCAGGCTGGCTTGCTGGCCCCGCCCAGCGACTTTGACAAGGTCCTGGAGCAGGTCACCAACAACATCATCATCGGCAACAATATCCAGCTGTCCGACAACATTCACTGCCGGGTGCTGTTGACTGCGCCACTGGAATCACTGGCGGTAGGCAACACCATCATTCTGAGCAAAGGCCTGATCGACGTGCTGCCGACCGAAGCTGACCTGGCCGCAGTGCTCTCGTTCCAGCTGGCCCACATCGTTCTCGGTCACCACATTGATACGCGCTACGCATTCAACGATCGCCTCCTCTTCCCCGATGAAGCGACCTTTGAGCGCATTCACATGTCCCACTCGGACGCGGACAACGAGTTAGCAGCAAAGAAAGCGATCGAGCTGCTGAACCACTCGGTATACGCTCCCCAGCTTGGGCAGCCGGGCCTGTTCCTGGCGCAGTTGAACGACCGTTCGCATCAACTTACGGCACTCAACACGCCGCGACTGGGTGATTCGCTGCTCCGCCCGACTGGTGAGCCCTGGTTGAATGCCTTGATTGCGAAGGCACCGAAACTGGACATGAATAAGCTGGATCAGATCGCGGCTCTGCCCCTGGGCAGCCAATTGAAGATCGATGCCTGGGATGACAAGGTGATTCGCTTGAATGCGAGAATCCCTCCCATCATGAACGCGCGGGATAAGATGCCTTTCGAAGTTACGCCGGTCTTCTTCCGCCTGGTTCGGTACGCGCCTCCGGTTGCGGCAGCGCCCACCCCAGCGGCAGGAGCGGAGAATGCAGCTCCCGCGGCTCCGGCAGTCGACACGCAGCAGAGTTCGGCTCCGGCGCAGGCATCAGCAGCTCAACCAAGCCCACAGTAGCCCTTTAGTAGAGGGTTACCAACGGGATATCTCCGACGCAGCATTACATAGAGGCGGGGTAGACTTAGATCTGCCCCGCCTCTTTTTGCTGGGGAAAACATCTGCGTGGTGCGCATGATCAAAAGGTCGTTGCTCGTAAACCTTCTTCCCCTCGTGCTCTCACTCTTATCGGCTCCTTCCTTACAGGCACAAGTCGTTGCTGCCGGCCAAGGCGGCGCCCATGTGATTGCGGGTGGTTTCTTTTCCGCCTACAGCCCCGACTACGGCCCCAATCATCTGCTCGGTGTTGGCGGCTGGGCCGACCTCAATATTCGAGGACATCTGGGTGCGGAAGGCGAGATTCGCTTTCTCCGCTTCAACCAGACCTATGACGTGCACGAGGACAACTACAATGCTGGCCTTCGCTACCGGTGGCGCTTCCACCGTTGGGAGCCGTACGGGAAACTACTGATCGGCAATGGCCAGTTCAACTTCCCATTCAGCTACGGCCATGGAGGATATTTCATGGTCGCCCCCGGGGCGGGACTGGATATTCACTACCATCGCTTCATCATCAGGGCGGTGGACTATGAATACCAGCACTGGTTCAATTTCCAGAACAGTTCCCTATCGCCGGATGGATTCAGCACCGGCATTGCTTACCGTATCTTTTAGGGTTTGAATCTGGACGATCTGGTTTGAATCGGTGGCTTCCCAATTCGCCGCGAACCGGTCCCGAATGGGAAGGGGTAATCCGTTTCCCGGCAGGGAGAGCCGGGAAACGGACAATAACAAATCCGAGTCCCCTTTAGGGAACGGTACAGACTGGAGCTCGTAAACCGAGGCCACTTCTTCAAGATCTGTTCTTTGGTCGACCTAGAAGTGGTACGCGATACCGGCCACGGGATTGTAGACGTTGTAAAACCGGCCTGTCTTCTGTGGTTCCAAACCAAAATTCGGCGTCTTCATCAGCAGTCCGCGGTATTCGACCCGGATGTCAAAACTGGGACTGATCTCGTAGGCCACGCCGCCACCGTACATAGCGCCGAGAATCGTCTGCTGCTTTACATCAAGCTGCGTGGTGCTGGCGTCGTCCAGCGGCGAGAAGATGAAAGCTGCCGGCCCTGCCTCCAGAAATGGATTCCAGTTTTTGAAGGTCTGGTTCAAGACATAGGCTCCGGAAAACTCCTGCATCCGGTCATGCACGCGCACGTTGTTGAAGCTGGTGTAGTACTTCTGCGCATTCTGCGCGTACTGATAATTGAGTTCCAGGCCGCTTCTCGGAGTCAGCATGTACCGGTAGCTCACCAGGCCGCCCAAGCCATAGGTTCCGGTCTGTTGGACTGCGTTGCCAGTGATAAAAGGGGGAAAGATGCCGGCCACGCTGACACTGATATCCTGACGGCTTTCCTGGGCCTGACTTGCCACTGCCAAAAACGGCAGCAGCAGAAAAAACAACAGCGTTTTCTTCATTCGTTCCTGAACCTCTCCCTGCGCGCAAACCTGAGTCTGTGATCTTCTCCCGCAATTGTACCTATCCGCTGCGTTCCACGCGAAACTCATACGGCGACCCGCGCTCTAATGACAAAGAGCGAACAACCTTGAGAAACGCATTTGCCGCGTGCGACAGATTGGCATGCTTGCGATGCACCAGGCGAAGATGGCGCTCAAAACGCAAAGCGTCCACCGGTACCTGGATCAATTCCCCACTCGCAAGCTCGCGGCTTACCGTCAATCCAGGAACCAAAGCGACGCCATTGCCCATGGCCACGAATCGTTTAACCGCTTCCAGACTGGGCAACTCAAGACACATATTCAGCGGCGTCTTATGCTTTTCAAAGGCTGCAACCACGTGGCGGCGCAGAGGAGATGGCACATTGTGAGCAATGAAGCTCTCCGCGCCCAGATCTTCGATGGAAATCTCTTTCTCGCGCGCCAGGGGATGATCGGGGTTGACCACAAATGCCAGCTCATCGGTGTAGACCACGATCGAACGGAAAAGGTCACCCTCCGGCCGAAAAGAAAGCACGCCTATCTCCACCGATCTCTGCAGCACATCATCAGGGATCTTGCTGGCCAAAGAGCGTTGAACGCTGACCCCGATCTGCGGACATAAGCGGCGAAAGCGATCCAGAATCGGAAGCAGGTAAAGACAGGTGTATTCGTTGGCCGCTATGAGCAGGCGGCCACGATCGAGCGACTTCAGTTCTTCCATCGCCGTGGTTGCTTCTGCCCGAAGCGCCAACATCCGTCGCGCATATTCGCGTAACACTTCCCCGGCTGCGGTCAGGGTTCCGTCTCGGGAGCTGCGCTCAAAAAGGACTTCCCCAAGGTCCGCCTCGAGCTTTCGAACCACCTGACTGATTGCGGGCTGGGTACGGCGCAGACGCTTGGCGGCACGAGAAAACCCTTTGTCTTCCGCAACAGCCAGGAAGGTCTCTAACTGATGAATGTCCATAACTAAAGCTTGCTCCAGGATAGCGCTTGTTGCACCAATATAAGATTCATTTATAGTTTTCAGAAGAATTATAAATTTGCTCTATGCTCCGGAATCCGCGAGAATGAGTATGTGAAGGGTGGCGCCTCGATGAAACAAGATCGAGTAGTCTTTTTCGATACCACGCTGCGCGATGGCGAGCAGTCTCCGGGCTGCAGCATGACGACCCCGGAAAAGTTGCGCATGGCTCATGCGCTTGAGGATCTTGGCGTCGATATCATCGAAGCCGGCTTCGCCATTGCGTCTCCGGGCGATTTCGAAGCAATTTCCAATATTAGCCAGGAGATTCGCGGACCCCGCATCGCCTCGTTGGCCCGAACCCGCAAGGAAGACATCCAGACCGCGGCCCGATCCCTGGAAACCGCTGACCGTGCGCGCATCCACGTCTTCCTCGCCAGTTCCGACATTCACCTGGAGCACAAGCTGAAGATCTCGCGGAACGAGGGGTTGAATCAGGCTGCTACCGCCGTTCGGCTCGCACGGCAGTATGTCGACGATGTGGAGTTTTCTCCGGAGGACGCCACCCGTTCCGATCCGGATTACCTTTGCAGTGTTGTCCGGGTGGCCATTGAAGCCGGGGCGACCACAATCAATTTGCCGGACACCGTTGGTTACTGCGTTCCAAACGAGTATGGAGCCATGTTCCGCATGCTGCGGGAACGGGTTCCGGAGGTTGCTGGGATCACGCTTTCCTCGCACTGTCACAATGACCTCGGCATGGCGGTAGCCAACAGCCTGGCAGCCATGGAGGCGGGCGCGCGGCAGATCGAGTGCACCATCAACGGCATCGGAGAACGAGCCGGCAATGCGGCTTTGGAAGAAGTGGCGGCCGCCATGCTGGTACGCCCGGATAAATTTCCCTGCACTCACAACCTGAGGCTGCAGCAGCTCTATCCGACGAGCCAGCTGCTTGCGGAAACAATCAGCTTTGCTCCCGCCCCAAACAAGGCGGTGGTGGGCAGCAACGCATTCGCACATGAAGCCGGGATTCATCAGCACGGCATGCTGGCCCATCCTCTGACCTACGAAATCATGACTCCCGCTTCTGTGGGTGTGCCCAGCAACCGCATGGTTCTTGGCAAACACTCGGGGCGGCGCGCGCTCGCCCATCGTCTGAAAGAACTCGGGTTTGAGTTGCACGGCTCTGATCTGGACGAGGTGTATCACCGTTTCAATGAATTAGCGGATCGCAGAAAAGCGATTTTCGATCAGGACCTTCTTTCCCTGCTTCCCGACCACCATCGGCCTCAAGCCGAATTAACCACAGGAGGTTAGACCCTGATGCAGCTCAAAGTCCTGGTTGTCGCTGGAGATGGCATCGGCCCGGAGGTTACTCGGGAAGCGGTAAACATCTTGAAATCTGTCGCGGAGTTCGGCGGCCACGACTTCCAATTTACTAGCCTGCCGATTGGCGGGCAGGCGATTCGCCAGAGCGGAACACCGCTGCCCGCACCTACGCTGGACGCAGCCTTGAAAAGCGATGCCGTACTGTTGGGAGCGGTCGGAGGCAACGAATTCAATTCGCTTCCCCCCAACCAGCGGCCCGAAGCAGGTCTTTTGCAGCTTCGCCAGGCATTAGGCGGATTCGCCAATCTGCGCCCGGCTTTTGCTTACCCGGCTCTCTCGGCCAACTCACCGTTGCGCCCGGAGGTGACCAACGGCGCCGATATCCTGTTTGTCCGGGAACTGCTGGGCGGGTTGTACTTTGGGGAACCGCGAACCTGGGATCGCGCCAACGGATCAGCCTGGAACACGATGCGCTACACACGCGATGAGGTGGTCAGGGTGGCGCGTGTGGCCTTCAACCTGGCTTCCCAGCGGCGGAAGAAAGTGACTTCGGTCGATAAGGCAAACGTGCTCGAAGTCTCCCAGCTCTGGCGCGCCACGGTCACGGAAGTGGCGCAGGAGTTTCCGGGCATTGCGCTGGACCACCACTACGTAGACGCTTGCGCGATGCACCTGATGAACACGCCGCGTAACTTCGATGTGGTGCTGACTGAGAATCTGTTTGGAGACATTCTCAGCGACGAATCCGCTGTGATCACGGGCTCGCTGGGCATGCTGCCTTCAGCCACGATTGGCGGATCGGTCAATCTCTATGAGCCTGTACACGGTTCGGCGCCGGACATCGCCGGCAAAGGCATCGCCAATCCGCTGGGTGCGATCCTGACTGCGGCCATGTTGCTTCGCCACTCAGCCAACCTGGAACAGGACGCCCAGGCGATTGAGCTAGCCGTACGCAAGGTTCTGGAGCAAGGCTACCGCACGGCAGATCTGCTGCGGCCGGACCAACCGGGCAAGCACGTGTCCACGGAAGAAATGGGGCAGCTGGTACATCAGACGCTAAGCGAGATCATTGGTCGCCCACAGCCGGCGCAGGCTGTCTAGCAGGCTGCTGAGACTGGTTTCATATCAGAGCAAGCCCTCTTGTATCAGGGCACGACGTTAGGGCTTCCCGCTCTGGTTCGAAGGTTGACGGCAAACGGATAACCACATCCGGCACACGACGGGATATGGATATCCCGGGATTCGATGGCAAGAGAAAACTCGAAGGAAAATGAACATGTCACAAGGGCCGAGAACGCTTTTCGATAAAGTTTGGGATTCGCATGTAGTGGTGGCGCCGGAGGGCGAGCCGGCTCTGCTGTACGTCGACCTGCACCTGATTCATGAAGTCACTTCGCCGCAGGCGTTTGAAGGGCTTCGTCTGGCGGGAAGAACCGTAAGACGACCGGACCGGGCGGTCGCGACGGTGGATCATAACGTGCCGACTACATCCAACCGGCTCATTATTGAAGACGAGATTGCGGCCAAGCAGATCAACGCCCTACGCGCGAACTGCGCCGATTTCGGGATACCGCTATACGACGTGCAGTCGGCCGAACAGGGCATCGTCCATGTAATCGGACCGGAGCTCGGTTTTACCAAGCCCGGCATGACGATCGTCTGCGGCGATAGCCATACCAGCACGCATGGCGCTTTCGGCGCGCTGGCCTTCGGCATCGGCACTTCCGAGGTCGAACACGTGATGGCTACGCAATGCCTGCCGCAGTCGCGGCCCAAAACCTTTCGCATCACGGTCGAAGGGCAACTCGGACCGGCCGTCACAGCCAAAGATATTGCCTTGGGCATCATCGGTCACATCGGAACCGACGGCGCCAGCGGCTATGTGCTCGAATATGCCGGCTCAGCCATTCGCGCTCTCTCGATGGAAGGCCGCATGACAGTCTGCAACATGAGCATCGAAGCCGGCGCGCGTGCAGGCATGATCGCCCCCGACGAAACCACCTTTCGCTATTTGAAGGGACGCCGATTCAGTCCCACCGGCGCGGACTGGGACCGGTCGGTGGCCGAATGGAGGTCATTGGCGACCGACCCAGGCGCACGCTTTGATCGTGAGCTGGTGCTGCGCGCCGAGGATTTGGCCCCGTTCGTCACTTGGGGAACGAATCCCGGAATGGTGGTGCCGGTGACGGATCGCGTGCCTGATCCGGCCTCAAGCCAGTCTGCGGCGCAACGCCGCGCATGGGAACGCGCGCTCGAGTACATGGCTCTCGAGCCGGGAAAGGCGATTCAGGAACTCGCCATTGATCGCGTGTTCATCGGGTCCTGCACCAACGCGCGCATTGAGGACCTGCGTTCCGCGGCCAAGGTGGTAACCGGATATCGAGTGCACCCAAAAGTACGCGCCATGGTGGTTCCTGGTTCGCAACAGGTAAAGAAGCAAGCCGAACAAGAGGGCCTGGATGAGATTTTCCGCTCTGCCGGCTTTGAGTGGCGCGAGCCGGGCTGCTCTATGTGCCTGGGCATGAACCCTGACATTTTGGCGCCGGGCGAGCGCTGCGCTTCCACCAGCAATCGCAATTTCGAAGGCCGCCAGGGCCGCGGTGGGCGAACTCACCTGGTGAGCCCAATGATGGCCGCTGCTGCCGCGATCGCCGGCCACTTCACCGATGTCCGCCAGTGGCAATTCCACCCCAGCCCGGTACAAGAAGTGGAGTCCGTCCAATGAAGCCATTCCGTAGACACAAAGCCGTGGTTGCGCACCTGGATCGGGAGAACGTCGACACCGACCAGATCATCCCTAAACAGTTTCTAAAGCGAATTGAGCGCACCGGTTATGAAGACTTCCTGTTCTTCGATTGGCGGCGCATTCAGGAAGGTCCTGATGCCGGCAAGCCGCGCCCCGATTTTGTCCTGAACCATCCGGATTACAAAGACGCCGAAATCCTGGTCGTGGGCAAGAACTTCGGATGCGGGTCATCGCGCGAGCACGCAGCCTGGGCTCTCTCCGACTTCGGCATCCGGTGTGTGATCGCACCTTCGTTTGCTGACATTTTTCACTCCAACGCGGGTAAAAACGGGATCCTGCTGATCACGCTACCCGAAGAACAAATACGCACGCTGATGGATCGGGCCGCGACGATGCCTCGCTACCAGCTCGAAGTCTCTCTGGAAGATCAACAGCTGCGCGACGATCACGGCCTGTCAATTCCCTTCTCGATTGATCCTTTCCGCCGTGAATGCCTGCTCCTGGGTCTGGACGACATCGGCCTGTCGTTGAAG
The DNA here is from genome assembly GCA_035507705.1 of Acidobacteriaceae bacterium. Classification (GTDB taxonomy): domain Bacteria; phylum Acidobacteriota; class Terriglobia; order Terriglobales; family Acidobacteriaceae; genus PALSA-350. The sequence goes on from DATJNV010000112.1 coordinate 18,265, forward strand.
CATGGTGGCGCTTTGGAGAAGTTCGAACAGCAACACGATCGGCAGTTCTGGTTTGCACCGCGGCCCAACGCACAGCCAAACCAAGGAGTTATATGAGCAAGCAACAGCATACGAGGCTGACTGGAGCGGAGATCATCTGGGCAACGCTGGAAGGCGAAGGCGTGCGCGAAGTTTTTGGCTATCCCGGCGGAGCGATTCTGCCCGCCTATGATGCGTTGCGCAAGTTCCCCGTGCGGCACATCCTGGTGCGCCATGAGCAGGGCGCGGTGCACATGGCTGACGGTTATGCGCGGGCCTCGGGCCGCGTCGGCGTGGCCATTGCAACCTCCGGTCCTGGAGCAACCAACATGGTCACCGGCATCGCCACCGCTATGCTGGACTCGATTCCGCTGGTCTGCATCACCGGCCAGGTCGCCAGCAAAGTACTGGGGACAGATGCCTTTCAGGAAGTCGATATCACCGGCGTGACTCTGCCCGTGACCAAGCACAATTATGTCGTCACGCGCGCCGAGGATGTGGCTCCCGTTCTGCGGGATGCCTTTCGCGTGGCGCAATCGGGACGGCCGGGGCCGGTGCTCGTCGACATCACCAAGGATGCGCAGCAGGCAACGGCGGAGTTCGACTTTGCCGCCGCAGCTCCGCAGAAAAAGTGGGTTCACCCGATGCTGAGCGCGTCGGAGCAAGGATTGGCGGAAGCGGCGGAGTTGATTCTCGCCTCTAAACGGCCGTTGATTCTCGCCGGTCACGGCATCATTCAATCCGGCGCGATGAGCCAGGTGCGCGCTCTGGCGGAGCGGGCGCAGATTCCCGTGGCCTGTACGCTGCTGGGCCTGGGCAGTTTCCCCGCGTCGCACAAGCTGAACCTGGGCATGATGGGTATGCACGGCGAATCCTGGGTGAATCACTCCATCCAGGAAGCGGATCTCTTGATCGCTCTCGGCATGCGTTTCGATGACCGGGTCACCGGTTCGCTCTCCACGTATGCACCAAAGGCAAAGAAAATTCATATTGATATTGATCCTTCGGAGATCAACAAAAACGTCCCTGTGCAGGTGTCATTGACGGGCGATCTCGCCACGGTGCTGGACCAGTTGCTGCCGCGCATTCGTACTCGTGACGGATCGGTATGGCTGCACGCCATCGATCGCGTGAAGGGAGATGCCGCTGTGCGCGACATCAAGAATCTGCCGGACAACGGGCACCTGTATGCAGCGCATGTGATGAATGATCTGTGGCACGCCACAGCGGGCGATGCCGTCATTACCACCGACGTCGGACAGCACCAGATGTGGGAAGCGCAGTACTACAAACACGAGGAGCCTCGCTCTTTGATCACCTCCGGTGGTTTGGGAACCATGGGTTTTGCTTTGCCGGCAGCCATCGGCGCAAAGCTTGCTTGTCCCAACAAGGAGGTCTGGGCGATTGCCGGCGATGGCGGTTTCCAGATGACCTGCCCCGAACTGGCGACCATTGTGCAGGAAAAGCTGGACATCAACATCGCCATCATCAACAACGGCTATCTGGGCATGATCCGGCAGTGGCAGGAAACGTTCTACGAGAAGAACTACGCGTGCTCGCCCATCTTCTCCCCGGATTTCGTCAAGCTGGCGGAAGCCTTCGGTATCCGCGCAACTGCAGTGAGAACTCGCGCAGAGCTGAAGACGGCCGTGGAAACCGCGCGCAAGCATAAGGGCCCTTTCCTGATCAACTTCCTGGTGGAGCAGGAAGATACGGTTTACCCCATGATCGTGCCTGGAGCTGCGCTGCACGAGATGATCCGGCGCCCGAACCCATTGGTCGAAACCGCATCGGACGTTTAGGTTTTCTGGCTCAAGCTTCAGTCCCGTTGAGACGGCTGAGGGTAGCCCAGGACGTAGTCCTGGGAATAGGTTTGAAACACACGACATTCCCGAAGGGACGACTGAAAACTACCCAGGATGAAATCCTGAATAATTCGAACGGTCCTCATACGGCCCCTGAGGTAAAGAAAGGTTTTCATGCAGCATACATTCGTTGCTTACGTGGAAGATAAGCCTGGTGTGCTGACCCGCGTGGCGTCGTTGTTTCGGCGCCTGAACATCAATATTTCGTCGGTCACCGTAGGAGGTTCAGAACGCCCCAATATCTCCCGCATGACCCTGGTTTGCGATGCACCACCGGCCGCCGGTCATCGCATTATGGCTTCGCTGTACAAACTGGAGAATGTGGTGCAGGTGGATGACGTTGGTCGTTTCTCTTCGGTAAGCCGAGAATTAGCGCTGATCAAAGTAGCCACAACGCCCAAGACGCGCTCGCATATTTTTGAACTCGTGAATGTTTTCCGGGCGCGCGTGGTCGACCTTGCTCCGGGATCCCTGATGATCGAGATCACCGGCAGCGAAAGCAAAATCGAGGGCTTGCTCCAGGTCTTGAATGAGAACGAAGACCGGGTTCTTGAGATTTCTCGCACCGGCCGCATGGTGATGCGCCGCGGTCACCATACCAGCCGCGTGCTCGAGGCATTGGGCGATGTTGAGTCACAAAACAACTCGCTACCATCTGCAATGGGCGACGCGCTCCCTGAAGAGGAAGTAGACGACCTTTCGCCGGAAAAGCTCTAAATAAATACGATGAACACAAAGGAAAAATTGAATGACTAAGACTTATCACGACCAGGATGCCGATCTTTCCCTGATCCAGGGCAAGAAAGTAGCCATCATCGGCTACGGATCCCAGGGCCATGCCCACTCGCTAAATCTAAAGGACTCTGGCGTAGAAGTGCGCGTCGGCTTGCCCGCAACCAGCCGCTCGATCAAGAAGGCCAAGAGCGCAGGCCTGGAAGTGCTCTCCGTTGCCGACGCCGCCAAGTGGGCGGATGTAATTATGATCCTGGCCCCCGATACCGCCCAGGCAGCGATCTACAACGAACACATCGCTCCTTTCATGACCAAGGGCAAGACCCTCATGTTTGCCCACGGCTTCAACATTCGTTTCGGCACCATCGTTCCTAAACCGGAGATCGACGTCAGCATGGTGGCGCCTAAGGCCCCGGGACACCGGGTGCGCGAAGTGTTTACCGAGGGTGGCGGCGTTCCGGCGCTGATCGCGGTCCAGCAGGATGCCTCCGGCAAAGCTCATGCCCTGGCCCTTTCTTATGCCAAGGGAATCGGCAGCACACGGGCTGGCGTGATCGAGACCACATTCACGGAGGAGACGGAAACCGACCTCTTCGGCGAGCAGACCGTGTTGTGCGGCGGTGTCAGCGCTCTGGTGAAGGCCGGCTTCGAAACCCTGGTCAACGCGGGCTATCAGCCCGAGGTGGCTTATTTCGAATGCCTCCATGAACTAAAGCTGATTGTGGACTTGATGTATCGCGGTGGTCTGGCTTACATGCGCTACTCGATTTCCGACACGGCTGAATACGGGGACTACACTGCAGGTCCGCGCATCGTCACCGACGTCACGCGGGCGGAAATGAAAAAGATCCTGACGGAGATTCAAAACGGTACATTCGCCAAAAACTGGATCCGGGAGAATGAGACCGGACGCAAGGAGTTTAACCGGATGCGCAGCGAGGAAGCCGCCCACCCGATCGAGGAAGTCGGCAGCAAGTTACGCGCAGCCATGCCTTTCCTGGATCCGGTCACGGTAACCGTAGACAGCCCGGGCGCGGCTCCCCATCTGGCCGAGCCGGTCGGCGCTTAACAAAATTTTGGGTGCTCTTAACTCCCGGAAGCGGCGAGACTTAGGAGCACCCTCACGGCTTCCGGGAGAGGTAAATACAGTGAGTCCGGCTAAGTTTTACGCACCGGCCGGGGTCATTTTCGAGTCTATTGCTACATGCAGCTTCGTCCGATTCCGCGCTTATCGGTAGTCGCATTCGCCTTCGGATTCTCCCTGACTACGATGAGCGCCCAGGATCGGAGCCAGCAACAGCCGACGGATGCGTGTCCGTCCCAGCCGCATACATTGCGGGCCATGCGCAACTGCTATCGACCGCTGCTGATTTTTGCTCCTTCACTGGACAATCCGCAGCTGGTGGACGAATTCAACCAGCTGAAGAACCAGGCCCTGGAGCTCAAGCGGCGCAGTGTGATCTACGTTCCCATCGTCCCGGAGGGCCACAATCAGCCAATACCGGTCTCAAAGGTTTCCACCGCCAGGCTTAGCGAGGATGAGTTGGCCGCCGTACGTCTTCATTTCAAGGTGGAGCCGGGAGATTTTCTGGTGATCCTGATCGGCAAGGATGGTGGAGAAAAGCTGAGGAGCCAAACTCCTGTCGCCGTCGTTGAGGTCGAGCACCTCATCGACTCCATGCCGATGCGCAAGAGTGAAACGCAGCAGCATCAACCGGTTGAGCACTAGCGTCAGCCCGTTCACACCTCCGTATTGTCCTCTAAACCAAGATTCCTGCGCCCCGAGCACATTCCGAGGCGGATCGAAGACCTATCAGATAACATCAAAGCAACACCGTGAGGTGCCATGACGACCCAAGCCACAGTCCCTGGTTTTACGACTGCTCCACCTCCGTACCGTGCGCCCCATGACCCAGCCCGGGTGCCCGAACTGGTGGAGGCACTGAAGAAAGTGACCCCCCTCCAGGACCTGGAGCAGGTGGAATATGAGTGGCTGGCAACCCATGGGACAGAGGTATTCGCGGAATCAGGAGCTGTCATGTTCCGTGAAGGCGATCCCGCCCGGAAGATGACGATCCTGCTCAAGGGAGAGATCTACGTCCGCCGCGAACACGGGGGACCGGCGGCACTTTTCATCGGCCGTTCAGGTCACGTTACCGGCCTCCTGCCCTTCTCGCGCATGAAAGCCTATGGCGGGCTGGGATATACGTCTGCCCCGACCTGGATGCTGGAGTTCGACAAATCTCTTTTTCCGGAGATGCTGCGAGCCATTCCTGCTCTCACCGAGCGTGTGGTGGGCGTTTTGCTCGATCGGGTACGGGAAATCACCCGCATGGAGCAGCAATCGGAAAAACTGAACGCATTGGGAAAGCTGGCAGGCAATCTTGCCCACGAACTGAATAATCCAGCTTCCGCGGCACAACGCTCCGCCGCCGGTGTGTTGGAGGAGCTACGCGTTTATGGGCATGAGCGGTTCAACCTCGGGCGGCTGTGCCTGAGCATTGAAAATACCGAAAGAGTACAGGCCTGGGAAGATCACGTTCGCGGCGAAGCCAAGCGGCTGGGAACGCCGGCTGAGAGCGAGCAAACCCGGCGCGAGGATGAAATCGTCCAGTGGCTCCTGAAGCATGACATCCAGGAATCCTGGCACATCGCCCCGGAGCTCGCCGAATTCGGCGTGATGCCCAATCAACTGGAGGAGTTAGCGGGTTACCTGAATCCCGGCGCCATCGCGGTCGTGTTGTCGCAGTTCACGTCATCCTTGCGCACGGAGCGCATCGCCGAGGCCATGCTCGACTCCACTGCCCGCATCTTCGACCTGATCCGCGCCATCAAGGACTACTCCTACATGGACCAGATGCCGATTCAGGAGGTCGACATCCCGCAGAGCCTGGAAAACACACTGGCAATGGTTGGATCACGTTTGGGCAAGGTTCGAGTCGTTCGTGAGTACGAGCCCAATCTTCCCTTAGTGAGTGCTTACGGCAGGGAGTTGAACCAAGTCTGGACTTCCTTGATCGAAAATGCTCTGGACGCGATTCACGACGAAGGGGAAGTCAAGCTTCTGGCAAGGACGGCAGCCGACATGCTTCTGGTTGAGGTTTGGGACAATGGCCCGGGAATTCCGCCTGAACTACAGGCGCGCATTTTTGAGCCATTCTTCACCACCAAGGCTCCGGGAAGTGGGCTGGGATTGGGGCTCGACGTGGTAACCCGGATTGTCCGCATGCATCGCGGATATGTGACGGTACAATCCAAGCCCGGGAGCACCTGCTTCCAGGTTCGCCTGCCCTTACAGGCCGGCCAAGCCTATTGATCGAGCTGGACGGAGTCTCTATAGGACCCTGGATATGTTTCCTTCAGCCTAAGGAGCGGACGAAGCAGCCACCCGCACAATCGAGCACTTGGTCTTTTTGCCCGTGGAGGTAGTAGCTTCGCCCTTTTGCCCATCGACCTTGAATTGAATTGGGGAGCCCACCACAAACTGCGTAGGGTTGAACGAACTACCTAGTTTGGTGCGGCAGGTGTATTCATTGGTCGACGTATCCACCAACAAATCATATTGTTGGTGCTTTTGCTTCTTACTGGTGCTGCCCACAGTCTGTACGTCTTTGAGAGTTGCGGTCTGAATCAGACTGTCGGAGAGCGCGGCCGCGGGCAACAGGCTGGCAGCCAGACAAAAAGCCATGGTTCTAAGAAGCGTCATCGATCCTCCTCTGACTCAAGCTCCCACTAGCCTGGCGCCGAAGGCCAGCAACAGGGAGCCCAGAATAATGCGGTAAATAGCAAAGACGACAAAGCCGTGGCGCCGCACCCAAAGTAGGAACCACTCCACCACTCCCAGGGCGACGATAAACGAAACGACAAATCCGATCCCCAGCACGATCCAGCCGTGCGTGGTCATTACCAGTGGCACCAGAGCTTCTTCGCCCGGGAGGTGCTTAGGGTGAACAGTGCGCAAAAATTCATAGCCGGTCGCTGCGATCATGACCGGGATCGACAGCAGAAAGCTGAACTCCAGGGCTGCGGTGCGCGTCATCCCGACCGCCTGACCTGCGGCAATGGTCGACATGGAACGCGAGACGCCCGGAAAAACCGCGGACGTAACCTCCCAAAGCCCAATCCAGACCGCTTGAAACAGCGACATCTGCTCCACATCCTTGGTCTTGAGCTCCCGGCGTACACTCATGGCGTCCACCACCCACATCACGATGCCGCCGATGAGCAGCGCCATCGCCATGAGACGGATGCTCTCCAGATGCTTGCCGATCAGTTTGACCAGGAGCAGCGAAGGAATCGCAGTGCAAACAAAGCCGATTGCGGTGAGCGAGATGGGATGCGTGAGGAGAGTGCGGTCCCCGCTTTCTCCCTGGGGAAAGGTGCGGAAAAACTCCAGAATCCGGCCGGTGAACAGCAGAACCAGCGCCACAATCGCGCCTAACTGGATCACGATGGTGTACATCTTCCAATAGGGACTGGCGAGGTCGATGTGAAGCAGAGCTTCCGCCAACCTCAGATGCGCAGTTGAGCTGACAGGTAAAAACTCGGTCAGTCCTTCAACGATGCCTAGCAATACCGACAGGAAGTAATCGTTCAAGGGCCCTCCGGCGACCGTGGGCTGTCGGTGCCGTAGATGGGAATTGATTCCTGCAACTGGTATACCAGACTCGCAGCGCGGGCAGCATAGTCCGATTGGGGATATTTGCTCTCAATGGTACCTGCAATGGTTACGGCTTTCGCCTTGGCCTCCCCGGATTTCTTGTCGTCTCCGTTGGCGGTGTAGATGTTGCTCAGAGCGCCCTGGCGATAGACGGCGTCATACAGGGCCTCCGGAGCCTTGGGGGATTCCGGGTGCTCCTGCGCGTACTTCTCGTACATTTCGGCTTCTTTCTCCGGGCACTTGGTCGAGCCCTGCCAGTCGCCGCATACTTTGTTGTCCAGCATGTCCCAATCAGCCAGATCGGCCCATTTTGTTCTAGGATAGTTTTTCTTAAGTTTGCGCATTTCCTCGTCGTCGATAGACTCCCGCAGATAGGCGTCTTTTTCGTGCGCTGAGGGGAGAGACATGATATCGGCCTTCTGCAGTTGCCAGCGAATATCGGCGGAACGCCAGGCGGCCTCGGGAGTCAGCGGGGACTGCGGAAAGAGATCGGCCATCCGCTGGTATAAAAGCCGTGCAGCCTGGGCAACGGACTGAGGCGAATGCGGCAGCATGGCATCCAGCTCCTGGCTGGCGGCTGCGCCGAAGAGAACCAGGTCTCCTTTCGGGGTGTCCGAGCTCACCACGCCGGCCGCAGGCATCCATCCGGAAACCGGCGCAGCCGAGGCGCTATTACCAAATACGGGCGCATCCTGCGACTGGGATGTCTCTTCGTCGGTGTTAGCAAAGACCTTCACCCAGGGACCGTTTTTCTCCAGAATCACCATTTCCCTGCCAGGCGTCACCTCGGCCAGCCGAGACGAAGAGTTATCGGGTGCTACATACAAGTTGGTGTTGCGAATCACCGTCGCTTTGGGGCCATTGCTCGGAGGCGGAGCTTTCTGCGCCACCAAAGCTGACACTGCAAATGCCAACAGGGCAGGAAAGGCAAGAAATTCAGTACGCATAAAAGGTAAAGGTTTTACCTCATCTAGAATACGCCGAACGGTGAAGTCGAACCGCGCGCGACTTAATAGACGCGATCTCGGCTTTTTCCCGAGATTCCGCATGCGCCCCTAGGTTTTCTCTTCCAATACGCTGCGTAAGACTGACGGCTCAACATTGCCGCCGCTCATGACTGCCACAGTCTGTTGGCGTGGCGGCAATTCGTGTTGATGAAAGATGGCAGCCGCTAAGGCAACGGCTCCGCTTGGCTCCGGAACCAATCGGGTGGCAAAAATCATCTGCCGCATGGTCTCGCGGATCTCAGCTTCCGTGACCGTCACGATGCCGTCGACATAGGTCTGGATATGAGCGAAATTCAGCTCACCGACGCTTTGCGTTCGCAAACCGTCGGCCGCGGTCCGCGCGGTCTGCTCGCCCGTGAACGATACAATGTGGCCGGCTCGAAAACTCTCTGCTGCGTCCGATGCCAATTCAGGTTCAACCCCGATGACCTTTACTTCGGGCCGGGTCAGCTTCACCGCAGCCGCAACCCCGCTCAGCAAACCACCACCGCCGACAGGAGCTAACACCAGTTCCACCTCAGGACGATCGGTCATGATTTCCAGGCCGCAGCTTCCTTGCCCGGCAATGATGTCACGGTCGTCGTAAGGAGGGATGACCACATACCCGAATTCCGCAGCCAGCTCTTCCGCCTTAGCCTTACGCTCCGAGCTGGCCGGCCCGACAATTACGATCTCTGCTCCCAGTGCCGCGGTCGCCCGAACCTTGATCACGGGCGCGTTTGATGGCATGACGATAACCGCCTTGGTGCTTAATGCCCGAGCAGCATAAGACACTCCCTGAGCATGGTTGCCACTCGAATACGTGATCACGCCTCGAGCACGCTCCGATGAGGTCAATTGTGAGATTTTGTTGAAAGCTCCACGCAGTTTGAAACTGCCAATGGGTTGCAGGCCCTCTGCCTTAACCCAGATTCCGGGTGCGAAGCTCACCAGAGGTGTGTGCACGGCGACGCCGCGAAGCCGCTCCTGCGCCGCCCGCAGCTCCGCTAGCGTGACCAGCAAAATCAGATCTCCAGAATGATGGGCATGATCATCGGCCGGCGAGCTGTATTTTTCTGGATATACCGTTTAAGGTCGAGCCGAATCTTCTCTTTCATGACTCCGTAGTCGGCCTTCTCTTCCGCCGAGGATCCATCCAGCGTGCGATTCACGATTTCTTTCGCCTGTTCGCTGAGAGCGATTTCACCGGCCACGAAACCGCGCGTCACCACTTCCGGCGCGCTCTCGACTTTACCGGTGTGTTTGTTGATGGTGATGATCGCCAATACCAGCCCGTCTTCACTCAGGTGTCTGCGGTCGCGAATCACCAGGTCTTCCACCACGTCCGTGGTGGAACCCGCGTCGATACAAACCCGCCCTGTTGTAACTTTCTCTGTCTTCGATGCACTGACGGCATCCAGTTCCAGAACGTCGCCATCTTCGAGCAGCAGCGCCTGTTCGACCACGCCGGTGTTCTTGGCCAGCTGCATATGTTTTTGCAGATGACGGTAGTCTCCGTGAACCGGGATGAAAAATTTCGGCCGCAACAGATTGATCAGCAAGCGCATTTCTTCCTGGCTGCCATGACCGCTTACGTGAATCAAGCCGTTTTCCCCATCGTCATAGATCACATTCGCCTCACGGCGGCACAGATGATCGATGACCCGATAGATGCTTTTCTCGTTGCCGGGAATAACCCGGGAACTCAGCACCACCGTGTCGCCGCGTTCCACGCGCGCATGTTTGTGGTTATCGACAGCTGCGCGGGAAAGCGCCGACATTGGCTCTCCCTGAGTACCGCTGATCAGGATCATCAGCTCGGAAGACTGATAGTCGCGGATCTGACCGGGATGAATCAGCAGTCCTGGCGGCACGTTAAGATACCCGAGATCCTGTGCGATTTCGGTGGACTCCAGCATCGACCTTCCCACGACGGCCACCTTACGGTGATGTATCTGCGCCAGTTCCAGAGCAATGCGAATACGGTAAATGGAGGAAGAAAAGCAGGTGAAGAATAGCTTCTGCCTGGTCCGCGAGAAAATCTCGTCCAGACGCGGCCTGACTGCCCACTCGCTGGGCGTGTACCCCGCGCGGTCGACGTTCGTCGAGTCCTGCAGCAACGCAAGAACGCCGCGCTTGCCATACTCTGCAAACGTGTGAAGGTCGAAGGCCTTGCCGTCCGGCGGCGAGAGGTCGATCTTGAAATCTCCGGTGTGCACCAGAACGCCTACAGGAGTCTCGATCGCCAGGGCTACACAATCCACCAGGCTGTGTGTCACCCGGATAGGCTCAATGGTGAACGCACCCAGGTGAAACTTCTGCCGTGGCGTAATCTCAATCAGCTCCGCGGTTTCGAGCAACTTGTGTTCTTCGAGCTTGCCTTCGACATACGCCAGAGTGAACTCAGTTGCGTAAATTGGGACTTTGAGTTCGCTCAGGATCCAGGGCAATCCACCAATATGATCTTCGTGGCCATGGGTCAGCACGATCGCGCGGACATGCTGGCGGTTCTCGGTGAGATAGGAAATGTCAGGGACGACAATGTCGACACCTAAGAGTTCGGTCTCAGGAAACATGAGACCGGCGTCAATGACGATAATGTCATCCGCCCAGCGGAGCGCCAGGCAGTTCATTCCGAATTCGCCCAGGCCGCCCAGGGGGATGATCTGTAACTTACCGGAAGGCATGAATTTTTTATGCTACCACGCAACAGTCAGCGCAACAGGTCTTCAAGCGTCGCGCTTAAATCCGTTTTGTCATCGCGATATTTCACGATGACGGGTGTGTACAGACTCAAGCCTGACAGGTTACCAGTGCCCCGCTTGAGCTCTCTCGATCCGGGCACGACCACAGCTCCCTCGGGAATGATGAGAGGTTCCTCTGCCGATGCCCGCAGCACTTCCCCGCGTACGATGTCGTAGACCGGCGTTCCCCGGGTAAGGATTGTACCCGCAGCCAGCACTGCCCGCTGCCGAACTACAGTACCCTCATAGACTCCGGTATTTCCGCCAATCAGAACCTCGTCTTCAATGATGACAGGAGTGGCATTCACCGGCTCCAGCACCCCGCCAATCTGGGCCCCGGCGCTCAGATGTACCCGCTTGCCGATTTGAGCACAACTGCCGACCAGTGCGTGAGAGTCGACCATGGTGCCTTCATCCACGTAGGCGCCTGCATTTACGTACATGGGAGGCATACATACAACTCCACGAGCCAGGAAAGCACCCTCTCTTATTGAGGATCCGCCCGGCACCACACGCACCCCATGGTCGACGCTGAATTTCCTCGAAGGATATGTGCTCTTGTCCACAAAGGAGAACTCGTCACATCCCATGTGCACCAGCGTCCCCAAGCGAAACCCGAGCAGAATGCCCTGCTTGACCCAGGGATTGACTTTCCATCCCAGCGGGCTTTTCGGGCACGGCTCTGCAGCCCGCACGCGGCCGGTGTTGAGCGCTTCTCTTAACTCGAGGAAAGCGTTCATAGCGGCCTGGTCGCCAATGGCCTCGGCTCCGGCGGCAAAATATCGTTCGATCTCGGCTTGAAGCTCCCTCGATTTAGCCGCCATCATGATCCTTCAGCTTTCCCGTTTTCGCTAACAGCGAGAGTCGGATGGTCTATTTACTGCAGCAGTCCTAATTCTTCAGCTACCGTCTTGAGTTTTTGCCGGGTCGCCGCAGACACCGGCACCATGGGCAAGCGATAGTTTTCCTTGAGACGACCCATCATCGCCATGATGCACTTTACTGGCCCAGGGCTCGACTCCCAGAAGTTGGCCGCGATCAATCGGGAGTATCGCCGGTTGAGCGCGCGAGCCGTAGCCCAATCACCCTCCCGCGCGGCTCTAACCATGCGCGCCATCTCTCCAGGAACTTCATTGGATGCCACAGACACCAACCCGGCGCCACCCAACGCGATCACAGGCAGAGCCATCAGGTCATCCCCCGCCAGCACGGCGAAACCAGGGGGCGCCGAATAAATCAGATCGGTGATCTGCTGCAGGTTGCCGCTGGACTCCTTGACTCCCTGAATATTGGGTGCATCTTCAGCGAGCCGGACGATCGTTCCCGGCTCCAGGTTGGTCCCCGTGCGGCCAGGAATGTTGTAAAGCACCACGGGGCACGGAACCGCCTCTGCGATGGATCGGAAGTGACGGTACTGACCCTCCTGCCCCGGTTTGTTATAGAACGGATTGGCAGTGAGCAGTCCGCTTACGCCCGGAACCGACGCTGCCTCACCCGCGCGCGCCACCGCTTCCAGCGTGGAGTTGTGAGTACACCCAGCGAGGACGGGAACTCGCCCTGCCGCCGTCTGCGTAACAACGCCGATGACTCGCAGCCATTCTTCATGGCTCAACGTTGGCGTTTCGGCTGTCGTTCCGCAAGCTACCAGGAAGTCGATGCCACTTTCGATCTGCCACTCCACCAGCATGCAGAGGGCTTGCTCATCGAGGCTGCCATCGTCGCGAAAGGGAGTTACCAGGGCTGTGCCACAACCGCCGATGGTCATAACAAATGGAGTCTACTAGAACTAGCCTTATGTATGGGTCGGCACGCCGATGAATGAAACCAGTTCTATCGCAGCTGAGGATAAATCTCCCTGAAGTCAAAGCACCCGGTCTTGCCGCACAGCCATTCAGCCGCCCGAACAGCCCCCTCGGCGAAACTGCGCCGCGAAAGCGCCTCGTGCTGGATTTGGATGACATCATCTCCAGACTTGGCGATGATGGCATGAGTTCCGACGTGGTCCCCCTCGCGTCGGGAGACAATTTCCACCTTTAGCGAGGGATCCCCCTCCAGTAATGCCTGCTTCAGAGCCAATGCGGTTCCGGAAGGCTGGTCCTTCTTCTCCCGATGATGGACTTCCGTGATGCTGATCTCAAATCCAGGCGCAATTGACCCTAGCTGGCGGGCGAGACGATACATCACCTGAACGCCAACCGAGAAATTCGCCCCGTACACCAGGGCGCCATTCCTGCGTTCGCAAATGGTTCGAACTTCGTCGAGCTTGTCGTACCATCCTGTCGTGCCCACCACTACCCGGGCCCCATTCGCCAAACAAGCGCGCACATTGGGAAGCACAGCCTGCGGCGTGGTGAAGTCAAACACCACGTCAAATCCTGCCAGCATCGGGGCGGTCAGGGCCGATGCGTTGGCATTTTCTTCCTCTCCGATAACCTGGACGCTGTGTCCACGCTGGACGGCGACCTCAGCAACGATCCGCCCTGTTTTGCCTCGTCCCAGCACTAAGAAGATCATGGTTTATTGATGCACGCTTTCTGCTGTTTTTCTCGCCGTGACGTCGAAGATCTCGGGATCGGGATCGACGAAGAAGGCGGCATGCAAGGATCGTACCGCCTCGTCTACATCATCCTCGTCAATCATGAAGCTCATGTTGATTTCCGAAGCGCCCTGGGAGATCATGCGCACGTTGATGTGCCGGATGGCGTGGAAAACCTGGGCCGCAATGCCGTTCTGCCCACGGATATTTCCCCCCACCATACAGATCAGCGCCTTGCGTCCCTCATAGGTCACGTCGGCCAGCTTGCTCAGATCGGCTGTCAACTCCGGCAGCTGCTCGGTAGAATCCACGGTAAGCGAAACGCTGACCTCCGAGGTGGACACCATATCCACCACGCATTTGTGCTTATCGAAAACGTCAAAAACAGCCCGCAGGTAGCCATGCGACATCAGCATGCGGCTGGCAACCAGATCGATGATGGTCAAGCGACGTTTGGCGGCGATGGATTTGAAAGGACTGCGGCAGTCGGTCGCCAGGGCGGTGATGCGGGTGCCCTCATTCTCTGCATTGCGTGAGTTCAGCACCAGCACAGGGATATTTTTCTGTACGGCAGGCAGGATGGTAGCCGGATGCAGAACCTTGGCGCCGAAGTAGGCCAACTCCGCGGCCTCTTCGAAGCTGATGGTTTTCACCCGCAAGGCGTCCGGGCAGACCCTTGGATCCGCGGTCATGATCCCGTTGACGTCGGTCCAGATCTCGATGGCTTCGCTATCCAATCCACCACCAATCAGTGCCGCGGTGTAGTCCGATCCGCCTCGCCCCAGCGTTGTCGTAACCCCATCTACCGTGGAACCGATGAAGCCGCCCAGGACCGGAACCTGGCCCGCATCAATCAGAGGCCGCAGGTGCTCGACGCACCGGCCCTCGATCAGTGTGGAATTAGGGGTTGCTTTGCCATGCTGTCCGTCGGTCACAATGCAGGTGCGCGCATCCACGTGGACGGCGTTGATTCCCTGCTCGCGAAATGCCTCGGCAATCAATCGGCTGGAAAGCCTTTCGCCGAAGCTGACCACCATGTCATTCGTCCGCAGGGTCAGTTCGCCAACCGCGGAAAGCCCGCGCAGAATCTCGTCGATGGAGTCGAATTCCTGCTGGATCCAGTTCTGGATCTCGCTCTTGCGAGCTGCAGGAAGCAGTTGGCTGGAAGTGTCGCAGTGACGGTTGCGGAGGCGAGCGCTGATCGCCAATGCGCCATTGCGATCCCCTCGCCCTGCCGCATTGGCTGCCGCCAACAATTGGTCGGTAACCTTGGCCATCGCGCTAACCACGACCACCGGGCGCTGCCCCCGCGCCAGCCGGCCGGCAACGATTTTTGCTGTGCGTTGGATGGCAGCAGCATCTTCCACCGAGGTGCCGCCAAACTTCATGACAACGGGCTTCATACGGAAACGGCCAGGTGATCGCGAACCCCGGCCAGCTTGCCCTGCGCAGCGAGAAATTCACCGTTCAATACCGCAGCACCTGCTCCGCCACGAATCGTATTGTGGGAGAGAACGGTGAACTTCCAGTCCAGCAAGGAACATGGACGCAGGCGCCCAACCGCAGCTGCCATGCCGTTGCCCCGCATGCGGTCGAGCCTGGGCTGAGGCCGGTCATCCGCAGCAATCCACTCCACCGGCTGTTTCGGCGCAATTGGCAGGGTGATTCCGGCAAGAGGCGCAAACTCTTTCCAGGCAGCGAGAATCTCTTCCCGGGTTGCCCGCGTTCCGAGCTCAATGCTAACGCTCTCCGTATGTCCGTCTTCGACCGCAACCCGGTTGCAATGCGCGCTCACCCGGGCAGCCAGAGGCTCTACCTGCCCCCCGCTCAGCTTGCCCAGAAGCTTCTGCGTTTCAGACTCGAGCTTTTCTTCTTCCCCGCGAATGTACGGCACCACGTTGCCGAGAATGTCGAGCGAAGCCACACCAGGGTATCCAGCGCCGCTCACGGCCTGCATGGTGCTCACGAAGACACTCTTCAATCCGAAGCGGTCCGCCAGCGGCTTGAGCGCCAGAACCAACCCAATGGCGCTGCAGTTGGGATTGGTGACGATATATCCCCCCGATTGCTTGCGCCAGCTCTGCGTCTCGAGCAAGCCCAGGTGGTCCGCATTCACTTCGGGAATTACCAGCGGAACATCGCTCTGCATGCGGAAGGCGCTGGAATTGGAAATCACGGCGCAGCCCGCTGCGGCAAATTTGGGCTCCAACTCACGCGCAATATCCGTATCGAGAGCAGCGAAGATCACACCCGGTGCACCTTCGGGAGTTGCCGGGGAAACCATCATCCCGGCGATCCGCGCCGGCAGCGGCGTTTCCAGTTTCCAGCGCGTTGCTTCGCCATAGGTCTTACCGCTCGATTTGTCGCTCGCCGCAAGCCAGGCTATCTCAAACCACGGATGCCCTTCGAGCAACTGGATAAAGCGCTGGCCGATCACCCCGGTGGCGCCAAGAATGCCAATCTTGTGTTTTGTCTGCATTGTTTTGGAAATATTCTGGTTAAATTTTAGACTATCCGATCCGGCTCGAACCGCGAGCGCACCTTAGCGGTCAATCCGCCGCACGACGCTGCCTGACTTTAGATTACAGCGCTGCCAGAACGGCTTCGGTAAAGGCCTTGGTTCCCGCGGCTCCACCTACGTCGCGGGTGAGCGTCTTCTTCTCCACGTAGACCTTTTCCAATGCCGCTTGAATCCGATCGGCAGTGCCCTCTTCGTCCAGATAACGCAGCATCAGGATGGAGGACTGGAGAAGTGCCGTCGGATTTGCCATATCCTTGCCTGCGATGTCAGGAGCCGAGCCATGGACGGCTTCAAAGATGGCGCACCCAGTGCCCAGGTTCGCACCCGGCACCAATCCCAGGCCGCCGACAAAGGCGGCGCACAAATCGCTGACAATATCGCCGTACAGATTTTCGGTGAGCAGCACGTCGTACTGGTACGGATTCATTACCAGCTGCATGCACGTGTTATCGACGATGTGCTCCCCATATGTGATCTCGGGATAACCCTTCGCCACCTCACGGGCACAGCGAAGAAACAGTCCGTCGGACATCTTCATGATGTTCGCTTTGTGAATGGCATGAATTTTGTGCCGCTTGAACTTGCGCGCGTACTCAAAAGCAAACTTCGCAATGCGCGTCGAGGCTTTCTCGGTAACAACCTTCAGTGATTCGACAACACCCGGCACGACCTCGTGCTCCAGCCCGACGTACTCCCCTTCCGTGTTCTCGCGCACGATGATCAAATCGACGCCGGGGTAACGTGTATCCATACCGGGCAGGTTCTTGATCGGCCGGAAGTTGGCAAACAGCTCGTACTTCTTGCGCAGATGAACATTGATCGACGAAAAGCCGCCCGCGATGGGCGTGGCTACCGGGCCCTTGAGCGCAAGGCGGTTGCGATCGATTGACTCGTAAACAGCCTGCGGAATGTACTCGCCATGTTTCTCATACGCCGTGGCGCCAACCAGAAATGGTTCCCACACAAGCTTTGCGCCGCTTCCGGCGATGGCTGCTTCCAGGATGCGTACGACAGCTTCGGTCACCTCCGGTCCGATGCCGTCTCCGGCGAGGAGTGTAATCGTATGTGTTCTTTCCTGCGAGCCTGCGGCTGTCATGCATTCCTCTCGGCGCTTATCGTTTGCCGGTTTTGGTTGCTTCTCTGGAGTTGAGCAGATGCTCCAGCTCTTCCTTGAATTCGCGCACATCTTTGAAGTCCCGGTAGACACTGGCGAAGCGAATATAGGCAACTTTGTCGATGGAGCGGAGTTGATTCATGATCAGCTCGCCAATCTGAGTGGTGGTCCGCTCACGTTCCGGCGAATCGACCAGAAAGGCTTCCGTTTCGTCAACGATTGCCTCCAGCTTGGCAGCCGAGACCGGACGCTTTTCGCAGGCCCGAAGCAAGCCGCTCAGAACCTTTTGCCGCTCGAACTTCTCCCGGCGCCCATCCTTCTTGATCACCATGTAGGGGATTTCGTCGATGCGCTCGTAAGTGGTAAACCGCTTGTTACAGCGTTCGCACTCGCGGCGGCGGCGAATTGCGTCCGCTTCTTTGCTTTCGCGCGAATCGACCACTCGATCCTGCGCAAATCCGCAATAGGGGCATTTCATCAGTAATTAAATTCTAGCAGTGGAAGTGAGAGGGTGATCCTTGACTTCGCCACAGACCAGTCCCGCAGAGCCCGCACTGAGCACAATCCAGCTACGCTCTGCCGACGGCCGCAGGCTCTTCTTCGTGCCCGAGCTTCTCCGACTGCTCGGTTATCTTCTTGAGCGAGACATGCTCGACCCGCGCCCAGACCAATCCCAGGGGAATGACGGACATAAAAGTGACGATCAGCAACATGGCCCCGCAGGCCAACGCGGGCTCGAACTGCACCCGGAAGATGCTTTGCATTACCCCGGCAGTTATGCCGATCTGCGTAAACCATCCCACCACGGGCAACGTGATCATCGAGCCCGCCATGCTCGCGGCCATCAGCACCAGACACCGAGCCAGCGTCATCGCCGACAACTCGGGCGACAAGACAAACGCGTTACAGGTTTGCAGGTAGGCGGTGGTCACGAAGGCCCACATGAGCAGCGAAATGCCCATGGCCAGAAAAAACTCTCCCCACGTTGCTATCGAATCGAGACCGTCCCGGAAAGCCAGGATCTTATTCGAGACAGCATGGCCGAACGAGGGTGATAGCGCACCCAGGCTCCTTTCCGCCACACCCGCAATTGCTTTTCCTGACACCCGGACGCTAATGGCGAAGACGGCCAGCGCGACTGTCAGTACCAGCGCGCCGATGGCACCGTGCTGCAACGCCTCGTGATGCGGCAACGTGGCCCGATCGGGAGCCAGTAGCAGGGCTCCGGAGAAGATCAGCGCCGTGGCCGCCAAATCGAACATACGCTCTACCGTGTACACCGCAATCTGAGAACTCAGGGTGAGCGCGGTCCGGCGCGCCACCAGATAGGGACGCAGCAGATCGGCCGGACGCCCGAAGAGCGCCACACCCGTAAAGCCAATGACCTGCGAGCCGACCAGCGAAAACGAAGGGACCTTTTTCTGCGGCTTGATGAGCACTGCCCAACGGGCAGAGCGCAGCCAATAGCAGAAGATGATCAGGGCCACACCCAATGCAATGCGGCGCCAATCCACATGCTGCAATTGGTCGAGGAAAACACGCCACTGGAAGTGAACCCGTGTGTGTACCAGCCACGCCAGAGCGCCGAGCAGAGCCGCTCCTGCCAGGTACAAGATCCAGGAATGCTTCTTCAACTGTGACTCCTAATCGTGCTTTTGGCTGGCATGCGTGGAAGAGAGGGCTGCGGTCCCGCCTGATTGTAAGGAAGGATGCAACTTCTCCCATTGTTTTCTGCGGTTGAACTCAGTGATCACGCGAGCGACGTAGACTCGCGTTTCGCGATAAGGTGGAATGCCGTGGTACTTATCAACCGCCGCCGGCCCTGCATTATAGGCGGCAAGCGCGAGTGCCAGCTGATCGTGGTATTTCACCAGCAAAGCATCCAGGTAAGCGGTGCCGCCATTAATGTTCTGGTCGGCCCGGAAGCTGTCGGTCACTCCTAGCTGAGCAGCGGTCCCTGGCATCAGTTGCATCAGCCCCTGGGCTCCGGCCCGGCTGACCGCATGAATGTTGCCTCCGCTTTCTGCCCGGACGACACTGGCAAGCAGATCTACATCCAGATTGTGTTCGGCTCCTGCCCGAGCAATCAACTGATGCACATCCGCATGGGTAAGTTTGGGCTCCGCAGTCAACTTAGGCGACGGAGGAGGATCGGGAACCTCCTCCACCGACGCGATCTCTGCCGCGTCCACTTCCACAAAATTGCTGCTTCCCTGGCTGGTATAGAGCCGGACACGATCACCATCGGGCTCGCGGTGATCGCAAACCATGTTGAAGCCATTAGTCAACGTGACACTTTCCGCCGCGTGCAATACCGGCCCAATCCCCCAAAAAACAAGGATCCCCAGGCAGCCGAAAGTGGACATTTTGCTCACTGGGCAAACTGTACCATGGGTTTCCCGGCATTTGCCTCGGCGCCATTACCTTCGACTTCGTCCGTTACCGAGCTCAGCACCTTTTCGATCGCCAGAGCCACGCCGTCCTCGTCGTTGGAGGCGGTAATCTCCCATCTCCGTTGCCGTGCCAGGGAGAGAATCTCCGGGCTGGCATTCCCCATCACCACGCTGCGTCCGGCGTAGGTCAGCATTTCCAGATCGTTGAGGTTATCGCCGATGGCCATGATCTGATCCGGCATGAGCCCGCGGATGCGCGCCAGGCTATCCAGCGCCGCTCCCTTGGAGCATCCAGGTGGCAGGAGGTCGAGAATACTCAAGTTCCGGGCGGCGTACTCGGTTCGATGCATGGCGACGCGGCCAGCCACATCGCTCCCCAACAGCTGCTTTTCTGCCTCCGCCATTTCCTCCAGAGTGCCGCAGACCATCCCCTGAATGGGCTCCTCACCCGTATCGAACGCTCGCTCAATAGGCTCGATCTCCATCAGATAGGGCCGGTTGGCTTCCACCCAGCGGTCGATTCGCGAATGGAGCTGCCGAAAGCTCTCAACCACCAGGCAGCCAGGTCCCTCCCTATCGAAGGTAAAGACCATACTGCCGTAACCGCGCAAAAAAGCGCAGAGCTCGCGTGCGGTTTCTACCGGCAAAAAGCGGCGGTCCAATAGATCTCCGTCAAACGTTCTGACGACCGCGCCGTTCGAGGAAATCATGACCGAGTTTTCGCGAATGCCGGCCTGCTGGATCAAGGGCATTGCATACGCCTGCCGGCGGCCGGTAGCGATCACGATCTCGATACCGGCAGCCTCCGCCGCCTGAAGCGCGGCGCAATTGCGAGGGCTGATTTTGGGGCCCGTCGACTGGGTCAGAGTGCCGTCGATATCGATTGCAATTAGCTGGATGCTCACCCCTCTATTTTAACCGGTGCCCCTCCCCGGTTCGGTCCCCGCATCCAGAAGAGAAGCCTTGCAATATCATGGGTTTATGCCCTCAATTGCCTTCCTGGAATGTTCCCGCTGCTCCACCCGGATTTCTGCGGCCGGTCCGCAAACCGTTTGCCCTCAATGCGCTGGCATTTTGTTTGTCCGATATGACATGGCTGCACTCCGGTCGTCGGCTAAACGCGAGGAAATCGCCCGGAGAGCCGCGGCCGCCAATACCTCCCTGGGTATGTGGCGTTACGCCAGTGTGCTGCCTGACGTGGAACCGGTCACGCTTGGCGAGGGCTTCACCCCCATGCTTCGCAGCCAACGGTACCCCAACCTGTATTTAAAGGAGGAAGCGGCCAACCCCACCGGCACCTTCAAGGCCCGGGGGTTGTCCCTGGCGGTCTCCATGGCGCGCCACTATGGCCTGAAAAAACTTGCCGTGCCCTCCGCAGGCAACGCCGCCGGAGCTCTGGCCGCCTACGCAGCCGCCGCGGGAATAGAGTCGCACATCTTCATGCCCCGCGATGTTCCGGTGGCCAATTATCTTGAATCCGTCGTTTACGGAAGTAACGTGACCCTGGTGGACGGTCTGATTTCCGACTGCGCTCGCATCGTGGCCGAACGCAAAGACGCTGAGGGCTGGTTTGACATCTCCAGCCTGAAGGAGTCCTTCCGGGTGGAAGGCAAAAAGACCATGGGTTATGAGCTGGTCGAGCAGTCAGGATGGCAGTATCCGGATGCGGTCTTTTATCCCACCGGCGGGGGCGTAGGCCTGATAGGGATGTGGAAGGCCTTCGAGGAAATGGAGGCCCTTGGTTGGGTCAGCGGGAAGCGGCCGAGGATGATTGCCGTTCAAGCCTCAGGCTGTGCGCCGGTCGCCAGGGCCTTCCGCGAGCGCCAAACCGTCTCGCGCGCATGGGAACACGCAGCTACGTTTGCATCGGGCCTGCGTGTCCCAAAACCTTACGGAGATTGGCTCATCCTCGATATTGTCCGCCAATCCGGCGGCTTGGTGCTGGACCTGGGTGACCAGCAGATCCTGGCTTCCCTGCTCGACTGGGCCCAGCACGAGGGGCTCTTCCTGTCGCCGGAGGGAGCCGCCGCCACCGCGGCGTACGACCATCTGTTGGCTAAGGGAGAACTCTCGCCCGAAGACCGGGTCGTCATTTTCAATACAGGCTCCGGCCTCAAGTACGCGGACGTGATCGCAGACGCGATGCACCTCGCTCTTCCGCAGCGGTCGAAAACCACGGCGAAAGAACCCGAACGGGACCACCGAGGGATGGCCTTGCCCGCACGGCATCTTGCAGGGGGGATCATCACTCCCCAGTAGCCCGCTATGGCCTAGCCCAAATGAACCAGCGAAACCAGCGGCTGGTGCAGCCGCACGCGCTTCACCGTCACGGAATTCCCCTGTGTGTAGTAAAGCGCAATCGCAATCAACAGCAGCACCGCGAGAAAAGCGATCACCACCAGCATGTAGCGCATCATCTCTTTAGTGTGCTTCTCCGCCTCGGTGGGCCTGGAAACCGGGGCGCATTTGATGGGCTCGCTTGTTTCGTGATACGCGCGTTCTATACGGGTCATCATCGGAACTTGCACGTGCGCCCTCCTTTCCTGCTTTTTGTAGCTGTTACTGAATAGACGTCCCAGGATACCCCGGGGTTGTTTCGTTGCCGGGAGCAAGTGTTCCGTTCGAGTAACGGTGACCGCGCTAACTCGATGATTGCTCTAAAATAGATAAGTGCCGGAGCAGACAAAATCGTTTCCCGAAGGGGTTGCTGGCGCGGTTCTCGAGCCGCGGCCGCGCATCGGTTTCGTGAGCCTTGGCTGCCCCAAAAATCTGGTTGATAGCGAAGTGATGATGGGCTTGCTGGACCAGGCAGGAGCTGAGCTCACCAATCGTCCCGAAACCGCCGACATCCTGGTCGTAAACACCTGTTCTTTCATCGACAAAGCCAGGCAGGAGTCCATCGACACCATTCTCCAGATGGCGCAACACAAAGTGTCCGGCAAAGCAAGCAGGCTAATCGTCGCCGGATGCCTGGTCGAACGCTACCGCGACGAGATTCGCAAAAACATGCCGGAAGTCGATGCGGTGGTAGGCACCGGAGAGCTGGACGCTATCCTGGCTGCGGCCGGCCTGGGCCAACCAGCCGCGATAGCAGACGCTCCGCAGCTTTTCTCCATTTTGCCCAGCACCCCTTCCCGTGCCGAAGGCGATCTGCGTGAATCGCAGGGCCGCTTCGCCAGGGAACAGTGGGAAGGCGCGCACGCCGGCCTGCCGCAGTATTTGTACGACCACACCACGCCACGCTTACTGGCAACACGTAACTCCTCCGCCTACATCAAGATCGCCGAGGGATGCGACCACCCGTGTAGCTTCTGCGTCATCCCAAACCTCCGTGGCAAGTTCCGCTCCCGGCGATTTGAGTCCGTCGTTGCAGAGGCGGAGCGACTGATTTCCCAGGGAGTGCGCGAGCTCACCCTGATCGGGCAAGATACGACCTGCTACGGAGAAGACCTCGGCATGAAAGACGGGCTGGCGCAACTGCTGGACAGCCTGGCCCGTATCCCCGATTTGAAGTGGCTACGTTTCCTGTATGCCTATCCCAACAAAGTCACTGGGAAGCTGCTGGACACCATCGGCCGCCACGACACGATTTGCAAATACCTCGACATGCCCTTGCAGCATGCTTCAGCCGCCGTCCTCAAGAACATGCGCCGTGGAGGCAACGCCGACATCTTTCTCAAGACCATTGAGCGTGTAAGGGCTGCCGTCCCCGGTGTGGCGATTCGGACTACGTTCATTACCGGCTTTCCGGGCGAAACGGACGAAGATTTCGCCGTGCTGAGCGACTTTGTGCGCTCCGCCCAATTCGACTGGTTGGGTGTGTTCAGCTACTCCGACGAAGAAGGCTCCGGCGCCTTCCATCTGGGCGACAAGGTTCCGGAGCGCACCATCGAATCCCGGCGCCGCTCCCTCATGCGCCTGCAGCAATCGATTAGCAGAAGGGCCCGCGCGACTCAGGTCGGCCGCCGTTTCGAGTTGCTGGTCGAAGGTCCTTCCGAGGAAACCTCTCTTCTGTGGGAGGGCCGCACCCAGTATCAGGCCCCGGAAATCGACGGCAAGGTCTACATCAACGACTTCGGCCCGTTCGAGGAACTCACTCCCGGCCGGTTCTACCAATGTGAGATGACTGAGTCACAGGATTACGACCTGGTGGGCCGGATCGTCTCTTAAGGGAAAGAAGTTGTCATGGGCAAAATGAAGACCCTGCGCTGCCCCACGTGCAGGAAGATTGTCACCATCAAGGATGCGGATTTCCCCTTCTGCAGTGAGCACTGCAAGACCCTGGATCTGGGGAAATGGGCCAGCGGAGACTATAGGATCTCGTCACCTGTGCTCGATCCCGAATTGCTGGAAGAAATCGAGGGGATGCGGCCTCGCTCGTCTGGCGATGAGTGATCCCGTTGCGGCCAAAAGGACCTTCTGGGCGTGGGCGGTAGGAACCTTCTTCGGTACCGGCCTGCTCCGCCCCGGCCCCGGCTCCTGGGGCTCTGCCGCAGCTGCGCTCCTCTGGTTTGCCGCTGGTAAAGTGCTGAACGTCGGTCATATACCGCTGTCCGCACTTACTGCGGCAGCAGCCCTGGCGGCAATCGCTATCGGAATCCCGGCCGCTACCATAGTGGAACGGGAAAGTGGCCGTGAGGATCCCGGTCACGTGGTCATCGATGAGGTTGCCGGACAATGGATCGCGCTGCTCTATTCGCGAGTAAACTTGAGTCATCTGCTGGCCGGCTTCTTGTTCTTCCGTCTATTCGACATCGTGAAACCATGGCCCGCGAGGCAGTTAGAGCGCTTGCCCGCAGGCCGCGGAATCATGTTCGATGATGTTGCCGCCGGCGTGTATGCTTTGCTCTTGATGCTGGCACTGCAGCACTGGATCGGCTAGCTCCCCCAAGTGCATCGAATGGACTGAACCAGAGCCTTTAGGAACCAAAAACCATGCGATTCTCCAAGGAGCCCTCGAATTCGACCTCGCCCAGGATCGACGCCGCTATGCCCGATGCCGCCCTTCCCGGTGGCGAAATTGAGCTTCGCGGCACGCACCTGGGAGCCCAGCGCGCGCGCCTGCCGATTGCCGTACTCGACGGGATTGTGGCCCCGGTTCTGCTCAGCCGCTCCAACCGCATGATTGTTCGAGTGCCCGAGGATGTCCAGAGTGGACGGCTGGAGATTCGCCAAAACGGACAATCGAGCAATTCCATCCGCCTCAAGATTGCCCGGCTGATCACCGGGAATCTTCATCCTGTCAGCAATCCGGCGGTGGATGCGAACGGCAATATCTATTCCACCGATTCCGGTCCCCGCGGGCAAAAGACCGCCGTCTCCGTCTACCGCATCAGCCCTACGGGAGAAATGCAGCCATTCGTGAGCGACATCACCAACGCCACCGGCCTCGCTCTCGACGCGCAGGGGTACCTTTACGTATCGTCGCGTCTCGACGGGACCGTGCACCGCGTGTCCCCGCAAGGTGCGGCATCGGTCTACGCCGAGGGTATGGGTATCGCCACCGGGATCGCCTTTGACGCCGCCGGCAATCTCTACGTCGGCGACCGCAGCGGAACCATCTTCAAGATTGCCCAGGATCGGCAGATCTTCGTATTTGCCACGCTGGAACCCAGTATCGCCGCCTACCATCTCGCCTTTGGCCTCGATGGAACGCTGTATGTGACCGCACCGAGCACCTCCAGCTACGATTCGATCTATGCCATCGATCAATCCGGCGTGGTGCGCGTCCACTATCGCGGCCTCGGACGGCCACAGGGGCTCGCCTTCGATGTGGCTGGCAACGTTTATGTCTCCGCTTCCTACCGTGGCACTCGCGGCATCACCTGCATCACGCCGGGCGGAGAAGCATCCGTCATACTCGCCGGTTCTGGTATCGTTGGTCTCGCCTTCGTACCCGGCGGCAATGCGATCCTGGCAGCCAATGGAGCCGTCTATGATGTAGCGTTAGGCATCGAGGGCGTGCGCTTGTACTAGAGGACTAAAAGTACGGATGAATTGTGAAATTATTGCTGTTGGTTCTGAACTGCTCACTCCATACCGCATCGACACAAACTCACTCTTCTTAACCGAACGCCTGTTGCAATTGGGCGTGAATGTAATTTTCAAGACCATTGTGGGCGACCGGCTCGCCCATCTCACCGATGCCATCCGGATTGCGCTGGGCCGCGCCGACATCGTGATCACTATGGGCGGCCTCGGCCCCACGGAAGATGATCTGACCCGCCAGGCAGTGGCGGAAGCGCTCGGCATTCGCTTGCGCCGCAACCCGGAGATCGTGGGCGCGCTCTACGCTCGCTTCGCCGCCCGGCGTATCCAGATGACCGACAACAATGCCCGCCAGGCGGATGTGCTGGACGGATCTGTCGTTCTGGAAAATCCCCGCGGCACCGCGCCCGGACAATGGCTCGACACGGTACACGGCCAGCATCGCAAGCTGGTCATCCTGCTTCCTGGGCCGCCCAATGAAGTAAAGGCCATGTTCGACGCGCAGTGCATGGACCGCCTGCGCGGTGTGGTGCCCAGGCGCACCATCGCCATGCGCACCCTGAAACTGGCCATGATCGGCGAATCGCAGGCTGATTCGCGCATCGCACCCATCTACACCAAATACAAGGATGTCGACACCACCATCCTCGCGCACACCGGCGACATCACGCTGCACCTCATCTGCTCCAAGGGGGATCCGGAAACGGCGCAGGCGCGTGTGGACGAGCTGGCTGGAAAAATTGAAGAGGAGCTCGAGGAGTACATTTACTCCTCGCAGGCCGAGTCGCTGGAGCAGATTGTGCTCTATTATCTTGGCCTGCGCGGAGCGACGCTGGCGGTGGCGGAGAGTTGCACCGGCGGACTCGTGGCCCAGCGACTCACCAGCATCAGCGGCAGCTCACGCTCCTTTCTCGGCGGAGCGGTCGTCTACAGCGATCAGCTCAAGACCCTCTTCGCCGGTGTTCCGCCGGCCTTGATTGAAGCCAACGGCGCGGTGAGCAAGGAAGTCGCCGCGGCGCTGGCAGAAGGCATCCGCCGCATGACCTCGGCGACATTGGGATTGGGAGTCACCGGCATTGCCGGCCCTGGAGGCGGTTCGGAAGAAAAGCCTGTCGGCCTGGTATATGTAGCTGTGACTGACGGTAAACAGACTGACGTAGTGGAGCGCCGCTTTGGAGGCGACCGCGACCACATCCGCTCCTGGACCAGCCAGCAGGCGCTGGACATGGTCCGCCGCAGCCTGAAGTAGGGCGCCAACCGCGGCCCTCACCGTCCAATGCGTGGACGTGTTCGGGGATCGACTGATCGTTCGGTAACGGACCCTGCGCCTGCCGCCTTTTTCGTGCGGTCCCAACAGAGCGCTTGCTGATTTTGCCGATTATTGAGATGCTAAAAGCAATATTGGCAGGAACTATTCCTTATGCCACGAGGACCTCAAACAGCAAAGACCTCGGCTCAAGCCCTTGTATTGGATGTAGCCCTCCCTGAGGGCACCGACCCAGCTCTACTTCCCTCATTGCGTCGCGGGATCGAGCAAGCTATGAGGCTGATGGTGGGTTCCGGAGAAATGGCTGTCGTCCAGCAAGCCGACGAACTGGCCGGACTCCTGACAGGCTTGATCAAACCCGAGGTGGGGCTGGTGGAGGAGCGGTTGCATCGGCTGCGGACCATTCGAGAAATCTTCGATGAAGACGAATGGCTGACGGCGGAGATGCTGAACCGGTTACAGCCGGAGCCCCCATCGAACAAATCGCTCCCAGCGAGTGACTGGAAGCGGAGGGGGAGAATTTTCAGCGTCAGCTTTGGCGGCAAGGAGTATTTTCCGCGCTATGAATTCGATGCGGCGTATCAGCCGTTGCCGGTAATCCGTGAACTCCTCGCGGCGTTCGGCACGGTAGCTGACAGCTGGAAGATCGCCTCGTGGTTCCACTATCCCAATAGCTGGATCGCGGAAGCAGGGCCAAAGGGCAAAGGCGTTACGCCGGTAGCCCCAAAGGATGCCCTCGACCGTCATGACGATCTCATGAAGGCGCTCGCGAAGCGCAAAGGGACCTACGTTGCGTGAGCTGTGGGATTCCGAAGCCGGGACCGTCTGAAAATTTCACACTCGTGCCTGTGAGGAGAACGGAGGTCCCGATCTGGTTTCACGTCTATTCCACCAGGAACTACGCGACCCAAGCAGGCACTTTTTCCAGGGGATGGGGTGACACGCGCTTCGCGCCCATCTCTACGAAGACGGGTTCCTCTGTCCACACCTACTATGCGGCGAGCACTGCCGAAGGCGCCTACATGGAATCTGTCCTCCACGAGATTCCGCTCTCGCCACCGGGTCACTTCGAGGTCTCCGAGCTTCAGTACTATCACCTGGCCCAAGTTCAGCTTTCCGATTCCCTTGATTGCGTGAGCTTTCACAACCCTTATCTTCCGGCGCTCGGCCTCGCACGCGCGCAATTGATCGACAGCCTTCCGGCCTGTTATGCGGAAACGCGGCCATGGGCAGAAGCAGCCTACCGCCAACGGCCCCGCGCCCAGGGCATTGCTTATGGCTCACGCCGAAATGATGCCGCGCGATGCCTGATGCTGTTTGGGCAACGGTTACCGGACCCTCCGCTTTCCGTACTCCAAAGTGAGCCGCTGGGTGTGTCCCCGCGCAGAGAAGAAGTGCTTGCGCTCGTCCGCCGCCTTAAGATACGCGAGATCTAAAACTCGCTCCCTGCGGGAGGGAATTGAATGGGACTGCCTTCAGGCCATTGGTCACAAAATCCAGAGACGCCGGCTTTTAGCCCGAGGCCCGCTCCTTCTCTACCTCCAGAGAAACGACCCCACTCCAGCCCCCAAAAATCATTGCAGACGAGCAAGAGCCACTGCCCAGTATTTCCGCGAACAATCCACTTCCGCACCGGAGCGCAGGACCAGCGTCTGATCGCGCACCTCGCGAATGGCGTCGATGCGCACGATGGCGCTGCGGCTTACGCGAACAAACTGCTCCGGGTCAAGCTTTTGCTCCAGGGAGTCCATCGTTGTCCGCAAAGCGAACTCGCCCATAGAGCCATAGAGGAGAGCATAGTTACGTTCCGCGGCGATCCAATCAATGGTTTCCACCGGCACCAGGCAAAGCGCCTTTAGCCGCTCCACCAGAAAACGCCTGGTATATCTGGGCGCCGGGTGGGATGCGGGTTCTGAGAATCGCTGCCGCGCCCGCTGCACGGCCTGTGCAAATCGTTCCTGCGTGACCGGCTTGACCAGATAGTCCAGCGCTGCGGCATCAAATGCCGCAAGAGCGAACTCATCGTAAGCGGTCAGGAAAATGACCTGGAAACTCCCCGGATCGTTGAGAGTCTGCAGGATTTCAAAGCCGGTTCCATCGGGCAGATGAATATCCAGGATCAGCAGGTCGGGCCTGGTTTCTAGAATGTCCGGGACGGCATCCTGATACGTCGATGCCGTTCCACAAATAGCAAGATCGGCGTGCGCCGCTACCATGCGCTCCAGCTTGCGCAGCGCCGGAGGCTCATCCTCCACCAGAAAGACCCGCATCATACCGGTATCTTTATTTCCGCAACTGCGCCACCCTGCGGATGATGCTCCAGGCGGAAACTCGCTTCGCTGCGATAGGCGGTCGCCAGACGCTGCCGCGTGTTGGCGAGGCCATGGCCGCCGTTGCTGCGCTCCGGGCCTCGTCCATGGTCGCGGATCGAGATTTGTATATGGCCGTTCCTCTTCTGAATCGCGATGTCGATGTTCAGCTTGCCGGAGGGATCTTTGCCGTGCTCAACGGCATTTTCTACCAGCGGCTGCAAGAGCAGTGCGGGGACACGGGTGCTCTCTGCCTGCGGATCGCAGGAGATAGCAAAGTTCAGACGGGACTCAAGCCGGGCCTGCATCACGTCCAGATAACGGCGCACAAAATCCAGCTCCGAGGAGACGGGAATCATAGGCGCTTCAGGAAGACGCAGAGTGGCGCGAAGAAAATCACAGATAAGCGCCAGCATGTGGTCCGCTCGGGCAACATTCTCATACATAACCGCGGAAACCGCATTCAGTGCATTGAACAGAAAATGCGGCTGAAGCTGACGGCTCAGGTTTTCCAGTCGCGCAGCGGCCAGTTGCTGTTCGATTTCACGGGAGCGCAGCCAGTCCTGATAGACCATGTAGGCCCCGAGACAGATCGAATAGAGGAATACATCGATGGGGAACTCCATGAAGAAGCGGATACGCATGATGCCGTAGTCGTAGTGCCCCATGCCGAGTATCCGGAAAATCAGTACACGCATTCCCCAGTTCCAGAGCGTGTGCAGTGTTGAAAAGACCACCAGGGTAGCAAGGTGCCAGCAAATACTGGGAAAGGAGAACCGCAAGGGACGCCGCCTGGCGCTCCATAAAATCAGCGGCAGCAGCACCAGGACCCCATAAGTTCCAGTGCCCTGCTCAATGGATATTACGGTCCAGTCTCCTGAATATCCGCGAGCAAGCCGGTCCAGGGAGTGGTAGAACACCTCCAGAAAAGCCAATGCCGTGAAATAAAGAAAGACGTAGAGGCGAATGCGCTTCATGGACCGATACACCAGGTGTCCCAGCCTTCGGTCCTGGTGTTCAACCTGAGGCTGGGAGAAGTCAATTCAAATAGTACCGACTGCCATCCTTAGTCCCGTATTTTACGAGCAGAAAGTCTATTCAAGGCAAAGCGTAGGCCACAATGGCATCGCTCTGAGGTTCTTCTGTAAATTGAGCATGACCGCTCGCGGCAATCACCACATACTGCTTGCCATGGAACCGATACGTCATTGGCGTCGCATGGCCGCTGGCCGGTAACTGTGCCTTCCACAGTTCTTTTCCCGAATCCGCATCAAAAGCACGAATAAACGGGTCGAATGTGCCGGCGAGGAACACCAGTCCACCCGCGGTTGCGATGGAGCCTCCGAGACTGATTGTTCCAGGGGGCGCCTCCGGATTAAACCTGCCCAGAGGAACCTGCCAGCGAATTTTGCCGTCGGTCATGTCCACAGCCGTGAGCATGCCCCAGGGCGGTGGAACACAGGGCAGCTTGTTCGACGAAATCAGCCATTGGCGGTACATCCCATAGGGCGCGCCTTCCTGCGCCGTATATTGGCCATCGTTGGCCTTTCGGGCATCGTCAAACTGGGCCCGGGGAATCACGCGTACTTTGGCCGGGAAATTGTTGGTGTTCGTAAACAGAAGATTTCTTGCCGGATCGAAGGAGTATCCGCTCCACGTCATTCCCCCGATGTTGCCCGGAATAATGAGAGACCCTTTCACGCTGGGCGGAGTAAAAACGCCTTCGTTGCGCAATCCGCTCATCTGCGCGCGGCAGGCTTCGCGGTCCTGCGCTGTGGCGCCCCACGCATCCGCTGGAGAGATGTGCTGCGGCGCCAGAGCAGGTGGAGCAGCCGGGAATGGTTGTGTCGGAGACGTCACTTCTCCAGGAACATCGCTCTGGGGTACAGGGCGTTCTTCGACCGGAAAAACAGGTTTTCCCGTGTCCCGGTTGAGCACATAAAGAAATCCGGTTTTGTTGCCCTGAATGACCACAGGCACCTGCTTGCCGTCATGAGGCAAGGTTGCCAGCAAGGGAGGTGCTGCGGAGTCGTAATCCCAGAGATCGTGATGGACCAGCTGAAATCCCCAGTCCATTTCTCCTGTCTTGGCATGGAGAGCAACGACCGAGTTCGCCCACTTGTCATCGCCCGGACGCAGCCCGCCATAGTAATCCGGGCTGGCGCTTCCCGTCGGAACGAAGACCAGGTCGCGATTCTGGTCGACGGCCATGATCGACCAGGCGTTGGCAGCTCCAGTGGTCCAGTTTTTGGCGGAAGCAGAATTGGGGGGAATCGGATCCCAGCTCCAGCGCAAAGCACCAGTGCGTGCATCGAAGGCCCGCACGACTCCGCTGGGCATCAAGGCGCGCGCGTTGTCATCAATGGCGGAGCCGACGATGACGAGATCGTCCACCACTGCAGGAGGAGACGTCATGTGGTACCACCCGGAGCGGAATCCAGGAACATCGCACAGGCTCACCTGGCCCTCTTTACCAAAATCAGCGCAGGGCGAGCCGGTTGTGGCATCGAGCGCGATGAGATGAGCGTCAATGGTGGCTTCGAAAATGCGCCGATGGCAGGGACTCTGAGCGGAGCGCTTAGGATCGATCCATGTGGCAACGCCGCGATTGATTAGCCCATCGCCGGACTGCCATGTGAGGTCGACGTGCGGATCATATGCCCACTTTTGTTTTCCGGTTACCGGATCAAGGGCGATGACACGGTTGAATCCCGTAGTCAGATACAGTGTCCCGTCGATCATGAGAGGCGTCGTTTCCAGGCCGCTACGTCTCCTGCCTTCTTTGCCATCGGAAATATCGCCGGTATGGAACGTCCAGGCGACTTTCAGGCTCGCCACATTCGACCGATTGATCTGGGCAAGCGTGGAATAGCGCATACCGCCCGGATCGTTGCCATAGTTCGGCCAATCGGATTCCTGGGCCGCCAGCGTACTCGCAACAAAGAGCAAGAGAATGATGGAAACTTTCATAGACACCATCGTGCCCATGCGAATGATTCAAGGCAACTGTCCTGGGACGAACCCGGTGTTTCCCGGGACCGAAGCTAAGACGCCTGTCCCGCCTGTCCCGCCTGTCCCGGCAAGCCGTGGAGCAAGCCGCGGAAGCGAAGCGGAGGGACCTGCTGTTTACTGATCCCCAAGGAATTTGTTCATTAGGAGCACTGACTCTCCCGCCTGCAGGCAAGTTAGAGTATCAGGACAGACAAAAAGACCCGGCCCATTCAAAATTTTAAAGGGCAATTCCGCGAAGAATCGCCCTCGCAGAAAAATCCTAGTTTGGCATGAGTACAGTGTCGATTACCTGGATAACGCCGTTCGACTGGATAACATCTGCAATCGTAACAGTTGCCATGCCTCCTTTTTCGTCCGTCAGCACGATCTTGCCGCCTCTCCAGGTGGCAGTCAGCGGATCGCCCTGTACCGTTTTTAACGTCGCTTTACCTCCACCCATCTTGATCTGCTTCTTGAGATCTTTTTCTGTGAGCCTTCCGGGGACTACATGATAGGTCAGCACCTTCGTAAGCTGATCCTTGTTCTCCGGCTTCAGGAGCGTATCGACGGTGCCCGCGGGCAGTTTGTCAAAGGCTTCGTTCGTAGGCGCAAACACGGTGAACGGGCCCGGGCCCTCAAGTGTGTCCACGAGCCCGGCAGCCTTAACCGCTGCTACCAGGGTTGTGTGGTCCTTCGAGTTCACTGCGTTCTCGACGATGTTCTTTGTCGGGTACATGGCAGCGCCGCCCACCATTGGATCATTCTGCGCATGCAAGCCAGGCAACGCGCACAGCAGGGTGGCTGCAAGAACGAATCTGCTTATTTTGATCATCATGTCTTTCCTTCATCGAAGTCAGCGATATTGCTGCGATCAGAGAACGCGTTCATGCGCAACACTGGATTCAAGCCCCCCGTGATTTTCTTTGAACTTCGAGCCGCTTTTGTTGGCCGCAAAGATTACCCAGGTTTGTTCATGCGGGAACAAACGCCCCAATCCGCAAATCCACTTCACGCGTGGCCACGTATGTCTTATGAACGACGGCGGCAAGAGCAAGAATCGCCGACTCTCCGTGATCGGAGTTTGCGCGTGAAACCTGGGACTATGCAATGGATCGGCAGGAAACTTTCGCGGCGAAATTTTGTCGCTGGCGCCGGCACGGCTGCCGGAGCACTCATTCTGGGCTGTGGTGGCAGCTCACCGGCTTCCAGCGGCACCTCACCAACGTCTCCCACATCACCCACCTTGTCGGATGGCGACTACCTCAACTACGCGCTAAACCTGGAATATCTGGAAGCTGAATTCTATTTGCGTGCGGCGACAGGAAGTGGCCTCGGCTCAGCAGACACCGGAAACGCCACGAGCAAGACTAGCGGAGGAACCCAGGTACCCGGCCTGACAATGGTGCAGTCGGAATACATCTACGAAATTGCTCAGAATGAGCTGGACCACGTTCGCTTTCTTCGCAGTGCGCTCAGTTCCTCGGCGGTGCCCGCTCCAGCCATCGAACTGATGAACAGCTTCAATGCCCTCGCGTCGGCGGCCGGCCTCGGGAGTAGCTTCAATCCCTTCTCCAGTTATTCAAACTTTCTCATCGGCGCCTTCATTTTCGAGGATGTTGGCGTGACTGCCTATCATGGGGCGGCCAAGTTGCTCACCAATAAGACCAACCTTACGGCAGCGGCAGAGATCCACGCGGTCGAAGCCTACCACGCTGCTTCCATTCGTTCGCAGATTGTGTTGGCGGGATCCGCCCTCATCTCAACCGCGAATGCCGTCGAAAACGTGAGATCGATGCTTGGCGGGGGGAACGAAACCACTCTCAGCGCCACCGGCATCGTCGCCGCCGACCCCACCAATTCGATAGGTTTTGAGCGTACCACCGATCAGGTTCTGCACATCGTGTACGGCACGGGTAACGGGGCGGGTGTGAAGGGTGGAACGTTTTTCCCTTCGGGCATGAACGGCAACATCAGCGTCACAACCAGCTAACGGAGGCTTTATGGCGAACCTTGACACACAGCAGT
The DNA here is from genome assembly GCA_035507705.1 of Acidobacteriaceae bacterium. GTDB lineage: Bacteria > Acidobacteriota > Terriglobia > Terriglobales > Acidobacteriaceae > PALSA-350. The sequence goes on from DATJNV010000112.1 coordinate 52,414, forward strand.
TGGATGAAGTGATCGCGAGCGGCCGCAGGCGCATGTTGGCCCTGGGTGGTGCCGCATTGGCAGGATTCGCGATTTCCTCCGTAGCCAAAGCACAAACTACGACGCTGACGGACACGGATTATCTGAATTTTGCTCTGAACCTCGAATACCTGGAAGCCAACTTTTACACTCTGGCCGCCTCGGGGCAAACAATTGATCAAATGGGAATCAGTCTCACAGGAACCGGCACCCAGGGTACAGTGACCGTAAAAGGCGCCGGCCCTGCTGCATGTAAAGTTCCTTTCGCCAATAGCCTGGTTCAGAGTTACGCGATGGAGATTGCTCAGGAAGAGCGTAACCATGTTAGTTTCCTGCGTGGCGCACTGGGAACCTCCGCGGTTGCGCAACCGGCAATTGACCTTGTCAACAGTTTTAATGGATTGGCGGGCCTGCTCGGACTTGGCCTGAGCTCGTTCGATCCGTTTGCAAACGATATTAACTTCCTGCTTGGTTCTTACATTTTCGAAGACGTCGGGGTTACCGCCTACACCGGAGCCGCACCACTGCTCACCTCTACCACCAATCTGGATGCGGCCGCCGGGATTCAGGGAGTCGAAGCGTATCACGCGGGTTTGGTTCGCACCGTGATATACGGACTCGATCAGTCTGCGACAACGCTGGGCCCGGCTGGGACGGCGAGCGCAGTTGCAAGCGCGATCTCCAAGCTTAGGGCTACCGTTGACGGATCGAGTTCGATTTCTTCTACGCGGCTCCAGGGTGACGACATTGGGCTGGGAACACAAACCGTGATGCTGAATAGCTCCTCCGGGATGACCGCGTCCACGCTTGTAAACGCCACAACCACAGGGTCCATCAACGCCGCCGGATCAACTGGCACAGCAGGTTCCATGGTGTTTTCGAGATCGGCAAGTGAGGTCCTGGCTATTGTCTACGCCGGCGGATCAGGGATGGGCGGGTTTTTCCCGGCAGGATTGAACGGCAACGTAAAATAGCGCATTCCACACATAGACGTAGTAACCGTCCCTTCTCTGACGGCAGCGAAACGGAAGCAATCTCTCCCGGTTGATAGCCCTCCCACCCTCTTCAGGCCGGGCACGCCTCCATGGCGGCTGCTTCGCTGTCATACACCTTGAAGAGGCTCAGGATGCCTACCATCTTGAAGGTCTTGGCGGCGAAAGGAGACGGGCTGACCAGCTTGGCGTCCCCGCCTAGCTTCTTGGCTTGCCGCAAGGCATCGACGATGGCCCCGATTCCGCTGGAGTCGATGTAGGGCATGGCGGAAAGATCCAGCAAAAGGTGGATGTGTCCGCTGTTGAGAGCGCCCTCGACCGCCTCATCCAGCTGCTTGACGCCTTCTCCGTACTTGAGCGGGCCTTTCAGCTTGAGGGAACAAATGCTGCCGCTCTGGCGAATATCGAGATCCACGCCTTACTCTCCTGGACGAGAATTTTCCTTTACACCCTAAAGGCTGCTTGCTAGTCTCCGACCAGATTAAACAATCAACCTGTCCTCCCCCAAGCGTCAAGCATGCAATGAACATTCAAACCTGCGCCCGGCTGAGCAGTCAATACTACGCGGAGCTAGCCCAGGCACTGCTGGGGTCGCCCGAAGTGGCCGCCCGCGCCGCATTACTGGCCAATGCCCTGCGCCAGGCCCTGCCCGGCAGCGCCTGCGCGCTCTACAGCCTGCGCACAGTCGAGGATGCCGCTTTCTGGGCCGTGCTGGGTGTCTCGGAGGAGATCTCGGTCGCCGACCCGGCCATTCCCGCCGCTTCCCTGTTATTCGCGCCGCTTCTGCAGTCGGCGGTTCCGGTTAGCTATGCCGCCAACCAGCTGGCCCGGGAAGATTATGCCCACCTCCACGTCCTGCGCACCATCCGTTCGATCGGCTATCTGCCTTTGCTCCGAGAGCAACAGCTGGTGGGCGCCTTCGAAGTCGTCAGTTTCAGCGATCCGCTGACCGAGGCCACACTGCAATCCATGGAGGGCCTGGCCGAGCTGGCAGCCACGGCGTTGGGCGCGGCCGAGCAGTATGAGGAGCAGCGGCAGAACCTGCTCGATTCGATTCACCGCCTGACCCAGCTCTACGACCTGGAAAAATCCCTCAACGAAACTCTGGATTTCGAGCCCTTACTGGAGCTGATCCCGGTGAAAGTAGCCGCCATGCTCCCTTGCCAGGCGATCCACCTGTGGATGTTCGATGGCGGCCGGCTGCGTATGGTCTCCTCGTGGGGCGAGGACTCAACCGCGGAAGTGGGAACCATTGAGGAAGCGGGTCAGGGGTACGTCGCGGATATGGCGGAAGAAGGTGTTCCGCTCCTGATCAACGAGCCGGACGATCCAAGACTGGCAACCCGTAATGAGCGTGCCGGAGATGGCCAACCGATCACCAATGCATTGCTGGTGCCGCTGATCGAACATGCTCCGGAGGGTGGCGGGGACAGCGAATTGGGGGTCCTCGAGGCCGTCAACAAGGCAGGGGGCGCTGCCTTTACCGAGGATGACCTGTTCTTCATGAACAGCATGTCGGAGACCGTTTCGAGCGCTCTGAAGAACGCCAGCCTGATGTACGCCGAGCGAAAGCTCGAAATTCTGCAGGCCTTGGTGCAGGTAAGCTCCGAAATCACGTCAACCCTGCGTCTCGACCGCCTGCTGCAGATCATCGTCAATGGCCCGCAAGCGGTGCTGCCTTTTGAACGCTGTTCGATTGCGCTCGACAATCGCGGCCGGCTGCAGTTGAAGGCAATCTCGGGCATGGCCAATATTCCCGCCGGCGACCTGCAGGTAGAGCAATTGCGGAGTTTGCTGCAGTGGATCTCCACCTACGACCGGCAGCTCTTGGTCCGCCAGCATGAAGAAGAGCCGGAAACCGAGGACCCCAGGGTGCGCGCGGCAATTGGTAAGCACTTCGAAGCCAGCGGCTACCGGGCCTTGTATGCCCTGCCGCTCTCCGACGACCAGGGCCGCGTGGGCCTGCTGCTATATGAGAGCAGTGATCCGGACTTCCTCGACCAGGCGCACATCGAGATGATCAAGGTGCTGGCGGGGCAGACGACGGTGGCCATCCGCAATGCCCTCTTGTATCGCGAAGTACCGCTGATCGGCCTGCTCGAGCCACTCGTACAGCGCAAGCAGGCATTTCTGCGTAGCGATCGGAAGCGACAGGGAATGATTCTCGGTGGAATCGCGGCCGCGATCCTGTTGCTGATTTTCTGCCCCCTGCCGCTGCGCATCAGCGGCGCCGCGGTGGTGGCTCCGCAATCTGTGGCCACCCTCGCCGCCCCGGTCGAGGGCACAATCGCCCATGTGTATGCCCGCGAAGGCCAGCATGTGCGCCGGGGTGACATTTTGGGAACCATGGACGACTGGTCCTGGCGCAATCAGCTGGCCGCGGCGGAAGCCAGATACAATGCCGCTATGCTGGCCATGCAGGGCGATTTGGCCAGGCATTCCGCGCAGGCCGGGGAAGACCGCACCCAGGCTGACTTTCTGCGCGCAGAAATGGACCGGACACGGTTACGTATCGCCAACGCCGAGCTGCGCTCCCCCATTGACGGCGTGGTGATGACGCCCGATCTGCAGAACGCCGTGGGCGAGCACCTGGACGCCGGCGCCGGCTTCGCCCAGGTCCTGGATTTGAGCAGCGCCAGAATCAACATTGCCGTCGATCAGCAGGACGCGTACCTAGTCAAGGCAGGACAGACGGCAGCCATCAAGCTCGACAGTTTTCCCGCTCAGACGCTTCATGGGCAGGTGCTGAGCGTCAGTCCTGAAGCGCAGGCCGGCGCCAACGGGCGCGTCTTCTACGCCCATGTGCTGCTGCCCAATCAAAGCGCGCAATTGCGTACCGGCATGGATGGGCGAGCAAAGATTTTCGCCGGTTACCGGCCGGCGGGATTTGTTCTACTTCGCACTCCCGCTTTATGGCTATGGGAGAAGCTGTGGGATTGGATCGGTTGGTAAGAATGATGCCGCGCATACACTGCATCGCACTCGGAACCGTATGCTTTCTCGCGGGCTGTAATCAGGCTCCTACCACGTCAGCGCCTTCGCAGGTGCTCGCCTCATCGCCGGCTGCTCCTGCCGCGGAGCCGCCCGTTCCGCCTCCTTCGATGGCAACCAGCGAAGGAAAGAACTTCACCACCACAGGCCCGTTGGTAGTGGAACAACAGGCCGACGTAGTAGCCCCGCGTGATGGCCGAGTCACCGCGGTCAAGGTGGAAATCGGCGACCATGTACATACCGGAGAAGTGCTGGCCCTGTTGGATGACCGTGAGCTCGAAGCGGCCCGCGCGGAAAAAGCTGCCAGGCTCGATTCCCTGCGCGCCCAGGTGCAAACCTGGGAGGTAGAGCAAAAAAGTAACCAGGCAGATCTGCGGCGGGCCGATGCCATGCGGGCCGAGAAAATCCTCGACGACGAGGATTGGGAACATGTGCAATACAAACTTACCGAAACCACCAGCCAGGTCACGCGTTATAAGGCCGACGAAGTTGCAGCCCAGGCCGAGCTGAACGCTGCTGATGTTGAGTTGGCCCAGGCCCGCATCACCGCCCCGTTCGATGGAGTGGTGGGCCGTCGCTCGGTGCACGAGGCGCAGGCGGTCAAGAAGGGCGATGTCCTGTTCTGGGTCACAGCGCAGGCTCCTCTGCGCGTCATCTTCACTGTGCCCGAATCGGCCATGGCTTCCTTTCCCCTGGGCGCCAGGCTCGAGCTCAGTACCGCAGACTACCCGCTTCTAAAGCAGGCGGCGCACGTCTACCGCGTGAGCCCGGTAGTCGACCCGGCAAGCGGCAGTATCGAGGTGATTGGCAGCCTGGAAAGGCCGTCCCCCTTGTTGAAGCCGGGCATGTCAATGCAGATCAAGTTGAGCCCGCAATGAACCTGAGCGAGGCCCTCGAGGCGGCCCTTCCCGAAATTCCTCGCAACCGGATTTCGCGCGACAAGCCGCCTCGCGTCGATCCCGATCTGATCATCCGCGAAGATACCACTGACGGCGAGCCCATCATCGCTGTTTACCAGCGCAGCACAGCCAATCTGCTGCGTCTGAAACCGACACAGTGGCAATTAGCCCGCCTGTTCGACGGTGTCCGTACCTACGAACAAATAGCCGCTGCCTTCGAATCCGAAACGGGCATCCCGCTCCAGGCGGACGAAGCCCGAACCTTTGCCGAAAACATGGATGAGGGAGGTTTCTGGTACAAGGACCCACAGGAAAAGAACATTGCCATGACCGAGAAGCTGGCCGCCCAGCGCAGCCGCCGCGCGCACGGCGGTTCCACCTTCAACGTGGCCCACATCCAGTTCTCGGCCTGGGACCCGGACCGCTATCTGACCCTGCTCGATCAGAAGATTGGAAAATACGTCTACAACCGGTGGATGGTCCTGGCCGCGGTCCTGCTGTTTCTGTTCGAAGCCGTGATCTTCATTACCAAATGGAATGTCATCGGACCGGACATCCCGGTCTACTACGACTTCGGCAAGAAGAGCGTCTCCGATCTGGTGCAGTTCTGGTGGATGCTCCTGGTCATCGGCTTTATCCACGAGAGCTCGCATGGACTCACTTGCAAGCACTACGGGGGTGAAGTCCACAGCATGGGTCTGATGTTTCTTTACCTGACCCCCGCGTTCTATGTGGACGTCACCGAGTCCTGGGTCTCTGCCAGCAGGCTGCAGCGGATGGCGACGATCATTGCAGGCATATGGATCGAGATGATGCTATGCGCCGTAGCTGTCCTCATCTGGACAAATACCGCGCCGGGAGAGTGGATTCATGACTTCTGCTACAAGCTGATCCTGCTTACTGGGATCGCCGTAGCGGTGATCAATCTCAACCCGCTCATCAAGCTCGACGGCTACTACTTCTTTACCGAATGGGTGCGTGTCCCCGATCTCAAGGAGCGCTCGACCTCGTTCCTGACCGGTTGGGTGCAGCGCTATATATTTCGGCTCCCAGTCGATGTGCCGGTCGTTTCCCGGCGGCGCGTGCCATTGTTCGTGCTCTACGCCCTTGCTTCGGGCCTCTACAGTTACATGCTGCTTTGGCTGTTTGTGCGCTTCAGCTACAACGTCTTGTCCCGGTGGTTTGCCGAACTGGCCTTGGTACCGGCGGCGGTGCTGGCGTTCCTCATTTTCCAGTCCCGGCTGCGCTCCCTGCGGGATTTTCTCCTCGGTTTTTATCGCACCAAGGCGGAAGAGGGAGCCTTTCGCCTTACCCCTCTGCGCCTGATCTCCTGCGCCGTTGTGCTGGCGCTTCTTTTCATTCCCTTCCTGCGCGAGCGCCTGGATGCGTATTTCGTCATTGAGTCCGCGGAAAGTCACCAGGTGCACGCCGGCGTGCCGGGCAAAATCCTGGCTGTATATGTGAAAGAGGGCGACATGGTTCGCAGCGGCCAGGTGATAGCGAAGCTGCAGAGCCTGGACGAAGCGGGCGATCGCGATCTGGCAACGGAAAAGGTCCTTTCCTCCCAGGCTCAGCTTTTCACCGCAGAGCTGCACCATGCAGATCTGGGGCCAGCTATTTCTGCAGAGCAGGCTGCGCATGACAGCAGCGCAATTGCCCGGGAGGAAAGCGCGGAACTCAACTTGCGCGCGCCCGTAGCCGGTTTGGTAACTACCAGTAACACTGAAAATCTGTTGCAACGGGACGTGAACGGAGGTGAGACGCTGCTGACCATCATTGATCCGTCACAGCTAGTGGCGAGATTGTACGTGCCCGTGTCGGAGATGGATCGGATTCGGGTTGGGGATCCCGTCTCGCTACAGTTGCCGTCGGATTTCTCGGAAATCCGCAGCCGGCTCGGGGTCCTGGAAGGCTCGGCCAAGCCACTGCCGCCCGGCATGCTCGAAGATCAGCAGTACAAAGGGATTGCTGTACCGACGTTCTACACCACGCGCATTCCGCTCGGCCAAAGCCGGCCGAATCTGCAACCGGGCATCACCGGCCAGGCAAAGATCTTCGGTCGACGCCGTAGTGTAGCTGAGCGGATGGCGCGTAGCTTCGCCAACGTGATTCATACGCATTTCTGGTAGACGGCTAGTAGTTCCAGACCTTCAAAGCAGCCACAACCTTGCTTGCCTCAGGCTTGGCCGTGTCGACCTTTGCCTTAGCCTTCTGCATTTTCTTGGGTGCCGGGGGTGGGGTCGTCTTCTTGCCAATCAGAGATTTCTTTTCAATCGCCATGTCCTCGTCTCCTCAATGCTTTCGAACCTCTGGCTAATTGTTGACACGCAAATCCGGGGAAGAACAAAAGCGGCGAAAACCGTCACTGTCGTTTTCGCCGCTACAAAGGCAGATTGACCCCTATTCGCCCGGCTTCAGGAACGTCAGCCGCGCCGTCGAAAGTTTTGCTGTGGCCAGCTTGGCCATCGCCAGCTTTCTCGCTGCGGCCAGCTTGGCTGGTTCCGCCGCCTTGGCGCCTTCCCGCCCTCTATTGATTCCACCGGCTGGCTTCTGCTTCGCCGCCGTGGCGCCTGTGAGCGATTTCTTCTTGATAGCCATGGTCGTTTCCGCATTCAAATCGTATCTGATGCCGCGCCCGGTTCCTGCGGCCATGACGCCGCAGAACCGGGGCTGAACGACATAGCGGGCGTAGCGTCTGCTCAGCCCTGGGGCTTGTTACCGGCTGCCCTGGCAGCAACAACCTTGCTCGCCGCGGGCTTGCTGGTGTCAACCTTGCCCTTGCTCTTGGTGGTCGTAGCTGGCTTCTTACCTGCGAGAGACTTCTTTTCCATTTGCCGTTTCTCCGGTTTGATTTAACTGCTTTACGCAATGAGTACTAGCAACTGAAGCGCCAAACTCCTCGCGCCCAAAAATCATCGAAATTTCCCGAAAACAGGAGCGACAGCGCCACCGTTGTCATCCTGAGCGGCAAACGACGTCCGCGGCAATGTGGCTCGCGGGTTAAAATTTAACCTCTATGGGTTAAATAATTAACCCCTCTCACAATCGGACAGGATTTATAGCGAATATTTCCGGCAGAGATACTTCATGCGCTGGGAATCCAGGTGCAGCAGCCGAGCCGCCGCAGCTTTGCTCCCGTTGGACCGGCGAAGGGCTGCCTCCAGCAAAGCGACCTCCAGTTCCCGGATCTCATCGTCGAATCGGACGCCGCCCTGCGGAAGCAGAATTGCCTCGTGCGCGGTGACACTTTGCGCCAGCAGCTGCTGGGGCAGATGTTCGAGCCCGACGGTCTCGCCTGTGACAGTAACGACCAGGCGTTGTATCAGGTTCTCGAGTTCGCGCACGTTGCCCGGCCAGCGATGCTCTTCAAGCGCCGCGAGGGCGTCCACCGTGAACCGCTTCTGCCCCTGGCCGTTTGCCGTGAGATGAATGCGCAGGAAGTAATCCACCAGCAGCGGGATATCTCCCATACGCTCGCGCAAAGGCGGCAGCTGGATCGGCACCACGTGAATGCGGTAGTAGAGATCCTCGCGAAACTTACCGCTGCGGACCATCTCTTCCAGCGGCTCATTGGTTGCGCAGATCAGGCGGAAATCGATTTTGCGGCTCTGGCGGCCGCCCAACCGCTGGACCTGCCGGTCCTCCAACACGCGCAGCAGCTTGGTCTGGAGGGGCAGTGTGAGGGTCGCGATCTCATCCAGAAACAGCGTGCCTCCATCGGCCAGTTCAATCTGACCGGGCTTCGCCTCATTCGCCCCGGTGAAGGCTCCTCGTTCATGACCAAAGAGCTCCGACTCAATCAGATTCTCCGGAAGAGCTGCGCAGTTGAGACTGATGAAGGCCTTCTTGCGCCGGCTGCTCAGCGCGACGATGGCGCGCGCCACCAGCTCTTTGCCGGTACCGCTCTCGCCGCGAATGAGCACGTTAATACGGCTGTCGGCTACCTGCGTGATGGCATCGTATACGCGGCGCATCGACTCGCTGGCGCCCACCAGGTCCTGGAACGTGCTTCGTTCCAATACCTGCTGCTGCATCCGCGCGCGCTCGGTCTCTTCAATGCGGACTTCGAGCGTGGTCTTCAGTACGAGGCGAAGCTCGGAGAGATCGATGGGGCTATGGAAGTGAGCATCGCTGCCCGCCTCTACGGCCAGCTTTTCCACGCCGCGGGCTCGCGACCGGCTCAGCGAAATCAGCACCAGGCCGCGATCCAGGATGCGCAGCTCACGCAGAACCTTGACCCCTGCGTGCGCTTCCTCGCCCTGCGTGTCTATATCGACCAGAACCGCCTGAGCGCGCTGCTCACGAACCCAGATGGCTGTGTCCCCATAATGATTGCGGTGCGCCACCTGGTACCAGGGCGCCAGTTCGGGCTCGATGCCGCCGATGAAATCCTCGTCTGCTGTAATCAGGCAAACTACCGGCAGTGCTTCGTCCTGCGAGTCACCGGAGTCAATCGAGCGCTCAGGCATGGGTCATTTATGGAGCAGGCAAACGGTCATTGCAAACAATACCCAGCCGGCCGCGGATTACGCAAAGCCCTCTTGAACCAATTCGACGATCACTCATCCTTGTGGGGACGCTTGTCTCCCCAAACTTGCTGCAGAAACAGATAGCGCTCACGGTGCTGGTCGGGAGCAGCTCCGGGTTCAGGACTGAGACGCATCACCTGCCAATCCGGCGGACCGTACTTGGGCCATTGCGGAAGTGCTCCGCCATTGGGGTCTCCGGTCTTGGCAAAGTTAGTCCAATAAGTCTGCATCAGGTCAGACAGCTTGTAGTCTTCAGGCCGGAAGGCAGCTCCCTTACGGTAGGCGATGTTGCCGAAGACGTATTCGATTTCGTCGGAATGGAATGCTCCCGCAGAAACCGGGTGGAAGGGATCGCCCGGCGAGGGTTGGGCGAAGAGATAGCGGTATACCGGCGAGCCGCCGGTCTTCACCTGCGCCTCCAGCCACGCCCAGGTGGAGTAGACCAGGAAGTTATCTCCCGCGAAATCTTTCGCAACCCGCACGGCCTCGGCATCCGTGTCGGCGTGGTAGACCTTGAGGAAGTCCTGGGCGCGCGAACCGAATTCTTTTTCCGCTGTCGCCTGCAATCCCGCCAGTGTTCCTCTCTCCGGATGCTTTACGACATCGCTGCCGGCTTCATCACGATTCCAGCCTGCCAACAGCGGAATATGAGCCTGCTTCCCCGCGGCATAAATCGCGGGAACGCTCTCCGGCAGGAAGTAGCCGTCGATATCCGGACCAAAGCGTGGTTTTCCGGGAGCCTTCTGCATTCCGAGCTTGAGAATTTCTTCACTGCTGGCCGCGCGCAGTGAGGCGAGGCTCGCGTCGGTGCGAACACTGCGAAGATACGCCTCGGTTTGCCGGGCAAACTTCTCGACTGGAGGAAAATCCAGCGTCGAGCTGGCGAACGCGGCGCCGCTTTCGCCGATGGCATGGGCGAACAGGCCCTGCGCCAGCGGCGATGCCATCTGCGCGCTGACCGCGAATGACCCAGCCGATTCGCCGAAGATCGTGACGTTACTGGGATCACCCCCAAAGGCGGCGATATTCCGATGCACCCACTGGATCGCGGCTAACTCGTCCATCAATCCATAATTGCCGGCCGCATGATGCGGATCTTCCGCAATCAGTTCCGGAGTGGCGAAGAATCCGAAGATGCCCAGCCGGTAATTCATGGAAACCACCAGCACCCCTTTGCGGGTGAGATGTTCTCCGTCCTGACGCGGCTCCGAGGTACCTCCGCCCACAAAGCCCCCGCCAAAAATCCAGACCATTACCGGCAGCTTGTCCTTGGACTTCTTCGCGGGAGTCCACACGTTCAGCGTGAGGCAATCCTCGCTCTCGCCGGGATCGCGAAACACCATGTCGTCGAAACGTTCCTGCTGCATGCAACGCGACCCGAAGCTGGTGGCCTGGCGTTCGCCTTTCCACTTCGTCACCGGTTGCGGCGGTTTCCAGCGTAGCGGACCGATCGGTGGCGCGGCATACGGGATTCCCAGAAAATCCCGCGCCTGCCCGTCGGCGCTCATCTTGCCCTGAATCTTGCCATCATCGGTTTTGACGACCAACGGATTGCTAGCCCAGGCGGTCAGGCTAAGTCCCAATGTGATCATCCCTGCGATTGCGCGATTGGAAAAGGTCCGGATAAACATCGCACCCAATGTACCAGATGGCTGCCTTATCCCTTCCGCGATGTACCCCGCTGCTACACTCAGAACCGGACACAACCATGTCTCTGTATCTGATCGTTATCGCCGTGGCGTATCTGCTGGGTTCCATCCCGTTTGGTTTTCTTCTGGTGTGGCTATTTCGTAAGCAGGATATCCGCGCAACCGGAAGCGGCAATATCGGCGCAACCAATGTTGTACGTTCCGGCGCGAAGGGCCTCGGCGTCCTGACCTTTCAGCTCGACGGCAGCAAAGGTTATGCCGCAGTGGCTGTGGCAGATTGGCTGGGCCGCAACAGTGCGGCAACGACTCTTCATCAGCTCGCCATTACGGCGGGTCTCTTCGTGATCCTGGGACACATGTTTCCCGTCTGGCTGCGCTTCAAGGGCGGCAAGGGCGTGGCCACTGCCTTTGGCGTTTTCCTCGCGCTGTGTTGGCAGGCTGCGCTGTGCGCGCTGGTACTGTGGATTGTCGTTCTGCTTTTGAGCCGTTATGTATCGCTTGCCTCCATCGTGGGCGCGGCCGTGCTTCCCTTCCTTACTTTGTGGCTTTCGCCCGGTAGATACGGTTGGGTTTCGGGCACCGCGGTCTTCGTCTGCTGCTGGATTGTCATCCTGAAGCATCGGCAGAATATCCAGCGCCTGGTCCAGGGCACAGAGAATGGCTTTGGCAAACCCCGGAACCCAAATCCATGAGTCGCATCGCAATCATCGGCAGCGGCTCCTGGGGTACCGCGCTGGCTTTGAGCCTGGCTCGCCGGGGCGACCACACCATCGCACTCTGGTCTCATTCTTCCGCCGCCGGCGCTTATCTCCCCGGATTTTCAATTCCGGAGCAGGTTACCTCGTTCACGGATCTCGCCTCCGCCGTCCAAGGCACGCATGTCGTGATTACCGCCGTGCCCTCGCAATACCTGCGCAGCATCTGCCACACGATGGCTCCCTTCCTCCGGCCCGGACAGATCGTGGTCAGCGCTACCAAGGGAATTGAAGACCAGACGCTGCTGCGCATGACGCAGGTGATCGAAGAGGAAGCAGGAGTACCGGCGGCCGCGCTGAGCGGACCGTCGTTCGCGCAGGAAGTAGCCGCGGGCTATCCCACCGCCGTCACCGTCGCCTTTCCGGAGAATACGGTTGCGGGCAAGCTTCAGGAAGAGCTGAGCGCCCCCGGCCTGCGAATCTACACCAACGAAGATGTGATCGGAGTCGAACTGGGCGGCGCCCTCAAAAACGTGATCGCCATCGCCGCCGGCATCGCCTCAGGATTAGAACTGGGACACAACAGCATTGCGGCCATCATTACCCGCGGGGTCGCGGAAATCACACGGCTGGCGGTGGCCTGCGGGGGAAAGCGCGAAACCCTGGCCGGCCTCTCGGGCCTGGGTGATTTAGTCCTCACGTGCACCGGTCCGCTTTCGCGCAACCGGTCTGTCGGCGTGGAGCTCGGCCGGGGGCACAAGCTTCCCGCCATCCTGGCGAACCTGCACGGTAAAGTTGCCGAAGGCGTACGGACGACATCAGCCGCGCTGGGACTGGCTCGCGCTCACCAGGTCGAAATGCCCATTACCGAGCAGATGGCCGAAATCCTGGAGCGCGGTAGGGCGCCACAAGATGCAATCCGCGAGCTCATGGCCAGGCCGGGACGCGACGAGTAGCACAGCCTAGTACACTCAAGACATGCCGTATCGAGTGCTGTGGTCATGATCCAAACTCTCTTTGGGAGCCTGGAAGAACCAGAGAAAAAGAGCATATTCGGCCGCATGAGGGAAGCTGTCTCGCGCACACGCGAGACATTGGCCGAGCGGATTGAAGATGTCGTTGCCCTCACCCACGAGGTCGACGAGGCGGCCCTGGAAGAGCTGGAAATGAGCTTGCTGGCCTCTGATTTGGGCGTGGGTACGACGAACGAAATCATCACCGCCCTGCGCGCAAAGGTAAAGCGGCATGAGATCCGCAATGGCTCCGAATTAAAGCAACTCCTGAAGGACCAGATTCAAGCCATCCTCGATGCCCGGGAAGAGCAGAATTTCTTCAAGCCCCGCTACACCGCGCCGCCCTTCGTCATCATGATGGTAGGAGTGAACGGCACCGGCAAGACAACGACCACCGGCAAGCTTGCCGCCTATTTTCGCCGCCAGGGAAAGACCGTTCTGCTCGCTGCTGCGGATACCTTCCGCGCTGCTGCCATCGAGCAATTGGAAGTCTGGGGACAGCGCACGGGCGTAGAAATGATCAGGACCAAACAGGGCGGGGATCCGTCCGCGGTTCTCTTCGACGCCATGAAAGCCTCGCAGGCAAGGGGAACGGATGTTCTGATCGTGGACACGGCAGGCCGGTTGCACACCAAAGATAATCTGATGGCCGAGCTCAGCAAGATGCGCCGGACTGCGGAACGCATCATTCCCAGCGCACCGCATGAGGTCCTGCTGGTGATGGATGCAACCACGGGCCAGAACGGGTTGCAGCAAGCAAGGCTCTTTACTGAATCAGCGGGCGTAACCGGAATCGTGATTACGAAACTGGATGGCACGGCCAAGGGTGGAATCGCGGTTGCCATCGCGCGCGAACTCAAGGTTCCGGTTCGGTACGTCGGGGTTGGTGAGAAACTGGAAGATCTTTTACCGTTCGACAGCAAGGCCTTTGCTGATTCCCTGCTAGGCGACTAGATAAATCGAGATGCAAGAAAACGACGAACAGTGGATGGAACTAGCTCTGCGGCAGGCCGAGCTTTCGGTGGGGCTGGCCTCTCCTAATCCGGCAGTTGGGTGCGTTATTTCCAAAGGCGACACGTTGGTAGGCGAAGGCTTCCACGAGTATGACCGGCGGCACCACGCGGAGGTCGTCGCCTTGAGACAGGCCGGATCTTCGGCGCACGGTGCAACCGCATATGTAACCCTGGAACCCTGCACCCATCAGGGGCGAACCGGTCCCTGTGTCGATGCTCTGATCGCCGCCGGCATCGCGCGAGTGGTGGTCGCGACCCAGGACCCCAACCCGCAGGTTCATGGACAGGGCATCGCGCGGCTTCGCCAGGCCGGGGTGGAGGTTCGCAGCGGTGTGCTCGAAAGCCAGGCCCGCCGCCTCAATGAGGGCTTCGCCAAATTCATCACTAACTTTCTGCCTTTTGTCACCATGAAAGTTGCCGCTACGCTCGACGGCCGCATTGCGCCGCCGCACCGCGAGGTCCGCGGCCACTTCTGGATCAGCGGGGAAGAAGCGCGGATCGAGGTTCATCGCATGCGCCATGCAGCCGATGCGCTCATGGTGGGCGTGGGCACCATTCTGGCCGACGACCCCCTGCTTACCGACCGCAGCGACCTGCCGCGGCGGCGTCCGCTCCTGCGCGTGGTGTTGGACTCCACGTTGCGCACGCCGCTCGATTCCCAGCTGGTGAAGACGGCCCACGAGGATGTGCTGATATTTTTCAGCCAGGCCGATCCCACCGCGCAGAAGGCACTGGAAGCGCGCGGCGTTCGGCTGCAGCAAATTGCTCATCACGGGCCGCGCGTTTCTTTTCAGGACGCATTAGTGAGGCTGGCGGAGATGCAGATCACCAGCGTGCTGCTCGAGGGCGGCTCTGAGGTGTACACGACAGCTCTCAACCAGGGTCAGGTGGACAAGCTGGTGTTGTTCTATGCGCCAACGTTTTTGGGGAAGACAGGCGTTCCCATGCTCAGCACCGTCGAAGGATTGTCCCCGCTGGAGAGTTATTCGCTACGGCAGTTTGGCCGCGATTTCGCGCTGGAAACCTATCTCCATGATCCATGGTCCAATTGAGCTGACATGTTTACCGGATTGATCGAAACTACGGGCACGGTCTTCGCTGTCGAAGAGCACGAAGGTTCCACCCGCATCGCCATCGACGCGCCGGGCTTGAAGCTCCGCACGGGCGACAGCATCGCGGTAAGCGGGGTCTGCCTCACGGCGTTGGATATCGAGCCGGGACGCTTTCACGCTGACTTGGCCGCAGAAACCATCGCGCGCACTTCCCTCTCTCTGCTCGCGCCGGGCGCTACCGTCAATCTCGAGTTGCCCACCCCGGCAGGGGCGCCGCTCGGCGGACACGTGGTACAGGGCCACGTCGATGCCACCGGCAAACTGCTGAGCCTCGAGCCTGCCGGCAAAGGAGCCGACTGGTGGTTGCGCATTGCCGTTCCTGAGATGATCAGCCGCTACGTGGTGGAAAAAGGTTCGATTGCCGTTGAGGGCATCAGTCTCACCGTTGCCCGATGGGAGCCGGGAACCGATGAAGGGGATGTGGTCAGCATAGCGATCATCCCTCATACATACGCGCACACTAATCTGCACAACCTGCAGGTTGGCCAGCCGGTCAACATCGAGGCTGATGTGCTGATCAAATTCATGGAGCAACGGGCGCTTCCAAAACCGTCGCAGTCTTCGCTGCAAGAGCGCGAACTCACGGTGGAATACCTGATTGCGAACGGCTATTAGCAGGTCGAATGCCCGTGCCTCCGGTGGTATCATCAGAGCGTGCCGGGTCCTACGCGACGCAACCCCGCCAACCCCGCCAGGTCCGGAAGGAAGCAACGGTAACGGGTCAGTGCGTGCGCAGTAGGTTGCCCGGTACAAACGACCGCCCGTGATCTACCCAGCCGATTTACTCCTCATCCCTCCAGCTTGCCTACATTCTCGCCAGCCCTCTTACGGAGAAGCATATTGAGTATCGAACTGCGTCCGCGCGCAACACGCCGCGCCAAGATCAGCGCCTTGGGAACCTACGTACCGCCACGAGTTTTGAGCAATGCCGACCTGGCAAAGATGGTCGATACATCGGACGACTGGATTATGCAGCGTCTCGGTATTCGTGAACGCCACCTGGTTGAGCCGGGCATGGCTACGAGTGACATGGCGGTGGAAGCAGCAAGCCGCTGCCTGGCGCAGCGTGGCGTTCCGGCTAGCGAAGTCGAAGTCGTGATCGTCGCCACGGTCACTCCTGACATGTTGTTCCCTGCGACCGCCTGCCTGGTCCAGGACAAACTCGGCGCCCACGGAGCGTGGGGCTTTGATCTCTCGGCAGCGTGTTCCGGCTTTGTCTACGCATTGCAGGTGGGCGGCAAGCTGGTCGAATCCGGGGTCCACTCCAAGGTTCTGGTCATAGGCGCGGACACCATGTCGTCGATCATCGATTACACCGATCGCTCGACCTGCGTGATTTTCGGCGACGGCGCCGGCGCGGTTCTGATCGAGCCTGCGGCTGAGGGTGAGGTCGGTCTGATCGACTTCTGCCACGAAATCGATGGATCGGGCGCGGGAGCGCTCAATATGCCGGCTGGAGGCAGCCTCCATCCTGCGAGCCCGGAAACGGTTGCAGCCAGGATGCACTACGTGCACCAGGATGGACAAACGGTCTACCGGTACGCCGTGCGCAAAATGGTCGAGATTTCCACCAAAGTATTAAAAAACAACAACATCGAAGCCAGCGATCTGGGATGTTTTATCCCTCATCAGGCGAACCGCCGCATCATTCTCTCGACTGCGGAGCGGCTGGGGCTGCCTTTGGAGCGGGTTGTGATCAATATTGACTGCTTTGGAAATACCACCGCCGCTACGATCCCCCTCGCAATGCAGACCGCGCTCGACACCGGTCGCCTGAAGCGGGGGAGCCTGGCGCTGCTGGCCTCGGTCGGGGCAGGTTTTACCGTGGGCGCCTGTCTCCTTCGCTGGGAGGTGTAGCCCGGGCTACCGGGCACTCAGGGTAGCGTGGGCCTCTGCCGGCTTGCGCCGCTGACGGCGGAACTTCCACACTCCATAAAGGATGCCGGCAACAACCAGGGCCACGTAAATCCACATCAGGGTGGGGGCCCACCCGTAGAGATAGTGGCGGAAAGCACGCACCAGCGCTCGCCCATAGGCGACCGCCAGCCACGAAACCAGGAAATAGCGAAAAGTTCGGGCCAAGCCAAAGGAAACAAGGAACTTTCTCCTTGAGACCCCAAATGCCCCGGCGGCCAGAAGAAAAGGCATCAGAGGAAACGGCGGTGGGAGCAAAGCCGAGCCAATCAGCGCGAGCGTTCCGTTCCTCTCTACCCACCCGAACAACCGCCGCGCAAGCCTTTTGGGGAGATAACGATGGAGAGCGGCTTCTCCCCCTTTCGCGCCCGACGCCCAGGTGAGGTAACCACCCACCAGCGATCCAAGGATTGCAGCCAATGCCCCCAGAACTGGGTCTGCGCCATGCACTACCAGCAGAATCAACAACAGATCGGTGCTTCCCGGCACCGGCAGAGGGATGATCGAAGAGTCGATCACCGATACGCCAAAGAGCCCCAGGGTACCGAAACCCATAAGCCAGTGCAGCCCGTGCCCAGTATGCCGGGGCGCCTTTGCCTGCTTTGCGGATTGCCAAATCACTGCCCCATTGGACGCAAAAGAGCGGTCCAGTGACGCAAGCGCGCCTTCACAGACGCTGTGACCTTTTGATGGGCCGGTGGTTTTCCTGATCCAACCAGATGTTTGTCAACCCCTCCGCCAAACCGCCATCCCGAGCTTCGCGCCTCGCAAATCTCGAATAACAAAGGACTCACAAGAGCGTCAATGGCGGGGCCGGGGGGAGGGCCCCGCATTCAGCAGCCAGCCGGTAAAACGCATCCAGGCCATCCAGACAATCCTTATCCAATATGTAGTGAATATTCTGGCTGAGGTAATGGCGGATGGTATCGCGCGGAACTCGGATACGCCTGGACCACTCGTCGGCCAGATCTTCGACGTGGGCCATTCCGTGATCGCGGGACCCCTGCAGATCGCGGACCAGTTCCCCCGCGCAGAAGCCGCTTTCCTCGAATGCTCCTGAGCGAACAGCCCAGACGGCGGAAACCCAGGGCAAGCCAGTGAAATTGTGCCACTCATGGGCCAGATCCAGGTAGAGCAGTTGTTCCCCTGTCCGCGCCTCCCTCGCATCCTTATCTTCGAGCGCCAGCAAGGCGGGATCCCCAATCAGCAAAGCCGCATCGGCAGCCGCCAGCATAGCGTCAAGATGGGGATCGTGCGGGAGAAACTCGGGGCGCACTTTCCAGAAGATCTCGAACAGAATCCGGGTGTAGGCAGAGGAAGTTCGCGAGGATGTATCCGTGGCCACCCTGCGCACTCCCTCAA
>DATJNV010000113.1:0-10927 GCA_035507705.1 Acidobacteriaceae bacterium
GGTTCCGGAGGTCCTGACCGAATTCAGTATCGTAAACACCTGCGCAATGGTCCCGGCGAACAGAAGTCCCAGAGTCACCATCGTCCAGCGGTGACGTCGCAGCCACCAATAGGCTGCGACACAGGGCAAAAGAAGAATGCAAAATGGGCCGCTGATCGTGCCAATGCCAAATACCAGAACATCGACCAAGCGCCCGCGCCAACTTTGTGGCGGTTGGGCAAAGGCCAGCAAAGCCTGGAGCACGGCAAAATGCCACATAGCATTGGTCAATACGATGTGGATCTCCGGCGCATTCGGGATGACAATGTACAGCACGGCCATGAAGGCACGGAGAGGTATCGGTCCCCAGGTCACGCAGCGTTGCGAAAGCAGGGCCGTCACAGGAAGAGCCTGGATAATGGCGCCGCTGAGGTTCATGATCAGGGGAGCCCATCGCATCGGAAAAAGAAGGGTCAACCCAGCCACGAGCCGCGGAAGAGTTTGGAGATAACCAGCCTGCGCGATACCAAGCGAGCGCAACCAACCGAGGTTGTAGGCCTGCTGATACCACACCCAGCCGTCCTCGGCAAAAAACTGGGGGTGCAGAAAAGCCCCAGGTAGCCGGGAGAAAATAGCCGCCATAGCCGCGAAGAAAACCGCGACCTGCCACTGAAAACTTATCCCGTCCCCTGCTGTAGCGTTTCTCCGGCTCAACATCACCTGGCCTGGAGGGGTACCGCCGCCTCGGCGATGGGGTCCGGCTTGACAACCGTTTCCTGTTGAAACCGCAGAGAGAAGATCGCTACGAGGTATAGACAGTAGAGAAGCAATAGTTCCAGATTCTGCTGCCGAAGCAATAGGATCAAGAGGAATTTATTCGCGATGATGCTTTGCCACTTTCCATGTTGCACGAGGAACATTTGTATCCGGTACTGTACGGACACAGTGGCAAGCACGGTGAGAAGGACGAGAAGGAAACCCAACAGACGCCGCTTTTTAAAAATGATTATCACCGCCGGTATAGAAAGCAAAAGCAACCGAGTGTCGTAAAACCGGTGATAGACGGGCATAAGCGTCAGAATCGACAGGACGGCGAGGGCAAGAAAATGAGCGTCCGGGTCTCGAGGTGCGCGTACCATCGCCACCACGCCAATTGCCATCAGCAGCAGAAATCCGGCATAAGCCAGTGCGTTATATTTCCGGGCGTCAGTGACGAAAATGCTGCTGAGAGTTTGCAGATTCACGTCTCCGATAGATTGAAAATTTTGTGGCCTCGGATCGGCGCTCCCACCTGGACTCAGGGTTGACGTGAGATTCGACCGCAAGGTGGTACGCCAGTCCGCGCTCTTCTGTTGGTGGTCGAGCATCAGACTCCCGCACAGGAGCAGCGCCCCGGCTCCGGCCAGTGCAACTGCGGCGTACCGCCAGTGGATTCCCCGAACTACCAGGTAAAGCACGATGAAGCCACCGATCTGAGGCTTGACCGCCAGGCTGAGCAGCAGAAGCAATGCGGCCAGAGGGAGCAGGCGGCCACGCAGAAACAGGCAACAGCCCATGATGATCAACGAAATCGCAAACACGCCGGGTTGGCCCAACACCAGGAGAATTCCGGCAGTAAGCAGGATGAAAGCGACCAGAGTCGTGGACAGCCATCGATACTGGGGCGGGCAAACGGAAAGAATCAGTCCAGCAGAAATAACCAGCAGGAGGCCGGTGAGCAGGAACCACGCCCAGCGGGCAACGGGAAACTGCAGTAACGCCAACGGAGCAAGCGCCAGAAAAGTGGATGGCGGATAGACGGGCATGTCAATATCCCAGGACGGCAGTTCATGAGGATGGCCGCCAGCCGCAAAAAACTGCTGCTCCAATTGGGATGGATCGTAGGGGTTACAACCGTGGAGCAAGCAGCGTGCCCCGGTATAAACAGGCACGAAATCGTTGGAAGAATGAATGACTCTCGCCCCACTCGTCGCCAACAATACTAGGGCGCAGATACAGAGAATTAGCAGTTGCAGGTCCGGCTTGGTAAACTTCATGGCTTTTTGCGACCTGGTGCCAGACGCTTGTAAAAATCATAATGGCGGCGCTAGAGCCTGCATAGTGGACTACGATGTTCGCATTTCAGGGGTGGAGCGCATCATCCGCTCCTTCTCGAGCACCAAGGTCGAGCGATCTTTAGCATATGGGGGCGAAATTTTTAACGAAAAACACCGCCCATTCATGTTCTTCTCGTCGCAGGAGGCATTTCGTGCCCTGGTACGTGATTGACAATCCTAATGACCCCAGGCTCGACGAATTGGCCGTGCAGTTCCAGCTGCACCCGCTTCACATTGAGGACTGCCGAAGTAACAATGAGCGGCTCAAGGCCGAAGGAACCGACCACTACCTGTTCCTGATTCTCAAGTACATCCAGTCGGTGGAAGATGGCGACCTGGGTTTCGGAAGTATCTATCTGTTTGTGGGCCGCGATTTCCTGATTAGTGTCCGCGACCCGTCCTGCGTGAGCAATGAGATTCTGCTGCGAGCGCAGAAGGCTGGCCAGGATGAGGCTCCATCCAAGCTGCTGTACCTGATCGTGGACAGTATTGTTGACTCTTATTTCGTCTCCATCGACCACAGCGATGACCGGATTGACGACTTGCAGGACAGCGTGCTCGACAACCCATCGCCGGAGATATTGCAGGATCTATTTGACCAGAAGCGCAAGCTCATTGAGTTGCGCCGCATCCTGGTTAACCTGCGAGACGCCTGCATGTCACTGCAGAGGGAATCCGGCACTGTTCTCCAGCCGGAGCTATATCCTTTCTTTCGTGATGTTTACGATCATGCCCTCCGGCTACTGGATATGGTCGAGACATTGCGTGACCTGCTCAACAACACCTTCGACGTTTACCTGTCGAGCGTAGCCAATCGAACGAACCAGGTGATGAAGGTGCTAACGGTGCTCAGCACAATCGCCCTTCCCGCGCTGGTTCTCTCCGGGATTTATGGGATGAATCTGAAGGGCCTGCCCTTCCTTGAGTCAGACCACGGAACGGAGATCGTAGTAGGAGCGATGATCCTGTCCACTGCTTTGGTGTTGTGGATGCTCAAAAGGTTCGACTGGCTGTAGAATTCAACCCCATGGCTTTTACGCCTAGCACCATCGCTGCACTGGTCATTGCCGCAAGCTTTGCGGCTGGGCTCAACGTCTACGCCACTGTCCTGACGCTTGGGTTATTGGCCCGTGTGCACTGGGTAGCCCTCCCGCCCGGCCTGGAGACGCTATCCAATTGGTGGATCATCGGGGTGAGCGGAACCCTGTTTCTGGCGGAATTTGTTGCGGACAAGATTCCGGGTTTTGATCTGCTGTGGAATGCGTTGCATACCTTCATCCGGGTTCCGGTCGCGGCCTTGCTCGCCTTCCGGGCTACGAACCAGCTGACCCCGGAAATGCAGGTGCTGGCGACCGCTTTGGGCGCCGCGATAGCTCTGGCAGCGCACGGATCCAAGACGGCTGCTCGTGCGCTCGTGACTCCCAGCCCGGAACCCGTATCAAACATTGCCCTGAGCACTACGGAAGATGTTGCTGCGGTCGGCATCACGTGGGTGGCTACACAGCATCCCTGGGCCGCGGCCAGCTTCGTATTGGGGCTGCTGCTTGTTTCTATTTTGATGGTACGGTGGGTTATTCAGGCACTCCGTGGGATGTGGCAAAGACTCAAGCCTGTGTCGGTGGCTCAGGCCCAGATTACCCCTGGGCGGCGCGCCGGGTAAGCATGGGCTCATTAACAGGCCGAATTACATCTGTTTCACCCTCCGGTAGCACGCACACTGAACCGGCAACCCCCTCTTGCTTGGCTGCTGCCATCAGCCGTTCCACCGGCTCCTCCATCGGCTCCTGAGAGAGTCGGAAAGTGCCGTAGTGCATTGGGATCATCCGGCGAGCTCCTAAATCGAGGAAGGCCTGAAGTGCTTCTTCAGGGCAGGTGTGAACCCCGCGGTAGCTGTCTGGCCGGTAAGCCCCGATAGGCAACAAAGCAACCTCGGGCTGCAGCCGCTGGCCGATCTTCGCGAAACCGTCGAAATATGCGGTATCGCCGGAGTGGTAAAGAGTATGACCGCCGCCTCGAAGGACATAGCCGCCAAAGCCCCTGTGGGTGTCCTTAAAGAAACGCGCCCCCCAGTGCTTGCAGGGTGTCATGGTAACCTCAAGGCCGCCAATCAATTTCGTTTGCCACCACTCAAGGGTGACTACCCGGGCGAAGCCGAGATCGCTTACCAAATCGTCCACGCCCCAGGGCACCACCGCGATAGGGGGCCGTCCAGAGACCCGGTTGTTATGTGACACGATCCGGCGAAGCGAGGGCCGATTGAGATGATCCATGTGCGCATGGGAGA
Source organism: Acidobacteriaceae bacterium (assembly GCA_035507705.1). GTDB lineage: Bacteria > Acidobacteriota > Terriglobia > Terriglobales > Acidobacteriaceae > PALSA-350. The sequence continues at coordinate 4,360 of DATJNV010000113.1, forward strand.
GCAGGACCAGATCGATGGCCGGCAGATCCTTGATTCCAACCCCAGGACGGCGTAGGCGACGCAACGCGATCAATCTCTCGGCGAAGACGGGGTCGATCAGCACTTTTCGCCCTGCAATTTGCACCAAAAACGATGAATGACCGATAAAGGTCACACCGAGTTCGGTTGGCGATACCAGAATAGGCTTCTTCGACTCGCCGGTCATAGGACGAAAGGCAGATTCGCCGACCAACGTGCCCAGAGACTGCATTTTCAAAAGAACAGCTCGCCTGCCTCGGACCTTGGTCTTCATCATCACCCCGACAAATAATAGATTCGCCTGCCTAGCGGCGAGATGCCATTTTCCCCTGCAATGGTACGGCCAGTGAGCAGTACGGCGGTACCTGTATTCATAGACGGTAAACCTCTAAGAAAGAATTGGAAGCAGGTTAAAAAGGGTTCTCTTAAATCGGGTGTATTCGGGTTGTCACCGGGGTTCGATACCCAGGCTATACATCAGAAACGCGTAGATATCCGCCGCGGTGTCCAATGCTTTGCTCGTGCTGCTGGCTCCGTGGCCGGACTGGGTATCGATGCGGATCAATACCGGATGGACTGCGCCAGCCTTTTTCTGCAGGGTGGCCGCGTACTTGAAGGAATGAGCCGGCACCACCCGATCGTCGTGATCGGCGGTGGTAATGAGTGTAGACGGATACGTTACGCCCTCACGAATGTTGTGGATTGGGGAGTAGCCATAGAGCACCTGGAATTCATCCGGGTTGTCACTCGAGCCGTAGTCCGCAATCCAGTTCCAGCCTATGGTGAATTTCTGGAAACGGAGCATATCCATTACTCCGACCTGGGGAACCGCCGCGCGAAATAGTTCGGGTCGCTGGTTCATGACCGCGCCCACAAGGAGGCCGCCATTCGACCCTCCGGTAATTGCGAGGCGAGCCGGCGAAGTGTAATGGCTGCTAATCAGCCACTCGGCCGCGGCGATGAAGTCGTCGAAGACGGTTTGCTTTTGCAGCTTCATGCCCGCCTGATGCCACGCTTCGCCGTATTCACCGCCGCCTCGTAGATTGGCGGAAGCGTATACAAATCCCTGTTCGAGCAGGGCCAACCGGAGCGGGTTAAATTCCGGCGCGACACTGACGTTGAATCCGCCGTATCCGTAAAGCAGGGTAGGATTATTGCCATCGAGCTTTAATCCGCGCTTGTGAACCAAAAACATTGGTACTCGGCTACCGTCTTTGCTGGAATAGAAAACCTGGCGTGTTTCGTAGTCCTCCGCCCTGAAGCCTTGGATCGCTGATTCCCGGAAGACCCAGGACTCGCCGCTGGCGATGTCATAGCGAAAGATGGTGCTGGGGTAATTAAAAGAAGAGTAGGCGTAGAAGGCAAACTGGTCGTCATGCCGTCCGCCGAACCCCCCGGTGGTTCCAGGCCCAGGTAGCAGAATCGCGCGTTCCAGCTTGCCATCGAGCGAATGAACATAAGGGTGTGAGGTAACATCCCGCGCATAGGTGACAAAAAGTTTCCCACCCTGGGTAGAAGCACCGCTCAAAGTGTCTGTGGTTTCGGGCACGACGTCTTGCCAGCCCGTCTTAGGATGGTAGAGCGAGATTCGCCAACGGGGAGCGCCCCTGTTGGTAAGGATGAGGAATTTGTCACCGACACTGTCAATTACTTGAAAGCGATCATTGGTGATTTCCGCGACAATCGGCGTGAAGCCCGCCTCCGGTAGCGAAAGATCGCGAAAAAACAGGGCATTGCCGTCCTTACCCTGGCCTCGCTCTGAAATCATCAGGATCGCGAACCGTTCGTCCTCTGTCGTCTGCAAAATGTGAAATCGTTGTGGATGCGCCGGATCCTCGTAGATCAACTCGTCGTCAGATTGCGCCGTGCCCAAACGATGGTAGTAGACCTGATGCCCATCGTTGCGGGAAGACAGATCGTGTCCATCCTCGGGTGCCTGGTATCTGCTATAGAAAAAACCATCGCCAAACCAGGCCAGGCCTGTCACCTTCAGCCATTGCAGCCGGTCGTCGAGAGGCTTACCTGTCGCCACTTCCAGAACGCGGCCTTCCATCCAGTCTGATCCACCGCTGGAAAGATAGTAGGCAAAGTAGCGCCCATTCCTGGACGCTTCCCCAGCCATCAGGCGTATTGTGCCGTCGGGTGAAAGCCGGTTGGGATCGATCAGGACTCGGGGTGCCCCCTCTAGGCCCTCCTGTACGTAGAGCACGCTTTGATTTTGTAGTCCGTCATTTTTCGACCAAATGTAGTGCTCTTGACTGCGACTTGGAATGCCGTACTTGGGGTAGTTGTAGAGTTGCAGAAGGCGCTGCTTGACGCTTGAACGATAAGGAATCTTCTCGAGGTAATTGAAAGTTATCTCGTTCTGAGCTTTGACCCACGCCTGTGTCTCATCAGAAGTATCGTCCTCAAGCCAACGATATGGGTCGGCGACTTTGACTCCGTGATAGTCGTCAATTTGATCGTCGGTGCGTGTTTGAGGATATTCCACGGTTAGCTCGGAAAAGTTCGGGCGGCCTGGCGGTGGATAAAAGGGCAAAAGGGCCACCCGCTGATTGTTGCGAAGGGAATCAAGCCAAGTCAGATCGAGAGCGACTTCAGATATTCGCGAAAAGGCGTTCCGAGCTCGTTGTGGTTCAGGGCAAACTCCACAGTCGCTTTCAGCATACCGAGCTTATCTCCGGCATCGAAGCGCAGCCCGTCGAAACTATAGCCGTAGACCTTCTCGTGTTGCAGTAGGCCCCGGATACCATCCGTCAACTGCAACTCACCGCCTGCCCCAAGCGGCGTCTTCTCCAGTACATCGAAAATTCTGGGCGTCAGAATGTAGCGCCCGATAATGGCATTCTTTGAGGGCGCCTCCTCTGGTTTTGGCTTTTCCACCAGCCCCTTCACGCTGAAGACACGTTCGTTGCCTTCCACAGCAGTGCAATCAAGAACTCCGTAGGCGGAGATAGCATCACCCTCAACTACCTGCGTCGCCAGAATCGAGGATTGGGTTTTCTCGAATACCTCGATCATCTGCTGCAGGCAAGGAGTCCTGGCCTCGATGATGTCATCGGGCAAAATCACCGCAAAGGGCTCGTCGCCCACAAGGTCACGGGCCATTAACACGGCATGCCCTAACCCCATAGCCTCTTTTTGTCGCACATAGGCGATACGAGCCATGTGTGAGATTTGCCGGGTCATCGCCAACAACTCGGTCTTGCCGCGTTTTTCCAGGAGTTGCTCGAGCTCAAAGCTGATGTCGAAGTGATCTTCGATTTCCGCCTTGTTTCTACCGGTGACAATAATGATCTGTTCGCAGCCGGCGGCCATCGCTTCTTCCACGCCATATTGGATCAGCGGCTTGTCTACCAGGGCCAACATCTCCTTCGGAAGCGCTTTGGTTGCCGGCAAAAAACGTGTGCCGAGACCGGCTGCCGGAAAAACTGCTTTGCGCACTTTATCTTTCATCTCGTCAGGCTCCAATCCAGTCTTACAGGTGAAAGCAACACCCTATTTCGGGTAACTAGGATGCAGGCAAAAGCTAGAGTGTAGGCGAGGTATCCCCAAGAAGAGCGCGGCGAACAATTTTAATGGGGGGAAATCCCTGCTTGAGGAAGTCATCGTGAAACCGTTTCAGCGAAAACTGCGCCCCTTCCTTTTTCTCCAAATCGGCGCGCAACTTGAGAATCTGCAGCTTGCCCAAAGTGTAATAGAGATAGGTCGCATCCGTTGTCCCGCGCTTGGTTTCAACTAAGCCGTCCGCGTGCGTTTGATAACCCTGGTCTACAAAGAATCTTACCGCCTGATCGAAGGTCATCTGTCCAGTGTGCATCTCGATGCCTACCACAAACCGCGCATCACGCAATAATGCGTCCTGCAATTGGCCCAGGCGAATCATTTTGGCATCCCGCGCATCACGGGCTCCTGTGCCTGGCTGGCCATACCCCTCGTCCAGCATCATCTGCTCGCAATAGTGGGCCCAGCCTTCGGCGTTCGAAGAGGAGCCTAAAATTTTCCGCACAGTGCTTGGCGCCTGGGGCACCCACAAAAACTGTACATAGTGCCCCGGATATGCTTCATGGATCGCCGTGCTGATAATCGTTCCGCGATTAAATTCCGCCATCCGCTCTTCAATCTCTTCACGGCCGGCATGCGGATCAGGAACCGTCACATTAAAGTATGCTTCGGTGGCAACCTTCTCAAAGGGTCCAGGCGTATCCATCGACGCGGTTGTGGTTGCACGCATGAAGGGCGGAGTGTTCTCCAGTGTCGGCCGCACCTGCGAAGGGATATCCACGATATGCTTTTCCTGAATGAACTGGATCAATCCCTGAAATGTATCGCGAAAACTCTGCAGCAATTGGTCGGGTGCGGGGTGGTCCCGGCCTAGCTCCGCGAGCACTTGCCGCGGGCTCCGATTGGAGTCAGCCTCCCGGGCGATGCGATTGAAGTCCGCTTGGTTCTTCCGCAGGTCCGCATACCCGATTTCAAGCAGCCTCGGAAGCGGAGTGTCCACCATTTCGTCATAGAGCAGGAGCTTCGCATACGTGTCGGCGCCAAAGCGAAAGTCGCCATGGGAGCGAGGAAGAACATCCTTCCGGAGCCAGTCCTGATAATTCTTGAGTGCTGCAACGACGGCGCCGTTTGACTGTGAGAACTCCTCCTTGAGCTGCTTGTCACGCGCTTGTTGAAAAGCCTCAGGAACATCCGACTCAAAGAAAGAAAGGATGTCCGGAAGTTGTTCGAGGGCTATTTCCGTGTAAATGCGGGGAGGGTTCTCAAGATTTACATGTGCGGCCTCCAGTGCGGCCGGCATCTGTTTCTCCCGTGCAACCAGGGAGCGCAAACGATCATCGGGAGAGGCGAAGGAACGTTCCATGAGCACGAAGGCACTGTTGGAGATTCCACTCGAGTACTGGTCCGGGTCCTTCTCCCATAGGCGAATGGTGTTTAACTGCAGTAGCGTGCTCTGAATATTTCCCTGAAGGAGCTCCAGATCACCCTGGCTGTTCAGGTCAAGCTGTGCAGCTGGGATGGCCGCGAATTTAGCGGCGAATTTTTTGAGGTCGTCGGACTCGCGTTCCACGGCGCCGCGCGAGTAATCCTCTAACTGGGCGTCGTACTGGTGCAGCCCATCCAGCGTGCCGTTCGACGGAGCGTAATGAAAATAGACCTGGTCAAAATACTCATCTGCCAGCCGACGCAGCTGGGCGTCTGCGCCGCCCTGTGGCTGTGCCCCGGGTGCCGGCGTCCTTGAAGAGCAGCCGGAGGCGGCCGCGAGCCCAAGCAGTAGCACAACCATTCGATTCAAATGCAAGCGATACCTTCTCTGCAGAAATGCAGCTCCGAACCTAACGGTGATGGTGCGGTGCAGCTACCTCTGCCTCTTCCCGCGCTGCCAGTGATTCCAGCAGAGCCCGTAATTCGGCCAGTACCTCTCCCGGTTCCGTCGCCCGGAGCGGAAAACGCAGAACGCCCTGAGGCGTGAACTGCGCACCTTTTTTGGCATTTTGCGCGACTAGCTTCATGAGCCGGCCGGGGTCCACATTGGCTTGGCCAGTAAACCGGACATGGAGCTGATCACGCTTTCGATCCACCTGGGCTACTCCAACCCGTTCGCATTGCAGCCGAACGCTGGCCGCTTCCAGCAGATGCTGTACGCCCACCGGCAGTTCACCGTAGCGGTCTTCCAACTCGGCCCGGATTTCACCCAGCATGCCCTCATCCTGAGCACCGGCGATCTTTTTGTAGATGCGCAGCCGCTGGTTTTCTTCTTCGATGTAGTCTTCGTCGATACGCAGGCTGATGCCAAGGTTCAGCTGCGTGGTTGCTCGCTGCGGCAGTTCCTCGCCCTTGAGCTCGCTGACCGCATGTTCCAGCATCGAGGTATACATTTCGAATCCCACTGCCTCGATATGGCCGCTCTGTTCCCCGCCGAGCATATTGCCTGCCCCTCGGAGTTCCAGGTCGAGCGCGGCGATCTTGAAACCCGCTCCGAGATCGGAGAATTCTTTCAGTGCTGCGAGCCGGCGGCGGGCGATGTCTGTCAGTTCCTGCTCGGGTGGAATCAGCAGATAAGAGTAGGCGCGGCGGTTCGAGCGCCCAACCCTGCCACGTAATTGATAAAGCTCTGAGAGCCCGTGGCGATCCGCCCGGCTGATCAGGATGGTATTTGCCAGTGGAATATCCAGTCCGTTCTCGATGATTGTGGTCGCCACCAACACGTCATATTCGCCGTGCATAAATGCCAGCATCACCCGCTCGAGCTCACTTTCGCCCATTTGCCCATGGCCGACGGTCACTCGTGCATGTGGCACCAGCTCCTGGATCCTGGCGGCAATCTCATAGATCGTCTCGACCCGGTTGTGCACGAAATACACCTGGCCGCCGCGCTCGAGTTCCTGCTCAATGGCGCTCTTGATGAGCTTCTCGTCCCACTTGGCGACGACGGTCTGAATCGCCATACGGTCTTTCGGTGGCGTCTCGATCACGCTCATATCGCGCAGGCCAAGCAGCGACATGTGGAGCGTGCGCGGGATGGGCGTGGCCGACATGGTGAGGA
>DATJNV010000114.1:0-15565 GCA_035507705.1 Acidobacteriaceae bacterium
GCGAGGCGGCTCTCCTTCCCCGTTCGACCGCATTCTTGCCACCCGCTTCGGCGTTGCGGCCACAGATCTGATCGCCGAAGGGGGATTTGGAAAGATGGTTTGCCTGCGCAATGCCACCATTGAGTGCGTCAGCATCTCCGAAGCCATCGGCCACCTCAAGAAGGTGGACCCCAAAGGAGAAATGGTACGCGCAGCCCGCGCTATCGGAATCTGTTTCGGAGACTGAAATGAGGCGCGAGCCAGTCCCCTCGTGTGTCCCTGCACAATTCTATGGTGTGGTGAGGCCGACTGGCGAGGACTGCGCTATAGTGGGCAGGTGCCCCCTGTAAAATCCTGCCGGCCGATTCTGTGGGTGATCGCTGTCACGGCTGTGCTCTCGGCATCAGGCTGCAATCGTCGGCATAGATTCCTCGAGGTCGGCTACGTTTCTGTGCCGCAGGCTGCATTGCGTGACCGCGTGGCAACCGTCTTCAACAAGACGGGCACGGTCAAGAACGGCGACCGCGTGGAAATTCTCGAACGCGACCGCCGTTTTGTGCGAGTGCGCACCGGCGACGGCACCGAAGGCTGGGTTGAGCAGCGTTTTCTGGTGACCCAGCAGGTCTACGATGGATTCCAGAAACTCGCTCAGCAGGAGCAGAACGATCCCGTTCAGGCGACGGCCACCACGCGCAACGACACCAATATTCACCTGGAACCCGGCCGCGAAACCGACCATCTTTACCTGCTCACTCAGGGGAACAAAGTTTCTGTCCTGAAACGCGGCACCGCGGAGAAGATTCTGCCCGGAGCAGCTCCCAAGCCATCCGACGACACCAGCGCTCAACCCGCCAAACCGCCTGCGGTTCTGGAAGACTGGTGGCTGATCCGTGATTCCCAGGGGCATTTTGGATGGGTGCTGGCGCGCATGGTGGACCTGGATGCGCCGCTCGACATCGCACAATACGCCGAAGGTCAGCGCATCGTTGCTTACTTTGTGCTCAATCAAGTGAACGACGCCGATAAGAAAGTCCCGCAGTACCTGGTCGCTCTGACTGAACCCAAGGATGGAATGCCCTTCGACTACAATCAGGTAAGGGTGTTCACCTGGAACGTGCGCAAGCATCGTTACGAAACAGCATACCGGGAGCGAAACCTGAACGGAGTATTGCCGATCACGGTCGGCCAGGAAGATTTTGAAAAAGAGGGCAACTTGCCGGTGTTTGTGCTGCAAGTGAACGATGATGCCGGAAATGTCAGCCAGAGAAAGTACAAATTAAATACTCCGATTGTGCGACGCGTGCTGGCGCCGGGCGAGGAACCGGCCAAGCCAGCAGCCAGAAAACATCACTAGAAGCGGTTAGATCTCTCCACCCTCGCAGCCCTTCGAATCCATATGTTTCAGGAGGCCAGGTGCAGGCTCTATACGGGGCAGCGGTGGATGGGGTTTTGCATTGTCCATCGCCTCCCGCCATCGCTGAAGCGAGTTCAAGAGTGGGGCGAGTTCAATTCCCTCAAAGCGCTGGGGATGGCCGGTCAGGTTCCGCACCGCCCTTTCCATCACCGAACGCATTCCGACGAAATTGCCGGTGGAATAATGATGAAAGGCGACGGCAACCTGTACCACTCCCTGCAGAAATTTTTTATCCTCGGCAGGCGCAGCCCGCCAGACATCTTCCAGAACTTCATGCGCCTCGAAAAATCTGGCGCGGTTGAATAACGCGATGCCGCGCCCGTAGTGGCTAAAATCCACGACCTATTGACCGAAAATCCCGTAGTGCGAGCTGGCCGCCATAAAGAACAGCAGCGGAACTGAGAGGAACAAATTGGTGCGCGAAGCCAGGAATGCCTGCCGCGCCAGCACCGCGCCGTTTGCCGGCGGGGTTCCGGCCAACGTCCCCTTGATGATCTTCTTCTGGTGGCGCCAGATGATGCCCCAGACGTTGAACATCATGATGATGCCCATACCGCCGCCGACACCGATCGACAGAACGTGGTTATCGTCTTTTCCGACGGGCGTAAAATTCACAAACAGCCAACTGGCCGCGACCACAACCACCGCAGTAATGGTCCCCAGGACGTATCCGCTCGGCGCCTTCGAGATGACCAAAAAGAGAATTCCCCACGCCGCAATCCAGATCAGAAGAAACAAGCCAATCGTGCTGAGCGGACTTGCGCCCATGCGCCTGGCGTCCTCGGCCACATAGATCTGCCCCCAATACCAGAATCCGAAGAAGACCGTCAAAAGCGCACTCCAGCGGAACAGTTGCAGGGTGGGCATGGTCATATACTGAAACACCTTCGGTTTCATGGCGGCGTCCAACTGCTTCATGAAGGGAACGTTGACCAGATTGAAGAAGTAAAGTAACCCGATCCAGGTAATGCCTGCGATGAAATGAAACCAGCGCAGAATAAATGCGAGGGCTTCGGTGCCGGTGTGAGTCGGCATTACCCAGAACGCAACCAACGCTGTCAGATTATGCATTGATCTTCCTCCAAGCGTGAACTCGGGCTGGCGATTCGCTTCTCTTTGCCGAGGAATGTTTGCACCTTGCTAATGTTTGTGTCAAATGAGAGCCCGGAAACCGCGTTGAGAAGCTGGCTTGAAAACTCGCAGGTAACGCCGTATTGTACGAACTGTCGCTTTGGATGCCGGATTCGCACGATCGGGCGTCCCGAGCTTTCCCCCTGTTGCTTGCGGCCCGGTCGGCGGCGGACGCAAGGAACAATGTTTCTTCGGTACATCAGAAAGCCCTCGTAGTCAGGGGGCTAAGGAGATCGCATGGAAAACAAGCCGGCGCAAAATATCCAGGATTCCTTCCTCAACACGGCTCGCAAGGAACGAACGAACATCACCATCTATTTGCTGAGCGGTGTGAAACTGACCGGGCGTATTCGGTCATTCGACAAATATTCTGTGGTGCTGGAGACCAATAACCAGGAGCAGTTGATCTTCAAGCATGCGATTTCCACCGTGGCCATGGGCAGAGTGGGGCACGGACATAGCGAAAAACCCGCCGTGGTTCCCGTTCCAACCCCGGAGACCGAACCGAATCCTGTGCCCAGTGCCTCTGGGACTGATGGTTAAGAGAAGAATTTCAACTGTCGAATCACGGAATCAGCCGTGCGAGCCAGCACGTTTCGCCGGGCTGTGCGCTTTCGGCAACACCTAGCAGAAGCAACAAAGAGTTTTTCGATTGAGTCGAGAACGAGCTTCCCAAAAAGCATACGACGCCCGGCATTCGACAGTTGCTGGGGATAGCCGTGCCCCGGTGGAGCGCGCCTTCCTGGTGGGGATCGACTATCGTGTCCGATCTCGCGGGGCTCCGGCCGGCAAGCCTCTATCCGCTGCTCCAACCAGCTCCGCCCAGGCTGCGCGGGATGGCGCCACTCTAGCCACCGCCTCGAAGCCGCCCAGTGTACCCCAGTTCAGTGCGGAGGAATCGCTCGAAGAATTGCGCTCGCTGGCAACCAGTGCCGGCGCTCAAGTCGCGGGCGAATTTCTGCAACGCCGGGATAAGCCCGATCCCGCTACTCTCATCGGCAAGGGGAAACTGGAGGAGATCGCCGGAGCCGCGGCGTCAGTTTCTGCCGATCTACTCTTGTTCGACCACGACCTCACGGCTTCCCAGCAGCGCAACATCGAGAACGTTGTCCATACCCGGGTGATCGATCGCACCCAGCTCATCCTCGACATTTTTGCCCGTCATGCCCGCACCCGGGAAGGTCAGCTGCAAGTCGAATTGGCGCAACTGGAGTACCTGCTGCCGCGCCTCGGTGGACACGGCATCGAAATGTCGCAGCTGGGCGGAGGAATCGGAACCCGCGGTCCGGGCGAAACTCAACTGGAAACGGACCGGCGAAAAATTTACCGCCGGATCCGTCACGTAAAGCAACAAATTGAGAATGTGCGGCGCATCCGGGCGCAGCAGCGGCAGCGGCGCGAATCGGTTCCGGTGGCGACTGTCGCTTTGGTCGGCTACACCAACGCGGGCAAATCGACGTTATTTAATGCCTTGACGCAAGCCTCGGTTCTCGCCTCACCCAGGATGTTTGCCACCCTCGATCCCACGATTCGCGCGGTGGCCCTGCCTTCGAAACGCAAAGCGCTGCTCTCGGACACTGTGGGCTTCATCCGCAACCTGCCCCACACCCTGGTTTCGGCTTTTCGCGCCACCCTGGAAGAAGTACAGCGGGCGGCGCTCATCCTGCATGTTTCCGATGCCAGCAATCCGCTCTCCGCCGAGCAGGATGCCCAGGTGGAACGAGTGTTGAAAGAGTTGGAAGTGGAAAGCAAACCTCGCCTGCGGATCATGAATAAAATCGATCTCTTGCCGCCGAAGCAGCGCGACAGCCTGCGAGATGACGCAAACACAGTGCACGTGTCGGCGGCTAGAAGCATCGGTATGACTACGTTGCTCGACCGCGTCGACCAGATGCTTTCGGCAGATGCCATTTCGCGGATTCGCCTGCGGGTACCGCAAAAAGAAGGCAAGGCGCTAGCCACCTTGGAAGCGCGCGCCCGTATTTATTCCCGGTCCTACAAAGATGGCATGGTAGAGCTGGAAGTCGAAGCGCCGGAATCCGTAGTGCGGAAGGTGCGAGAGTGGCTGATGTAAGATTCCGCCGCACTGCCCTGCTCGAACTCTCCTTCAAGCCCCATGTCATAATGAAGTCAGAGAGAATCTGTGAGCTGTGCCATCTGCGAAAAACGCAAGGAGAAGCGGTTTTGCCCGGCCATCCACGGGCGGATCTGCCCGCAATGCTGTGGAGAGCAGCGCGAGGTGACTCTCGACTGCCCCAGCGAATGCGCCTATCTGCAGCAGGCGCGGGAACATGAAAAGTTGCGCCCCCTGGAGGGTATTGATCAGTCAGCGTTGTTCCCACAGGTCGAGATCGGCGATCAATTTCTCTATGAACATGAGCACTTGGTCGTAGGGCTAAGCTTTGCACTGGCCAAGGCCGCGCATAGCGATCGCGGCATCAATGACAGCGACCTGATCGCAGCTCTCGCCTCAATCACCAAGACTTATGACACCCTGGTGAGCTCCGGCCTGCACTACGAAGCGCCTACTGCCAGCATGAGCCAGCAGGCCATCGCTGCTGAGGTCCAGAAGATGCTGAAAGAGTATCGGGAAGCGGAGCAAAAGCACATGGGTTACTCCCGCCTGAGAGATTCCGACGTGCTCAAGGCGCTGGTATTCCTGCTCCGCATGGGATACGCCCGCACCTCCGGCAGGCCCAAATCGCGAGCTTTCCTGGATTTTGTGATTAGCCAATTCCCCGAAAAACAGTCGGCCATCGCCAGGCCCGAGGAAGCTGGAAGCAGGATCATTGTGCCGTAGGGTGCATCCCCCGCTCATCGCATCTTTACAACTTCCGGACGGCTTGGCCCGGAGGCAAAGCGTCGAGTAACTCTCGAATGGTGCGCTTGCTGACGGGGTGGCGAACCTCGGCAGCGATCTCTGCCAGTGGTTCGAGGACGAATCGGCGTTCCTGCATAGTGGGATGAGGAATGGTGAGGCCCGTGCATTGGACGATTGAATTTCCGAAAAGCAGAATGTCAATATCGATGGTCCGTGGCCCTTTTTCTTGAGTCCGACGTCTTCCCGTCTGTTGCTCAACTTGTAAAGCGGCTTCCAGTAACTGATTCGGCGTCTTCTCGGTGTCCAACTTCACGGCGCAGTTCAGGAACCATGGCTGGGCGGTAAACTCCACCGGCTCGGTCTCGTAGAAAGACGACACCGCCACCACTTCGCCCAGGGAACGCAGCCGCTCGATGGCGGAACGCAGGTTAGCTTCGCGATCGCCCACGTTCGAACCCAGGGAAAGATAGACCATGTTGTGCACACTGTAGTTTCCAGTCTCCGGCTCCCAGTTTCCAGCAAAAACTCAAGGGCATCTAGCTAAGAACTTGAAGCCGGGCCAACCAGCCTGGAAGATAGAGAGGATGCTTCCTATTGATGCAAGAATCGATCGTGCTCAGCGTTTAGTGCGGATGTTGGAAGAAGACGCGCCCTTATTGGCGGTGCGAGTTCGGGATCTGACCCCGGAGCGCCAGCAGTCGGCGAAGGAATATGCTGCCCGCCTCACTGCACAGGCACGATCGGAGCTGCTGAAGCTCATCCAGCAAAGCACCTACTGGGACAGCAACGATCCAACTCCGCACGCCGCCGACTAGCCGTCAGGCTGGAATTCCAAAATCAGACTGGTTGTGCCGCCAGATCGCGAAGGGCAGGCACGGGCGGTATTCCATCATCCATCGCCGCTTCTTCCCACAACGTTCGATCCCGCAGTAAACGCGACACCAGGGCGGTGTGCATGGCATGGCCGGCACGATCGGCGACGATATTGCCCAAAATCTGCCTTCCCAGCAGGGCCAGATCGCCGATGAGATCCAGCACCTTGTGGCGCACAAACTCGTCCGGGAAACGGAGGGGGGGGTTCTCGATTCCTCTGCGGGTGAGCACGATGCAATTTTCACGCGAGGCGCCGCGGATCAATCCCATATTGCGCATCGCCTGTTCGTCCTCGCGCGACCCGAAGGTGCGGGCCGGAGCGATCTCCCGCAGGTAATTGCCGTCCTGCAGATCGACACGGAACGTTTCTCGTCCGATAAGAGGATGAGGAAAGTTAATGGTGTAAGAAACCGCATATGAGCTGGAAGGATAGACCCCGATAAATTTGTTGCCCTCGCGCATCTCCAGCTCGCGGCAAATTCGAAGATAAGTGCGAGGACGGCGAAGTTTGCGGATTCCCGCTTTCTGGATCAACTCCACAAACGGCCGGGCGCTGCCATCCAGGATGGGAAGTTCAAGATTGTCGAGTTCGACGACAGCATTGTCGATGCCGGTCCCGATGAAGGCAGAGAGCAGGTGCTCGGTAGTAGAAATCAGCACGCCCTTTTTCATCAGGCTGGTGGCGTAGCTGACCCGGGCGACGTTGCGGCTGATCGCTTCCACCTCGAACCCGTCCAGGTCTACCCGGCGAAAGATGATGCCCGTTCCCGCCGCCGCCGGCAGGATGCGCATGTGAACCGGAGCCGCGCTGTGGAGCCCGACTCCGACACATTCGACCGCCGCACGAATTGTTTGTTCGTGCTTCATGGTTAAAGTTATCTGTGTATTTATGAATAGATTACAGCTTTCGAGGGGAAATCCGACTGTGGCAAATACGCCACACTCCGTGGGAATTTTTCGATCCGAAATCAGCCTGCCAGGACTAACTCCCCGAGCCAGAAGAGCTTAGATGGACAACGCGGACTTGCTATTTCGGTAGTGGCTTGTTGGGATCGTAGGTAACCGCAGCCTCGAACAACGAATCACTCAGGCCTTTGTTGTAAGTCACCGAGGTGAGGAATCGTTGGTTGGCCATGTCTCCGTTGTAGAAACGGGTAACACTGAAGGGCGTCATCACGCCTTCGACTGGACGGTAAGCGTCGTAGACTTCCTCCTCGATGTTACGTTGTCTGTCCGTAGGATCACGCCAGGAGAAGCTCTTCTTGACCGGTAAGTGCGAGTTCACATCGAAGTAAAGAGTGACAGCTTCGTTATGCGCGTTCATCACGGTGACCTGCTGCGATTCCTTTTGCGCCGCGACTGCTGGACCTTCATAAAACAAGGCGACGCCGGGTTCGGTGAGCCAATGGCGCAAAACCCAGTCGAGTGCGTAGTGGTGGCGCCGGCTGTAGTCGGCGATATTCTTGGGATCGTCGGTGCGAGTTCCCTTGTACGTGATCTCGAAGCCTTCACTCCCGCGATAGATGTACACGATGTCGCGCTTTTTGGTGAGTTCGATCCGCTCCGCGTCGGGATACCGGTAGAACCGCCAGAAGACCACTCCCACGCCTTCCGCTTCTCCGTGGTGAAACCCGTAAGTGCGGCCCTCCTGCGAGATGTCCCGAATGTTCATGTAGGCATCCCCACCCAAGGCCTGGATTGCCTGGTCAATAAGGGCCTTGGCCTTGGCGGCATTTTCCTGATCGACCGGAACGGACTGCGAAGCCGGCCCCGCCGCGCTCTGCCCCAGCGCCATCGAGGCAAGAAAGATGATAGAAACGATGTATCGCATGATCCCCAGAAGATAAGACGCCATCAAATCAATTCTAGCTGCCTGCCGGACCTGAGGGGTCTCAACCCACCAGCACCGCTCCGCCGTTTACATTGAAAACTTCACCGGTGATAAATCCAGCGTAGGGCGTGCACAAGAACAGGATTGGTCCGGCAATTTCTTCCGGGGTTCCCACGCGCCCAAGAGGGATGGTCGAAAAAATCGCTTGGCGGCTTCTGGGATCATTCAAAGTGGAAGTCGACATATCCGTATCTACCCAGCCAGGAGCCACGCAATTGACATAGATGCGATCCGCGGCGAGCTCGGTGGAGAGCCCTTTCACCATGCTGATCAGCGCGCCCTTGCTGGCGGCGTAGTCGCAGTGAAACGCTTCGCCGCGCTGCCCGGCGGTCGAACTGACCAGTACGATGTGCCCGCCCGAACCCTGTTTCTTCATTTGAGCCACGGAGTGCTTCGTCAAGGCGAAGACGGCATCCAGATTGACGGACAATGTGCGTCGCCACTGTGCATCGGACATCTGGTCAACAGGCTCATCCTCAGCCGCCCAAATGCCGTGGTTAGCGACCAGAATGTCGAGCCGCCCAAAATGCTTTACTGTGGCCGAAACCAGGCCTCCGGCAGTTTCTGTGCCGGACAAGTCGCAGGCGACGGTGGCGCAGCGGTGTGCTCCGAGTTCGCTTACCAGTTCCTCGGCGCGTCCGCGAGCTTTCTCGTAATTGAACATCACCCGAGCTCCGGCGGCGACAAACATTCTGACCGCGGCCGCCCCGATACCGCGTGAGCCGCCGGTGATAAGGGCAACCCTATTTTCGAGGGTCAGAGAAACGGACATGATAGGGCTAGTTTCTCACATGGAGGACGGGCAGATAGTCCAGACGTGCCCTCAGCTACCCAGGCTGGGCGAGGTTCTTTCACCTTTCAATTCGCGCGCCAGGATGCGCACCAGCAAACCGTCGTAGCGGATACCGCTCAGGCTATCCAGCTCCGCCAAGGCCTGCTCGCTGCTCTTGGCGTAGGCGAAAGAGCGATCTGACGTCATATTGACGTAAGCGTCGGCGACGCTGAGGATACGCGCCCACAGCGGAATCTGCTCGCCGCGCAGGCCACTCGGATAACCGCTTCCATCGAAGGCTTCGTGATGATGTTTGACCGCCTTCTGCAGAGATTCACTTTCCGGCATCGTTCCCAGAATTTTTTCTCCCACATCCGGGTGTACTTTAACCAGGTAGAATTCTTCTTCCGTGAGCGGACCCGTCTTGTTCAGGATCCGGTCGGGAACAAAAATCTTGCCGACATCGTGCACCCGGGCTGCGTACGCGATGTCGTCGACTTCTTCCGGCGACAAGCCCAGGGCCCGCCCCATCATTTCGCTGTACCGGGCCACCATCTCTCCGTGACCACTGGCGTTGCGTTCCCGGAGCTCGGCAGCGCGGGTGAGCGCTTCAATGGACTCTCGCAGAACCTGAAGATTGTTATCTTCCTCGCCGCTTTCACTGGAGAGTTTCCTCAGGGTAACCAGTAACTCTTCGAGGTGCTCCGGGCCGGTGTGCTCGCGCTGCAGAAAGCCCTCGATATAACCCGAGATCTGTTGCCTCTGCATGGCTCCGTGCTCGTCCATTCCGAACGCGTCCGCGCTCGAGACCCGGTCGCCACCGGCGTGCTTGGAGGCGTACATTCCAGAATCGGCGACGCGGATGATGTCTTCCGCCGACAGGCCATGCACCGGGAAGCTGGCTACACCGAAACTGCCGGTAATGTGGTGCTCCTGCAGCATGGGATCGGTGGCCAGCCAAATCCGCAGGCGATCCGCCAGCGATTGCGCCTGATCGACGCCGGTCTCAGGCATGAGAATGATGAATTCATCTCCGCCGTAGCGGGCCACAACATTCGATTGCCGGCACTTCTGCTCCAACAACCGTCCCACCCTCGCCAGTACCAGGTCGCCTTCGAGATGGCCCAGGCTATCGTTCACACCCTTGAATTTATCCAGGTCAATCAAGACCACCGAGAAGGGCCGTCCGGAGCGCGATGCGCGCTTCCACTCTGAGGTAAGCGCCTCCCAGAAGAAACGGCGGGTCTTGATCCCGGTAAGCCCGTCGGTGATCGATTGCTGCTGCAATTTCTGAAACACGAACGAGTTGTGCAGTGCCGTCGCCAGCAGATCCGCCAGCGTATTCATGATGAGCACATCCTGCGGGGCAAAGGCGTCTTCTTCCCGGCTTTCGACGTTGAGCACGCCCAGCAGGGTCTCGCCGTAAGTGATGGGGATGCACAGAACCGCCCGGGAGTCTGGCAAAACGCCCTGCAAATGAGTGTCTCCCGCAGTGGTCTGCACCAGGGCGCTTTCGCCGGTTCGCGCCACCCGCCCGAGAATTCCTACGCCCAAGGGGATGCGTTTACCCAGAGCTTTGGCGGTTGTGCCAGCTTCGGCTTTGATCTCAATATCTTTGCGGGTGTAATCGAAGATCCCGATTCCGATGTGGTCGAAGCGGAAGTTTTTCTGGATGTGGCCGACAATTTCCAGCAACATCTGCTCGGCATCCTCGCTGGAAATCGCCGTCTTTGAGATGCTGTTGAGGAAGGCGAATTGCCGGGCGCGCCGCTGTTCTTCAGCGAACAAGCGGGCATTTTCAACTGCCACCGAGACTTGTCCGGCGGCAGTCTGCATTACCTCCAAGTCGCGTTCCTCAAAAACGTATTCGCGGTCCACGCTGCGAGCGGCCATCACCCCGGCTGGTTTGCCGCCAAGCTGGATGGGCGCGCCACAATAAGACTTGGCTGGATTCGCCGGGACGAACGTCACCCCCAGCCGCTCCCTCGCCTTGTCCAGATCGGACCGGATGAGGAGTGGCTGTCCCGTACGCAGAATGTACTCGGTCAAACCGTTGTCAATTTTTCGCGAGCGTTTAGGCAACAACTGGCCCTTTTCCATCTCAAACTCGAAACGGATTTCATCGCCTTCCTGGAAGGCCACGTAGAAATCGGCCGTGTCGAAGATCTGGCCGAGTTCTTTGTGCACGGTGCGCAGGATTTCGTCCTGGTCGAGGCGCGAGCTCACTGCCTGGCCGATCTGGGTGAGCAATTCGTATTCC
Source organism: Acidobacteriaceae bacterium (assembly GCA_035507705.1). GTDB lineage: Bacteria > Acidobacteriota > Terriglobia > Terriglobales > Acidobacteriaceae > PALSA-350. Next base: position 11,142 of record DATJNV010000114.1, read on the forward strand.
TTGGTACGACGCTGCGCGTCGTGCATCACCACGTAGTTCTCCAGCGTCAGCCCGATCTGCAGGGCCAGGCCGATAAGCAGTCGCAGGTTGGACGATCCGAACATGCTGCGCGCGGCATGCGGGAAAAAGATGATTCCGAAATTATGCTCGCGGGTCTGCAGGCTTACGGCGGTGATGTTGCGGATGTTCTCCTGCTTCATGACCTCGCGGAATTGTTCGAACCGGGCGCCGGGAAACGCGGGCAGCGGTTCCGACATTTCTGCGACGTTGTGGAAGGTGGCGAACCCGCCTCGCCGATAGGCCAGCTCCGCGATGTATTCGCCAGCCCCGCTTCGTTCCAGCTTGCCGATCAATTCCGGAGAAAACCCGCGCTGCACCGAGGGAAGCATGGCGCGCCAGCGCTCGGAAATGTAGATCACGGCCCGGCCGGTCGGCAATGGCGCTACCAGCCGGTTCAGAATGCTTTGCAGGCTGGGAACCAGATCGTCGGCGGAAAGCAAGCGCATCGGGTCTACGCCCAGGGTGGAAAACGCCAGCGCATTCTCCTGCACCGCGTTGCGCTCATTTTCAAACAGCACCATCACCATAGCCACTCCCAGGAGCATTTGCGGGATGGGGCCGAGAACGTGGCCGGCGGCGCCGAACATCGCAACGAAGGGGCTGCGCAGTTCTCCAAAAATCATGAGCACCGCCCACAGGGCAATGGCCACGGCAAGCAGGGTAAAGGCCAGAGAATTCTTGCGATGGGCGTGGCGATAAAAGTAGAAAGAACAATAAAGCAAAACGATTCCCATCCCCACGTCCAGAGGCATGTGTGGGGTCAGAGACGCTGCAGGACTGTACATCCCTCCGGCCATCTGGGCGCGCAGGTTCCACCAGGCGAGCAGCATTCCACCGATCCCGAGCGCCACATCGTCCCAGCGAAGCCGGAATTTCTCGCGCATCAACCGGGTGGAAACATACACACACAGTGTCATCGCGACCAGCAGAAGGGATCCCAGGTACGAAATCGTGGCGATCGGCTTATGGTAGGGAGATGCATCCCAGGCGTCGAGCCCGTAGTGCAAGGTGTAAAACGCCCAGGCGAACTGCCAGGCGCGGAAGTATTGCTGCCGGCTTTGCTCGTAGAGATAAGTGAACAGCAGGAACAACAGCAGAGCCACGGCTCCGGGGACGATGACCGAACTCATAGCAAGGCTGTTCATGGGGGTGTAAACAGCCCTCCTCCACTGTTTTCAGCTTCTCCGCAGGAGGAGTGGATGCATCTCATGTTTTCACACTGTTACTAACAAAACAATAGTCTTTGATGAGGTTTAGCGGCCTCCCGAAGCCTCCTTGGTAATCACAGGTCTGTTACGGAAGTCACCGGAGGTACGTCTGTCGGGGAGACTGGCCCATCTGTCTATGAAAGAACTCGACTCGCCTTAAGCGACGATGCTTGGCCTATTTTGTCGTCTGTGCCCGCCGGCATCAGACCGTGGTTGGCTATAAAATGTATCCAGCATGAATAGCGCAAAGCCAGAGACTCTGGGTGCTGAGCCTGCACTCCCGCCAACCCGCCCGCCCAACTTCATCCGCGACATCATCCTGGAAGACGTGAAGACCAACAAGTTCCAAGGCAGGGTGCAAACCCGCTTTCCCCCGGAACCAAACGGCTATCTGCATATCGGACACGCCAAGGCCATAACCTTGGACTTCGGCCTGGCCGACGAGTTTGGCGGCCGTACCAATCTGCGCTTCGACGATACCAATCCCGAAAAGGAAGACACCGAGTACGTCGATTCGATTCAAGAAGATGTGCGGTGGCTGGGGTTCCGTTGGGATGGCCTTTTTTATGCCTCGGACTACTTCGATCAGCTGTATGCCTGGGCGGTGCAACTGGTCAAGGCGGCCAAAGCCTATGTCGACGATCTTTCCGCCGATGAGATTCGCGAATACCGCGGGACGCTGACCAAACCCGGCAAGGATAGCCCGTTTCGTAACCGATCGGTGGAAGAGAACCTGAAGCTGTTCGAACGCATGCGGGCAGGTGAATTTTCCGACGGCTCGCGCGTGCTGCGCGCCAAGATCGACATGGCCTCGCCCAATCTGAACATGCGCGATCCGGTCATGTACCGCATCCTGCACGCCGAGCATCACCGCACCGGCAGCAAGTGGTGTATCTATCCCATGTACGATTTTGCCCACGGGCAGTCCGATTCCCTCGAGCGGGTAACGCATTCCATGTGTTCGCTCGAATTTGCCGATCACCAGCCGCTCTACAACTGGTTCATCGAGCAGTTGGGAATTTTCCCTTCGAAGCAGATCGAGTTTGACCGGCTCAGCCTCACCTACACCATGATGAGCAAACGCAAGCTGCGTCAGCTTGTGGAGGCAGGCCACGTCACCGGCTGGGACGACCCGCGCATGCCCACGCTGCGCGGGATGCGCCGGCGCGGGTACTCGCCGCAGGCGATTCGCAACTTTGTCACCGCTGCCGGAGTTTCACGCACCAACGGCATTGTCGATTTCGCCATGCTCGAACACTTTGTGCGGGAAGATCTGAACAAGAGCGCAGCACGCGTTATGGCCGTGCTGCGGCCGCTCAGAGTTGTGATCGACAACTATCCGGAGAATCAAGTCGAGGAAATGGACGCAGTCAACAATCCGGAGGACGCCAGCGCCGGGACGCGCAAGGTGCCTTTCTCGCGCGCGCTTTACATCGAACAGGATGACTTCCGTGAGGACCCGCCCAAACAGTATTACCGGCTTTCGCCGGGGCGAGAGGTGCGGCTGCGCTACGGCTATTTCATCACCTGCACCAGTGTTGTGAAGAATGAGAAGGGCGAAGTGGTTGAAGTGCACTGCAGCTACGACCCCGCAACCCGCGGCGGCAACGCTCCCGACGGACGCAAGGTAAAAGCCACCATTCACTGGGTCTCGGCGGCGCACGCCATTGAGGCGGAGATTCGGCTGTACGAACTTCTGTTCTCCAAGGAGAATCCCGACGAAACCGAAGCGGGCCAGGACTTCACCGTGAACCTGAACCCGGCTTCGCTGACCGTGCTGAACGGGGGCAAGCTGGAACCCTCCCTGGCGAAAGCCTCCGCCGGCGACCGTTACCAGTTCGAGCGCGTGGGGTACTTCTGTGTCGACACCGATTCAAATCCCAACCGACTGGTGTTCAACCGCACCGTAGCGCTGAAAGACACCTGGGCGAAAGTGGAGAAGAAGCAAGGCAAGGGTTGAGACTCAGCCCACGCGTCGGCATGCATCTCGAAGGCTGACAGCTCATACCTAGCTGTGCGCGTGCGGACTCTGCGGGGGATTCTTTTTGGGCGGCCGCGGGGCCTTTAGCACATTCACTTCAAAGCGCACCGGAAGATTCTTGGGCGGATAGCAGGCTGCATTGTCACAAGCCTGGTATCGCAGGTTGCCATGGATTTCATACTTGGTGGGCAGAACGGAAGACAACGGGCGCACATCGACTGACAGGGTGAAGTCACCCGTGTAAACGCTGAACTTGTCGTCGGGGGCGAAGGCAAAGCTGGTTTCCTGGCCCGGAGGATAGGTGATCTTCCCGATCGCAATATCGGTTGGCGGGTCAAGCCTGAGCTGGGTAGGAATCAGGTATTCGGCGCTGGGCTGATTAGAATTCACATGGAATCCCGACTCGACGCGAAATACCAGTTCAACCGGGTTCGGCTTTCCGCGGGTGATCCCAGCGATTGGCGCCGGCAACATCGTGATCGAGGGGGCTTTTCTTCCCGGCGGCTCCTGAGCCAGCAATGCCACAAAGCACAATATCGCAACTAACGCGGCCTTGGTCAGTCGTCGCAATTCAGGCTCCTACTTTTGCGCCATTGCTTTCTGCGTCGCCGCGGTCGAGGCCACGATGCGCTTGATTTCGTCCTCAATCTCGCTTCGTCCCTTGAGTCCAAAAGCACGGTCCAACACCTTGCCATTGCGGTCGATGTAAAAGTTTTCCGGCAGAAACTGCACTCCACCATAGGCATCACCGACCGCCTCTTTGCCGATCAGCACGGGGTAATTCACGCCCATTTCCTTGGCAAAGTCTCCGATATCTTTCGGGCTGGCATCGTCCATGGCAACTCCGACCACCTGCAGCCCCTCGGGGCCGTATTGCTTCTGCAGTTCCACGAACCAGGGCATTTCGATCTTGCAGGGAGCGCACCACGTGGCCCAAAAATTCAGCAAGACGGCTTTGCCACGGAAATCGGAGAGCCGAATCGTCTTACCGTCCAGTGACTGCAAGGTGAAGTCGGGAGCAGCCGATCCCGCCTGCATTTGCATTGCCGCGCTGGCGTTGCTTCTTGATTTGTGGGCCAGGTTCAGACCAAACACCAGCATCAGCGCAACTACCATAGCGACCACAATGATGACCACCGGATCACGTTTCACAGCAACTCCAGTCACAAGGCAAA
>DATJNV010000115.1:0-20716 GCA_035507705.1 Acidobacteriaceae bacterium
CCGCATTTTCTTGGCCTGATGAAGGTGGCAGACGTGTCTGTGGTGACAGTACACGAGTATTCGGCGCTACCCCGCCTGCAGAGAATGTCCACTCACTTATTTCGGGGCACCGCACGCAGGGTCATATTTTGCAGCCAATACGAGAGATCGCTTTATGACCGCCAGATGGGGAACCTCGGCGCGCCGCAGACGGTCATTCCCATCGGAAGTAATGTACATGCCGCCACCACCGATGGCAGCCGGAACAAGGCGGTCGTGTACTTTGGCCAGATTCGACCCAGGAAGGGCATTGAGCAGTTTATCGAATTAGCTCGAACGAGTCTCGGGTCACAACGGCAGTTTTCTTTTCACATTGTGGGCAGCGCCCCGGCGGCACACCAACAGTATTTGCGGGATCTGCAAGAAAGTTCTGCCGGCGGCATAAGATGGTCCGTCGATCTGGCATTTGACGAGGTATCGGAAATAATGGCTCACGCCTTCGCGGCTTACCTGCCGTTTCCGGATGGGGTAAGTGAGCGCCGGGGCAGCATGTTGGCAGCCCTCACGAACGGGCTTCCCGTGCTATCGACGATTGGCGAGGCAACACCGCCGGAGATGCTACCGCTTTTCCTGCCAACCAACAACAGCGATGAAGCTCTGTGCCTGTTGGACGAGTTGGTGGCAGATCCGGAGCGTCATGCGGGCTTATGTGCGGCATCGAGGATTTATGCCGCAGCGAGATACACATGGAGCGCGATCGCGGCGCGACACGTTCTCGCATACCAGGAAGTTTTGCGCGTTCCACAGAGTGAACGTTTATCTACGCAGCCGCAGTAACAGAAAGTTCTGCACGGCGAAGAAAAATGAGCATTGGGGAGGTAACACCGTGAGTATTGTCGTGATTACAGGTTCCGCAGGTCTTGTTGGATCAGAAGCTGCGGAATTCTTTGCTGGCCTTGGCTTCGACGTGGTGGGTATTGACAACAATATGCGCCGCCAGTTCTTTGGGAGCGAAGCCTCTACGGAGTGGAACCAACAACGGCTCAAGCACGAACTCGGGCAGAGGTATCATCACCAGGATTTCGACATACGAGACGAGGGCGCTGTGAAGCGGTTATTTGCGCGGCTGGGGAAGTCTGTCGCCCTGGTCATTCACACCGCGGCACAGCCGTCCCATGACTGGGCTGCGCGGGACCCGCACACCGACTTTTCTGTGAATGCCAACGGAACGCTCAACCTGCTCGAGGCGACGCGGCTTCACTGTCCAGAGGCAGCATTCATCTTTACGTCTACCAATAAAGTTTATGGAGACACGCCGAATCGTCTGCCACTGGTGGAGCTGGAAACACGGTGGGAAATCGACCAGTCGCATCCCTACACCGTGGGTATCGATGAGCATATGTCGCTGGACCAGACACTGCACAGCCTTTTCGGTGCTTCCAAGGTAGCGGCCGATATCCTGGTGCAGGAATATGGGCGCTACTTCGGAATGAAGACGGCCTGTTTCCGGGGTGGTTGCTTAACCGGCCCCAACCACAGTGGTACCGCGCTGCACGGCTTTCTCGCGTACCTGATGCGCTGCACGGCTACCGGCAGTCCGTACACCGTGTATGGCTATAAAGGCAAGCAGGTGCGAGATAACATACATAGCGCCGACCTGATTAATTGCTTCTATCACTTCTTTCAAAAGCCGCGTAGTGGTGAGGTTTACAACATCGGCGGCGGCCGCTTCAGCAACGCGTCCATGCTCGAGGCGATTGAGATTTGCGAGCGCATTGCCGGCAGGAACCTAAGATCAACTTATCGCGAGGCTAATCGCACTGGCGATCACATCTGGTGGATCAGCGATACAAGCAAGTTTTCGCAACACTATCCGGATTGGAAGCAGCTCTACAGTGTGGCAGACATTCTTGAGCAGATCTACGACCGGAATGTCGATCGTTGGAGGAAGGAGGAAGCAGCGTGATCGATCTCGGGAAGAAGAACGTATTGGGCGTTGCCATTAACGCCCTCGATTATGAGTGCGCTATTGAGCGCATTATGGCGAACGCAAAAGCCGGAAAGCGTTGTGCTACGACGGCCCTCGCCGTCCATGGTCTGATGACGGGTGTTCTCGAACCGGCACATCGTCATCGTCTGAATTCGTTTGATTTGGTGACCCCTGACGGTCAGCCGGTGCGGTGGGCGTTGAACCTGCTGTACGGGACTAAGTTGCCGGACCGTGTATATGGGCCGAATCTGACGCTGCAGGTGTGCCAGGAAGCGGCGCGGAAGGGCCTCAGCGTTTACTTCTACGGAAGCAAGGCCGAAGTCGTAGATAAGCTCTGTGAGCGAATGCGGGTCATGTGCCCCGGACTAAAGATCGCAGGTGCACAGCCTTCGGAATTCCGGACATTATCTGCCCGTGAACAAATGGCAACAGTGGAGAAAATCAGGAGCTCAGGGGCGCACATTCTGTTTGTCGGTTTGGGTTGCCCACGCCAGGAAGTCTTCACTTATGAAATGAGTCAACACCTCAACATGCCAGTGCTGGCGGTCGGCGCGGCATTCGACTACCATGCCGGTTTGCTGCAGGAGCCGCCGCGGTTTCTGCAGGATGCTGGCCTGCAATGGTTATACCGGCTTTGTCAGGACCCGGGGCGCCTGTGGAGGCGATACCTTTTTACCAACACTCAATTCCTCGCCATGTTTCTCGCACAGTGGGTTCGCGTGTGGCGCCCGTCTTTAGATGACACGCAGGTTCCGCTAGTCGATGTGAGATTTGGGTGAAGATGAGATGAATACTGCAACGACGCGCACAACCCGGGATGTCACGCTCCCTACTATTCAAGTGCTGCGGGGTGCTGCGGCCAGCCTGGTGGTGCTTCATCACTGCGCATTGGCAGCCGGAGCGAGGACGCCAACGGATTCGTTGGTCGTAAACTCTGGCTTAGGCCGGTTAGGCGCTTGCGGTGTGGATATCTTTTTTGCGATATCCGGTTTTATCATGGTCTTCACCACCCAGAGAAAAGGCGGAATCGAAGATGCGGTCATTTTCGCAAAGAGGCGGGTTCTCCGGATCTATCCTCTCTACTGGATTTGGTCGATTGTACTTCTGATGCTGTGGGTCGGCGGCTTGACCCTTAAATCAAGCCACTATACTTCCAGTTTCCTCATTCAATCTTTCCTTCTGATTCCTTGTTTCAACGGCCACAACTATCATCCATTCCTGGACCAGGGATGGACTCTTTCTTTTGAAGTGTTGTTTTACCTGGTCTTTGCCTGCGCCATTTTGCTGGGGCTTAGGAAAAGCAAGCTGTTGTTTTTGGCAGGGGCGTTCACCGCACTATCGTGCCTCAGCAGACTCCTTCCGGTGCATAGCGGAGTTAGGTATCTGTTGTCTGATTCCATCATGATCGAGTTTCTTTATGGCGTGCTGGCGGCCGAAGTGTTTATACGACTGCGGGCCCTCCGGGACGCCTGGTGGATCAAAATACTACCGTTCGTCCTCACGACGGCGGGCTGTGTGGCCCTTCTGTGCACCCGCAAACTTGAGGTGACAGAGGGAATTCGCTTTGTGGTGTACGGGCTACCCGCGCTGGCTATCGTATTCGGGGGGGCGATGAGCGGAGCAAGGCCTCGACCGCGCTTACTGGTCTACTTTGGTGACGCCTCTTACTCGATCTATCTCACTCATATCTTTTTCCTGATGGGCTTTGGGGTGGTACTCAAGCACTTACCCCTTCGCGGCCAGTTGATCACTGATTTAGCGATTGCCGGCACCGCGCTCGCGACGATTGCACTTTCTTCCATCACGTATCTGCTCATCGAGCGCCCCATAACCAGGATCATCGCCGTGAAGAGGCGGTCTGTGCCTTTCGGGCAGGCGATGGGCAGACTGGACGAACTTTCGCCAGCTTGCAATGTGTCTCGAAGCTCTTGAGTTCTTAAAGCTCATTGCTTCTAGTCAGTACATCGGTGGTTCCTGGTCTGATAAGGCAAGTCGTTGGAAGAGAGCGGGGTTCAGGCATATGTCCAGATCGTGTGGATTTACAACGCAGGACACGGCAGTGAACGGCGCTGCCATGGTTACCGGGTCAACCAAGGGTTCGGTCGCGCTCGATCAGTGGAGAGGCATGGCGCTCATCCTGGTGCTGATCTCGCACGGCTTTTTCTTCACCGGGCGCGTGGGCGGCGCCGGCCGCATCGGGGTTAATTTATTCTTCTTTATTTCCGGAATTTTGACCTTCCGTTCATTGAACGGGGCAGTGGGCACTTTCGGCGAACGAACAACGCATTTCCTGAAACGGCGGCTGTGGCGATTGTATCCAGCTCTTCTGGCCTACACCGCGGTTATGGCGTTGGCGACGATTCCATTACAGCACCTGCCAAACCTTCCACCGCAGTCTGACTTCAGAAGCTACCTTGCAGAAGTGCCGTTCGCACTCACCTATACGGTGAACTACACGTATGGCCATCACTACGTCCCTTCCCTGGAACAGTTGTGGAGCCTGTCGTGCGAAATGCAGTTTTATGTCCTGGCTCCATTCATTTTTTTCTTAGGCCGTGGTAGCCGCCGGCGCAGTTTTCTGGTGTTTGGCTCCCTTTGCATGGTTCTCACGCTCATCGGGGTGCTGTATCCGCTGTGGGCGAAGAACCTGGAGCCAGCGAAATATCATTTCGAAGTCGCCGTCTGGCCCATGATGATCGGATTTTTCTGCGAGTCGCGGAAGGATTGGTTCCTGAAAATCCCACGTCTTGCCGTCCGGTACATCTACGCGATCGGGGTTACGGCCATCCTGGTTGCGCTCATCATCATGCCGTTTAGTATGCACGCAAAAAGACTGGTGATTGCCGTGGGTGCGCTTGGGCTATTCCCGTGCCTTCTGGCCTACCTTTATGAATTTCGTATCCCGGGGAGGACGGGCGGCTTCTTTGCCTGGATCGGGGAGCGGACTTATTCCATCTATTTGTGGCAACAGACGATGACGATTTGCGATTTTCTCCCGGCAATGCTGCATCCGTTGGGGGCCGTGGTTTCCATCCCGTTGGGCGCCTTTTGGTTCAACATTTGTGAGAAGCCTTTCCTCAGCAGAAAGCGGAAGCGCACGATTGCGACGGCGCCCCCCATATTGCGCCCTGCGGATGTTCACGGCCGGGCCGCGGTTGTTTTGACTGCAGAGTAGGCATCAACCTCTACGGGCAACAGGGTAAGAGGCGTAACTGCTATGAAATGCGGAAATATCTCAAAAAGAGGTAAAGGCGAGGTTTTATGCAACCAAAGGTAGTGATAGCAGCTTCGAGCTGGTGGCCACTCGCGGCGAAGATCGCCGTGTCGTTGTTGGATCACGGGTGCAGAGTGGAAGCCGTTTGTGCTCCTGGGCAGCCTCTGCGATTTGTACGCGGAATCAGCCGATATCATCATTACAGCAGGGTGCGTTCCCTGGAGTCACTGAAGGACGCTATCCGCGCAGCATCTCCTGACGTAATTATTCCGTGTGACGATGGCGTGGTCTTACAGCTGCATCAGCTCTACAAGGAGCAGCCGGATCTACGGGCGGTCATCAGTAGATCGCTGGGCGAGGCGACTCATTTTGATGTGACAGCCAGCCGCGAAGGGCTACAGAATGTGGCGCAGGAACTCGGCATTCGAGTACCGCGCTCTACGCGAGTGAGGACACAGACTGAGCTTGAGATGTGGTTTGACCGTCCGCTGGATCGGGCGGTGTTGAAGCAGGATGGCACCTGGGGCGGGCGAGGGGTCCGGGTGGTGGACTCAAGGGATGAAGCGGCGGCTGAGTTGGAACAGATGCTTAAGCCATTAAGCTGGGTGACTGTCGGCAAACGGATGATCGTCGACCGTGATCCCATTGCATTATGGGGCAGAAAAGACAGATTACCGGTCGTAACACTGCAAGAGTATATCCCCGGGCGTCCTGCGAATCTGATGATGGCTTGCTGGCAGGGGGAAGTACTGGGTTCGGTGACCGCGGAAGTGCAGCAAGCTCAGGGTGCTACCTCCGCAGCGATGGTTATCAAGTTGATTGACCATCCCGAAATCAAACTGGCTGCCTCTAAGTTGGCTAAACGGTTGTGCCTGTCTGGCTTCTACGGTGTCGACTTCATACTGGAGGAGGGCACCAGGGCGGCCTATCTGCTCGAATTGAACCCGCGCTGCACGCAGCTGGGTCACTTGCCAATCGATGGCCAGGGTGATCTGGTCGGCTTGCTGTGCCGGCAATTGGGAGTAATTTTGCCGGTTGAGCGGCAACTCGGGCTGCGGGTAGGAGACACAGTTGCCTTTTTCCCAAAAGTCATCTCTTTGAGCGGCGAATTGCAACACGCTTATCAGGACACTCCCTGGCAACGGCCGGAATTGGTGGAGGAGTTGCTCAAACCGAGTTACCCGGACCGGCGGTGGCCGTCCCGGCTCTATCATTGGCTGCGCCCAGCCCGTTTGGACAAGCCAGTGAACTTTGCTGAGCGCAACTCTGATCCGGCCGCTGCAGCGGCCGAGATAAACGGACTTGCTGAAGCACGAGAGGAAGGCTCCCGCGATCGCCTCTTACCAAGGGCTCACTGATTCATCACGCAAGGATGATAGGTACCATCACCATGGGCCTGGAAGAGTCTGCGTGAGAACAAGAGTTGTGATAGCGCCAGTGCCTCAGGGGCTAAGGCCCAAACTATTTCAAGCACTTGCGGCATGACTTCAAAGTCGTGCCCTGATACAAACCCGAGTTCTTACGCAGACTCTGGAAGGCGCTTTATTGCTGGGCCTGACAGCCCATGGTGACAAGTCCTGTGGGAACGGACGCGGTGCACAACCACTGGGGGAACAAAGGATCGTAGACCGGAGTGCTGCTTGGCGGCTGATAACCGAAACTGGCTGCCGCCGTATTGGCCGGCTTGAAGTTCGCGATCACCGTCGCCATACATGCTGGGACGTTGCTGGTACCTCCACAACTCGGCGCCGGCGGAGCAACCGGGTTTGGGAATTGCGGATTCTGGCCAAAAATATTGTTGGCCGCGAAGGAGAAGCCTGAGCTGTTGTACAGGCCGCTACTCGTTGTTCCGCTCACGGCGTATCCCCAGTTCTGATCTACATCATCTGTCCCGTTGCCTCCCCAGACATAAAAGGCGTAGATGGGATTGTCGCCGCATCCGGTAACCTGATTTGTCTCGGCGAGATTCGAGGTGGCGGTGGTATTGACTGTCCGGAACAGCGACAGTTCGCCGCAGAGGGCGCTTGTGTTCTGGTTGCGATCGCCGTTGTTGCCCCACACCGTGTTGTGCCGCAGATAGATGGTGGCGAAGGGCCCGCTTCCGATGCTGTTATTACCCACCTGCAATCCTCGCCCGCCATTACTTACAAAGATATTGTTGTCTGCAACTGCCTGGGCCGCGTAAGACGGTAATCCGCCCTGGTCTCCGTCAAATGTGTCGAAGATCAGGCCTTCTCCATCGGTGGGCATTCCACCCGCACAGGGATTCGCATCGACATTACCGTAGGAGAAGTTTCCGGCTATATAGATGTGGGTTCCAGGGAGAGAGTCTGACTGAATAGGTTGGTAGATGCTGATACCGCTGAAACATTCATTGCCGTTTTGGGCTGCATTGTAGGCAATGTTCCCGATAATGGCGATGTAATCCTCGCTGGCGGTTTTGCCGCTGTTGAAGGTGGTGAAGCCGCCCTGTTGGCATCCGTTTGCGACATTGTTGGCAAAAATGATGTGATGGATTGTAACCGGAGTCTGGTAGTTGGGAGCGGCGCCGAAACAGAACGAGGCGCTGCTGTTATTGGCCGATACTTCCCAACCCTGCACTCCCCAAAAGTTTTGATCGACGTAGATTCCCGGCTGGCCGCCGGCTACTGTGATCTTGCAGGCGTCAAACTGAGCGCACTTCAGCCAGGCCACCGCGTTCGCCGACGGGCATGAAACCTTGCCCCAGTTCCCACTTCTGAAGTTGGCGGAGGAATATGATGTGCTTGCTGCCGCGACGATGACATCTCCGCAGTTGAGTGGATGATTGGGGGTCAGCCATGGTGCCGTTGCCGATAAACCGGAATTAGAGTCGCTTCCCCCGCCCCCTGCAGGCGCCAGGTAATAAGTGTTGCCCGTACCGGAGCCGGTGCCCGAGTTGGTGCCGGAGTTGGGTAGGATAGTGACGGTGGCCGTTGCAGAGGCGCTGGAAGCCGCGCTGCTGGTCGCAGTGACGGTGACGGTTTGTGTGGTGGCATTGGTTGTTGGCGCAGTGTAGAGACCGGCGCTGGAGATCGTGCCCACGACCGGGCTCAGGGACCAGGTGACCGCAGTATTCGATGTTCCAGTGACTGCGGCTGTGAACTGTTGGTTCTGAGACGCACTCAGCACCACGCTGGCCGGGCTGACGGTCACCTTGACCGTCCCGGTAGAAGTAGGAGTGAGCGAGACCGTGGCGTGGGCGCTCACCGTTCCATTAGCGCTACTAGTTGCGGTCACAGTGACGGTTTGTGCGCCAGTAATGGAGGCGGGCGCGGTATAAAGGCCGGCACTCGAGATCGTGCCCACGGCCGGGTTCAGGGACCAGGTGACGGCTGTGTTCGATATACCAGTGACGGCTGCCGAAAACTGCTGGGTCTGGGACGCGCTTAGCGAAGCGCTGGCAGGACTTACCGTCACCTTGGCCGCCCCAGTAGAAGTAGGAGTGAGCGAGACCGTAGCGTGAGCGCTCACCTCTTTATTGGCATCGCTGGTTGCGGTCACAGTCACGGTCTGCGCGCTGGTAATGGAGGCAGGCGCTGTGTAAAGGCCGGCACTGGAGATCGCGCCCACGGCCGGGCTCAGGGACCAGGTGACGGCGGTATTCGATGCTCCAGGCAGGCTTGCAGTGAACTGCTGGCTCTGGGATTCGGAGAGCGATACTTGGCTTGGATTTACCGCCGCATTTTGCTTCGTGCTGGGGCTGAAAGCGGCTGTGGCTGTGGAACTGCTTATCGCTTCCGTCATCGAAACCGCGTTAATGGTTTCAGTCGCGGAAAGGACAAGAGGACCGTCGTAGACGGCAGAGTAGTACGAAGGCTGACTGCCGTCGGTAGTGTAGTGGATAGCTGCCCCCGGTGCAGTAGTACTCAGCACGATCTGCTGGCCCACGGAATACGCCCCTGCAGGCGGGGAGAAAGTCGGCGGCGGCGGAATCGTGATCAAATTGAGATCCCAACTGCTGGGAGGAGCAGGAAGAATGGGCTGGTACGCCTGGTTACCAGGTACCAGTTGAAATAGTCCTTCAGGGTTGAGCTGGTTGGCTTTTGCCAGTTGAAGAGCTGCCTCAATCGTGTTTTTGGGAGCAGCGCTCCCTGGGGCGGTTGCCAGGGAGAAAAGCTGACCACAGGCGCTGCCGTCGCCGGCCTCGCCACCGGCCGATAGAACGCAGGTGTGGAAGTCATTGGCCAGAGTATAAAGCTTTGCAGTTTGAACGGCCTCTCCCGCCGGCACCCCCACGCCGGGTGAGACGGCCTGCTGGAGATTGACAAGTTGCTTAACCAGAGTAAGCGCCGCGGTCAGAGACTGATCATTCGGGTTAGAACCCAGCTGGCTGGTTGAGGCCATGTAAGGCGATAAGGGCCACACGGCGCCGATCGTCGTCACTTCATTGATTGGATAAGTCGTCGAAGACGACAAACCATTGCAGGGTCCGAGCATCGTCATCAGTGCAATGGCCTGGTTCCCCGTAACTGGGCCGGGGACAGGGGTACCTCCACTGGCTACGAGATAAAGCTGCGAGGTAGAAGAAGGGCACGAGTAGGATTCTGCAATTTTGAAGTTGCCGTTAGCGTCCGTCGACACCGATTGTGTCAAAAGCGCCGGCGCGGCAGAAGCTACGCCCTGAACTCCGACGGAATAAAGCTGAATGGACGCGTTCCTGACCCACCACTGCTCGCCTCCAACATGACCCTGAATGGGCACTCCGCCTTGCACAGCCGCGGTTGCCCCTGCTGGGCTATTGACAGATGCCGGATTATTTGCGGTATAACCACAGCCTGCGAAAACGATCAGTGACAGCGACAGAACGGCACTCGCGGGAAAAGGATTACGTAAGTTCTTGCGGGGGAGAAGGAACATACCGAAACCGTATTCAGGGTAAATTGCTGGTATATATCAGCAATGTCCCAAACGGCATAGACCGCCAGTAAGTATGGCGCTGTGGCGGAAGAAAATATTACATGTCAATTTTTCTCAAAGAGAGACAGTTTACAGCGGCTTTTGTCTGCTGGACGTTACCGAAGTCAGAGCGTATTGCGCCGTTGCCATCATGAGGGAGCTCTACCAAATTTCAAGGGCTGGTACATGCAGCTGACAACTCCACTTTATGCGCCCGGAACGCTTGTACTCGACCAGTCAGTCGTTGAGGAGTATCGACGCGATCATCATCACCCACGAGCTGTGACCTTTTCGTGGAGTTATGTTATTCCACTTTGGTGGTAGTAGTAGAGTTCACGCTGGCCTGGAATTTTCGTCAAGGGTCTGTGCAAACCTAAGCTGGTGTTAGGTGACATACCTCGGGGCTGAAGCCCGGGCTATTTACAAGCATTTGCGCACGACTAAAATCGTGCCCTGATCCAAAAACTGGGTTTTCACGCAGGGGCACTTTCCTGGTATAGGCGACCCAGGCGGGGTGGTTACGTTCAAATCTGTCCCCGGCCGGGAAATTACCCGAGGGTAATTTCCTTTCGTTTGCCACCGGCCAGCAAATCTTTTGATTTTGCACCCCGGAAATCGTACCGTCAGACTTGACAGATAAGGGGCCGGCCTGGCATCGCACGACCAGGGTTTATAGCCCCAGGACTTACCCATCCCCCAAAGAAATCCCCCACAAATTGCTTTGGATGGCGTTGTGTATCTTCGCACGACTACGCCGCAGAAGGTGACCTTGAGCTTCGAGCGCACAGGAGTAGTCATTATCGGTGGGGGGCCGGCCGGCGTGGCCCCGCTGTTAGCAGCTCACCGGCGTGGCCGGCTCGCGGAAGTACTCAACCTGGGAGTTACCGTAGTGGAGCAGTCGGGTGCCGTGGGCGAGGGAAGCATCGGCCGTTGGTGTATTAACTCCGACAGTACGGGCTTCAGCTTTGCCGACTGTCTTGCTGGTCCACCCGACAGCGAATTAGCAGCCCTGCGCAACCATCCCATCACCCAGGAAGTGTTCGCGGCGGGTGACAGAGCCGTGCCATTGCACCGCGCCGGGGAGTTTCTTGCCGTTGTCGGGAAAGCGATCAACGATGTGGTGACTGCCGCGCCCAAAGGCAAGGTGCTGAAATACCACACAGCGGTCTCAACTCAGCGCACAAGCGATGGGTGGCTTACCAGGGTAAGAGATACGCGCAACGGGCGCGAACGCACCATCGAGTCCCGCCACCTGATTTTGGCAACCGGCGCCGACCAGCCAGTCGAACGCCTGCAGCAGGAAGATGTGGCGGGCGTGAACCTGGTGAAGCGATGCGGAGATCGGCTATTGCAGTCCGGGGATGTAATCAGCCGCGAAGGATTCTCGGCGGTAGCCCGGCGTTTAGGCACACTTGGCCATCCGCCCCGTGTCGCCATCGTAGGTGGTTCCACCAGTGCCGCGGCGCTTGCACAGGCATTGCTCAATCAAATGCCCGGGGTCACGTTCGGCCCGCACGGCGTCGCTATTCTGCATCGACGACCGTTACGCATCTTCTATCCCAATGTGGAAGCCGCACGGGCGGACAACTATACGGAGTTTGGTCCCGACGACATCTGTCCCGTGAGTGGAAGAGTTTTTCGTCTCGCTGGTTTCCGCCTGGACTCTCGAGAGTTGATTATGCGGGCACGCGGCCTCGGCGGCCGTCCCGCCGAGCCTCGGCTGCAACTGCACCGGCTGGGTGAAAACGATGCAGAATCTTTGGCCCTATTGGACAATGCTGACCTGGTGATCGCTGCGTTGGGCTACCGGCCGCGCGCGTTGACGGTGCTCGACACCGCGGGACGTGAGGTCCGGCTGCATTCGCAAACGGGTCCGCAGGCGCCCCTGGTGGATGGTCAGTGCCGCGTCATGGACGCGGAGGGCAAGCCCCTGCCCGACCTCTTTGCCATCGGCCTAGCGGCAGGCTTTGTGCCCCACGGCAAGCTGGGTGGTGAGCCAAGCTTTCGTGGGCAGGCCAACGGTTTGTGGCTCTGGCAAAGTGACGTGGGCGGGCTGATTGTCGATGCCCTGCTTACTCCCTGCCAGAAGGAATACGAAAAACCCTGGTCGACTCATCAACCGTACGCGGATGTGCCCCAGGTGGTGCCGGCATGAAAGTACCCATGACTCGTCCTGCACCTCCACGTCTTTCGCTTTCTGTCAACGAACTGCAGTTGCTGGAAGAGAGCGGGATTTTCAGTAACTTCGGCCCAGTCAATACGCGGTTCGAGAAAAAGATGCTGGACGGCTTTTTTGGCGGAAAAGGCGCCTGCATGACAGTTTGTAATGCAACGATCGGGCTGATGCTGGCAGTGAAAGAAGCGGTGGGCGAACCAGCTCGAGGGCAGTACGCGTTGATGCCCAGCTTTACCTTTGCCGCTGCAGCGCATGCAGCAATCTGGTGCGGGCTTACACCGTTGCTCTGTGACATTCATCCCCAGAGCTGGTCGGCAGATCATTCCGCGGAAGCGAAGATGCTCCGGGATTACGCAGGAAAGATTGCCGTAGTCATGCCGTATGCGACCTTCGGATATGCAATCGATCTGCAGCGTTACACCCGGATCGCGCAACAACTCGGGTTGCCTGTGGTGGTGGACGCCGCAGCTTCTCTGGGCACGTTTGATGAACATGGGCTGGGCTTCGGCAGTGACTTTGCGGGAAGCGTGGTGTATTCCATGCACGCAACCAAGTCATTTGCCGCAGGCGAGGCCGGATTGATCTACAGTGCGGACCCTGATCGTATCGCCAGACTGCGGACAATGAGCAGTTTCGGGTTTGGCGAGCCGCGCTCGGCCACCATGCCGGGCCTGAATGCCAAGCTGAGTGAAGTGGGAGCACTGCTGTGCGAGCTTCGATTACCCGATTACGAGCGCATCTGCCGCGACCGCGCCACGTTGCTGGAGCACTACCGGAAATTGTTGCCGCAACTGGAATTTCAGCAGCGTACAACCGGCTTACAAGCTCACCAGTTCACCCCGGCCCTGCTACCCGGGCAATATAAGAGGAAGAGAACTGCGATCCGAGCGCAATTGGAAGATCGTGGTATTGGAACGGGTGCGTATTTTAGCCCACATTTGATGGAACAGCCATACTTCCGCGACCGTTGTGTGGCCGGCCCATTGCCCGTGTGTGATGAGGTGGCGGCGAGAATGATCAGTCTGCCCCTGTTCGACGGCATGACGCGCGATGAGGTTGAATATGTGGCGCAGAACGTGCACGAGGTTCTGGGTGGAAGGACGCCTCTGTACGGGCGACGCAAGAGCCGTTCCAGCGGAGAAGTCGCCGCCGACTAACAGCGCACGCTCCCGCCGACAAAGGCAAGCTAACCATTTCGCCGGAAGTAGCAAATGATGACTTTGACCACATCTTATCGTTGTGCTGTTGTCTTCAAAACGTATTCGTGGGACGCGTTCGTCGAAAGGCAGGCGCACCGGCTGGCTGCAGCCGCGGGCAAACTGGATTTCTACGTCCAGATCGATGAGACCAATGGTTCTGTAGGACCGATCCCATTTGAGCGTGTACAACGCTTCACCTGCGCTGATCTGGAAGCCTCGGGTTTGCCGATGCGGTTCGGGCTGGGAGGTGTGTTGTGGTGGAATCCGGACTATGCCCACTACCAATTCCAGCAGCATCATCCGGATTACGACTATTACGTGTTCGTCGAATATGACTGCGTCGTGCAATGCTCAATCGAAGAGCTTGTCGGCCGCGCTGCAGCCCAGGGTGCTGACCTGTTGGCGTTGCCCATCGCGCGTTCGTTCGATACGTGGCATTGGCGGGCCTACCAACATGATGTATACGAGCGTGGCGAAGTCAAGTTGGCGCTGCTCAATGTGACTTTGCACTCCTCGGCCGCACTTAGACTGCTGCGTCAACGACGGGTGGAGATGGCGAATGCCTCCTTTGGTGGCTGGCCGAGCAGTGAAGTGTTTGTGCCGACGGAGACGGCACGGGCAGGCTTGAACTGGTTATCCTTGGCAGCTTTCGGGGACGTATCGCGTTGCGACTGGTTCCCGCCGACCCTTGAAGAAAATCTGAATCCCAGCGAGCGCGCTGCTTTCGTGCATCCGGTGCTCGATCGGAGGCGCTACATCGTGTCGGTCTTGAATAATGCCGCTTCGCTGCCTCCCGGCGGCATCAAGCGTGCGTTGGCGGGCTTCCCGCGGGCGGAATACGCGAAGCTATTGTGGCCGGCTGCACGTGGCCGCGCGGAAAGACGAGTGCGCCACAAAATATTGCGCTGGCAGCAGCAATGGGCAGCGTGGCGCGCCGTGAGGCATGAGGGAGCCATCCGGCTACCACCGCGCAAGGTGCCTTCCCGCAAGACCCTGCCCGGAAAAGCGTAGCAACTACGGCCGGCATGCCTGGATGATTTCGCGCCAGGCCTCTTTGTCGCTGGCCGGCGCGGTGCGCGGACGCTACCTTCCTTTGGAACGCATCCATCCATCGATTCGCTATCAAACGTCGTGGTACGATGACGAATTCGCGCTGCCCTCGTCAGGAAAGCTTCGCAGTAAGCGGCAGCGTTGCTGATGGAGGAGCCGTGTTCATGTCCCGCCCCAGGGCCAAGGTGCTTTTGGCTATTCTGTGCTTTGTCTTCTCGTCGGTTTCGCCAGCAGCGCCCGCGACCGGAAGCTACAAAAACTTCAAAGTAGCGGTTTACATACCAGAATATGTCGTCGAAGACATGAAAGACCCGCACTACCTGGAAAGCACCTGGAAAACTATCACCCAGCAGGTAAAGGTCGATAAGGTCTATCTCGAAACCTATCGCAGCAGCAAGTTGGCGGATGATGCTCTACTCGAGCAGGTGAAGAAGTTCTTTCTGGACCGTGGCGTGGAAGTTGCCGGGGGTATGGGGCTCACAGTGATGGAGTCCAACAATTTTCAGTCCTTCACCTACACCGATCCTAAAGATCGGGCGTACGTCAAAATGGTGTCGGAGAAGACCGCCCGCCATTTCGACGAGATCATCCTCGACGACTTCTACTTCAACAACACCAAAACAGATGCCGATATTGCGGCCAAGGGCAGCCAGAGCTGGGCTGATTTTCGCCTGAAGCTGATGGATCAGGTTTCGCGGGAGTTGATCGTGGGTCCGGCGAAGGCCGTGAATCCCAAGGTAAAGGTGGTCATCAAATTTCCCAACTGGTACGAGTCTTTTCAGGACAATGGCTACGACCTGAAGAACGAGCCGGAAATCTTTGACGGCATCTGGACAGGCAACGAGACCCGCGATCCCACGCTCACACCCCAGCACTTGCAGCAGTACGAGAGCTACGAAATCTTCCGCTACTTCGAAAACATCGCGCCGGGAAGAAATGGCGGAGGCTGGGTCGATACTGGCGCCGTAAGCTATGTTGATCGCTATGCCGAGCAGCTTTGGGACACGATGCTGGCTAAGGCGCCCACTATCATGCTGTTCAAATGGACGGAGTTGCTGAATCCGGCGCTTCCCGGTCAGCGCAATGCGTGGAGCGCGATCCATACCAGCTTCGATTATCAGCAGATGGTGAACGAATACGAGAAAGAGCACCCCGGCGAACACTCCACCATGGCGGGCGTTGCGGGATGCGCGCTTGGGGCGATCGACCCTGTCGTTGGGGCCATGGGCAAACCTATTGGCATCCCCAGTTACAAGCCCTTCAATTCCTCCGGAGAGGACTTTCTCCAAAACTACCTGGGGATGATCGGTTTACCGATCGAGATGTATCCCAAATTTCCCGACGACGCCAAGTTGGTTTTGCTCACCAAGCAAGCCGCCTTTGATCCTCAAATTCTGGCTAAGATGAAGGCTCATCTTCAAGCGGGTAAAAACCTGATCATTACTTCCGGCTTGGTACAGGCCCTGCAGGATAAGGGCCTCGAGGACATCGTCAATGTCCGGTACACCACCCGCAAGGTAGACGTGAATCAATATGCAGGTCCATTCGGAGGACCTTACGAAGCGGAGCCGGGTGGCAATTCCAATGTCATTCTGCCTGTGCTGGACTATGTCACCAATGACGCGGTTCCCATGCTCCGTGCCATCGCGAATGGCAACGGCTTTCCAATACTGTTGTCGGATCACTATTCTAAGGGAACGCTGTTCATCCTGACCATACCGGATAACTTCAGTGATCTCTACGCCTATCCGCCGGTGGTTGTTTCCGGCATCAAAAGCTTCGTTCTCGGTGATTACCCGGTGCGCCTCGACGGTCCCAGCCAGGTGAGTCTGTTTGCCTATGATAATGGCGGCTTTGTCGTTGAGTCCTTCCTGGATCGTCCAGTTACAGTTACGGTTTCGATCGCGGGCAACACCGGGAAGATAAAGAATGTAGAAACCGGTGACGAAATTACCGGGACGCCAACCACACCACAGCGTGGCTTCGGCGCGTGGATGATGCGCGGCACTCCCAGCCGCATGCACTTTGGCATAACTCTGCAGCCGCACAGTTATTCCGCTTTCACGCCCCAAAGCTAGTACTCGCCGCGGTTTCTCTCCCGCGGCATCTCGGGCGAGGTATCGTTAGCTGGCGAAAAGATGAGAAAGGCCTCGCCAGCGCCGTGAGGGTTAGCGCAACCAACAGAGATCAAGGACAGTTTGCAGGTATCAAAAAAACTGTGTACTGTTTTCGACCGCTTATGTTCTGACGTGAAGTGGTGCCCTGATGCAAACACCGGTTTTCAATCGCCGGCTATGCGATCTTTGATGATTTGGCCCCTCTCGATTGATTGATCAGATCCTTGAACGTCTGGGAGTCCAAGGTTTCGCGTTGAAGGAGTTCGTGAGCTATCGAATCCAGTTCCGAACGGTGTTGCTGCAGGATTTGTTTTGAATCCGCATACGCGGCATCGAGAATCCCCCGCACCTCATCGTCGATTGCCCCCGCGGTTCTTTCGCTGCAGTCCCTTTGCATCAAACCTTCTCCTGAGACAGGAAGAAACGGGTCACCCGGCTGCCCGCAATGAAGTAGGCCGGCTGACTTGCCCATTCCATATATGCAGACCATCCGGCGCGCCAACGCGGTTGCGTGCTCAAGATCGTTCTCGGCGCCGGTCGTAATCTCGTTAAACACAATATCCTCGGCTGCTCGGCCGCCAAGCATGCTCCTGATTTCGTCAAGCAGATCCGCCCGGCTCATCAGATACTGGTCCTCCTCAGGCAGTTGCAAGGTGTATCCAAGCGCGGACCGTCCATGAGGCACGATGGTGATCTTGCGGACGACATCGATATGCTTGCTGTAAGTAGCTACCAGAGCGTGCCCCACTTCATGGAAGGCGACCCGCCGCTTGTCCTCCGGGCTCATTCGACGGCTCTTGCGCTCGGGACCAGCCACGACTTTTTCAACGGCGTCTTCCAGGTCTTTCTGACCAATCGTCGCGCCTTTATGGCGAACCGTGAGCAGGGCCGCCTCATTCATAAGGTTGGCCAAATCAGCTCCAGAAAATCCGGGTGTTTCCTGTGCGATTTTGCGCAAATCCACGTCCTCTGCCAGGGGTTTCCCGCGAGCGTGAATTCTTAGAATCGCGTCCCGCCCTTCGAGATCAGGAGCATCCACCACGATCTGGCGATCGAATCGCCCAGGCCGCAGCAGCGCACGATCGAGAACATCGGGACGATTCGTGGCTGCCAAAACGACAACTCCGACGTTCGCCTCAAAGCCATCCAGTCCTACCAATAGTTGATTCAGCGTCTGTTCCCTCTCGTCATTTACAGCTCCAATATGTACTCCTCGCTGCCGCCCGACAGCGTCCAACTCGTCAATGAAGACGATGCACGGGGCATGTCCCTTGGCCTGCTCGAACAGATCCCGCACACGGGCAGCGCCGATTCCAACAAACATCTCCACAAATTCGCTTCCACTGATGGAATAGAAGGGTACGTGAGCCTCTCCTGCAACGGCTCGCGCCAGCAAGGTCTTTCCCGTACCGGGTGGGCCCACCAGCAACACTCCTTTCGGGATCTTCGCGCCAACGCTCTTATACAGTTCAGGATTCTTCAGGAACGAGACCACTTCTGCGAGCTCATACTTGGCTTCCTCGCATCCCGCCACATCGTCGAACGTAACCTTCACGTCTTGCTCCGCTGCGAGCTTGGCGCCGCTTGATCCAAAGCTCATCACTGATTGCCGTAGACCCTGCATTCTCTTGGAAAGAAAGCGCCACACCAGAATCATCAAGCCGATAGGCAAGGCCCAGGCCCAAAGGAATTCCGAAATGAAGCTCGGGCGAACACCGGTGAATTGAACTGCTTCCCTTTGCAACTCCGCAACCAGATTTGGATCCTCAACGCGCACCGTGCGGAACATAAACCCCTGTGAGGCGGTACTACTCTTGGCTTTGCCGGCTGGCGTGTTTTGGCGTGAAGGCCTGGATGGCGGAGCAGGCTTCTGTGCAGGCTGGGTGCCGGAAGGACTGCCGGTTGTGTGATTGGAGGCTGGACTCTTCGACGACGCAGCGGGTTTGGGCTGAATCTTGCCCTGTATCTCGGTGGCTCCTACGGAGCACTCGACCACCTCGCCCTGGCTGAGATCCTTTTTGAATTCACTGTACGGGATCGTGCGAAAACGGATTTGTCGAGCCGCATTCTGCCACATCCAAAGCGCGCAGAGTATAAATACCGCGTTCCAAATGAGCGCCCACCATTGTCCTGGGGGCGGCGATGGCCTGTTGCCGGAATTTGTTGGCTTTGCGGGCAAGATTGTTGCTCCAGCGATCTGACTGCGGGTTCCCAAAGGGTTGCCCGCTAGCTCTACAGTTAGGGATGATATTTTCCGCCTGAAAGGGAGTATGACATCGACAAAGTTGTAGACATATGGGAGCGACCCTGCCGCGACTTGACCTTCTTTCGCCCGCAATTCGCCGCAAAGCATCTAACTTTCTGCCAAGTTCATCCGTGTCTAAGAATCGGCACGGGGCAGAGGGAAGGCAAGATGGGCGGTAATGTGCGGGTGGGCTTTGTCGGGTTTTTCCTTTGTATCGCGTGTATCCCGGGCAGCTCCGCCCAGGAGGAGTCCCCCACCCCTCAAGCCATCATCGCCCGGTCCGTCCAGGCCAACGCGCGGGATTGGAAAGCTCAGCCAACCTTCGACAATTTTGAGCGCGATCAAGAGCCGGGCGGCGGAACCAAGACTTTCTCGGTCATGATGATCGCAGGATCTCCTTACAATCGCTTGGTCAAGGTGAACGGCGAGCCGCTGTCGGCACGGCAACAGGCGCAGGAACAGCAGAAGCTGGATGCGGTCATCGCCGCAAGGCGTAACGAATCGAAATCCGAAAGAGAAGCGCGCATCGCTAAATACGAGGAGGGTCGGAAGCGTGATCATGCTCTCATGGAACAGCTAACGAAGGCGTTCGATTTCACGCTCCAGGGTGAGGCAACTGTCGATGGTCATGATGTTTATGTCCTCAAAGCCACGCCTCGCCCCGGTTATCAACCGCCAAGCATGGAAACGCAGGTGCTGCTCGGAATGCAGGGCACGTTATGGATCGATAAAAAGACTTCACAGTGGGTGAAAGTTGAAGCTCAAGTCATACACCCTGTATCGATCGCAGGCTTTCTGGCGAAAGTGGAACCAGGCACGCGCTTCGAGTTGGAAAAAATGCCGGTTGAAAACGACATCTGGCTACCCAAGCATTTCTCGATGAAGGCCCGTGCCAAGGTCCTTTTCCTGTTTAATCACAATTCGTCTGACGATGAGACCTACTTTGATTACCATAAAGCCCAGCCAGTGCACACATCCTCCTCTGGTGGGTGACGGTTCCGAGGCTCCCTGTGGGACGGCACAAACTCTTAACCCAGGAGACAGCCTCCCGTCCGAAGCCAGTGCCATGGGACTCGCGATGTCCAGCAATAAAGTCAGTTGGCTCCTCCAGAGAGGCTCACCGATGCCGGGAAGAATTCCTAAGAC
The DNA here is from genome assembly GCA_035507705.1 of Acidobacteriaceae bacterium. Classification (GTDB taxonomy): domain Bacteria; phylum Acidobacteriota; class Terriglobia; order Terriglobales; family Acidobacteriaceae; genus PALSA-350. Next base: position 20,034 of record DATJNV010000115.1, read on the forward strand.
CTTTCGAGTTTTCGCAGCGGGAGGTTCACTGAAGCACAGAGTCATCTACGCGCTCGCGATTGTACGAATCGTCCTTGCGCCGGTTATCTTCATCACCATCTACTATTTGTTTGAAATGGGCTCCATTGTAAATCGCATAGTGAACATTGACGCGCCGGCGACGACGCTCGCGGAGCAGATCTCTGTCCACATGTTGGAAGCCCGGAGGAACGAGCGGGATTACTTCTGGCTGCAGGACCGCGCATACCTTAAGACCAATCAGCGAGCCTTGCAGGATATAGACGGAGCGATTCAAAAGATAGACGATCTCGAGCCCGATGAACGGAGTGCAACCCAAACTATTACGAAATCAGTGGACCAGTACAGGCATCACCTGGCAACTGCCGTGGCACAGCTGGAAAAACCAGGCGCAACAACCGCGCAGCGGGTTCAGCAATCCGTGGCTGCTTACGAGGCAGACCTGAACGCTTTGATACGTCATACGCGGCGGACAGAAAATGCCCAGCTTGTTCGCCAGGTCCAGGACCAGGTGCAGTCATTCGACACGGAACTGGCCAAGATCGTCGGCCAGGAGAATCCAACCCTACGCTCGGTTACTCCAGAACTTCAGGCGGCGAGTGAACAGGTTCTGGGCATGGCTGCCCAGTTGGAGGCGAGGAGCTGGGCGCGCGTTCAGAAGGACC
>DATJNV010000116.1:0-5628 GCA_035507705.1 Acidobacteriaceae bacterium
GGATGTGGAGTGTCCTGCGGAACTGCCGATCGAAATGACGGCTTTTAAGACGCAGCAGGCACGCTGGGCGAAGGGTTTGATTCAAACCTCAAAGAAGATCCTACCCAGAATGTTCCGCAGCCGCGAGCCGTTCCACGTCAAGCTGGAGTCCTTCTATCACCTCACCGCGAACATCAGCTATCCCCTGATGATTGTGCTGTCCACGCTGTTGATGCCGGCGATGATCATCCGCTTCTATCAGGGATGGTTCCAGATGCTGCTGATCGATGTTCCCTTATTTATGGCGTCGACCTTCTCCATCTCGTCGTTCTACCTTGTTTCGCAGAAGGAGCTGTTTCCCGGAAAGTGGTACAGGACGTTTTTATATCTGCCATTCCTGATGGCGTTGGGAATCGGGCTGACGGTGACAAATTCGAGAGCTGTGATGGAAGCTCTATTCGGAATCAAGAGTGCGTTCAAGCGCACGCCGAAATACCGCATTGAGAAGCGCGGACAAGTGCCGCAGGCCGGCAAATACCGTAAGCGGCTTGGAATCGTACCCTGGATCGAACTGCTGATTGGATCTTATTTCGCATTGACTATCTGGTATGCAATCGTCAATGAGAACTATTTCACTGTGCCGTTCCTGCTGCTGTTCGTGTTGGGCTATTGGTATACCGGATTGATGTCGCTACTGGAAGGCAGATTTGAACGCTTCCGCTTCGGAACCGATGCGGAGGAGTCTTCCCCCAAGCCCTTTCCTGTCGGCGTTTAGTATGCGCTGAGCCGCCGTTCAGCCTCACGGCCTATATGGGCACGTGATCTCACCCCAGAATCAGGTCCTGGGCTGCTCTCAGCCATCCCCTTCAGGAATGGTTCGGGGGGAAACCCGTCCGATTGCTAACGGACACTTACCAGCGGAAGCCGAAGGTCACGGGAAACGTACCGACCGTACCGGTTCCGACGGCGCTCGGCGTCGTTTTGGGCGAGTCGACCCAAAGATAGCGCGCCTCGGCGAATAGCTTCGCCTTCCCGTCGGGGCTAAGCTTATAGGTCAAGCCCGTCCCAAAGTTCAGGCCGCCCTGATTGCTGGAGAAGTGGCTGAGGGTCACGTTGTCGTAGACCGGATAGCACCCATAGAAATAATCGCAATAGTCGCCGACATAGACCGGCTGGGTAAAGGTCGTAACCTTGCGATAAAAGCCGCCACCGCCGGTAACGTAGCCACCCCAGCGTCCGCTCGTCTTGTAGTAAACAATGGGCTCAAGGCCCAATGACCAGACATGCACATGCCCCTGGGGCTCGCCGATGTTGGTCAGAGTATCCTGCGGGATATTGGCGCCGTTGAAGGTGTACTCCGCCAGCACGCCGATCCGGTCGTTGAACATCCAACCGCCACCCAGATTGATGCTATAACCCACATCCTGCCAGGTGGTCGTGTTGCCTGCCGGCACATTGAATCCAGCGCCCGCTTCAATGGCAAGGTGATCGGTCCACGAGTTGTTGTAATGAGACGAGTTGTAGTTTGGCCGGTTATAGCCGCCCTGATTGGGGTATTGGTCCTGGACCAGGGCATCGAACGCTTCATGATTTTCCGCACTGGAACTGACTTGTGCGACAAGCGCGCCCGGAAGCAGTAAGGCTGAGGAAAGAGCCGACACCATTAAGGCGAATCGAACGCAGGAACCGGGACCCGACGACATCGTGTAATCACCCTTGATCGAGAAATTTAGGAAAAGATCCTCTCTGGGACCTTTCGCTTTTAACACTCATGTGACTAATTTGACGCGCAGAAGTTTGCAATGGTTTGCGGATGGGTGGCCAGAGTACGCAACCTGACGTTCTCTGGCCCTGGCCAATCAGTGGATGTCGAATTGCTCCGGATGCAGCGCCGGATCGCTTTTGACGATAATAGTCTTACCGCTCATCTCCTCTAGCTCGTTGAGCCAGCGAGCGTTATTCATCTTTAGCGCCTTCACGACCTCGGGATGGACGCGCAGGAGGACATCCTGGCGCTCCAAATGCCGCTGCATTTTTCGCATTTCGATGTAAATTTCGTTGCAGACCGTGGTTGGGCTCTTAACCATGCCGGTCCCGGCACAGATCGCGCACTGGGTGCTCAGCGTGCGCTCGAGCGACTGCTTTACCCGCTTGCGGGTAATGGCAACCAAACCAAAATCATTGAACTGGAGAACCTTTGAGGGGGCGCGATCGGACTTCAGCTCCTCCTCCAGCGCCTGCATCACCTTGTTGCGGTTTTTGCGCTCATCCATGTCAATGAAGTCGATGACGATGATTCCTCCCAGGTCACGCAGACGAATCTGACGCACGATCTCCGGAATGGCATCGAGATTGGTCTTGAGGATGGTGTCCTCGAGGCGTGCCGTCTTGCCCACGTACTTGCCGGTATTGATATCGATGGCCACCAGGGCTTCCGTTTGGTTGATGACGATCGATCCTCCGGACTTGAGCCAGACCTTGGATTTCAGCGCCTTGCTGATCTCGTCCTGAATCCCAAATTGTTCAAACAGCGGGGTTTCCTTGGTGTAAAGCTTGACCCGCCGCACCAGCGACGGCTGAAACCGGTTGAGAAAGCGAACGATCCGTTCGTACTCGGACTCGGTATCAACCCAAATGGTGGAGAAGTTATCGCTCACCTGATCCCGCAAAATGCGCTCTACCAGGTTCAGGTCGTGGTAAATCAAGGCTGGAGCTTTGGCTGCGTCCGAACGCTGTTTGATCTCGGTCCAGAGGCTGATCAGGAAGCGGATATCAGCGCGCAAATCGTCTTCGCTGGCTCCGTCCGCCGCAGTGCGCACGATAAAACCACCCGTCACGGAGCCCTTTTCGCTAATGAGAATCCGCTTGAGCCGCTGGCGCTCTTCTTCGGAAGAAATCTTCCGCGATACCCCTACATGATTCACGGTGGGCATAAATACCAGGAACCGGCCTGGAAGCGCGATGTGGCTGGTGATTCGTGCTCCCTTTTTGGCGATCGGCTCCTTGGCAATTTGCACCAGGATTTCCTGCCCCTGCTTCAGCAGCTCGCTGATGATGGGCAGATTGCTGGTCTGGACATTCTGGCGCCGGCCCCCTTGCCGGCGGCGATCATGGCGCCCCCGTCCGCCCCGGCGCTGATCGTCACGAGGCCGCCGGGCAGGCTGACCGGAATCCGCGGCCACCGGTTCTTCCTCGTCGGCTTCCTCCGCCGGCTCGCCCAATTCCCCTTCCTCTTCCTCTTCCTCTGCGATCAGAGTGGAGGCGCTGGTATCCGTGCGCTGGTCGATGTGGACGTCGCGCACCAACTCGCCCAGCGCGCTTCCGACAGCAACTTCCTGGTCGAGCGTCTCTTCTTCCAGGTCCTGTAGGTCGTGGTCTTCACTTTCGGCGAACAGCGGGGTGAAGTCGTACTCCTCTTCGTCCGTGACCTCTTCTTCCTCGACCAGGCCGATTTCGGCAGTCCCGTCCTCCGGGTCTTCCTCCAGCTCATCGAAGTAACTGTCAGACGTGACGTTCTCTGGAGCGGATGCAGCGAAATCCTGCGCTTCCCCGCCATCCGCGCCGGCCTCGGAGGTGGCAGGCTCCCGCAGAACCTCTTCTGCCTCCACCGCTTCCTCTTCCATAAGAGAAGACGACGGAGAGGGGTAGCGGAATTCGCTGGGTGGCGCTGGGTCAATACGATACGAAGCAGAAGCCTCGTCCGGCTCGAACTCGCCGGTTGGGGACCGCGGTTCCTGCACCGGCTCAAAATGGGTCTCGAACTGGGCGACTGTAACTGGTTCAGCTGGAGGCAGAACCGGTTCGTGCCCAATCGGCTCCTCCTCGACCATGGCATCCAGCGGCTCGAGAGGTTCGTCCACCGCAGCCGAGAACACCTCAAGTTCCTCCTGCTCGATTTCAAGCTCCTCGTCCTGGTGCTCGTGGCTCACATCGGAAGGCGGCAGTTCCGCGAGAACGGAAGCTTGCGGCTCAGCAGTGGCATGCCGATATCGGGAAATGGATTCACCCGGAAGCAATCCTTCGCCATCCCACTCGATGGGCGTCTCGATCAGCGTCGACGGCTTTGCCAGGACCGTATTTGGGCGAGGCTGGACCGCGCGGCTTTCGATTCGCGGAGAAGAGGACGGAGAAGCGCCCTGAATACCGTATTTGGACAGTGTTTCGCCGGGCAGCGCAATGGGCACCTGCCGGGCGTCGGCCACCTGAGGTTCGGCTGCCGGCTCAAGGGGTTGTAGATCTTCGTTGTTTTGAACAGCCAGTTCCTGGCCTGCCGGCTGACCTCCGCCCTGAGTCGGGCGGAATCCTCTGCGGCGGCCTCGCCGACCGCGCCAGCGCCGGGTGCCATCCTCAAAGTCAGTTCCGGCCGACTGGCCGCCGGATCCCTGACCTCCCTGGCCACCGTTGACGGTGCCACCATTGCGCCGCGGCTCTTCTTCCAAAGCGCGAGGCTGGCGAGCTTCCCGAGCCTGAGGCGGCCGGGCAGGTTCTTCCCCGTTGCCCGGGAGTCGCTCAAACTCGGAGGAGTCTTCCTGCTCCTCCATAAAGTCGGTTACATACAGAAATGCGTCTCGCTCGAGACCTAGGTCGACGAATGCCGATTGCATCCCAGGCAAAACCCGGGTAACTCGGCCCTTATAGATAGAGCCGGCGAGTGTGTACTCGTTTTCCCGCTCGTAATAAACCTCGGTTAATTGATCATCTTCAAGAATGGCCAGACGCGTCTCGTGGGGCGTACTGGATATACATATTTCTTTCGACATGCTGCCTCCTGTCCGCAGGTCTTGCCTGGCGGACGGCCGGCGCGGCAGATCAGAGGGGGCGCTATCCCACTCCCGGAATTACGGGAAGGACTAGGTCAGACGGAGAGAAAGCCTGGGCAAAGGCACTGGATCCACGGGGTGGAATCCAGCGAAATTCTTTGGGAGGGGATACCGGCGCAGTGCAACCGTAATCGGCGGAGAGACTGCGTGGCGTTCCAGGGCTGTCCGGGCGCAAAGAGTCGGTGACCACGTCAGCCTTGTTTTCAGGCGGGGCCGTTACCCTTCTCTGCGAGCTCATTCCTAATCCTGCCCGGCCCCGGTGATTCACCTGGCCGGCGTATCTAAACTACTGAAAATCTATGGCAGATGACGCCGCTCTAATTCACAAAGCGGCTCATCCGCACGTTCATCACAATACCCAGAGCCAAAAAGCTGAACAACACCGAGGAACCCCCATAACTCATTAAGGGTAGAGGAATTCCTGTTACCGGCATCAGTCCAATGACCATTCCGACGTTAACTGCGATCTGAAAGATGAGAACAGCGACCACGCCCATGATCAGGAACGTGCCGGAAATGTCTGCGGCGGTCTGAGCATTTTGGATCAAACGCGTCAATATGAGGAAGTATAGCAGGAGAACAAACACGGCGCCGACGAAGCCGTGCTCTTCGCAGAACGCCGCGAAGATGAAATCTGTGTATGGGATAGGCAGGAAATCGCCCTGCGTTTGGGTGCCCTTGGTAGCGCCCCTGCCCCACACTCCGCCGTCGCCCACCGCGATCAATGACTGCTTGACCTGGTAGCCGCTGCCCTTCGGATCGGAGTCCGGATTCAGGAAGCTGGTGAGCCGCTGCTTTTGGTAAGGCTTCAGCACTTTCGCCCAGACCG
>DATJNV010000117.1:0-2923 GCA_035507705.1 Acidobacteriaceae bacterium
AGCGAGCGATCGCCGCATGGCCCAGGCCGCCTTCTCCGGCAGTGTCTGGTGCCGCCGCTGCCGCCTGGTATCAAGCTGCTCTGAGCGGCTCAGGATCGTCAGAAACGGCAGCCCCCATGTGCGTCCGGCAAAACCGGGCCTGACCACCACCTGCAACGGCAGCCACCGCACGCCCTCGGTCTTGGCGAAGACGCCGCGGCTCGAGCGCACGGCATCGCGCCAGATCCCCGTGTCGCCGATCCTGGCGCCGCGTCGCCGTTCGACGGCGTCATCCACGGCAATGACCAACGGCTCGTCATCCGGTACGAACGCCTTCTGCAGCAGGCCCAGCAGGATCTTCGCCCCCTGCAGGCCCGACCACTGCGCGCACGCGAGGAACCGATGGAACCGGCTGAACCCCTTGTCCGCGGCGCCGTCCACTGCCCGCAGGGCGGCGCACACCGTCCGTCGGTTCAGGCACAGCAATGCTCCACTCGTCAGCGCCACCACGTTCAGCCATGAGGGCCGCGTAAACATCGCCGCGAACGGCAGCAGCCACAGCTCCATTGCCCGGATGCCGCCGCCGGAGGCATCAACCTTCGCCATGACCCACTCCCCCACGAGGCCACACCGCGCCTCGTCTTGCGGGAAAGGATGGAAGATGGCCGGGTTGCCGCAGCGACCACTTCGCCGCCTACTCTCCCGGCGGCCATCGCGTCTGCTCGCGCGACAACCTCCGGTCAGCCCAATGTCGCCGCCAGGGCTGCCTCCGGTGACCCGTGCCGAGATCTTGTCCCGCTATCGTCACCTGCGCCAGATCAGCAAGGAACAGCACGAGGCTGTCCTCGACATCACCGCTGCCGACGTGCTGCTCGACTGGGCCAGGCGGATCGATCTGACGCAGGGCAGGACGGTGATATCGGACAGCGAATCTGAAATTGTGCTCGCCGAGGACCTGGCGATTTATCTGGCCCGGTTGGGCCGCCCACACCCGCTCGACCGTTACGCCCGAGTTGCAGGTTTTGCGCCTGGCTCCGATAAAGCGATCGTGCTCGAGGCCATGCGCCAAGCCCGCTTCTCGCTCTGGCACATTGAGCGGCACCACGAAACCACCGGTCTGATCCTGCGCGACCTGCTGCGCGACGAGGAGATCCGGCTAATCGACGAGGCCCTGGCGAAGAACGTGCGGCCGGGACAGGAGATGGCCGCACGCCTCATCGTACCCGACCGCTTCGCAATGACGGCGCGCGTCATTGTGCCGATCATCCCGGCTCTGATGACACGCGCGGAGCTGATGGAAGAAGTGGCCATCAGAGCCCCTACTTTGAGAAGCCTCCAAGGAAAGGCCCTTGCTGGGGACCCCCGTCTTGCCATCGGCATCTATCGCGCCGCCGTGGCCACGGGAGCAATGGACTTCGTCCGCTTCAAGCGAAAATAGGCCAACCTTTCGCTTACAAACGCACTCCAGCTCCCCTCAAAAGCGCCAAAGTCCAGATAACCCTTCAACCCTTTTCACTGCGCGTCAGAATTCAAGCAGACTGTGTGGAAACTTGCCGCCGCTCCGCCGTAAAGCAATAATAAATCATTGATAAAAGTAGAGCGCACAATAATTCTTCATTTGGCCTTTGCGATTGTTCTAATGTTGCATCGATTCTGCTACATCTGAGTTTTCACACAGTCTGCTGGAAATACGCAAACGTGCGGGCAGCAGAGGTCAGACGCTAGGTTGGCATCTTGGGGAATCGCGGTCTTTCCACGCCTGAATGCACCCACGGTTGAGCAAAATCACAGAATATTTCTACCTCCGGCGAGAATCTGGTTGGATCGTCCAAGGTTCCAGCCAGCACGATCATAACGTCTGGCCTAAAATCTACCGTATTAACAACCCCCGAACCGCAGTATGGGCAGAAGCGCCGGTGAACGGATTGGCCTGAACCGCCGGGAATTGTATAGGTTTTTAGCTTACCTTGTAGGCTAACCGAGGTGATCGGAAACATGATACCCGCCTCAAAGGGCGAACCAGTATACCGCTGGCAGTCCCTGCAATGGCACAGGAAGCTCCATGTAGGCTCACTGGTTACAGTGTAGCGAACTCCCCCGCATAGGCAGCCACCACTCACCTGAGGCATCTACTTCTTCCCCTCGCATGTTTATTGGCCAGTATCTGTCGCCCGTAAAATTCCGATTTTCATTGGGCATTGCCCAGATAGTTTCCTCACCGGTGCTCCGAGACAATACGTGCAACCACGTATGCGAAGGGTAAGTAAATGCAGGTTCAACCGAGGACTGAGACCAAAGCCGACTGTCAACTCCTTCCGGGCAACCGGGATCACGATTTACCTGACAAATGGCGGGGATTTGGAGAAGGGGGCTGAGCGCTGCGCCATCGCACCAGGCCGATCACGTTCGACCGGAATCGGTGATCACGATCGACCGGAACGCGCAGAAGGCGCAGCAGATGGCGGCGCATGAGACCCGTCTTCTACAGCTAGAAAGCGCAAGTGCTTAAAAAATTTGGAAAAACTTGCTTCGGCCCTGTTTGTAGTGCCAAAGGCTGGTTTTCCCTTTTTCAACCACTGTTAAACTATTGATTCGAAAGGAGTTTTTTCGTGGCGCAAGCGGCGTGGCACCACAAACGCCGTGCACGCTAGATTATAGCAGCAATTTCAAAGAGTTACACTTCCGAACTGTAGAAGACGGGCGAGAGCCCGTGGATGACCAAACTGTACGATCGGCGGAATGATGTTGTGAGTTTGGATGAAGTGGAGAAGGTGGTATTCTAAATTAGGAGTGTAGGCAATAAACGGCCGTGCCAAAAGTGAAACTCTATTCGTCGACTTCCCATAAATGCGAGGTCAACTGACATACAATTTCTCTAAGATGTTTTTGGATTTTGGAATATTTTTCGACGAGATCGAAGTGCTTATGGTCTCACTTTGAGTAT
>DATJNV010000118.1:0-4776 GCA_035507705.1 Acidobacteriaceae bacterium
CAGAAACTGACCCAGGTTCGTAAGAGTGGCTTGCTCGCCTACTTGCGGCCCGACGGCAAGAGCCAGGTCACAGTGGAGTACGACAAGGACGGGAATCCGGCCCGGATCGACGCAGTGGTGATCTCTACCCAGCATTCGGAAACCGTCTCGACCGAAGAATTGCGCGCTGACATTCTCAAGCATGTTATCCAGGCGACCCTGCCCTCCAAACTGCTGGATGCTGACACCAAATACCACATCAACCCGACCGGCCGTTTCGTGATCGGGGGTCCAATGGGCGATACCGGTCTCACCGGACGGAAAATCATTGTCGACACGTACGGGGGTATGGGACGCCACGGAGGCGGAGCCTTCAGTGGCAAGGACCCGACAAAAGTGGACCGTTCGGCGGCTTATATGGCGCGCTACATTGCCAAGAACATCGTGGCGGCCGGCCTGGCCAAGCGCTGTGAAGTGCAACTGGCGTATGCCATTGGCGTGGCAGAGCCAGTCAGCGTTCTGGTAGAGACCTTTGGCACCGGCGTGGTGGACTCGGCTAAGTTGCAGGAGTTGGTGCGGGCCAATTTCAAGCTGACCCCCAAGGGCATCATCGAGAGCCTCAACCTGCGCCGTCCGATCTATCGCAAGACTGCAGCGTACGGCCACTTCGGGCGCAACGATGCGGACTTCACCTGGGAAGCCACGGACAAGGCGCAAGCCTTGCGCGAAGCGGCTGGTGTTAAGGGCCAACCGGAATTGGCGCCCGCGGCAAAATAGAAATAATTCACCGGCAAGATCCGGATAGTGTTGCCCACTGCTTTGGATTGATGATTCAGGCATGTCAAGCATTCAACAGCCCGATCTCAATCCGATGCAGGCGTGGCAGCAGGTCCTGGCGCGAGACACCAACGCCGGTTTTGTTTATGCCGTAGCCAGCACCGGAATCTTCTGCCGCCCCTCCTGCCCGAGCCGGCGCCCCGCTCTCACCAACGTACGTTTCTTCTCCAATCCGGCTGCGGCTGTGGCTGCCGGTTACCGCGCTTGCCAACGTTGCACTCCGATGGGCGAGACCCGCGAAGCGGAGACCGTTGCGCAGCTCTGCCGCTATCTTGCCGCTCACAGCGACCGGACGATCACACTTGCCGATCTTGCGCGGATTGCCAAGAGCAGCCCGTTCACCATCCAGCGAAAATTCACACGGGTTTTGGGCATCAGCCCGCGGGAATTTCAGGCGCAATTACGTGCAAGCCAGATCCGGCGCAGCCTTTCGGAGCCTGGGGCTAGCGTGACGGATGCGATCTATGAGGCGGGCTATGGATCGTCCAGCCGATTCTATGAACAGGCGGCAGGAAGCCTGGGTATGAGTCCAACACGTTTTCGGGAGCGCGGCATGCATGAAACCATTCGCTTCGCCACCGCACCGTGCGAACTCGGAGTAGTCTTAGTCGCCGCTACCGGCCGCGGGGTTTGCAGCGTGATGTTGGGTAACGATCCGGCCGAGTTGGAACAACAGTTGCGCCAGGAGTTCCGCGCAGCACATGTACTCGCGGATTCGGAAGGGACAAAGACGCTCCTGCAGCAGGTTCTGGAAGCCATGGCGGATCATCCGGCGGCTGCCGATATTCCCCTGGATATCCGGGCGACTGCATTCCAGGCGCGAGTGTGGCAGGCGTTGCGGCAGATTCCTTGGGGAGAAACGCGCAGCTATGCCGAACTGGCTCAGGCGGTCGGCCAACCGAACGCTGTCCGGGCCGTAGCCCGGGCGTGTGCAACCAACCCGGTGGCTATTGCCGTACCGTGTCATCGGGTGATTGGCAGCGATGGTTCGCTGACCGGATACCGGTGGGGCGTGGAGCGGAAGAAGGCCCTCTTAGAAAGGGAACGGAATACTCGGTAGTCGCCAGACCTCCGAGTCTGTGGAGAATCGGCGAACTGCAGATCCCTCAACCGGCAGCCAAACTCAAACCCAAAACCGCACCGACTATGGCTTAATACCAGTTGCCAGCACCGTCTGGAAATGCGGGGCTTTCTCTTCTTTGTGAACGATCGAGGTCTGCACATCGGAGAAGCCCACCTTCCCCAGTAGCATCTCCAGCTCCACTTCGCTGAAACCTAACCAGACGTCGGCATATAGCTCCCTGGCTTCGGCAAAGCGGTGCTGCACCAGGTCCAGAATGACAATGCGGCCGCCGGGCCTCAGAATTCGCGAGGCTTCCGTAAGCGCGCGCTCCGGATGAAGCGCATGGTGCAGCGACTGGCTGAACAGCGCCAGGTCCACCGCACTGTCCGCGATGGGCACCGCTTCCAGGTCCCCCTTGCGATATTCGAGGGATGGGAGGCCCTGATTACGGGCCAAGGCTGTTCCCAGCTCGACCATCTTGTCGGAATTGTCGACTGCGATCACCTGTTTTGCCCGCTGCGCCAACAACAGGGAAAAGGCTCCTTCGCCCGCGCCTAAATCGGCAATCACCATCGGAGGCAGAAGCAACAACAACGCCTCGGCGATGCTTCTCCAGGAACGCCCGGGTATGTACTCACGCCCGAGGCGGCCAGCCATGTCATCGAAGAAGGCGCGGGTTTTGTCCTGCCGCTTGCGCAGGACAAGCTCCAGGGCAGCCTCATCATCCTTTGCTTCCGGCAACTCCTGGGGAGCTTTCTGGAGAAGATCCAGCAGTTTCGAGATGACTTCCCCACCGGCCTTGGAGCGGTACCAGATGTTCTTGCCCGCGCGCCGGTCTTCCACCAGGCCTGCATGCTTCAATTGAGCCAGGTGGGTGGAGATGGAACTCTGACCCATCCCCAGAATTTCCTGCAATTCGGCCACGGACAGCTCTTCCCGTGACAGAAGTAACAGCATTCGCAGGCGATTGATGTCCCCGAGGACGCGCAGGGATTTTACGATTGACGTCGCGGCCATCCGAGACTATTGTATCAACATATTCTGATTGATTGATATGAGGCAATAAACATGTCACCAGCAACGATCGACAGCACTACCACCTCTCCCGCTTACAAGGTGGCTGACCTTTCCCTGGCCGACTGGGGCCGTAAAGAAATATCGATTGCCGAGCATGAGATGCCCGGTCTTATGTCCATTCGCCGGAAGTATGCTCCAAGCAAGCCTTTGGCGGGCGTACGTGTCACCGGCTCACTACATATGACAATCCAGACCGCCGTGCTCATTGAGACACTGGTGGAGTTGGGCGCCAAGGTACGCTGGGCAAGCTGCAACATCTTCTCCACCCAGGATCATGCGGCCGCGGCCATCGCGGCCGCCGGCGTTCCGGTATTCGCATGGAAGGGGGAGACGCTCGAGGAGTACTGGTGGTGCACCGCGCAAGCCCTGGATCACGGGGAAGGTAAGGGACCGCAGCTGGTGGTGGACGATGGTGGCGACGTCACCCTTCTGATCCACAAGGGCTTTCAACTGGAAGACGGCGACGATTGGGTCAACACGCCTTCTTCGAACCACGAAGAGAAGGTCATCAAGGACCTGCTGAAGAAAATTCACGCCGAAGATCCCAAGCACTGGCACGAGGTTGCCAAGCAATGGCGCGGGGTTTCGGAAGAAACAACCACCGGTGTTCACCGGCTGTACAAGATGAAGGAAGAAGGCAAACTGCTGGTCCCGGCGATCAATGTCAATGATTCGGTGACGAAGTCGAAGTTCGACAACTTGTATGGTTGCCGTGAATCGCTGGCGGATGGCATCAAGCGGGCAACCGACGTGATGGTGGCCGGCAAGGTCGCTGTCATATGCGGTTACGGCGACGTAGGCAAGGGCTCGGCGCACTCGCTGCGCGGCATGGGCGCACGCGTGGTGGTCACCGAAATCGATCCTATCAATGCACTGCAAGCGGCGATGGAAGGCTTCGAGGTCACGACCGTGGAAGACACTCTGGGCCGCGGCGACATCTACGTCACCTGCACGGGCAATGTGGATGTACTGACGCTGGAGCACCTGCAGAAGATGAAGGATCAGGCCATCGTCTGCAACATCGGACACTTTGATAATGAGATCCAGATCGACCGGTTGAACGGCGCGACCGGAGTGAAAAAGGTGAATGTCAAGCCGCAGGTGGATCAGTACACATTCCCGAGCGGAAACACCATCTTTGTGCTGGCAGAAGGCCGCCTGGTCAATCTTGGTTGCGCCACCGGTCACCCTAGCTTCGTGATGAGCAACAGCTTTTCGAACCAGACGCTGGCGCAGATCGACCTGTGGAAGAACAAGGACACCTACAAGGTTGATGTCTACACCCTCCCCAAGCACCTGGACGAGGAAGTGGCCCGCCTGCACCTGGAAAAGATCGGCGTAAAGCTGACGACATTGAGCCCGAAGCAAGCCGAGTATCTGGGCGTTTCGGTAGAAGGCCCCTACAAAGCCGAAACCTACCGCTACTAAGAACAACTCAGTACAATCAAAGGCTCCGGTCGTCAGCTGGCCGGAGCCTTTCTTCTTGCCCGGTATCTTTGTGGTCGAGTTGAACGTCTTATGAGCATGAAATCGAAAGTCGCTTTCCTAGCCTGCGTATTCACGATCAGCATTCCAGTGTTGGGCCAGGCTCCTGCGACGCCGGCCACCCATCCAGCGGTAGAAGTCATCAAGTCCACCACCCCTGATGCGTCGCTGCTCAAAGCGCGCAAAGGTTCCTACTCCTTCAAGATCGAGAGCGGAGACTGGACCGATACCGGTGTGGAAGTGGCTCCAGGCGATCACCTCAACTTCAGCGCGACCGGTAACCTGACTCTGGCTGACGGCCGAACATCGCCACCAGACGGACTGACCCGAGGCTG
>DATJNV010000119.1:0-26153 GCA_035507705.1 Acidobacteriaceae bacterium
ATCGACAAAGAAGTGATGGCTTTCGTTCCGGTTTAGCGGTTGACAATTTTGTCTGCCGATGGCTTTCGGGCCCGAGGACTTAGTTCGCTTAGTTTGTCATTCCTCTGTGGGGGCCTTCTTATTTCTGACGCGAGGGATGCTCAAGGAAGCTGGCGTTGGCGATCAGCAGGTCGCGCTCGCCGGTGTTCAGGATGGTGTGGGTGGCGGTGATGGCAGTCAGCACACCACGCTCACCTGCGATTTCGGTTGATTCGCCCATAACCAAAATCTTCCTGGTATAAAAGCCCGCGACGATATTGCGCACAATCTCCCTCGTGCCCAATCCAAAGGCGAGGCCAAAGGCAAGCGCACCCGCGCCGAGCACAAAGCTGGTTACGATGCGAATCATCTCAGTGTCGATCTTGAGCTGTCCGATCGCCATCATGGCAACGATGAAGATGATCAGGCCGGAGATGAGCCTGCCGAGCGCGGGTGCGAAATCAATGCCTGCACTCTCGGCAGCCTGGGCTACCATCTGCCCGGCAAACTGCCCAACGGTCGTGCCGAGGATCAGAAGAAGCAGAGCAGCAACGATGTTCGGCAGGTAGGCGAAGAACGCGCCGATGGCGTTGGAAATCGCGACCAGACCCAGCGCGTCGCTGGCGGTTTTTGCAAGCAGAAAAATGACGAGAAAATAGGCGAGCTTGGGAAGGAAGAGATTGAGCTGTTGGCGCAGGCCGATTCTCTGCAGCGCCTTGTCAATGCCGGCTTTCTCCACCAGATTGTCGAAGCGCAGGCGAACGAGCAAAGTGCGCAGGACAACCTCAACCAGCTTGGCAGCCAACAGGCCCAGGACGATAAGCAGGACGCCAACGGCAATCTTGGGCGCATCAGCAACGATCGAGTTCCCGAGAGCTGCAAAAGCATTAAGTAGCTTTTCTTCCATTTGCGTCCTTTCCCGCATTCCTGGAGTCCATTTGCTCCACGATCATGAGCCAGAACTCCTTGAACACAAGCACAGGGAGATGAAACGCGAACGTGGCAAACTGCGCTGCCGTAGCGCGCCGGTAGATGGCACGACGGACGCGGGTCATCAGTTGGCTGGAAACGTCTTGATCATAGGTCGCCAACTCGATGACGGGTGAACCCGGGTCGACTTCTTCGTCCGGCGGCATCGCCGGCCCGTCAGGTTCACTCATGATTCCGCCTAAATCGCCCCAGCCCCAACGGTGGCTGATTGCGCCTTCTGATAACGAGTACGAAATTCCTCCCGCGCCCGCTTGATCCGCATCTTTGCAGCGGAGAGCCCGATTCCCAGAGATTGCGCCACTTCTTCATACGACAGATCATCCATGTCACAGAGGATAAGTGGAATTCGGAGCGTATCGGGCATCGACTCCAGGACAGCGCCAATCATCTGACGCTCAGCCATGGAACCGGCAAGCTGCTCCGGCGTGACATTCACTTTAAGCTCCTCCAATCCGCCGGCTTCCGGATCCCCGATATCCACCAGAATTCGGCCCTTCGCCTTTTTGAGGTGGTTCAAACAGTGGTTCACCTTTACGCGCTGCAGCCAGTGCGCAAAGGATGACCTGCCCTCAAAACTTCGGAGACCGAAGAAGACCTTTACCAATACCTCCTGCGCGAGGTCCTCGGCGTTGTTGCCGTCGCGCGTGATGGTGCGGCAGTTTGCGACCACACGCTTTTGATAACGCAGGACGAGCTTCTCAAACGCGCGCAGATCCCCTTCGGGAGCACGTAACACCTGGAGCAAGAGATCTTCATCGGAGCCCTCAGGCGCCGCAGCCCGCTCAGGACCTTCGTTCATACAGCATAAGCTTCTCACACCACGTCAAGTGATTCCCGGTGGAGGCCGGTTTGAGGCCCTTGCCAAAGGCCCAACCGGGTGCGTTGAAGAATGTCGGAAACACCTGGTTCTGCTTCATTCGGCTTTATCCGGCTACTCCATTGCGGGGACCCACAACAAGAGAAGCGACCGACAGGCATCTCTATTGGCGAAGACAAGGACGGTCGGAAAAAAGTCACATTTCTTCAGTACAGGTACGTCCGCCAGGTTTCCCAGCAGGCGAATGTGACTTTTTCTGATGGGCGGTTGTCTTTGCTCACCGAGGGCCTAATCAGGAGAAGATTTCATGTTCAAAGGTTTTCGCGATTTTATTCTCAGGGGTAACGTCGTTGATCTGGCAGTGGGCGTCGTGGTCGGCGCGGCTTTTGGGTCGTTGGTCACGGCGCTGGTCAAGGATCTGCTGACGCCCATCATTGCCGCCTTTGTTAAGAAGCCGGATTTTTCCGGGTTTTTCTTCGAGGTCAACGGGGCGAAATTCCTATACGGTGACTTTCTGAATGCGGTGATCTCATTCCTCCTGATTGCCGCGGCGATTTATTACTTTGTCGTCCTCCCTGTAAACAGCCTTATGAAGCGAATGAAGGGCCCAATAACTGTCACCAAGAAGACGTGCCCGGAGTGCTGCAGTGAAATCGCACTGGAAGCGCGGCGGTGTGCGTTCTGTACTTCGGCCGTTGCCTAGGGTATCGCTGTCCCATGGAGATTCAAAGAGTCATGTTCTGCTACAGAAATTACGTCCAGAGACGGTTGCGAAAGTCGAGCACCCGAACCATTGTCATGATGCTCGTTGCCGCATTCGTCTGCGCGGGAGCGGCAAAGAGCCGGGCCCAAGCAGCCGCACCGGCGCCTGATGTGCTTACACTAGCCAATGGCGACCAACTGACGGGAAAGCTCCTTCGCGAAGCGGCTGGTACTGTCACGTTTCACTCGGACATGATTGGTGACGTCACCGTCGCCTGGGACAAGATCAAGTCCATCCAATCCTCGCAGAAGTTTGCGGTTATCGAGCAGGGCCAGCATGTCACCCGCAAGACCGCCTCCTCGCAGGTTGCGCAGGGTACGGTGCAGGTCGCTGACGACCAGGTGACCATTTCCCCGGCTGCACAGGGCGCAGCGAAAGAGCTTGCGACGAAGAACGTGCAGTACATCATCGATGAGCCCACCTTTGCCCGGGAGGTCGAGCACAGCCCTGGCTTTACCTACGGCTGGACGGGCTCCATCACAGCTGCCGCTACGCTGATTCAGGCTACGCAGAACAGCCACAGCTTCGGCGGCGCAGTTGCCCTGATTCGTACGATTCCCACAGTAAATTGGCTGGATCCGCGCAATCGCACGATCATCGACTTCAATGGCACGAATGGCTCGGTGTCACAGCCCGGTACCACCACGACCAAGACCAACATTATCCATTTCGACGCGGAGCACGACTGGTACGTAACGCCTCGCTTCTATTTTCTGGTAGACACGGCGTTCGACCACAACTACTCACAGGGCCTCCAACTGCAACAACTCTACGGGGCAGGCGCGGGCTACACCCTGATCAAGACTCCCAAGCAGGAACTCGATCTCAAAGCAGATGTTCACTTCGAACGGCAGACGTTCTTTGTGACTCCCGGCATCCAACCGCCTCCGCCTCTGACGCCAAGCAAGAACCTGATCGGTATGGATTTCGGGGACGTCTATATGTACAAGCTGGTCCACGGTGTCGTGTTCAACCAGGGGGCAACGATCACACCGGCCTTCAATAACACCAACGCCTGGTCGGCCGTTGCTACGGCGGGTCTGCTTTTCCCAACCTACAAGCGCCTTGGGTTTTCGCTAGGCGTCCTCGACAACTACCTCAACGATCCTGCTGCCGGCAGCAAGAAGAATTCATTTCAGTTCACCGCCGGTGTGACCTACACGCTGAAATGAGGGACTTCACCATACGATACCAAGTCCCCGAGAAGAAAGACCGTCCTGGAGCCGACATGAGCTATCAATCGAAAGAACCGGGATTAGACAATCGGACCCGTGAGAAGAGCGGGCGCATCGAACACAAACACCTCACGACTAAGATCAAGCATCTGCGTGAGGATTATGGGCAGGGTTTCGCCAGGGGCTGGGATGGTGAACGGACCTTGGGCGAACTGCTTAAAGAGACGAAGTTCGAGTCGCTGACCCAATACATCAAGCATCACGGCCATCGGCCCGAAGTTTAGGATCTCTAAGCCACGAGACTCCTGCTGAAGGATACCCCGATGGCTCGCTTCTAACGAAACTCTCCTCGCCGGGTGGAATAGCCCAGCTGGGATCGGCCTTGAATTTAATTCACTCAGGAGATTTCTATGAGAAAACAACTGCTTTTCAGCGCCGTTGTCTTCGGAGTTCTAACTTGCCAGGCGGGTATAGCCCAGACCCCTGCTGGAACGCCAGCAGGCAGTACGGGTCAATGTAACGACGGCACTTACACAACTGTTCCGAGCAAAAGAGGTGCTTGCAGAGGTCACCAGGGCGTGAAGGCGTGGTTTGCGACAGCGCCGGCGACGGGAACCACTTCCACCTCCGCAGCGCCTGCTTCTCCAGCTCCTGCCACCGCACCCGCTTCGACGCCGGCTCCGGCGGCTTCCGCCAAGACCAAACCTTCGCCGGCGTCAACGAAAGCGGCTGCTCCGGGAGGAGCTCCAAACCTTGTTTGGCTGAATACATCGACGAATGTTTACCACTGCTATGGTACGGAGTATTACGGGAAGACCAAGGCCGGCAAATACGTATCCGAAGCGGATGCGAAAACGGCCGGCGCTCATCCGGAGCATGGTAAAGCCTGTTCGCAATAGGCCCATAAACCCGGCGCGCACCAGGAGGGGAAGGCGTTCCATAGGCGGCCTTCCCCTCTCTCCATTTCCCGGAGAAGCGATTATTCGGCGGCCGTCAGTGGGGTATGTCGCGGTGGACGGCTTTTACCCTGTAGCCTTCCTTGGCAAGGCGCTTGCGTACTTCTTCCGCAATCATCACGGAGCGATGCTGGCCTCCGGTGCAGCCGAAGGCTACGGTCAAATAACTTTTGCCTTCTTCAATGTAGTGCGGCAATAGAAACAACAGGAGTTGCGTAATGCGGTCGAGAAATTCGGCTGTCTGAGGGAAGTCGCGAATGTACTTAGCCACCCTGGGATGACGGCCGGTCAGGTGACGGAACTCGGGCACAAAGTGCGGGTTGGGCAGAAATCTTACGTCAAAGACCAGGTCGGCCTCGAGGGGGACACCATTCTTATAGCCGAAGCTGATGGATGAAACCAGGAGGTTCTTGTCCGTGTCGCCGCGCTCGAACTTCTGCTGAATGTAGGCCCGCAATTCGTGCACGTTGTAAGAGGAAGTATCGATGCGGATGTCGGCCAGGTTGCGGATCGGGTCGAGCAATTTTCTTTCCGCATGGATGGACCGCATGACAGTTTCGGTGCGCCCGAGCGGATGGGGACGCCGGGTCTCGGAAAACCTGCGCAGCAATGAGGCATCCGAGGCGTCGAGGAAGACGACGGTAGTAGAAAGCACCTTTCTTACCTGGCGCAGAATGGTGGGAAAGCGCTCGAGGTGTTGTCCTTCGCGCACATCGATAACCAGAGCGGCACGGGTGATCTCCGCAGACTGCCGGACCAGGTCTGCAAAAGCCGGGAGCAAGTCCAGCGGCATATTGTCGACGGCGTAAAAACCCAGATCCTCAAAGGCCTTAAGAGCAGACGCCTTGCCGGATCCGGAAAGGCCGGTAAGGATTACCAGTTCGGAGGCCACCCCAGGCGCCGCAGCCGTTTTGTTGGCGGTCTTACGCGGAGACGATTTGGGCTGTTTAGGGCGGGGCATGGGCTCATCGTAGCATTCAAGCGATTGCTAGATGCGCCAATGACCATCCTGCAACAACGTTTGCGCCTTTTCCTGTGACACAGGCGGCGAGAAGAAATGACCCTGGCCGAGGTCACAACCGAATTTGAGGAGGGCGTCCAATTGCTCACGTCGCTCGATGCCTTCGGCGAGCATACGAACCTCGAGCATGCGTCCAAGATCGAAGATGGTCTGGAGGATCGCTGCCTGTTTGCCAGGGATCGGCAGGTAAGCAATGAGACGGCGATCCACTTTTACCAAGTCGATGGGCAAGCGGATGAAGTGGTTCATGGAGGCCAAACCGGCCCCGAAGTTGTCGAGCGCTACCCTGATCCCGAGATCGGCAAATCCCTGTAAAGCAGATAGGGCACTTTCCGGATCCTGATTGACTGCGGCCTCAGAAACTTCGAGACGCAACTGCTCCGGAGCGACCTTCCAGCGTGCAAGCAACTTCGTCAGATGAGCCAGCAGTTCGGGATCGCGGAACTGGCGGCTGGACAGGTTCACATCGATGGCTGGTTTGGTTCCGGGTGCGGCCTCGGCCCAGTGACTTAGCTGGCTGCAGACTTTCTCCAGCACGAAAAGGCCGATGGGGACGATCAGTCCGGTGTCTTCCGCAGTGTGCAGAAAATCTTGCGTTGGAACAAGCTCACCATCGGAACGCCGCCAGCGGAGTAAAGCCTCGAAACCTTCGATTTCGCCCGTCGCAAGGCGGTAGATCGGCTGGTACCAGACCTCGAACTCCTGGTTTTCAAGAGCGGTCCTCAAGTCCTGCTCTTTCCTCATTTGAGCGGCGACGTGCACATGCATGGAGCCATCGAAGACCTCATGCCGGGCGTGACCAAGAGACTTCGCCTGGTACATGGCAAAGTCAGCGTCGCGAAGAATCTGCTCGGGACTGGTGTGATCGAGAGTGCCGAAAGCGATGCCGATGCTGGCGGAGATAAAAATCTCATGGCCGTTGAGCTCGATGGGTAAGCAGATATCGTGCTGTGCCCGCTCGGCAATCCGCGTCACATCGGAGATATTGGTGACGTCCTCTAGAAGGATGGCAAATTCGTCGCCGCCAAAGCGCGCGACAGTGTCTTCTGGACGGAAGCAAGCCCGCAGGCGGGCAGCCATTTGCACCAGCAGATCATCGCCGGAGGCGTGACCCAGGTTATCGTTGACCGATTTGAATCGATCGAGATCGAGAAACATTACGGCAAAATTCAGCTCTGAATGACGCTGCTGCCGGGCCATGGTGAGTTGCAAACGATCGAGAAACAGGGTTCGGTTCGCAAGCCCTGTCAAGGGATCGTGCAGAGCGTCGTGCTGAAGGCGGGCGTCAGTCTGCTTCTTGTCGCGGATGTCGCGATAACTTACGAAATTTCCAACCTCGACGCCGGAGATGTTGATAGGGGCGACGAGGATTGAGACATCGATCAACTCACCCGACTTATGAAGCCGCACGGTTTCCATCGACGCCCGGCCGTGAAGCTGCATGGTGTGTTCGAGGATATCGAACTCATGACGGCGGGTTTCTGGAATGAGGATTTCGTACGTGTTCCGTCCAAGAGCTTCCTCGGCGCTGTAACCGAAGAGCGACTCGAACTCGCGATTGATGTGCAGAATCCTGGAGCCGCGAGTGATCATGATGGCTTCGGGCGCCGCATTCAACAAATGCTCGAGGAAGTTCGAGGGCGATTCTTGTTCTTCGCCAAACGAAGCCAGGCGGGCCTCCGCAGAAGCGTCTCGCTTCGAACGCAACGCTACGATAAGCAATTCGGGCTCCGGCTCTACACGAAGCATGCGGAAGCTTCCACGCACGGGCACGGAAGGATCGAGGGGTGTGCGCATCTGACAGTTGAAGTCAGAAGAATAGGCCTGACCGCCGGAACCTAAGACATTTCCCGGTCCGCGCAATACTTTTCCCGGATGGGCATAGACAGCGCCAGGAAAGGGTCCGGTAAAGAGATCATCCACCGGGAGAGAGGCGCCTTCTTCGAGATGCAGAATCTCGCGCGCTGCACGGTTGGCGTAGACCACACTCGCGCCCCGCTGCACGAAGACATAGCACGGCAAGGCTTCCAGGAGAGACCGTTGCTGGGTCGTAAGTGCGGAAACATCAGCTTCTAAATTCATACCGGATTGACGCAGCAGACAGAGACCCCCATGTCGAGTATCAGGGCCGCTTTCCAAGCAGGAGTATCCCCTGAAAGAAGTACCGCAAGTGGTTGCAGTTACTTCAGTCTCACGCAGAAGGTGGTCCGTCTACGATCGCTCAGGCATTTGACGCTTGGATGGCGGTTTTGTCAGGGAGCTTCGATCAATTCCATCTTGCCGTCACGCTTGCGGTGCAACACCTTGACGTTACCTTCGTTATCGCGAAAAACGAAAACATCGCGGTCGCGAAACTCCGCTTCCTTGACTGCTTCTTCGAGCGTCATCGGGCGCAGCGCTACAGAATCGACGGACCGAACAATATGCGGCTCCGCAATCGGCACGCGCGCCGGGAACGAATGTACCGTCACGGGAATTGCGTGGTTCTTGCCGTTGGAGGCGCCATTGCCGTTGGTTGTCTTAGCGGTGTTACCCTCGGCATCCGCGCTGCGGCCGCTGCGTGCGATCGCCGGCTCTTCTACCTGCTTCTCCTGCTTCGGCTGGCGCTTGCGTGTGCGCTGCCTGTCTTTGAAGCGGGTTGCCTGGCTTTCGGCCTTGGCCAGCGCGTCGCGCAACGCGCTTTCCATGCTGGCGCTGGATTCGCATAACGCGACCAGGGCGCAGGCTCTCGTTTTGATCGTGACCTCGGCGATTTGCCGATATTTCTCCGCGGTGAGCACCACATGTGCGCTGGTGATACGGCCGAGAACTTTGGCGATGCGTTCGATTCCCTCTTCTGCTAACGTCCGCAATGGCTGGGTGATGACCACCTGCCTGCCCGTGCATTCAACCGGCATGGTGAGACTCCTGAGATGCCCGATTCTATAGCATTTCGGGCTTCACTGTGAGGCGCGGCATGGGGTGCCCGTAGCCTTCTTCGGTGCAGAACCGCACATGGTGCAGCTCTTCCTATGTAGATTGTAGAACTCCGGGGTTAGTCGCGCACGCGGCGCTGATGGGTGCTCGGAATACGCAGATCTTCGCGATATTTGGCAACGGTGCGGCGGGTGACGTCGATGCCCTGAGCCTCGAGCATGCTGGCGATGAGGTCATCGGTCAGGGGTTTGCGCGGGTCTTCTTCATCGATCAATTTTTTGACTTTGCGCTTCAGCAACATCAGTGGTGTGCTGCCACCCTCGGGCCCATGCACGCCTTCCGAGAAGAAGAAGCGAAGCTCAAAAACGCCCTGGGGAGTGTGCACATACTTGCTGGAAACAGCGCGGCTGACAGTCGAAGGATGAACGCCGATCTCTTCGGCGATTTCCTTGATCATCATGGGTTTGAGAGCGTCGACACCGCGCTCCAGAAACTCGCTCTGGCGGCGCACAATGACCTCGCAGGTACGCAGGATCGTATTCTTGCGCTGCTCGATGTTGCGCATAAGCTGCAGCGCGGACCGATAGCGCTCCTTTACATATTCCTTGACGTCCCGCTCTGTGCCTTCCTGCGAGAGCAGCTTACGGTAGCCGTGGTTGAGGCGCAGCGTGGGCAGATCTTCCTCATTCATGACCACCACGAACTCGCCACCACGCTTGACGAAGGCCACATCGGGCTCGATGAGGCGGGCGTCGGTGCGATTGAATCGCTGGCCAGGACGAGGATCGAGACTACGAATAAAATCGATGGCCTGCTGGATGGCGTCACCCGGAGCGCCCAGTACTTTGCTCATCTCGCGCAAATCTCGTTTTTGCAACAGCGACAAATGCTGATCGACGATGCGCGCAGCGAGTGAAAACACCTGCGACCTGGTTTCATGCTGTTCCGATTCCATCACAGCCGAATCGGACTGGGCCGCGCGTCGGCGGCCGAGCTGAAGCTGAAATTCCCGCCGCTGAGCTTCGATCTGCACTAGCAGGCATTCCCGCAAGCTGCGCGTGGCTACGCCGACAGGGTCGAGGTTCTGCACCAGTTGTACCGCTTCGGCGAGAAGCGCGGCGCCCGCTCCGGGCTCGAAGCCGGATTCGGTCTCAAACTCGCGGACGAGACCTGCCAAAAGCTCCTCGTCGTCCGCGACAAGGTAGCCGTCTTCGTCAAGGTTGCCGACCACGTATTCCGCAGCGGCACGCAGGTCGCTGCTTAGATTCAAAGATCCCAGTTGCCAGAACAGGTGATCCGTCAGGGTGCTGGGTTGGGACAGGAAGTTCTCGAAAGATGGCTTATCGGTCTGCTCGAAGCCACTGGGCGTCCGGAAGCCGGGGTCGAGATAATCCTGAAAATAGGAGCCAAAGTCAATCTCGTCGAAGGGATCTTTTTTGTCGCGATCCGCGGCAACCTCTTCCACCGTGCGCTCGCGGTCAGCTTCCTTGTGGGCAACTTCGTCGAGGAGTGGAACGCTCTCTTCCAGCTCCTCGAGCACCGGATTTTCAACGATCTCGGTATTGATCAGCTCCTTCAGCTCCAGCTTGTTGAGAGCCAGCACGCTGACCATCTGCATCAGGCCAGGCGTCAGGATCTGACGCTGTGCGACTTTCAAACTAAGCTTTGGTTGCAGAAGAGCCATACTGTTTCACCACATCAATTGTCGACGGCCCTAGTTTACCTGTTCCCAGGCCAGATCGCGGAACGCTTTTCGCCACCTCGCGGACCATCATGGGCAGGCACGTTACGTTAGTGCGCACCCGATCTACCAACCCTGCCGCTAATTGAGGGAAAATCCCTCGCCGAGGTAAACCCGCCGTACTTCCGGATCCTTCCCCAGCTGGTCGGGTGTTCCAGTGCGGAAAATCCTGCCCTCGTTGATGATGTAGGCACGATCGGTGACGGAAAGTGTTTCGCGCACATTGTGGTCCGTGATCAGCACTCCGATCCCGCTAGCCTTCAGGTCAAAGATGATTTCCTGCAAATCGAGCACGGCAATCGGGTCGATGCCGGAAAATGGCTCGTCGAGCAGGATGAAGGAAGGCTGAATGCACAGGCAACGGGCGATCTCAACCCGGCGCCGCTCGCCTCCGGAAAGTGCGTAGCCGCGGGTCTTGCGTATATGTCCCAGGTTCAGCTGATCGAGCAGCTTCTCGGTGCGGGCGCGGCGCACTTCCAGTGAAATGGACTGCACCTCAAGTACCGCGAGAATGTTTTCCTCGACCGTCAGCTTGCGGAAGACGCTGGGTTCCTGGGGTAGATAACTGATTCCATACTGGCGCGCGCGCAAGTACATGGGAACGCGCGTAATGTCGACTTCGTCGACAAAGACCTGCCCCGTATCGGGGGTAATCAGCCCCACGATGATATAGAAGCTCGTGGTTTTACCGGCGCCATTCGGACCTAGCAGCCCAACCACTTCGCCTTGGCAGACCTCAAGGTTAACGCCCCGAACTACCTGACGGCCCTTATACGACTTGCCAATTTCATCTGTACTCAGTCTTTGCATTCATCTCGCAAGATGGGTTTGGGTCACTACCTTGGAGGGACCGCCACTTACCACGACGCTATCATCGCGATCATTGAAAATCAACGCATTGCCAGTTACGCTTCCGCGCACCTGATCGGTCAGGCGGGGAGGTGCGGCGCGGGTTCCTGTAAGCAGATATTTGCCATCGGCGGCAGTGTATGTAAGCTCCTCGCCGGAGCCCTTGCGGTCCGGCTGCTGTAGTTCCACACCCCCGCGGGCCACGATTTTCGAGACGCTTTGGGACGCAGGCTGACTCTGGCCGCCTGTCGGGGTTTTCGCCTTTTGCTGTGACGGAGTGAAGTACACGTCCATGTAGCCCGAGTGCATCAACCCAGACGAGGTTTGGGCCACGACCGCGCCACTGAAAACGGCTTTGTGATCGTTTTCGGAGTAAAACAGGGCACGGCTTTCGACCCTGATCACCGACGGGCCACTCGAGGGTTTGGCGCCTGCCGCCGGTTGAGACGCGGTGCCGGTAAAGACGGCATTGACTGCCGCGCCTTCTGCACCACGCAGTCCGTGGGCGGAAAGGGTCGCATGCAGTCGGGAAAGCTCCAATACGGGCGCAGACACGGAATCACTTCCCTGCCACAAGCGTGCTGCCTCGCCTGCCCTGCCGAAAAAGATTGCAAGATTCGTGGCGTGATCCAGTTGCGCGTGATCGGCCACCACGTGGACTGGACCGTTTCCGGTAAAGATCGGCCCCTGCTGTCCGTTGCCCTGACGATAGGTGGCCTTGACGTTGCCCGCTGCGGTAGCGTTTCCGGTGGTTCGCTCCATCTCAATCTGGTTTGCAGCCAAATCGCCATCGGAATCCTGAATGCGGGGATTTCCGGTAAGCTGCATGATCTGGGTTGCGGCCTCATAGGATGCGCGCTGCGCGGTAGCAGTGGTTGGCGCTACCGCCTGGCCGCCGGGACCCGGCGGGGACTGCTGTACCAGGGTGACATTCCCGAGTTGCACGGCAGTCTGCAGCTGGGCAGGCGGCTGTGAGGCGGGAACGGGTGGCTTCCCCTTTGTCGCAGCGGCTGCAATCTTTACGGGGGGCGGAGCAAACGTGAGCAGAAGATTGTCGCCTTTGCTGGTCTGTGTAACCCCATTTGGGCTGACGCTGACCAGGCTGGTATCGCCGGTACCCCGAAGGCTGGTGAGCACTTCGCCATCTGCGAGCGTGGCAAAGAGCTGATCGCCCCGGATGGTGGTGTCCTCAGGCGGCGTTTTGGCGTAGATCGTGTGTAGATTCAGCCTGGCGCCTCCGGCAGCAAGGATGTGTTGCGCCTGGGGCTGGCGATTCGGACCGGCTACAAAATCGATGTCGATTTTCGAAGCCTGGACTTGACGGGTGGAGGATTGTGGTGCGTTCTGTTTGATCTGGGCAGCATCGAGCGGAGGCAGCTTCTCTTGATCGACTACGGAAACGGCATCCCTGAGTTGCGCATGACGAGCTGTGACCTGAGGTCCAAAAAGCAGGGTCGCCGCGGAGGCGGAACCGTGAAGCAAGCGAGCGGCATTGTTGGCCACGTATAGCAAGCCTCCATCGAGAACGGCCTGCTGGGGCTCGCTTTTAGGACCCAAATCGATCGTCGCGATTCGAGAGTTCAATTGCTGGCCGTCACTGCCGGTAAGAACAACGTTCCCTTGTGCCAGAACCTGAG
This sequence comes from Acidobacteriaceae bacterium, assembly GCA_035507705.1. Classification (GTDB taxonomy): domain Bacteria; phylum Acidobacteriota; class Terriglobia; order Terriglobales; family Acidobacteriaceae; genus PALSA-350. The sequence goes on from DATJNV010000119.1 coordinate 12,884, forward strand.
AGGCCGAACCATCGGCACGGAACGTAATCGTAGCCTGGTCGGAGGAGCTGTGCGCGTCGGAGTACTCAGCCTGATCCTGAATCAGATAAAGCAAGCGGCTGGCGCGATCGTACTGGGCGTGATGGGCATGCACGATCAGGGGATTTCCATCGATGCTGGAGTTGAAGTCAACGTCTGCAGTCAGGATCACGATCCCGGTTCGGGAGTCGAAGCTGGCCCCCGTGGCGCTTCCGGCGGCATCCGCGAGACGAAATTCAAGCTTTTCTGGCGTGGTGGCCAGTCCTGTTTGCTTGTTAAACACCAGGCCGGAAGTCTTGATGTGAACTGTATTTCGATTATCGCCATCGTCCACGGAAGTTTTGCCACCCTGCGCGCTGGGATTTGCTGTTCCCTGAAGATCGATCTGGACCTCTCCAGTCGCGCGGGCGATGCCATGGACCGGATCCCAGTCGAAAGCGCTGCCATAAATGCGATTTGCCGGAGCTCCCTGTGCGCCGTATAGGGTGATGCTTACGTCGTGCAGCTCAGCGTGTCCGTCACTTTTGTATTGCACCGCCTTGGAGGCGTGCAGAGTGTAAATGGTGTGACCACCGCGTGATTCGGAGTAAGTGAATCCCTGGGTGGACTGTTGAATGCTCGACCCCAAACCCTCCGGCAGGTCCCGACTGAGACGGCGGCCCTGCCATTTCCCATAGGCCAAAAATGCAGCGATGGCAACCACCAGAAGCCCGGCTAGGGTGAGGATCCACGTACGCAGTCTGGCCGTATTGAGGCCCATATTTCCCATCTTCTCACCCATATTCTTCGCTCGCCGAGCACGCCGCCCGAAAGCTTTAAGATGGGGGGATGGCTGACCGGTTGTATTTGAGTTTGTGGTTTCCTAATTTTCGGCTTGCCGCGCTGCCACCGGCGATCATGTCGGTGCTGAAGCAATTCGGCGACAAGAACCGCGCACCGCGTGTCCATGCGGCGGCTTCCTTTCCCCTTTCCTGGAACGAGCCGCCTGTGTACCAGAGGATTTATGAAGAAGACGAGGTACAGGAATCGGCTCCGGAGCGCGCGGTGGCGGAAGCTATGGAGATCCTGCACGACGATTTTGTTTATGAGTTCGAGATCCTGTGGGATCTATGGGTGCCGGAAACCGTGGGCGGCCTGGATCCGACCTGGAAGCTGGAGCCAGTCAAGGTGCATGTGGCAGGCTTCGGGCCGCTGTTTGACGAGGGGGCCTACGAGCAGAACGGGCAAGTGAGGGTGGATTTCGGGCTGGACTCGCCGTTCCTGCTCGAAGAAATGGATGTCGACAAGACGGATGCCGAGTACATCAAGCGCAACGTGCAAAAACTCGTGGATGTGACCAATGCAATCCAGGAGAAGGCTGGGATCAGCAGCCGGTTGTTATGGTCGGAGTCGGGGGAGAATCTGGCGCAGAAGCTGATTGCCCGGCTGCAGCGAGTGAATTAAGTGAGACGCTGACGGCCCGATCTGCGGCATTGTCTGCATAGTCGCGGAGCGCAAGAGCGTCTCGCTGATCCTCAACCCAGCTTTCGTTCGAGCACATTGGTCAATCGCCTACAAGGAACCAGCGCCAGATCATATCTTGGGCGCTCAGGCCCAAAAATTGTCTAAAGCATATACGGCGCGACTCAAAGTCGGGCATCTGATAAGGGATCGGCGGTTCCCCAGCCTATGATCTGATAGAAGATCTGAACGCGGCGGTACGGGCAAAAGCCCGTACCCTCAGTTGATGTGCAAGGCGTGGCCGTGTCGCACATCGGCCCCGTTAAGCCAGAAGATCACGTCCTCCGCCATGTTGGTGGCATGGTCGGCAATGCGCTCCAGGCTTCTGGAAATGAACAGCAAGTTGACAGCTGACTTTGCAGCGGTCGAGTCGCGCGCGATGCAGTCGAGCAGGACAGCCTTAGCCCGGCGATTCATTTCATCGACCGCATCGTCCATCTTGAGGACACTGGTGGCCAATGCGACATCCCGATCCGCCAGCGCCTGAAGCGCTTTGCGCACCATGGTCATCGAAAGCTCCGCCATGTACGGAATGTCCACGGGGAAGTCGCAGGGCTGGCTATCGGCAAGCTCTTTGGCCAGCAAGGCAATAGTCATCGCCTGGTCACCGACGCGTTCCAGGTCGGAGTTGATTTTGATAGCAGCGAGTACAAAACGCAGATCTACAGCCATCGGCTGCTCCATGGCCAGAAGATCTGTGGCCATCTGATCAATTTCGCGCTCGGAGCGGTTGATGATTGCCTCGTTCAGGCGAATTGCGTCCAGCGCGGAAAGCTGTCCGCGGCAATGCGCATCCAGCGCGAGGCTAAGTGTCTGTTCGGCGATGCCAGCCATTTGCAGTAGCCGCTCGCGAAGATGTTCTAGTTTCTGGTGAAACGAGATTCGGGTCATTGTTCAGACCTCCCTGATGAGTTCTCCCTTTGGCCGTTTTTCAGGTCTAGGAGGAGGGTCCAAACCGTAATTGCTACGATCCGTGGCAATACTATATAGGTTTTAACACTCTATTAATACAACTAAGTGGGAACTGATTCCTACGTGGGAACAATCTCGGAAAAGTCCGCGATTCGGGAAAAATCGCTTAAGACAGATGCAATCAGCGCCAGGCGGTTTCGGCGTACATGGGGTTCGGGAGCCATCACCATCACCTTATCGAAGAAAGTGTCGATGACTGGACGGAGCGTAGCGATGCGCTCCAATGCTTGCAAATACTGCTGTTGGGCACGAAGGGCTTCCACCTGGGGCGCGACAAGAACGGCTTCGGCATAAAGATTCTGCTCGGCGGCCTCCGTCAAGTCCTGCTCAACGACGGCATCTCCAATCTTGTCCTGCTTCTCCTCCGCCTGGCGCAGGATATTTTTGATCCGTTTGAAAGCTGTGGAGATGGCGAGCAGATCGTCGGAACCACGCACTCGCGTCAAGGCCTCTGCGCGGGCGACGGCATCGGTAATGGTGGTCAATCCTGTGGAGAGCACGGCGTTTACCACATCGTAGGCATATCCGCGTACTTCGCGGAGGTAGAAGTGGATGCGCTCCTTGAGGAAGGGGCTCAACGCTGTGGCCCCCGGCCAGCGCTCAAGGGTCATCGATTCAAGTTCCTCGACGGTAAGGGGCAAGCGCGATTCCGCGAGGATTTTGATAACGCCATTGGCCGCCCGCCGCAAGGCGAATGGGTCCTTGGAGCCACTGGGCTCGAGCCCGATGGCAAACATCTCGGCAATTGTCGCCAGACGATCGGACAAGCCGAGAAGCTGTCCCTCCACCGTCGGCGGAATCGGATCTTCCATACCGGCGGGCAAGTATTGGTGATAGATGGCTTGTGCGACAGTTTCTCCCAGGCCCTGAGCGCGGGCATACAGACCTCCCACGATGCCTTGAAGCTCGGTAAACTCCTTCACCAGTTCAGTGGTGAGATCGGTTTTAGCGAGTAGCATCGCCTGCTCGAGAGAAGCCTGATCCAGCCGAATTCCATGGGCCACGACGGCTGCAGCTAAGGCTCGCGCCATGCGCAGGTTGTTCTCTGTTTTGGCGAAATAGCTTCCAAGATCTCGCTGGAAGGTAACAGTTTTGAGCTTCTCTACCCGCTCAGTCAGAAGGATCTTCTGGTCGTAGTTCCAGAAGAAGCGGGCGTCGTTGAAGCGGGCTCGCAGCACACGCTCGTTGCCATGACGGATGATGGCCGTGCCTTCGGCATCGACCTGTGTATTCAGGACTGTGAGGAATTTGGGCGCCAAAGCGTGGCGTTCATCTTCAAGTGCGAAGTACTTCTGGTGATCCCGCATCACGGTTACGAGTACTTCTTCCGGCAACGCCAGGTACTCCGGCTGGAAGTCGCCCAGAAGCACGCTGGGCCATTCCGTGAGGTGCGTGACCTGTTCCACGAGAGCTTCATCTTCCCGCCAGCGAGCCCCAAGGATGGACCGGGTTGTAGCATCGAGGGCTTTGCGAATGCGCTGGCGCCGTTCTGCCACACCGGCCAGTACAAAAGCCGCTTCGAGGGCAGAGAGATAATCGGATGGAAGGCTCACAACGACCGGCTGTTCGCCGTGGAGCACGCGGTGGCCGTAGCTAACATGGCCTGCGCTGATGCCGGCAAATTGCAGAGGGACGACGGTCTCATCCAACAGGCAAAGCAGCCAGCGAAGCGGGCGAACAAAGCGCTCCGGTTTGTTCGGACGCCAGTACATGGTCTTCGGCCAGGTGAGTGCGGAGATTTCCGCCGGGAGCGACTCAGTAAGAACGGTCGCGGCGCTTTGCCCGGGCCGATGAACGGTCGCGGCAGCGTATTCCCCTTTTGGAGTGGTGATCTTTTCGAGAGCCGTCACTGGAACGCCGGCTTTTTTGGCAAAGGCTTGCGCTGCCGGGCCCGGTTCTCCTCCGGGAAAGGCCGCCTTCCACGATGGACCGGTGAGTTGTTCCTCGACGTCAGGTTGCTGTGCGAGCACGCCCTCAACTCTCACCGCCAGCCGGCGAGGAGTCGAGTAGCTGGAGACACGGGCGGGCAAACCCAGGAGGCGCTGGCGAGTCAGCGTCTCCTCGATGCGGCGGGCCAGTTCGGCTTGTGCAGACGCAATCATGCGCGCCGGGATCTCTTCCAGGCCTATTTCGAGGAGAAACTCAGGCATGTGACTCCTGCGTGATCATTCGCGAATATGCCTTGGCAATGCCGACGGCGAGCATCCGGATGCGGGCAATGATGCCGACACGCTCGGTCACGGAGATGGCGCCACGGGCATCGAGAAGATTGAACAAGTGGGAGCATTTCAAGCAGAGGTCATACGCAGCTAGAACCGGGATGCGGCGCTGTTCCGTGGTGCCGAGATCCTCCGGCTGCTGATTGGCTCGAGCCAGGAGATGCTGACACTCCGCCTCGTAGAGACGGAGATGTTCCCAGAGCTTCTCCACATCTGCTTCCTCGAAGTTGTAAACAGAGAACTGCACTTCCTCGAGATGGCGGACCTCGCCGTAGGTCACAGGCTGTGGGTTTCGCGTCCAGATCACATCGTACAGCGAGTCGACGTCCTGCAAAAACGCCGCAATTCGCTCGAGACCATAGGTGATTTCAGCGGAAATGGGATCGAGATCGATGCCCCCACACTGCTGAAAGTAGGTGAACTGGGTGATTTCCAGGCCATCGAGCATGACCTGCCAGCCGATACCCCACGCGCCCAGGGTTGGGGCTTCCCAGTTGTCTTCCTCGAATTTGAGGTCGTGGCGGCGCAGATCGATGCCAATGGCAGCCAGCGATTCCAGATAGATTTCCTGCACATTCACGGGCGGGGGTTTCAGGATCACCTGAAACTGGGTGTGCTTGAAGAGCCGGTTGGGATTCTCGCCGTAGCGGCCGTCGGCCGGGCGGCGCGAAGGCTGAGCGTAGGCCACCGAAAATGGCTTGGGATCGAGAACCCGGAGGAAGGTTTCCGGCGACATGGTGCCCGCGCCTACCTCCACGTCATACGGCTGCTGCAAAACGCAACCGCGGTCGGCCCAAAAGGTTTGCAGACGAAAAAGCAGTTCCTGGAAGGTTAAAGGGCTGGTTACTTGCGCCACGGTTGGATTCTAAACCAACTGGATTGGGCTAAACTGGTGTGCCGATTCATTCAAGGAGGAGCCCGCCATGCAAAGCCGTATCGTCGGCACTACCCTTCCAGTTCTCGAGTTCACGTTGGAACCGAACGAATCCGTGATTTCGGAAGCCGGAGAGCTTTCATGGATGAGCAGCTCGATCCAGTTGGAAACTCACACACAGTTTGCCGGCGGAGGAGGAATCTTCGGCGCGTTGAAGAGAGTGGCGGCCGGTGGAAGCCTCTTCATGACGGAATACCGCGCGATCGGAGCGCGGGGTGAGATCGCCTTTGCGACGCGCGTACCGGGTCACATCCAGCCTGTGCAGGTCGGGCCCGGGCTCGAGTACCTGATCCACCGGCATGGTTTTTTGTGTGCGACACCGCAGGTCCAATTGACGGTGGGATTCCAGCAATCGCTGGGCGCCGGCGTGTTTGGCGGAGATGGTTTTCTGTTGCAGAAAGTCACTGGTCAGGGTGCTTGCTGGGTCGAGTTGTCCGGCGAGCTGGTGGTAAAAGACCTGGCGGCAGGAGAGATGCTGCGTGTGCATCCTGGGCACGTGGGGGCGTTTCAGTCCAGTGTTTCGTTCCAGATCACCCGGATTCCTGGAATCAAGAACATGATTTTCGGCGGGGATGGAATTTTCCTTGCTGCGCTCACAGGCCCGGGACGGGTCTGGCTGCAGACGCTTCCTATTTCGAAACTGGCGCACCAACTGATGCAGTACATGCCTTCACCAACACGGGAACGGGCGGAGGGTGGGGTCGCCGGCGGAGTTGTGGGAAGCATCGTCGGGTCAATATTGAATAACCAGTAATCGAGTCATCCGGTTGCCTCGGAAGACTACCTTGCCTTAAGAGTCGTGGCCATCTCTCCGCTCGGCGGAAACTCGAAGGCACGTTAGCCCCGACTTTGAAGTACAACCTCGATACGCCGTCCGAAAGAATTGCACAGCCGGAGACACTACCCACCGCCGAGGCGAGACAACGCCACAGCGGTGGTTAGCCTTCGTTCCAAGTGCCGCTCCAGGCTTTGAATCGCGAAGCGACGGAGATCAGCTCCGCGGCTACGCGGCCAGGATTCTTCAGCAAACACAGAAACGGGATGACGAAACATACGGACCGCCAGCATTTGCGAGTCGGATGTCAACGTAGCTCCATAGGAACCGTTTTCTCCAGGCTGCCGATGCCCGGTACATAGGAGACCATCCGAGGAAAAGCGGAAATAGGCAGGCTGCCCGGTAAGGGCTGCACCGCATAGCAGACAGTGGCTCAAATCAGGAAGCCACCCCAGCAGACGGGTGGTCCACAAGGAAAAATACGTAATCGGCATCCAGATGTGATCGACACGCGTTTGCTCCAACACAGAGAGCAGAAGACGAAAGACTACGTTGTGAGGATCACGGTCGGGCAGGGTTTGCTCGAGGACCTCGGCGAAAAAAGCCAGGGCGGCGGCGCGCGCATAGTCCACCGGCTCTGCTAAAGGCGAGTGGAGAACCTCGAATGAATCGAGGCGCACCAAATCCTGGCTGGGCTTCTCCGCATAATGAGCCCGGACATGGGTCATGGGTTCGAGGGCGCCTCCGAAACGGCGCCTCGATCTGGCCGCTGACTTAGCCACCCCTTTGATCTTTCCGTAGTCCCGGGTGAAGAGTGAAACGATCTGGTCAGCTTCATGAATGGGCCAGGTGCGCAGGACAACCGCCTCTACCTGGTGAACGATCATGATGCAACCGCGATCTTGACTCCCTTAACGTCCGTAATGGGCGGCGTTCTTATCGGCGAAGTTCGCCCACTTCTCAGGCAGGTCGTCTCCAGCAAAAATGGCCGATACAGGGCAGACAGGCACACACGCGCCGCAATCAATACACTCCACCGGATCGATGAAGAGCTGGTCTGTGTCGCCATACTTTGCTTCATCCTTCTTAGGATGAATGCAATCTACCGGGCAGGCATCGACGCAGGCGGTGTCTTTGGTTCCAATGCAAGGTTCTGCGATCACGTAGGTCATAGGTAGCGAACTCCCGAGCGCGAATGAGTGAAACCAAATTGTACAGCAGGAATCAGGAACACAAGCTCAGCGGCCTGATCTACGCGCGGCGAATTCAGCGGGCGTCGGCACCGGCTCGATCTCGCGGCCGGCAAACATATCCGCGAATAAGCTCAGGATCTCACCCGTGATGAGACCATTGGTGGCCATGACCTCCTCGCTATTGAGGCGAAATGGAGCACCATCGAAGCGCAACATCGCGCCTCCCGCCTCCAGTACCAACAGCGCACCCGCCGCGGTATCCCATGGATTCAGATTGAACTCCCAAAAAGCTTCTACGCGACCTGCTGCGCAATATGCCAGATCGAGTGCCGCGGCGCCCGCCCGGCGTACGCCGTGAGACCGGAGCGTGAGCTGCTGATAGAAGTGAATGTTGGGGTTCGCGTGCCTCTTGTGGCTGGGAAATCCTGTGGCCAGCAGACTCTCCTGCAAGTGCTGAACGGTTGAGACCTGCAAGCGTTTCGCCGGCTTGCCAGATCTCAGCAGCCAGGCTCCGCGCGACTGCTCCGCTGCGAAGAGTTCGTCATGCACAGGATCGTAAACCACGCCGGCAACGAGCTCTCCATCCTGATCCGGCGCCAGCTCCGACGGCCGATGTTCGAGGCCGAGGGAAACGTTGAAAAACGGGAAGCCGTGGGCGAAGTTGGTTGTGCCGTCGAGCGGATCGACGTACCAACGGTACGTGCGTTCGAGACCGGAGCGCGTTCCTTCTTCACCAAAAATGCCGTGCTCAGGAAAGCGCTCCTTGAGCCGGCTCACGATCAGTTTTTCCGAAGAGCGGTCGGCTTCAGTGACCAGGTCCACATCGCCCTTGTATTCCGTGGCTACCCCGCGCTCGAAATAACCACGCAAGAGTTCTCCGGCCTCGAGGGCTATGCCTGCAGCGCCGGCGGCGAAACCGAGGTCAAGCTGCGGGGGGAAGTCTTTCAAGACGCGCTGGGCTCCACTCCGGGAAAACGGCGGCCCCGTTCGCTGATGGTCCGGATCTGGTGCTTATAAATGAAGAGATTGGGCAGCCCTTCGCGGGTCAGGCGGATCATGGTGTCGTCAAAATATTCGATCCATCCGGAGACGTTTTCGCCGTCCCGCAATTTCACGTTCACTTTCACCTGCTTATCACTGAGGAAGCGAAGGTATAGGCTCTCCTGGCCGGTTTCGCCAAGAGGCGGCTCTTTCCTGCTGCGCCGGGATGGATTCTGTGAGCCCACGCTCGAATGATAGCTGCTTTGAGAGATGCCGGAATCGCGCCTGGTGGATGCACTAGAAATCCACATGGGCTCGGACTCCAGGTACGACAACTGGGCCCCGATCCCGATTGTATCCGGGATTGCCAACATACGAGAGCTGCACGGCCATATAAAGGCCGCTCACGATGTGGGCGTTGTAATAGGTCTCGCTGACATTTTCCCGGCCATAGTTCAGGCGGCCATCTCCGAGGATGAATCCGAGGCCGCCGAGGGCCAGATATTCGCGGTGTTTGTTACTGATCCCGCCGGTTTCAAAAGCGCTGCCGATCTGATCGAGGCTTCTGCCCCACGCGTTGCCCGGGAGCTCGAACCCAATGGCAAAGGTGCTGTTCATCTCCGTATAGGCAAAGGACTCATGATGGCCTTCATTCCACCCGGCGCGCAGGAAAGCACGGAAGTTTGCGGGGAGAGCCTGTTCAACATTGAGGCCGAATCCCTGCTTCAAGGTGCCCTGGCGACGGTAGAGGGTGATGTCCGGAGTCTTATTGACGCCGTCCAGATATCCCGCGATGGCCTTGCCGTAGTCGCCCATATTCGCGTGGTTGAGGTAGGCCAGGGGGCGGATGTGAGTATCGTAGCCGCGGAACCATTCCGGCTTCCATTCGAACTCGAGGTTATCCGCGCGGGCGCGGCGGAGATCGGCTTCGAGGTTAGTGCCGTTGGCAACCGTCGGCATCAGCGCTTCCGCATAGTGCGCTTCTAGTTTGGGTCCAGCGTAGCTGAGCATGGCAGCCACGGTGTAGCCACGCGTGTTGGCCGCGTAATCGTAAGCGCCATTGTTATCGATGGCCCAGTTCGTGAACTGAAGATGGCTATCACTGCCCACCGAGTTCAGGTCGAAAAAATCAACAAGGCTCATCTTGCCGATGGTGAACTCTAATCGTCGCCTGGGAATTGAGCTCTGCAGGTAGAAAGGATTCGGTTGTTCTTCGACGCGGTACGCGGTCAGGGGAATGGTGTAATGGACGAAATAGCGCGCAGCGTAGACTCCCTGCCCCAATGAGGGATTGCGCACGACGTCCAGGTTCACGAAACCGGCCATTCCCAAGGCTTGGCTCAAGCCCTTGCCTCCGGCCTCCTCGGCGTTGAAGATGAACTCGGTCCAGCGGGTCAGCTTGACACCGGTATAGAGGGTTAACACGCGGGAGAGCGCGGTCATTTCCACCCGGCTTTGAAAGCTGTTGGCACCGGAATAGGGGGAATGGAACGGGTTATGGGCCTGAAAAATAAAATTGGCCTGTCCGGAAACCCACACACGATCGGCAATCAGGTGATGAGAAAAGACAGCCGGGTTGTCCTGGTTGTCGGACTGATCCTCCTCGCGCTGGTTGATTTGCGGGAGGGATTCTCGGCTGGCAGGACCAGGCTGCTGGGGACGCTGTCGACCGGAAGCTGGAACCTGGGGTTGGGGCGCGTCCGGCAGCATTGCATTGGCGGATGGTTCGAGCAGGCAAAGAATGAGAGCAGGAATCGACAGCCAACGATGCATCCACGGCTCCGCTTTGAAATGGGCCCTCGCACGAGATTAAATTGACAAACCCGTAACAATGTCACGGCGTCTTTAAATTCTTCTGAGTGTCATGAAACCTCGAAGCGCCCGTTGAACCGGGCCCGTGGGGTCTGCCCTGAGTCTTGATGCACCTGCCCCATCCACCGGAATGAAAATAGGGTATACGGGTGCAGCCCTGGCATTTATGCGGAGGAAGGGGCATTTGCCCTCCGTAAACGATCTCGGCCAGGCCTCGCGCTTCACTGCCGGCTGTCTCACGCGTGCTCAGGATCTGGATTTCCTCGTTCTAGGGCGCCGGCGAGGGATAGTAGCCGGGACGATTGCGGATGATATAGCCGGCGTTTGCCTCGGGACCGCGCAGCTTGACAGAAATAGTGCGAAAGTCCACGCCGGAGCGGTTCGACGGATAGTAGCCGAGCAAATATTGAGTCCGCAGGTCTTCTGAAAGTTGCGCGAATGTCCGGTCCAGGGATGTGGCATCAGCATAGTAGTACTTGCCGCCGGTCTGCTGGGCCAGGGTGATCAGCGCATGTTCCCCGGCGAGGTCGCGCCCGGCGCTGGCAGCTATGGGAACGTCAATGATCGGGTAGACCATTACTTCGCCGCGGAGAGCCTGTTCCAGCGCCATGTCGTAGGTGGTGCCGTTCACGGTATTTCCGCCGTCGGAGATAATCACCAGCACCTTGCGGCCGGATCGGTTGGCAAGGCTTTGCGAAGCAAGATAGATGCCGCTGTAGAGGGCCGTGGCCGCTCCCCTCTGCATATCGTTCAAGGCCCGGTCGATGCGACCCAGGTTATTGCTAAAGAAAATGACCTCGCGCACGTTGTCAGCGAATTCCATGAGATCGAGGTGATCGACGGGGCGCAGAAGCGAATGCACGAAGTGCTTGGCCGCTTCTTCTTCCACGGGAAAATCCTTATGCACACTGCCGCTGGTGTCGATGGCAAGAACGATTTCCAGGGGAAGCTCGGACTGGCGCTCGAACACTGCAATCTTTTGCGCCTGACCGTCTTCCAGGAGCTGGAAATCATCCCGCGTTAAACCGGCAACTGGAGCGCCTTTGTCATCGGTAACATTGACGAAGACATTTACCAGCCGGACATTCACATTGATGGTAGGGGGGGCGGTACTCGATTGCGCCTGGGCGACGCCGCAGCCGAGAGCCAGCGCGCACGCAAAGGCCGCACAGAGTTGTTTCACCTTCAAGCCATACCCTTTTCCACCAGGCTGGATGGGAAGGGCTCACCATCGGCCCAGACTGCTCCATCTTCGAAATGCTCCTTCTTCCAGATGGGGACGGTTTTCTTGAGGGTATCGATGAGCCAACGGCAGGCCTCAAAGGCCTGGGCGCGATGCGCGGAAGCCACAGCAATCAATACGCTCGTCTCACCAACTTCCAACCGCCCCAGACGATGGACGATAGAAACCGTGCGAACGCCATGCTCCGTAATGGCCTCCTGGGCGAGAGCCTGCATCTGACGCAGAGCCATCTCTTCATATGCCTCGTAGATCAGGTACTGCGTTCGCCGGCCCCGAGTATTGTCGCGAACGATGCCGTCAAAGACGACGACCGCGCCGTCCTCCCCCTGCTTGATATTCCTCACGAGCGAAACCGAATCAATCGGCTCGGTTACCAATGCGATCAGCGGCATGCAGCCACCACTGACCGGAGGCAGGAGCGCAACCTCATCGCCATCGCGCAACAGGCATCCGGTGGGAGCGTAGCTCTGGTTTACCGCAATGGCCAGCGATGACCACAACTTTGGCTGCTGGGGCAGGAGCTGGCGAAAGTGCCCAAGCACGGCATCCACCGTCGCCCCCTGGGGCAGGTCAAGGGTCTGGCTTTCACTCGCCAGCATCTCCCTCAATACTCCAAAGAACAAGACAGTGACGCGCATGGAAAGAGAATATCCGAAGGCCCGGCCCTCTAGAGGACTGCGAGTCTTGAGGTTAGACGCGGTCGGGCTAGAAATGGCGCGGGGTCAGACCAGGACTGGGATGTTGGTGACCCCTGCCGTTCCAAAGACTCGCCGATAACGGGCGATCTCCGAGCGCAGGCCGGTTGCCTTGGCGAAATTATCCGATAGCTTGACCGCCGGTCGGCCATCCGCCTCGGTCATCTTGCAAATCAGGCTGGCAGGAAGCAGTCCATTCTTGCCGTTGGGGTGACAATGGCGGAAATCGTTGGTGAGCAGGGTGCCCCAGCCGGCGCTGAAGCGAATCCGCCTGCCGGGAATCCATTTGCCGGGATCCTGAAAGTCGGCGCCGCTGCGAAAGTCCTTAGGCTCAAAGCCCGGCAGGATGGTACCCATAAAATAAGCGTGAAGTCCGAGGATGTCTTCCACGTCCATAGCGTCGGAAGCAATGATCAGCTTCTGCTTGGGGTCACGGCCTCTCTGTTTGAGCCAGGCAATGTACTCGTCGCCCGCAACGTACGGATCCTTGCTGTCGATGCGCTGCCCGGTCCAGTCTGCTGTCCAGTCCGGAGCGTCGGCAAGAAATTGCGTGGTCCCATAGGTATCGGGCAGCATGATGCGAATCTCGTGAGCATAGGTGCTTTGCCAAAGCTCGAGGATGCGGTATTGCGAACTTTTTAGCTCCGCGTCGCTGTTGGCCATAGCTGCGAGGGCCATGGGTAACTCGTGGGCATTGGTTCCCACCGCTTCGAGGTTATGTTTATAGGCGAGGTAGGTATTGGAGGTGCCGGTGAAGTGCTCGGAAAGCGCCGTATTCATGGCCATAACGACGTACTCCTGCCACAGGAAACTGTGCCTGCGACGAGTACCGAAGTCAGCCACTCGCAGCTCGGGCACGCCGGTCAGCCGCTCGATTTTGCCCCAGAGTTTCGCTTTGGCTTGGGCATAGAGAATGTCGAGCTCGAAT
>DATJNV010000120.1:0-4307 GCA_035507705.1 Acidobacteriaceae bacterium
ACGTGACGAAAGCGATTGATCGCGAGAAGCAGTTGAAAGGCTGGACCAGAGCCAGGAAGATCGCGCTGATTGAAAAGATGAATCCTGCGTGGGTCGATCTGAGCCGGGATTGGTATGACCTGGAGCCTGCCGACTGGAAACGGGCTGCTGGTCGGATGGACGCATAAGAACAGGCAACTGCAGATCCTTCGCTGCGCTCAGGATGACAGCGCTAGTTCTCTTGCTCCCTTGCTCCCTCGTTCCCTAGTTCCCTCGTTCCCTACGTCCCCGCCGGCCTCACGTTCTGCACCTGCCACTCCGTTCCGGCTCTTACGAGCGTCGCCTTGGCCGTGCCGCTGCCTTCAGCCGCGATCTGAGGAAACGCCGACTGGACCGCGGAGGTCTTCGCCCAGTCGGGCACATCGGCGGCGTAATGGTAGGTGACCGTGTACGCAACGGAGACACCGGGCGGGCTGAAGCTGTCAATGGATTTCACTTCAGGCCGGCCAAAACAGAAATTGCCCCAGCCCGGTTCCTTCGGGTCTGCCGTCCAGTAGACGCGGCCCTGCGCCGAAAGGCTATATTCAGTTACCAAAGCCCCGCCCCTCATGCCCGTCCGCCGCTCCACCATTCCGGCATCCGTCAGCGCTTTCAATTGCCGGGCCTGTTCCGGATTGCCGCTATCGGCCTCGGTAGGAAAATTGACGGGACTGTTCCACAGACAATGCGGCTGATCGCGGTAGTAATCATCGAGCACATAGCGGAACTCGGACGGATCGATGGTTTTCGAGCGGCAGCCTGCGGCAAGCACGGTGGCAGCTGCCAGGGTGAAAACTGCAATGGTTTCTGCGCGCATGGTAAAGACCGTCCCTTCCTTTGCTCTGCTTGGATGCGGAATGCTGTGATCGAGAATTATAGCGGCTCCAGCACAGCTACACCTCGGAGCCGCTGCGGATAAGGCGGCGCGACCCCAAGACAGGACAACCCCGCAGAGAAATCGGACGCGGTAAATTCTCGAACCGCTGTGGCTGGCCCGCACAAAGGGTTGAGGCACACGTTACCATCTGAACTTCTTTTCCGCGCTTCGAGGAGTGTGATTACATAAGTTCGGCATGATCCCTTTAAACAAAATCATCGCTCGCCTCAGGCATCACTACGGTGAACCTCAGGCTCCTCCAGCCAAAACGCCGTTCGAGCTGGTGATCTGGGAGAATGCCTGCTATCTGCTCTCGGACGAACGCCGGCTTGAGGTCTTCGAGTCGTTGAGCACGAAGGTCGGGCTCAGTGCCGCGGCGATCCTCAACGCGTCGGACCAGGTGTTGCTGCCTCTGGCAAAGCGCGGGGGAATGCTGCCCGAGACCCGGGTGTTTCGCTGGCGTGAAATCGCGCGGATCACCCAAACACAATTTGCGGGCGATTTGAGTTCGATTCTCGCGATGCCCCACGCAAAAGCCAAAAAGGCACTCAAGCAGTTCCCCACCATTGGCGATCCAGGCGCAGAGAAGATATTGCTCTTGTGCGGAGTGGCGTCGGGTCTGCCGCTGGAGTCGAACGGCTTGAGGGTGTTGGTCCGGATTGGCTGGGGCCGGCTGCAGAAAGACTATGGAGCGACCTACCGCTCCGTACAAGACGATCTGAGACCGGACCTTCCCACGAGCGCAGGCACTCTGAAAGAAGCCCATCTTTTGCTGCGCCGGCACGGAAAGACTGTTTGCAAAGATAAGGCTCCGATGTGCGATCAATGCCCGCTTTCGAAGGGGTGCGATTTTGCCACAGGGTTTGGGGCTTCTGCATCCCGCTCCTCTCGGGGATGACAGGGCGCCGTGGGCCCCTCTTCTCAGACCCGGGAAACCACTCACCGCACCCCGCCGCGAACATCCTTCGCTGCGCTCAGGATGACAGTGGCGGGGGTGGGCGCCCACGCAGGCAGTTCCCTCCTTCAACGCAAAAAAATGGCCCGGCGAGAGGTAAGTTCGCGGGCCAAAGAAGTAGTTCAAAGACGAGAATGTCGGTTTGTTTAGAAGTCGAAGCGCAATGCCATTTGGCCGGTCCGATTTCCGCCCTGGCCCTGGAGCAGCGCGGAATTCAAAACGCCAAAGTTGCCGGCCCCGATATTCATCGCCGGCGGCGCGTAGTTGGTATGGTTGATCACGTTGGTAAACGACGCTTCGAAGCGAAGATGCGCCCGCTCGCCAAAATTGAAGCGCTTGGCCAGACCCGCATCCACGTCGATCATTCCGGGCCCCTCAAGGGAACCGACACCGCAGGTGCCAAAGCGTCCGGCATCGTTCGGCGGCGGGGTAAGGGTGACGCCCTTGAAATAGGGAAGAGTCGAGGACATTTTACCGCCCGTGCAGTCGGGACGTGAGATGGCACCGCCTTCGGATCGCTCGATCATATTGGTGTTCGATTGATCGTCGGCCGCCGGCTCAGTGGGCGTGAGCCACTCACCGGTCTGCATGGTCGTAACGGTGCTCAGGTTCCAGCCTCCGATGACCGGACTCAGGAATCCCGGTCCCGCAAGAGCTTGTCCCTTTCCGAACGGCAGTGCGTAGGTGCCTGTCACCATGGCGCGCTGGCGCGGCGTGGCCACCACGTTGCCGCGGTCATACTTTATGTTGTCTTTGTTGGCAATTTCCGCGGCATAAGGCTCTTCGCTCGCGGTTATCGACGGCGCGTCGCTGCCCTGCGCACTGCTGATATTTTTGGTGAGGGTGTAGTTGGCGCCGAAGGTGAGCCCATGCCCCGTTCTATGCGTGATCTCCGCGATGCCTGACTGATAACTTTGCGTGCCGATGCTGTCCGACTCCTCCAGCAGCAGCCAGTTTTGGAAGGGAGTGCGCGGATCAGCCCATCCTGGTTCGCAGGACGGGGGGTTCGCGTTGTTACACACCTCTGTGTAACTGAACGGTGTTGTGCTGGCCGGAATTTCGTTGTTGTCTACGGTGATAGGAAGATGGTACGCACCCTGGCCCGTGTAACTCACCCTCACCGTCGTGTTTTGTGTCAGCTCCCGTTCCACGGTCAGGTTCCATTGTGCCGACGACGGATCTTTCCAGTGCGGATCGTTGGCCTCTTCGAAATCGCCGCCGCCGAAAGCTGTCGCTGCGCCCGGAGGGGAGGTGTCGGGAAACTGGAAGAACCCGGAAGAGCCCGGCAAAGCATTGTTGTAGGTGAGCAGGTCAGAGAGGGCGATGATGCCGCTGTTGAAAGACATGGGCCCAAGCGTTGTCATGGTATAGATGCCAAAGCCGGCGCGAACCACAGTCTTGTCGTTGTTGAAAGGACGCCATGCGAAGCTGACGCGCGGGTCAAAATCCTTCCAATTCCAATCGCGAAGCCCTTGAGGAAGCCCCGCCTCACTCGCCGTTTCGACGTTATTACACGCCAGATTGTATCCACTGTTCAGCGAACATGCGTTGAATCCCTGCAGAAAGCCAGTGTTGATCTGCTGCAGGAGCGAATTGTTTGCGATGAACTTAGGGAACTTGTCCGGAACCACGACGGTCAAGTTATTCCCCTTCGTAAGATAGGTTGCTATGTCGCCGTTGCTTTCCACAAACGGGGGAAGCAGTTCCCACCGCAATCCGAAATTGAGGGTTAGATGCCGGTTTAGCTGCCATGTGTCCTGGCCGTAAACGCCCCAGTGGACACTGCGTGCATCCATTTGCGGACCAATGACCGCGAAGTAAGACGGGCCGGGCATCCCGAGCAGAAAATCGCCAAAAGAGTAGTTGGTCCATGAGCCGCTGAAGGTGAATTCGCCAAAGTCGTCAGAGGGTGCGAAGTACATCAAGGCATTGAAATGTTCTCTGCGCGCATCGAATCCAAAGCGCAGCGTGTGCTTGCCGATGAGCTTGGTAACATTGTCGGTAAATTGCATGTTTTGCGAGATGGTATTTCCAACCTTGTCCTGCCCGATGTTGGTTACGGAGCCGTCGGAGAAAATGAAGGTGGGGAAGGCATGGGCCGTGGGATGCGCGGCGATGCCAACGGGATGATCGAAGTCCAGTCCGAGATCGGAGATGGCCGTGGCCCCCTCAATCGGAAAAGAGTCATTCTCGTAGTAATTGGCGAACCCGAAACGGAATTCGTTCACCAGCGTGGGAGTGATGGCATAGTTGTATGAAACCACCATGCTGCGATTTTGCTCGGTGGCCCCGACATTGGGCAGAAAATCGTTGGCGGGGCCATAGACGCCGGCGTTGTTGGCCTCGCTATAGAACACGTTCTTGAAGCTGTAGCGAACGAAGACCTGCTGCTTCGCATTGAAGTTGTGATCGATGCGGGCATCGAAGGCGTCAGAGTTCGAGGGGTCGGGCACGAGG
>DATJNV010000121.1:0-44085 GCA_035507705.1 Acidobacteriaceae bacterium
TCGTCTCTTTAACGTGGAGCATGCTTACCGGCTGGTAGTCCGCTAGAGCCAGCGGTCCCTTCTGGCTCTCTGGCGGCGTCTTGCCTGGTGCAGTATCGGTGGAAGACTCGATCCCCAGGGCCCGGCCAAGACCGCCAGACAATATGCTCATTCCGGTGGTGGCCAATAAGCTCCTACGACTGATTCGATTCATCTTTGCCCTCCTTCTACGATAGAGTCACTGGTGTTCGCTTTTTCGACGAACTCAAGGATATACTTCGCCGGAATCCCCATCGTTGAAGTTGCAAGGGAGCTGCCACCTCCGAAGTACCACCGGCCATTCCATGTAAAAGCGCGGACAGTGCTATGGCCCTGGAACGGCAGTCCTGGTCATATATTCAAAAAAGGTTCGCAGCCACGGGTCCAGGTGAATATGGGACGGGGCTCGTTACTATCTACGCCACGAGAAAGAAAGCATGGGAACACCTTCAACCGTAAGGACAAGAGGGAGTAGTTCCAGGTGCATCGCTCGAGTCGTGAACCGTTTCTAAATTGACTGGCGTCCTGAGTGGGCAGGCTCCTATGATCTACCTGGAATTCATTTGAGCCTGGCCGCTACAGTGCAGCGTCCTCATATCCCCGCGGCGTAGACCAGGCACGGAGGGCGGATTTCTCATGGCAAAGAATGAAACAGTCAGGGTCAGCCCGCTGCGCGAGACAGAGTTGGGCGAGGCGGTTCGCATTGTGCGGCTGGCCTTTGGAACCTTTCTCGGTTTACCCGATCCCATGCAGTTTATGGGAGATCGAGATCTGTTGACGCCGCGATGGCGGGCTCGCAACACGAAGGTCCTCGCGGCACACATCGACGGGCGGCTCGTCGGCTCGAATATCATCACGCGTTGGGGTTCGTTTGGATTCTTCGGGCCGCTGACGGTGCTGCCGGAGTTCTGGGATCATGGCGTAGCGCAGCGTCTCCTGGAAGGTACCGTCAAGGTCCTCGATGGCTGGAAACTACGGCGCTGCGGGCTGTTCACCTTTGCGCACAGCGCCAAGCACGTGGGCCTCTACAACAAATTCGGCTTCTGGCCTGGACATTTGACGGCACTGATGCGGCACGTACCGGCGGCGGACGCCCGCGCTTCGGACAGCGCCGCGCCGGATCTGCTGTCTACGTTGAAAAAAAACCAGCGCGAAGAAGCGATCCGGGCCTGTGCGCGATTGACGAACGGGATCGACAAAGGTCTCGATCTTAGCGATGAGATTCGCGCCGTGTTGGCCCAGGGCGTGGGCGACGTGGTGATGATCGACTCGCGTTCGAAGCTCGACGGATTTGCCGTGTGTATGACCGGCCCCGGATCGGAAGGCGGCGCGAAGACTTGCTACGTGAAGTTTGGAGCGGCGCGCGGCGGGAATGGAGCAGATGCCCGCTTCGACCGGCTTCTCGATGCGATCGACGGATTCGCTGTTTCTCGCGAAACCGAAGTGGAAGCCGGTGTGAACCTGGCGCGCAGAGACGCCTACGCTCAGATGCGCGCTCGCGGCTATAAAGCCTCGACACAGGGCGTCGCCATGCACAGGCCGCACGGAGAGGGATTCAACCGCGCCGATGTGTTCGCCATGGATGACTGGCGGTGACAAGGGCAGCGGCAAAAGCCAGGTTTTGTATCAGCCCCAAAACAGACGGTAAGACTACGAGAGTCAGATGCTTCGCAGCGCGTCCACCGGATCTCCGGAGGCCGCGCGAAGGGCCGGGACTGCGGACGCCAGCAGGGCAATCGCCATCATCACAATTACACTTCCAGCATAGATCCAGAGATTCGTGGGGCTTACCGCAAACAAGAAAGAGCGGATGAGATGCGAAATTGCCAGGGAACCAGCCACACCGATACCACACCCCACCAGGGCAAGTTTTGCGCCGGAGCGTAGAATCAAGCGCACGATCTGCTCGCGTTGCGCGCCGAGCGCCATGCGGATGGCAATTTCCTGCGTGCGCAAAGACGCCGAGAATGCGATCACCGCGTAAATGCCTGACATGGCAAGCAGCAGGGCGGCAAGAGCAAAGCCCCCAATCCATTCCGTCATGAAGGTTCGCGGCCCTTCCGTCTTGGCCAGAACGGCGCCCATCGGCCGCACTTGATTGAGCGCCAGCAGAGGATCAATCTGAGCCACCGAAGTGCGCAAGATACCGGCCATCTGTTCCGGGGGCAAGGCGGCGCGCATAACGATGAATCCGCCGGCGGGCATCGAGCGCGCGGAGGCGGGGTCCGTTCCGCTCAAAATTGCTGGCTGCGCGGCGGGCACGTACCACTGATCGATGCCTTTTGCATCTCGGCCGCCAATCCGGGTGTTGCCCACCACACCCACGACCGTGGCCCAAGGGAGACCCTTGTTTGGATTCCCGGCATGGATGCGCTTTCCAATCGGATTTTGTCCCGGCCAGGAATGCTGGGCCATCGACTGGCTGACGATGACCACCAGCGGGTGGTCCGCCCGGTCGTTTTCTGTAAACAGGCGTCCGGCCAGCAGCGGGATTCCCAGAGCCTGGAAGAAATCTCCATACACGGAGTTGAAGCCCGCGAATTTCAACTTCCATCCTTCTGACCGTTCGCCTTCGATGGTATAGGCGGACATACCGGCGAAATCTGAGGACGGCAGGAATGATCCCATGCCCGCCGCAAGCACGCCAGGCTTGGTTGACAGGCGTTGCGTCAGGGCTTTGTTAAATGTCTCGATGCTCTCATTCGTTGCATACTGCGCCTTTGGCAGCGCATAGCCGGCCACCAGGACGCGGTCGGGACGAAAGCCCGGATCCACTGCCAGCATTTTCTCGTAACTGCGCAAAAGGGCGAGCGAAGCGGTCAACAAGACCAGCGCCACCGCAATCTCGGCCATTGCCAATGCGGAGCGTATGCGTCCGTGACCGACAGCTCCTGTGCCTGTTCTTGTACTTTCTTTGAGGCTAAGGACGAGGTTGGTGCGCGAGACAACAAACGCGGGCGCCAGGCTGCAAAAGAATCCGGTCAGCAGAGAGACGGCCAGGGCGAAGAGAGCTACGGCTCCGTCGACGGAAACAGAGTCCGCGCGTGGGATGGTGTCAGGCAGAACGGTCAACGCACCGCGCACGGCTGCACCGGCAAGTGCCAGACCAAGCAGGCCTCCGGCCAGGCTCAGAATCCAGCCCTCGGTAATCATTTCGCGCAGGATCGTTGCGCGCGTCGCGCCCAGCGCCAGCCGGACGGCGTAATCATGATGCCGGCGGATGGCGCGCAGAAGCATCAGGATGGCGACATTGGCGCAGGCAATCAACAACACGATCGACACAGCGAGGAATAACGCCTGCAGCAGCGGCCTGGTCTCTCCGGTGATGGCTTCACTCAGCGGCCTGGCGTCGCCACGGATATGGATCTGCCGCATATTGGCAGGGAAATCGCGCATGATCTGCTGTGCGACACGCGCCACATCCTGCCGGGCCTGCTCCACACTGATGCCCGGCTTGAGCCGCCCTATCATTTGAAATCCCCAAAAGCCGGCCGCCTGGTCCGAGAGCTCTTCCGGAGTCAGGCTCATTGGCACCCACAGTTGTGACTGATTCAGCCGGCCTGCCTGGACGGGAAATTCGAAGCTCTGGGGCATGACGCCGATGATGGTGTATGCCAATCGATTCAATTCAATCGAAGAACCCAGAACGTGTGGGTCGCGATGATAGCGGTCGGTCCAAAGCGCATAGCTGATCACGGCTACCTGGGCGTTGCTATCCTCCTCCTGCTGCGTGAAGACGCGGCCCAGCAGCGGCTGCACTTCGAGGGTGGGGAACACGCTTGCCGTCAGCCGTGTTCCGACAATTTCTTCGGGGAAAGAGCGGCCGGCCAGCTCAAAGCTTCTGCCGGCGAAACCGCCCAGGGAGGAGAAGGCGTTGCTTGCCGCAGAATAGGCGCGAACTCCCCGGGCGGTTGTGCCAATCCCGGCATTGTCACCGACGTGTTCCCCCAACTCGATTAACCGGCCCGCGTCGCGAAACGGCAGGGGGCGCAGCAGAATCCCCTCGATCAAGGAGAAAATCGTCGTCGACGCCCCGATGCCAAATGCCAGCATAAGGATAACGGTAAGCGAAAACCAATGCGCCTTTGCCAGCCGGCGGATTGCATAGCGAAAGTCCATCGCGAGTGAACTCATCCTGCGTTCCTCCCTGTTCCTCAGCCAGAGACGACCTCAAATAACGACGATCCTCCTGTCTTTATTGTTTCGGCGTTCCCTCGGGAGGAACCAATTTACCTCGCGAACCCGGTAGTTTCGTATTCACTCTGGACCAGGCCGCCTTTGTAGGTGCGGGTTGCGATGTGTCGCAGGCTGATATCGCCTGGCAGAGGGCCAAATAACGGAACACCCGAACCAATCAGCACAGGCACCCGCGTGACCACCAGGCGATCGATGAGGCCCGCGGCGAGAAATTTCTGGATGGTGACGCCGCCATCTATATAGGCATGTTGAAGGCCGCGAGCCTTAAGCTGGGCAACGATCTCAGCCGGTTCGCCGGACATTTGCTCGACGACTCCGCCTACCTCCGATGGGGAATTCAGCGGACGATTGCTCAGGACAATCACACGCTTCCCGCCATAAAGTGCTACGCCTCCGAGTTTCTGCACGACATCGAACGTTCTACGGCCCATGACGATGACATCCACGCTGGCCAGGAACTCCGTGAAGCCGTGAGGCTCCTGCTCACCGGTTTCCAGGAAATCCAGCGCATCGTCCGGGCGGGCGAGAAAGCCATCGACGCTCACTCCGCAGAAGACCGAGAGTTTAATGGGGGACCTCCTGACTCCCAGCTAGTGTAATCGCTCGGTCGAAAACGCTCCTGCTATGGCAGATGAAAGAGTGTTGTATCCGTCGCGGGCGCCACCGGCTCGACGCCTCCTTACAGCGGCGTCGATGAGCAAGTAGAAGTATCGGGCTTCCGATTGCGGCAGCTTCGCCTCCCGACACTAAAGGCATTAGCTTCATTGCAGCATCCGCCGGCGTCCGTATCGCCTTTGGGCGCCTCGCGCAGCCACATACTATGGATCGCTACCAGAATCGCGGCGCAAAGCGTCATCGCGGGGATCGCATTCGGCCTGATGATCGATCTACTGATTTTCCGTGTTCTGAGCAGGTGGATGGATAACGGCACTTCGGATTTTCACGGCCTGTTGATCGCAACTCTATGCCTCGGCGCGTCTTCTGCGATCGCTTGCATCTTCGCTGACGCAGTTTCAACAAATTCGCTTTCGTGACAGTGCCGTTTTAGCCCGATCCAGTAAACACAGGAGGTCTCGTCCAGGAAACACCCCAGGAATCCCCCGGAAAATTTGGCAGGAAACACAATCAAGGGTGTCACCGAATAAGCCAACGGCCTATCCGTCTCACCCCACCCATCCGCAGTCAAAACAGAGGGCATTTTCCTCTGATATCGTGTTAGGGGCGGCTTCGCCTCTATTTTTGCGAGAGTGAGCCGGTGATAGCACAAGACCTCATCGATCGGCTGGCTGAACATCGAACCCTGGGTGCAGCGCCGCGGACGGAGCTGGAGTGGCTGATCGCCAACGGATCCGTGCAGCGCCGGAATGCCGGCGAAGTGTTGAGTGCCAAGGATCATCCGGTGGAGGCCCTTCACATCGTTCTTTCCGGACGACTGGCATTGTTTGTCGATCGGGGCTCCGGGCCAAGCAAAGCCGCTGAGTGGAATGCGGGGGACGTCACTGGCATGTTGCCATACTCCCGTCTGGTGAGTCCGCCAGGAGATGTAATCACTCTCGCGCCCTCCGAATTCCTGTCCATCCCCCGGGACCGTCTGCGGGCGATGGCGCGCGAGTGCTGCGAGGTCACAACCACTCTGGTTCATGTGATGCTGGACCGCGCGCGGCTTTTTACCTCCGGCGATTTGCAAAATGAAAAGATCATCTCCCTCGGTAAACTCTCTGCCGGCCTGGCCCATGAGCTGAACAATCCCGTCGCCGCCATGGAGCGAGGCGTCGCAATGCTCGAAGATTGCCTCGCCGATACCGAACGGGCGGCTCATTGCCTGGCGACAGCCGCTCTGAGCGATGCCCAGATCGCCGCAGTCGATGCTTTCCATAAGTGCTGCATCGCGCGACACAATCATCCGGCCTTGTCTTCTGTGGAGCAGGGTGATCGCGAGGAGGAGATGGAGGCCTGGCTTACCAGGCACGGGCTGGATACAGCGAATGCACACCTGCTGGCCGATACCGACGTGAGTCTGGCAGCACTGGACCGGTTAGCCTCTGCCGTCAAGGGCCCCATTCTGGACACGGTCGTACGATGGGCAGCCACAACCTGCGCCATGCGCAGCCTGACGTCGACCATTCAGGATGCCGCAATGCGCATCTCCAGCCTGGTGTGTGCGGTGAAAGGTTTCACTCACATGGACCAGGCGAATGTGGCTGAGCCCGTCGATCTGGCTATGAGCCTGGCCAACACAGTGACGGTGCTGTCGTGGAAGGCGCGTGAGAAGTCGGTGAATGTCATCCTGGAGTTGGAGCCGGAACTGCCCAAGGTATATGGTTTTGCCGCGGAGTTGAGCCAGGTGTGGGGAAGCCTGATCGACAACGCCCTGGATGCTGTCGAGCATGGAGGCCGCGTCGAAGTGCTGGCCGCCCGCAAAAAAGAAACTGTGGTTGTGCGCATTCGCGATGACGGGCCTGGCATTCCGCCGGAGCTTTGCGGCCGTGTCTTCGATCCCTTTTTCACCACCAAACCCCTGGGGCAGGGGACGGGTCTCGGGCTCGATATCGCCCGCCGCCTGGCGCAGCACAACGACGGCATGATCGACTTCGAGTCACACCCCGGCCGCACGGAATTTCGCGTCCGGCTGCCCATTGCACAGAGCCACCCGGCGAATGCTGTTGAATCGTGAGTCTCCGGTAAGCGAGAGGTTCCGCAGAAATGGACGATGCAGTCATCCGTCAAACCATCCTGAGGCAGTACCGTGCGGCAATGGCTATGCTGGGCGAAACCATTGAGCGCTGTCCGGAGGAACTTTGGTTCAGCAATGACTATAAAAATCGTTTCTGGCACATTGCCTATCACTCGGTGTTTTACACGCACTTGTATGTTCAGCCATCAGAAGCTGATTTCCGTCCTTGGGCCAGGCATGTGCCCAATGCAAATTATCTTGGGCCGCAGCCCTGGGCCCCGAACGAGCCGTTCCAGATTCCCGTGCCGTTCAGCAAGCCAGATATCGAGGAGTATCTGCAGCTTTGCCGCGGTGAAATTGAAAAACAGGCGCCGCTGGTTCGACTGGAAGCTGGTTCCGGATTCAGTTGGCTGACATTCAACAAGCTCGAGCTGCAGTTTTATAACATTCGCCACTTACAACACCATACCGGGCAATTGGTCGAACGGCTCAGAACAGCGGCGGATGTGGGTGTTGGGTGGGTGGGCTCGCGTTCCGCGATGGCCTAGGAAAACCTGTCCCAGGGGGCGCGGCTTTTGAGTACGTGTGGGGGCAACGAGCGCTTTGTTGATCCTGCAATACAAATGTCCGAGTGTTCCAGTGGCGCTGAGTCGATCTCAACGCTCTGTATCAGGGCACGACTTTGGTCTTGCCGAAAACATTCAATAGCGCTCCGGAAACCGCTATATCGACGCACGCGCTTTTGCGCCGGCATACCCGACCCTGCGTGCAGTAGCTGAGTAGGCAAAACCGCAGATCCCGCACCACCACTCTCTCTTTTTAGAGGTATACTTGGGCGCCCGTGAACCGCAAGTCAGACCACGGCGAAAGAGGAAGCAAATTCATGATCGGAGAACAACTCGGCGAAACCATCGGTAAGAGACTCGTACGACGGGTCATTTCCGTCGACCCCCCAACCGCGGAAGTATCATTCGAAGACAGCGGCAATATGCTCGGTGTCCCCGTCACCGGCATCGGAACCTACACCTCCATCGTCCGCCCGGACGGATCCATTTACGGTCAGGGCCAGGGAATAAGCATGACGCAGGATGGTGAGGGCGTCTCCTGGACTGGAACTGGGCTTGGAAAATTCGGTCCCGGAGGCGCCGTGAGTTATCGCGGCATGCTGTTTTTCCGAACGCAATCGCAAAAACTTGCCCGGCTCAATAACGCCTGTGGAGCCTTCGAATACGAAGTAGATCCATCCGGCAGCACAGTTGCCAAATTCTGGGAGTGGAAATAGGGCTCAATAATAGAGAAGGGCTGGCCAGACAGGTTTGGTCCCTGCGCCGGCCCTGGCTCGCGATGCTTCGGGCATTACATCTCGCCGCGATGATCTATCCTGCGAAGTGGGAGACAGGATGGCAGACGCGGACTCTCCAAAAACAAACGTTGATTCTACCGATTTAGCGAGGGAGTCCCGGCGGGATTTCCTCAAAATGACGGCTACGCTTCCTCTTGCCGTGAGCCTGGGATTTCTTCCTGATGAGGCCGCTGCTCAAGCAATCGCTTCGCCGGCTGCAAACAGTAGCCTCCCCTGGTATCAGCGCACCTATCGCTGGGGACAAATCAACCTGAACGAGTCCGATCCGCAGAACTTCGACCTGGATTGGTGGCGAGGTTATTGGAGGCGTACGCAGACCCAGGGCCTGGTCATCAACGCCGGAGGAATCGTCGCCTTCTATCCCAGCAAAGAGCCGCTGCAACACCAGGCGCAATTTCTCAACGGACACGATCTCTACGGGGACCTCACACGCGCCGCTCACGCGGACGGCCTCATTGTCTTTGCCCGGATGGATTGTGGCAGCGCCTTCGAGCCCTTCTACCGGGCACATCCCCACTGGTTTGCCGTCAATGCGGCCGGCGAGCCCTACCGCACCGGTTCCGCGGAGGATGGCGTCGTCCTTTACACGACATGCATCAATGGTCCGTACTATGACGAGTACATTCCCCGCATCCTCCGCGAGATCATCGCCCACGAAAAGCCCGAAGGCTTCACCGACAATCATTGGGCCGGCCTGGGCCGAGAGAGCATGTGTTACTGCGTGAATTGCAAATCCAGGTTTCGTGACTACAGCGGCAAAGAACTGCCTGCGGCCAAAGACTGGGATGATCCCGCCTACCGCCAATGGATTGAGTGGAGCTACAAACGGCGGCTTGAAATCTGGGATCTCTTTACCAACACCACCAAAGCCGCGGGCGGCCCGGAGTGCATCTGGAGCGGCATGCTCAGCGGCAACTTCGTGCAGTCTTCGGCCAGCTTCCGCGATATGAAGGAGCTTTGTGCGCGCGCGGCCATTATCATGCTCGACCACCAGGGTAGAGCCAACAACGGCTTCGGACCGCCAGGCACCGGGGCGAGCCAGGGCTTTCAGGAAAACGGTGACACAGGTAAGCGAATCCATGGGCTCGGGGGGTGGCAGAAACTGTCGCCTGAAAGCATGGCGACCTATGGTCCGCGGAAAGCCGCACGCCCCATTCCCGAAGTGCGCTTGTGGATGTTCGAAGGAATCGCGGGAACGATTCAGCCGTGGTGGCACCACATCGGCGGCTATCAGGAAGACCGGCGCGTTTTCCACGTCGTCGAGCCGGTCTACCGGTGGTACACAGCCAACCAGAAATATCTGGTGAATCGTCTGCCCGTAGCTTCGGTAGGCGTGGTCTATTCGCAGCGCAACTTCGAATGGTACGGCCGCGATCATGCCGACGTGCTTGCCTTAGCGCCCTACGACGGCATGGTGCAGGCTCTGATCCGGGCGCGCATCCCTTACCTGGCCATTCACGCCGACTACATCGATCGCGACGCGGCGCATCTTTCCGCGCTGATTCTTCCCAACCTCGCGGCGATGTCAGATGCGCAGGTCGAGGCCGTTCGGCGATATGTTCGTCGCGGAGGTTCCCTCATTGCAACAGACGAAACCAGCCTTTACGACCAGTACGGCGATCGCAGGCCTGATTTCGCGCTTGCGGACATTTTGGGAGCCCATTACACCGGCAAGCAATACGGCCCGAAGAATCCTTCCGCATTGCAGCACACCTATCTCCGGCTCACCCCCGATGTGGGCCAGGACAAAATCGGTCCACATCACGGAGACGAGCCGGCTCATTCCGCGCCCCGGCACCCGGTCCTGCGCGGCTTTGAGGAAACCAACCTCATCACCTTCGGTGGCATTCTTCCCGAAGTGAAGACTGCACCGGGTGCGGATGTGCTGATGACCTTCGTGCCTGAATTTCCTGTGTTTCCACCGGAGGAAGTCTGGATGCGCGTGCCGCGCACGACGATCCCCGGGCTGATCGTCAGGGAAGAGGGTAGCGCGCGCATCGCCTATCTTCCTGCGGACATCGACCGCCGCTATCAGCAGGGCAACATTCCCGATCACGGCGACCTCCTGGCCAACCTGGTTCGCTGGGTGTCGAGAGACGCGATCCCGCTGGAAGTGCAAGGTCCCGGGTTGATCGACTGTCATTTGTATCAACAACAGAGCAGGCTGATTCTGCACCTCATTAACCTGACGAATCCCGGCGCCTGGCGAATCCCGGCGGAAGAGCTTATCCCAGTAGGGCCTCTCATCGTGAAAATGAAATGGCCGGAGCGTGGGGCAGGGAATCACGCGCTTTTGACAGTCTCCGGCGGGATGGTGCCTCTGCGGAAGCACGCTGGTTGGGCCAACTTCGAAGTCAAGTCGGTCCTGGACCATGAGGTGATCGTGCTGGAGTAACCGTCGCGTTGAACCCGCATCCTTCTTGTCGGCAAGGAGCGGTATGGCTTAGGTTCGCGGCTCTCCTTGACGGAACAGGAGAATCAAAATGCTCAGGCCGTAAATACAACCAAAAAACCGGCATTGGTTACCCTTTACAGGTACTACACCTTTGGATTCGGCTGTCTTATACTCGTTCGGAACCCCAAAAAGTATCAGCGGAGTTAAAGGTGAACCATCTCTCTGCCCTACGGCAGCGTCTTCTTGTGCCTTTGTGCGTCTCTTGCGCAATCGGGCTTGGCGGTTGCGGATCATCCGGGTCATTTGCCCCTTCAATCGATAACAGTTCGAATACGACTACTCCGATTCGGCACGTCATTATTGTGATTGGGGAAAACCGTAGCTTCGACAATCTCTTCGCAACCTACCAGCCCCCAGCTGGACAGGGACAGACCGTGTCTAACCTGCTGTCGGAGGGGATTGTCAACGCGGATGGCTCAAGCGGTCCGAATTTCAAGCAGGCCGCACAGCAGGAAGCGATGGATACACCCGCGGATGCATTTATGATTAGCCCTCAACAGACTGGTGCCTTTGCCACTTTGCCGCAGCCCAGCATGGGCCTGAATCTTCTTTTAGAACCGTATAGCCTCGAGTATGGGATAGCGTCGGACCCGGGCCTGGCGGACGACGAACAGTACCTGGTGACACAAGGAGGATTCTTCGGGCGCTTTTCGCCCGACCCACGACTGGCCGCTGCAACGAACAATGGGCCCTTTAACGTAACCAGTTACAGCTACGACTTTCCCGAAGACAACTACCAGCCCGGATATCGCAGGCTCAACACCAAGGACAACACAGGCGATCCGGTGCACCGCTTTTACCAGAACTGGCAGCAGTCGGACTGCAGCATGGCATACGCAACCAAGACCAATCCCAGCGGCTGCCTGCATGACCTGTACGCGTGGGTTGCCATTACGGTTGGCTGGGGTACGGTCGATACGCCGCCGCCGCCAGAATGGACCCAGGACACTACCTTCCAGGGCGGGACGGCCATGGGTTTCTACAACATGGCCGCAGGGGATCTACAGTATTTGAAATCTCTCGCGGATACCTACGCCATGAGCGATAACTATCATCAGTTCATGTTCGGTGGTACAGGACCGAACTCCATCAGCACCGGCACTGCGGCGCCACTGATTTACTCCGACGTAAACGGTAATCCCGCGATTCCGCCGCCCGACCAAATTGAAAATCCCGATGCGTTCAACGAGAACAACGACTACGCCACCAACAACAACTGGTATTGGAACGATGGCTTCTGGATTGCCAATACCGGCAACGCAAGCAACGGATCTTACACCAATTGCGCGGACAGAACCCAGCCGGGGGTCGCTGCCATCATGAATTACCTCGATGCTCTGCCGTACAAGCCGTTCCATGGCGGCAACTGCCAGCCGATCCAGGGAAGCAACAGCACGGCCAAGTACTATTACCTGGTCAACAACCAGTTGCCGTCGTATACGCGCAATGGTGGGGCGCAGCCCTCCACGTACCAAAGCCATACGGTGGGCCCATCATCCGTCCCCACCATCGGAGACTCCCTTTCCGCCAATCAAGTAACCTGGCACTATTACGGCGACGGATTCGATAACGAATTTCTTTATGGTCACTACTGCGACATCTGCAATCCGTTTCAATACGCCAAATCCATCATGACGACGGATCTTAAAAACAACATTCAGGACATCAGTTCGTTCTACTCGGACGTGACAAACAACACGTTGCCGGCTGTTTCGTATGTCAAGCCCGACGACATCACCGATGGCCACCCCGGTACGTCAACCCCTGCCATGTTTGAAGCATTTGTGAAAAACATCGTGCAGAAGGTAAAGGCCAACCCGGATGTATGGGATTCGACCGCCATCATCATCACTACCGATGAATCAGGGGGGCTGTATGATTCCGGCTATATTCAGCCCATCGACTTCTTCGGCGACGGGCCGCGCATTCCCCTCATTGTAGTGTCGAAATATGCGAAGACCGGTTACGTCGACCACACGTACAACGACCACGCGTCCCTGCTCAAGTTCATCGAGTACAACTGGAAATTGGCCCCGTTGTCCGCCACCAGCCGCGATAACTTGCCGAATCCTACTCCCGGCGTTACGCCCTACGTGCCCGGCAACAGCCCGGCCGTGGGCGACCTGACAACCCTGTTCAACTTCTGACACACACATGTCTTCGTTCTTTATCTCGCAGGTCTCACCCAAGATCGAGCGTAATCCACGCAGGCGCGTGGTCGCTGGCGTTGACCTCTCCGCGGGCCCATCGATCTACGCCGCCATCCACGAGCCGGTCCGCTACCTTCGGCGAAAGCAGAAAATGATCGAGCCGCATGCCTTTGTCTTTTGCCCAGCGATCGAATTCGTAATCCCAGAAGGTCCACAGCGGACCTTCCGGAACTAGCGTTCGCATCGCGTCCGTCCAGCCTTGAGCCAGCAAGCGCGCGAAGGCCTTTCTGCTCGCCGGTTGTATCAGCGCATTTTTATCCAGGGAGCGCGTGGGATAGATATCCTGCGGTGCCGGCACGACGTTGTAGTCTCCGGCCAATACCACGGGAACGCCGCTGGCCATGAGCTCGGCCGCGTGGGTAATCAGGCGCTCAAACCAGGCCAGCTTGTACTCGAATTTCGGTCCCGGCTGCGGATTCCCATTGGGGAGGTAGATGGAAGTGATCAGCACTCCCTCAACCGCAGCTTCGATATAACGGGCCTGATGATCGGCAGGATCTCCCGGCAGGCTGGTGCGGGTCAATACAGGAGCGTGGTTGCGCGCCAGAATGGCTACGCCGTTCCAGGACCGCTCGCCTTCCCAGACTGCTTCGTATCCGGCGGATCGCAGGGCCTTGGCGGGAAATTCCCGCTGATCCGCTTTGAGTTCCTGAAGGCTCACCACGTCCGGCTTAGCTTTGGCTAACCACGCCAGGAGATTGTCGAGCCGCTTATTGATGTTGTTGATGTTGAAGGTCGCGACTTTCACCAGGCCCTGCTTTGTTGACTTCGGCTGGCGCTATTGTAAGGGTTGGCAAGTCCCTCCCGGCGCCGATCGCTACTGCTGCACAGGCAGGCTTTCAGATTGTCTATTCCAGTGATGGACACCTGCTCGCTGCCGCCAGACATTTTGATATCGAAGGGAAAAATATAATAGGCCCCGGCATTTGAGACTGCACAGGGACCGCCGCATCGGAGCCTGTGAGCGATACTGATTCACATGACGATGCGCAGGTCTGTAATCTTCGATCTCGATGGTACGCTCACCGATTCAAAGCCGGGCATTCTGGGGTGTCTCACCAAAAGCCTGGAAGCGCATCGCATCCCCTGGACCGGGCCTCTCGAGTGGTTCATTGGGCCTCCCGCCGAGCAGTCCTTTCGACGGCTGATGCCGGATGCGGACGAGGCCAGCCGCCTTGCTCTGCTGCAGCATTACCGGCGGTGTTACGACCTGACCGGCTGGCAGGAGAATTCGGTTTATCCCGGTATTTACGCACTGTTGGAGAGCCTGAAAGCCTCCGGCCTGCCTCTCTTTGTCTGCACTTCCAAACGTGAAGATTTCACCCTGCGGATTCTCGAAAAATTCGAATTGAGCCGCTATTTCGTGGCGGTCTATGCGGATACGGTTGGTGGGCTGCAGCACAGCAAGACGGCTCTATTGCGTCGCCTCCTCGAAGAGCAGTCCCTCGATCCCGCCACTACGTTGATGGTCGGCGACCGCAAGTTCGATATCGAAGCAGCTCGCACGAACGGCCTCACGTCGATCGCGGTCACCTACGGATACGGAACCTCAGAGGAACTGGAAGCTGCTTGCCCCGACCACATTTGTCACGTGGTCGAGGAGCTGCTGCCACTCCTATGTGCTTTGGCAGATTCATCGCCGGCCCCTCCGAAGGTTGCTTCTCCTGCATCTGGGTGATTGGTGCAAGCATGGCCGCGGTGCGTTTGTGCCATCCCCTAAGCGCCTCTTACTCGTTACGCAGTGCAATCATCGGCTCGACGCCGGCAGCGCGGCGGGCGGGGATGAAGGACGCCAGCAGCGCGGCCACACCCAACATCAGCGTGGCCAACGTCAGCATGACCGGGTCCCACGGCCTCACATCGAAGAGCTGAGTGGTCATCAGCATCCCGGCTCCAATCGCCATCGGGATGCCGAGTGCAAGCCCAATGCCGATTTGCGAGAATGCGCCGCGCAGCACCATCCTGACAACGTCGGCGCGGGCTGCTCCCAGTGCCATGCGCACGCCGATTTCGCTCGTTCGCTGCTCAACGGTGTACGCCATCACTCCGTAGAGCCCAACTGCAGCCAGCACGAGTCCAAGCACGCCGAACAGAGTGGTCAGCTTGGCAATCATGTTTTGCTGCTGAAAGGCCCCGTTCACGACTTTGCTGTACGGGTCCACGGAGTAAAGCACAAAGTTGGGATCGACACTCACCAGCGCCTGGCGTACGCGCTCTTCCAGTCCGGGCGGATTGCCAGGGGCCCAGATCACGATGTTGTACAGGTAATGCGACCATGTTTCGCCGCCCTGGAAAGCAGGATCGTCGAAATGTACCGTTTGTGCCTCCGGAACCCAAAACATCGGCATAATGGGGTCCTTGTAGTCGTAGGTCATGTAGCGCATGTTCCGCACGACGCCCACAATTTCAAAGCTGGAAGCATACTGGACGCGATCGGGGCCGAAGTGCTGCGCGATAGGGTTCTCGCCCTTGAAGAAGCGTTTGACGAAGGCTTCGTTGACGACGGCGACGTTTCGCGTTGAGGCGGTGTCGTCCTCGGTAATGGGCCGCCCGAGGATCATCTTTGCGCCGATGGCCTCGAAAAATCCGGGCATGATGCGTGACCAGCCTGCGGTCGTGTCTTCCTTTGGCGGAGGCTCGGGCCTGCCCTGAATCCGAATGCCGTCATTCCAGCTGTCGCCCGTCATGGGCGCGTAGAGAGCCGGCGCTACCATGCGCACGCCGGGAATTTCCCGCAGACGATCGTCAATCCGGCGAAATAGCGGCTCCATCTGCTCCATCGTGTAGTTGCTCAGAGTGGGGTTGATCGAGGCGATATAGCGGCCATCGGTCTGGAAACCGAAACTCTGGTGCTGCAGGTTGCGCAAGCTTTGACCCAGCAAGGCAGCCGCCGACAGCAAGACCAGTGACATCGCCGCTTGGCCGATGACCAACGATTTTTGAGCCCACGATCCGCGGCCTCCCACGGAGCGGTTTGCCCCGCGCAACGCCTCGACCGGGTCGGCACGCGAAGCCATCCAGGCCGGTGCAATGCCGAAAAGAATTCCGGTCAGCACCGACACTGTCAGGGCGAACAGCAGCACCGGCCAGGAGGGGTTGGCATCCACCGGCACGTAATTCGGCCCGTTGATCTCGAAAGCCAGATAAAGAATAAGCCGCGTTCCCGCATAGGCCACGGCAATACCCAGCGCTCCGCCGATGACGGCCAGCGTGACACACTCAACCAGCGCTTTGCGCACCAGCCGCTGCCAGGACGCGCCCAGCGCCACCCGCACCGACGTTTGTGCCCGGTCTTTCAGGCCCCGCGCCAGCATCAGGTTGGCGAGGTTGCCGCAAGCCACCAGCAGTACACAGGCCGCGGCGATCAACAGCAATTTGAGTCCGTCCTGATATTGGTCTTTCATGGCGGCCACGCCGGCGCCCCCGGGAATGAGGTGCAGGGTCTGCTGCTGCCATAGTTGCTTTTCATTTGGATCCATGTCTGGCACGTGGCTGGCCAGCCAGTTATGCAATTCGACGCGCAATTTTGCTTCGAGCGCTTTAGGATCCGTTCCCGGCCGCACCCTTCCGATCAGATCCAGAAAGTTGCGATTGGGTATTTTGAGGCGCTCGGTGTCTCCGTCAATGAGCGGTTCGGTTGCGAGCGGCAGCCAAAAATCCGGCATGCCCCAACCGGCCAGCTTCGCTCCATAGAATCCGGGCGGACCAACGCCAATCACGGTAAACGGATGGCCATTGATGAGGTATCCCGCGCCGATGACGGAAGGATCGGATCCATATTTATCCCGCCAGACGTGGTAGCTCATGACAGCAACCGGCGGCGCGCCCTCCCGGTCATCGGCGTCTGTCATCAGTCTGCCAATCCATGGCTGCACACCCATTGTGCGGAAGAAATTTCCTGAGACATATTCGCCGTTGCGTGTATCAGCCTGACCCTGTGAGCCTGCTCTGCGAACACCCAGCGGCGCATTGCCGGCCTGAAGGGCAGCGAGGTCGGTGAATTCGGGCGTGTGCTCGCGGAAGTTGCGATACGCTTCGCCGGAAAACATCGCGAAATCTCCGTTGAGACCCTGGGTGTAGCCGCCCCAGTTGCAACAGAGGACTTTGTCGCCGATCCTCCACAGCTCTTCGGGCTTGGCGACCGGGAGCGACTTGAGCATGACCTTGTGGACCAGGGTGAAGATCGCCGTCGTTGCTCCGATTCCCAGAGCCAGCGTGATCACCGCGGTGGCGGTGAATCCCGGGGACT
This sequence comes from Acidobacteriaceae bacterium, assembly GCA_035507705.1. Lineage (GTDB taxonomy): Bacteria > Acidobacteriota > Terriglobia > Terriglobales > Acidobacteriaceae > PALSA-350. Next base: position 17,167 of record DATJNV010000121.1, read on the forward strand.
TCCGCAGTTGCCGCATCGCGTCGCGCAGATCATCCAGCATCTCGAGTCCTATCCTGTTGCGGGATTTTGACGTCCTTCTAGCCTGTACGGGGGAGGAGACTGGCCGGTTCCCCATTTTATGGAGGTTTGCGTCTCGCGGGCTAGGGTGCCATGCTCAAATGGCAGGAAGGTCGAGGATGAGTTTGGCTGGTTTTCTTCGATCGTCCTATGACTTATGCTTGCATACGAGGGGCTCCATGCTTCATCGCCTCAAAGATCTCTCTCTGGAGCAGCCCGGCGATTGCTTGTTGAAATTTTGAAACGGAGCCACAGGCTGGTACCGCTGACGTTGTGATCCTCGATACCCAGTGGCGAGCGCCCACTTTGCGCGATCCGAACGACGCCCATGTTTTGCAGACGGCCGAGCGCGGCGAGGCAGACATTGTGTCAACGAATGATGCTGATTTCTACGACGCCGCCCTGCTTTCGTTCTGCACGATGCGCGGCATCGAGGTCTGTAAGAGCACTCTGCTGCAGCGATTATTGGGTCTTGGTGGGTCAGCGCAGCCACGAATGATGTCACGGCCTGCCGCCAATGCGTTTCCCAAAAAGCAGCTTTATCGGTTATTAATCTGGCTCAAGGACGATATTCCCATGGTCTTCCGCCCCGGTTTGTGGCTGTTTTTGGGTCTTGTTGCTTCCCAGCTCTGTGCCCAATCCATCAATCTTCCCACCAGCAAGCGCATCGAGGAACCGGTTCCCGGTTCTCCAGCGAAGCTCAACAGTCTGCCGATGGCCATGGCGTGGTCGCCAGACCATCGCTATCTCGCCGTAGTCAACAGCGGGTATGGCACCGTGGAATCCAACTACTCCCAGTCGATTGCCATTCTGGACACCAGCGACAATCAATTGAGAGATTTTCCCGATGCGCGCACGGCGGTTCTGGCGCCGCAGACCATGTATTCCGGGGTAGCGTTTTCACTTGATGGATCTCGTCTCTATGTGAGTTTCGATTCGCTCTCGGCGCCCGAGGGTGGAGAGGCGGACCAGACGGGAAATGCGATCGCCGTCTACAGCTTCGCGAACGGGGCTCTCACCCCGGAACGGCTGATTCCTGTCCCGTTGCAGCATTTGTCTCCAGGTCGTACCCAGAACCACGATGGATTGAAGCTGGCGAGCGACGAGGCGATTCCCGCACCGACAGGTCTGGCTGTATTTCGGGGCTCGGACGGTAAAGAGAAGGTCGTCGTGGCGGATGAGTATTCCGACGACGCGCTGCTCATCGACACGACATCGGGCAAGGTTGAAAATCGCTTTGACCTCGGCCAGGGCGCAATTGTCCCCTCGACCTACCCGATTGCCGTGCTGGCGACTCATGACGGGCGGTGGGCCTTTGTTGCTTTGTGGAATGGCTCCGCGGTGGCCCGGCTCGACCTGCGCACCAGAAAGCTGGTCGACAAGCTGCCACTGATGGCGCCCGAGTCGAACATCCGGCCGAGTTCCCATCCCATTGCAATGGCGCTTAGCCCGGATGAGAAGACGTTATACGTCGCGCTGGCCAATCGTGATGCAGTCGCGGCCGTGCGCGTGGATGGCAAATCGATGCGGCTGCTCCACACCTATGACGCTCGCCTGCCGGGACAGACTTACTTCGGGGCGATGCCGGATGGCGTAGCCGTCTCACCCGACGGCGAAACCCTCTATGCGGCTGATTCGGGATCCGATGCAGTGGCTGTGTTTCACACCGGAGCCGGTGCCAAGTCAACCGCGGAAGGTTTCATCCCTACAGAGTGGTACCCTACGGCGCTTGCCCTCAAGGCCAATGAGCTGTACGTCGCGACCGGCAAGGCGCGCGGAACTGCGCCGAACGCCGCACCGCAGCCCAGGCCCGCGCAGATGTCACCTGGTCTCGCGTCCCTTGCGCGTCGCCCGCATACCTACATCGCCACCATGTTGTACGGCTCGCTGGCCACCGTCGACCGCGCGGATGCGGAGAAGAATATGGCTGAGCTGACGCAGCAGGTGATGAATGCCAACCTGATGCATGCGGTGCAGGAGCATCTGCATTTCGCTTCCGGCGCGAACCCGATCCATCATGTGATCTACATCATCAAGGAGAATCGCACCTACGACCAGATTCTCGGCGACCTGGGTGCGGGTGATGGGGATCCCTCCCTGACCATGTATGGGCAGCAGATCACGCCCAATGAACATAAGCTGGCGCTGCAGTTCGGCGTGTTAGACAATTTCTACGATTCGGGCGAGGTCTCCGGCGATGGACATGTATGGTCTACCGCCGCTATCACGAGTGACTACACCGAGCGCACCTGGCAGCAGGCATATCGCGGGAAAGAGCGCCAGTATGATTTCGAGGGCGTGACGGAAGCGGGCTATCCAATTGAGGAAAAAATCCCCGACATCAACGAGCCCGCCAGCAGTTACCTATGGACCGACCTGGCCCGGCATGGCAAGACTCTCTACCATTTCGGCGAGTTCATTTCGACCCGATTTTGTGACGATTCCGGCGAGGCGCCAAAGCCCAAGGCACCGACGGAAGGAACTCCCGAGCCGACGCACCTGTGTGCGCAGCCCTGGATCAAGCCCAGGCAACCGATCCCTGCGAACTACGGCGGTGGCGAAAACCCATACCCGTGGAACATTCCCCTCATCTATCAGGACGTTGCTACGAAGCCTGAACTGGAAGGACACTTTGATCCCAAGTATCCGGACTTCAATCTCAGTTTCCCCGATCAATTGCGCGTCAACGAATTTCTCACTCACTTCAACGCCTGGGTGAAGGAGCGGAAGCAGGGAAAGGACCCTATGCCCGCGTTTGTGATGCTGCGCCTGCCGAATGATCACACCGCGGGCACGCGTCCGGGCTCACCCACCCCGAAAGCTTCCGTTGCGGACAACGATCTTGCCGTCGGCCGCGCGGTAGACGCCATCTCGCACAGTCCATATTGGAACGACACTGCCTTCTTCATCCTCGAGGATGACGCCCAGGATGGCGCCGATCATGTGGATGCTCACCGTTCCGTGGCTCTGGTGATCAGCAAGTATTCGCCCCGAAAAGACCAGCCGGTAGTGGACCACACCTTCTACACCACGGTCAGCGTGCTGCGGACCATGGAAGATCTTTTGGGCATTCCTCCGATGAATAACAACGATGCGTTCGCGCCCCTGATCGCACCGCTGTTTACCGGAGCGGGCGACCAACCCGCGTTTAACGCCGATTACTCCAATCGGGATAACGGACTCATCTACACTCCTAACAAACGCAATGCGCCGGGGGCCAAGGAGTCGAGCCGAATGGATTTCCGGCATGAAGACATGGCTGACTCTCGAAAGCTCAACGTCATTTTGTGGAAAGATGCCATGGGCTCGAAACCCGTGCCATGGATGATTCTGCATCCGCACGATGCGGGCAAACGGGATGATGACGATTAGATGGTGAAAGAGATTACGAAGAGGAAGGGCATCAGCTAAGGAGGGAAACTGCAGATCCCTCGGCTTTGCTCGGGCTGACAATGGTTAGGCCCGCAGCCTCTTCCCATGCCACTCTGCTTGCACTTCCAACAAAATTGTCATCCCCACCGAAGAGACCTGTCCCGGTGTGCCGTGGAAGCGAAGTGGAGAGATCTGCGGCTTGTCCATTTCGTTTCGGCTGTTGACAGAAAAGCGCGCGGCCCGGTTAACCCATTGAGGGTCAAGCCTCCCGCCTATGGTTAAATCACTCCATCTCGTGGAGGCAAACGACATGCGTTTCTTGAAGATCGTTCTTGCGGTGCTGTTCGGATTTATCGTCGGTGCTGCGCTCTATCGACCGGCACCCGCAAGAGCTGCGGGAAAAGTGTACGTGCAGCAAGCGCCGATCGGCGTTTTTACCTCGACCGCCGGCGCAACCGTCGTCGGCTTCTCCTGCGCAGGCAGCGGAGGCAGTACGGCCTGCTATGTGGCGAGCCAATAGCGCGGACTCGCTTTGCGGGCTTGCGCAACATGAGAGCCGAGGCTGACGCCGGCCCTCATGCTCGCTATTCACGCCGTTAACTCTTTTTTCCTTTTAAGCTCCTCGAGCAGAACCTCCACCTGCTGGTCGCGTTCCAGCATGGCAAAGCGATCTTCCAGTGAATCACCGGCGGTCAGCTCTTTGCCGGCATAGTTCGCCGCCTGCTGAGCCGTGATGCGGGACTTGTAGCGATCGATGGAAGAAGCGTTTCTCTCCGTGCGCGCAGCTGCATGGGCCTGTTGCGACCGGCTAATGGTACGCGCCCGCCTGTGTTCCGCTACCAGTAGATCGCATTGCGCCCGGGTCTCAATGAGTTTCTGCTGCAGCTTGAGAAAGGCGCTGCGCAGAGTTTCCGCTTCGGCCCGCTGATCTTCAAGCTGCTGAACAAAGTTCCTGCCCATCTGTCCGTGAGTGAGCGCTCTATCCAGAGCTTCGCGCGCCAGGTCGTCGCGGCCCCTCCCGACTGCGAGGGTTGCTTTCTCTTTCCAACTGGCGGCCGAGCTTTCATGCTCGGCCGTCTTCTTCTCAAGCAGGTGTTGATCGGCAATCGCAATCGCGACCTGGGTCTTGACCTGCAGCAATTGGTTCTCCATATCGAGAACGAGTTGCTTGAGCATCTTCTCCGGATCTTCCGCCTTGTCGATCAAATCGTTCAGGTTCGCCCGGAGGAGAGTGGTAACGCGTTCCATGAGTGCCATAATGAATTCCTTTCATGCAGTCGAGAGTGAATCAACGCAGCGCCGGGTTGTTGGCGTCGCCGTTTGCCCGCGGTTTCATTTGCTTTACGTTTGCCAGCAGGTCGGACATTTTCATACCGCTCAGAGCCTCAAACAGGGCGGGGACCTGTGCGGCGATCTCAGTCATCTCACCAGTCAACTTGTGTGCGCCCAGGTTGCCATCCTTGCCCGTCGAGACAATGGTGATTTTGTCCACCTTGGTCAATGGCTCAGACATGGCGCGCACAACATCCGCGAGGTTGGTGATGAGCTTGTCCACGACTGCGGCTTGCGACCACTCCTGGTACGCTTCTGCCTTCACGTTCATGGCCTTTGCTTCCGCCTCGCCTTTCTGCAGGATGATGTTGGCCTCCGCTTCACCCTGCGCGCGAATCGCGGACGCGCGTCCTTCCGCCTCCACTGTCAGGCGGGCACGCTCTGCAGCTGCCATGTTCTCGATGCGCTGTTTCTCGATCTCGGAACGCTTCAAGACGGTGGCGATGAGCTCCTTCTCGTTGCGCAGGATTTCGGCTTCCTGGACTTTGACCTGGCCTTCCTTCTCGATCTGCTGCACCTTGACCTGCTCGGCAATTACCTTCTGCTGCATCACATTGGTCTGCAGTTCGTAAGCCTTGTCTGCCTGCGCTTCCTGGCGACGCGATTGCTCGGCGAATTGCGCTTTCTGGATGTCCAGGTCGCGCTGCGCTTCCGCCTGCTTTGCCAGCGATGCGGTTTCCGCAATGACGCGGTCCTGGTCGGCGGCAGCCTTGGCAATCGCCGCTTCGCGGAGCGCGTGTGCGCGCCGGATGGCGGTATCACGGTCCGCTTCGGCGCTTGCGATCTCAGCGTCGCGTCGAATGCGGGCAATATCCGGGCGGCCCATATTGGTGATGTATTCGTTTTTGTCGCGCACTTCGCGGATGGTAAAGCTCACCACTTCCAGCCCCATCTTGCTCATATCATCCGCGCAGGTGGAGCGCATGCGCTCAGCGACCAACTCCGGCTCCTTTACGATCTGCTCGACCGTGAGCTGGCCGATGATGCCACGCAGGTGGCCTTCCATCACCAGGCGAATCAGGCTTTCGCGCTGGTCGGGAGTCTTCGTGAGAAACTGTTCCGCTGCGGTGAGAATCGATTCCTGATCAGAACGCACCTTGATCTGGGCCACAGCTTCTACGGTGACAGCGACGCCCTGGCGTGTATACAGGTCCTGCTGCGGGGCAACATCGAAGCTCATGAGCTCGAGAGAGAGCTCGCGGCAATGTTCGACCACGGGAAAAATCACGGTTCCATGGCCTTTGATGACACGCGGGCCGCGAAAGCCGTAGACGATGAGGGCCTCGTTGGGGCCTGCTTTGCGAAACATGCGCGCCAGCAAAGAAAGCAGAACAATTGTGGCGACAACACACAGACCAACGACAATGATGACCGTGTTAGGCATAAAGCCTTCCTTCATGGTTAGGCGATAAGTGGGACTGCCGGCGGTCGCTCACAGGAGAGGCCGCGCTTCGTACTGCGGTTGGCTATGGCTCGATGTCGCGCCATGGGCGGACATACGCGATGCCACGCTCATAGCGCAACACGACGACCTCTGAGCCGCGCTCGATGGCTGTGCCGTCTTCCGCGCGTGCAGGCACAGACCTGCGTGCGCCGAGCTGGGTATAGACAATCTCACCTGTGCCATCGGGGCGGAGGGGGCCGGTGACACGCCCTACAACGCCGGTGATCTCGGTCTCCTCAGCGGTAAGCGCATGTTCCCGCGGTAGAAGAACGGAAGCGAGAAACCAGAAAATCAGCGCACCCCCGGCGAGCCCGCTCAAGGCGGAGACCAGCAGGACCAGAGGAGCCATGAGCCCGGTGTGTGTGCGCAGCAGGTATCCTATGCCGCCAAACCAGCAAAGGAATGCTGTTACCGTGAACCCGTTGACCGGGGATACTCCGTTAGACGATGAAGAGTGGCCGGCACCTGCGCCGCTATGTGCGGCGTGGATGTGGCCGTTACCGCCGAAGTGAAAATGACCAGCGTGCGTGTGGCCGCCAGTGAAGAGTGAGACGAAACACAGCACGAGGCCCAGGATGAAGCAAGCGAGATAGAAGATTTCCCACGTCATGTTATTTCACCGAATTGCGGGTTGTACGACGTTTCGTTTGGGCCGCCTTGGTTACGGGGGATTTGGGCTTGGTATCCGGATCTTTCGTTTTCGCGGGAGTATGTTCTGATGGACGAAGAATCTCCAGCAGGCGATCCATCAGAACCGGTGTCTCCAGGATCGATTCCAGCAGCAGCAGGCTTCGCCGGGAGTCGGAGTATCGGGCGATGGCTCGCAGCGCGTGGCACAGCTCCGGATCCTTACGAAACCGGTCGGAGCCGGCAACCAGCCACAGATCGAGCTTCTCCTCCTGCGTCCGAATATCTGAGAGAAGCTCGGCATGATAGCCCTCCGGATCTTCGACCAGATAGCCGGGATGCACCTTGAAAAACCTGGCCAAAAGAAGCCTGGTCGTATTCGTGAGGTGGGGCCGCGCCCCGGACTCGATTTGCGAGAGGTAGCTCTGGCTGATGGGCTTATCCGTTTCTGCCGCGATTGCGCGAACTAATTCCTGTTGCGTCATCGCCCGCCCCAGTCCGCGAAGGCTGCCCTCCACTTCCCGCAGGTACTTGAGTTTGTCGGAGAGTTTCATGCCTATCGCTGATTGCGATAATCGTATCGCAAATTGCAATAATCGGCAAGATCGTATCGCCCTGCCGATACCGGTTGTGGCTCGACCCGCGCGCGTGTAACGTAAATTCATTTGAATGATGGAGATAAATGAATGCGCGGGAGATTGGCCCTGCTTTTGCTCTTGTTGGCCGCACAAGCGGCCTATGCACTTGAGTCTGTCCCCATGGCGGAATACCGTCAGCGGCGGGTAAAACTCGGAGCTGAGCTGCACGGTGGCTCGGCTGTAATTTTCGCGGCTTACGAGCCTTCGGCGGAGTATCAGGATTATCGCCAGGATGAAGATTTCTACTACCTGACAGGCTCAAATGAACCGGGCGGTGCTCTTCTGATCATCGGGGATGGCCCGGCGACAACGACGCGCCTGGGACCGCTTCCAGCCCACGCCTATCGGGAAATTCTTTTTCTGCCGACGCGCGATCCAATTCGCGAGAAGTACACCGGGGCAAAGATCGATGCGGCCACACCCGGCGCGTCACACACACTTGGTGTGGACGAGGTGATGCCTCTTTCCAGCCTGCCTGCGGTCTACAGCGCCTTTCTGGCTCAGGATCCCCGCGAGAGGGCGAAAGAAATCTGGACTCAGCAGGACATGAGTGTCGCTGCGGCAACGCTCAGCTTCACTTCCGCCGTACTGGGGACGGATGACCCGATTCCGCCTCATGATGTGCGCGATCTGACCATGCAACTGCGCATGGTGAAAAGTCCGGCGGAGATTGAACTGATCCGTAAAGCGACAGACGCCTCCATTGCGGCGCAACTGGCCGGTATGCGGGCGATCAAGCCTGGGGTCCGCGAGAGAACAATCGCCGGCGTGGAAGTAGGGACGATGCTGGCCGAAGGCTGCGAGCGTGTCAGTTATCCCGCGATCGTGGGTTCAGGTATCAACTCAACGACACTCCATTACTCCGAGAATAGCAAGCTCATGGAGAGCGGGGACGTGGTGGTAATCGATGCTGCGGGTGAGTACTCCATGTACGCCAGCGACCTGACCAGGACGATGCCGGTCGATGGCCATTTCAGTGAGCGCCAAAAGGAAATCTACAGCATCGTGCTGGGTGCACAGCAGGCAGCGCGGGCCGCCTTTGTCGCCGGCAAATCGAAGATGGGCTCCGTGCTGCATCGGGGAGCCGATGCCGACAAGGACTCCCTTGACAAGGTCGCCTTCGACTACATCAATACGCACGGCAAGGACCTTCACGGGGCGCCCCTGGGGAAATACTTTCTTCATACGCTGGGACATTCCGTCGGCATCGACGTACATGATCCTTACGATTACGACAAACCATTTGCGATTGGCTCCGTGTTTACGATCGAACCAGGAATCTACATTCCCGAAGAAAAGATCGGTGTTCGCATTGAGGACACCTTCTACGTCAACGCCGAAGGCAAGTTAATCGACTTTGCCGAGAAGCTGCCCCATACCCCGGAAGAGGTCGAGGCAGCCATGCACGGCGGCCAATGATCATTTCAGAAAAATCACGCGTGGCGGCGCCCCATTCAGGTTCCGCCGTTGGGCTGGACCGGGAAAACGCAAAATACTGCGGTCGCTTCTGTGCACGATCCTATATCTCGTGGCTGCCGTAGCCGCGAACCCGTTCTGCTAACGGCAATGCCATTTATTCTCCGGCACCTCACCTGGATCAAACCGTTTTTTTTGTTCTTTTGATGGTTGCGTTTTCCGGATCGCCTCGATATAGTCCACGAAGACTCACATACCGCACTGCAACTTGGGTTCCTGCCTCGAAACACCACCACTGTTTCATTTCGGGGGCTTGGCCAAGCCTGTCCCGGGCCTCATCTCACGTCTTTCGGCTCGACAGGACCAGTGTGTCGCATGACTGAGATCACTCTAGTAGGAGAGTAGTGATGAATGTCCCCCCAGGCGGGAAACTCCGTTTCCCGTCGCGATCCCTCCTGCGTCCGCAGCTTTTGTTGCTTGCGAGCGTGCTTTTTGCCGTACCCGGCCAGGCGCAGTCCATAACATCCATTGCCATTTCGCCGTCGCAAGCCTCGGTGAATATCGGAGGAACACAACAACTATCCGTCACGGCGACATATTCCGATGGTTCTACCGGCGACGTCACCAGCGGGGTCGCCTGGAGCACCAGCGATCCGCGCCTGGTTACGGTTTCGAGTAGCGGATTGGCTTCGGGCATCGCTACAGGCAGCGCCACCATTACGGCGAGCGTTCAGGGCCAGAATGCCTCGGCCACGGTGTCGAGCTCGATGGGCGACGTTCAGTGGAGCGGTCCCCTGGTCATTACCAAGGGCGGCACATACTCCGGCAACTGGAAGAGCACAGATCCGAATACGCCCGCGGTGACTGTGGCCACCACAGATCCGGTGCTGATTCAGAACTCCTACGTGACCGGTCCGAGCGATCTCATCAGCGATGCATACTGGGGCAATAACCTCACGGTGAAAAACGTGATCGGCGTCGGAACCAATCCGAATGTCAAGGGCCAGGCTTACGGGATGTTTGTAGACGCCCAGAATCCTGCGCTGCTGGATGTGGAAAATTCCTACTTCGAAAATGTCACCTACGGAATCTATGTCCGGGGTTACGCCGGAGACCGGGACGGTACGCAGACAATTACCATTACCAATAATCGCGGGCGCAACATGATGGGGCTGGAAAGCGATGGCAATAACGGGGTTCTGCCTGGCGACCAGGTGTTTGTGTGGTCCCATGCGATTCAGATCAGCAATGTGAATGCAGTTCCTGGAATCCAGATTGCCTGGAACGAAATCATCAACTATCCGTATCAAAGCCTGACCAACGAAAATATCAGCATGTTCGACTCGGGGGGTAACGCCAGCAGTCCGGCTGAGATTCATGACAACTATATTCAGGGCGCTTATGCGTATGATCCTGTCAACGGGAGCTCCAACAGCGGCGGAATTACGACGGATGGCAGCGGCAGCGATACAGTGCAAACGGCTGCGGCGTTCAACAATTTCTACAACAACCAGGTGGTAAGCACCGTGAACATGGGGATTGAACTGGGCGCCGGTCACGACAACACCGCTTACAACAATACAGTGATCTCCAGCGGCCTGCTATCCAATGGCAGCAAGATTGCAGCCCAGAACGTAGGCATCACGGTATATGACGTTTACGGAAACATTGCCAACGGCAGCATGTACAACAACGACATGCATGACAATGTCGTCGGATGGATGTGCTGGGCCGCGCGATGCGCCTGGGACGGTTACCGCAACGATGAATACTTTCCGGACAATCCCAGTTACTATTCCACGAATCAGTCGATAAATTCGAATCCCATTACTTATCAGCAAGAGGACGATCAATACACGACCTGGCTGGCAAAGTTGGCCGGCAACAATGTCGTCGTGGGCTCCACGAGCCAGGTAGGTTCTCCTGATGTGACCACGGGAACGACCACCATTTCTCCCAGTGCGTGGTATACCGTCACCAACACCAATAGCTCACTCTGCGTGGATGCGGCCGGCTGGGGCTATGCCAATGGAACGGTCGTCCAGCAATACAATTGCGGGGCGGGGCAACAGAACCAGGAATGGCAATTCCAACCTACAGACAGCGGGTACTACCAGGTGGTGAGCCGGTATGCCCTGACCCGCTCCAACAGCAACGTGGTATGGGACGTGACCGGAGGATCCTGGGCCACGGGTGACCAGATACCGGTGCAACTGTGGACCTATGTTGGAGGAACCAATCAGCAGTGGATGCCAGTAGCGCTGGGTAATGGGGCCTACAAGTTCGTAGCTCGCCACAGCTCCAAGTGTCTCGATGTCCCGGGCGCCTCATCGGCGCCTCAGCTACAGCTGCAGCAATATGACTGCAACGGTACCGGGGCGCAGTCGTTCACCCTGCAACAGCAGTAATCCTCAAAGCTGGAGGCTCTGCGGCTCAGTTCCAGGCCGGGCCGCAGGGCCTCCGGCGTTCCCAGGTTCAGTTTCTATCCCTCTCACGGTTCCATAGCCGGCTCGATAGGCTAGGATCTTATCGGAGGCGCGTATGCGTGCAGACAGCGTAGAGGTGACGTGGGATCAAGGGAAAGGAAGTTGGCTGGTTCGAATCGTCAATGGCGAAGAGGTCATTCGCCGCTATGCAAAGCTTCCCAAGAGCGCGGACCAGCAGGCACTCCGGGCAGCCATTCAGAAAACTCTGGCCGATGAAGGTTTCGAACCGGATGTCGCCAATACAAGCATTGCCGCGCCTGCCTAGCGGGGGTGCCGGTGGCTGGTACCTTTGCAAGCTTGTCCGGAAAGCCGGCATCGCTCCGAATTTGGATTTTCCCGAGTGAAGGGTACGGGCTTCAGCCCGTACGCGAAAGCGTCCATCGGACCCGGCGGCCCCTTCGGACGGTTGAAAGACAAAGGAAGGGCTTCGCCCATCTTCGTCAGCCCAGGTACGCCGGCGCGAACCTGGGGCACCGTCCAGTTCCTGAAGACCTGGGTTTTCGGAGCGACTTAATGGGTCAGAGTGGTCACGGCTTCGTTGACTGTCTTGCAGATGGTAAAGACGCGGTCCATGCGGGTGAGCATGAACATGTTGCTTACCGGTTCGTTCAGCTTGCAGACCAGCAGCTCGCTGCCCTTGGGCATCCTTTTCAGCACAGACAGAATGGCGCCGAGGCCGGTGCTGTCGATGAATTCCACCTGGCCGAGATCGAGTACGACATTGGCAGGACCGTTGGTGAAATATTGCCCGACGGCTTCTTTGAAGGGGCCGGCCTGGTCGGCAACCAGGCGGGGCTCCATTACTTCCAGGACCACGTTGTTGCCGATTTTTTGCTCCGCGATTTTCATATCACTCCTTGTTGGTTGCATTGAGTGGTCCGTCCTTTCATTTCAGGCTTGCCTGAGGGCCCGGATCTGGTGCGCGCACTGCGCATCGGCGCCTTCTGCGGTGTTCTCGACTTGTTTGTCTAGTTCCATCGGCCCGGGCCGAGGAAAGATGAGGGCGGGGGATGGAGCCTGTGCATGGAAGATACTGTTCGCGTTCCAGGAAGGCTGCCAAGCCTCTGGCATGTAATCGTGTCGGCTTTACTGCCGATAAAGCTAGTTGGGGTTCTTAGGCGGCCATCTGTAGGATGAAAATTTTGCTCGTTGACGATGATGCCGTCGCCCGCAGCATCCTTTCGCAACTGCTTCGCCGGCAGGGCCACGAGGTCATCGAGGTGGCCGATGGACAAGCCGCGTGGGAACTGGTGCAACGCGGGGGGATCAGCTTTATCGTCAGCGACTGGGTGATGCCAAAGATCCATGGTCCGGACCTTTGCCGAAGAATTCGTGGCGCCGCCCTCGATCACTACACATATGTGATTCTTTGCACGTCGAAGGGCGCCAAGGCGGACCTGATCGAAGGGATGGACGCGGGCGCGGATGACTTCCTGGTCAAGCCCATCAGTTCGGAGGAACTGCGCGTCAAGGTTCGCGCCGGGGAGCGGATCCTCAGCCTCGAGCAGGGACTGGCGGACAAGAATCGAGAGCTCGCCAGTATCAACCAGCGCCTCGAGTCAGCTCACAAGCTCATTGAAGATGACCTGAAGGCCGCGGCCACATTGCAGACCACGCTGCTGCCTCCGCCCGCCTTATGCGCCCTTGGCGTGCAGTGCGAGTGGCGTCTCGAGCCTTCCGGATATATTGCTGGCGATACGTTCAATTTCTTTGCCATGGATGAACGCCAGGTGGGCTTCTATCTTCTCGATGTTTCCGGTCATGGCGTTCCCGCCGCGATGCTCTCGGTGACCCTGAGCATGATATTGACGCCGGATGAGACAGCGGGCAATCCTTTGATGCGCTACAACCGCGATTGCTCATTCTTCGAGATTGCCTCCCCGGGGGAGGCGCTGCATGAGCTGAACAGTCGCTTTCAGTCGAAAGACGACCGCTATTTCACTATGGTGTACGGTCTATTCGACACGCGCTCGACGACTTTGCGTCTGGCCCAGGCGGGGCATCCGGGGCCGATCCTGATCCGTAAGGGCGGTGAAATACGGCGCCTTGGCACGGGGGGAATGCCTCTCGGAATCTGGCCCAACGTCGAGTTCGACTGTTTCGAGGTCTCGTTCCGGCACGGAGACAGGCTGATTCTCTATTCGGATGGGGTTACAGAATGCGTCAATCCCCAGGGGAAAATATTCGGGGAGGCTCGCCTGCTCGCGTGCCTGCAGCAGCACGGTGCGGCAACGTTGGATGAGCTTCTGACGGATGTGATCGAGGAGACCAAGGCCTGGCGGTCGGTTGGAAATTTCGCCGACGATATTTCCCTGTTGGCGATCGAAGTGGCGTAGCGTGTATTTTTCTCACGCTGATCTAAATCCAAGTGCCTCATGTTGGCAGAGGGCGAGCAACGAGCAGCCGCAGAATCCCACTCAATCCAAAACCGGGCTTGCATGGGGGCACCGTCATTCGCCGGGGCCGAGCGCCGCTATTTCTTTAGTGCGGCACAGGTCGCTTGCAGGGTGAATTCCAATGACTCGCGCGGAATCTTCTGAATGAAAGGTGAAATGATCCAGTTGAGGCCGGCTGGAATCGACCGCGTGAGCGATACCGATTCGATCTGCAGGTAGAGGCCGCCGTCTTTCTCCTCATAGGTCCAATAGGAATTCAATCGCCAGAGAAAGCCGTGATCTTCGTTTGGCCCAAGTGCACGCTCAGAACTGGTGCCGGGCGATTCGATTTCAGAAATTTTGATGCTGCGTGAGCTGCTCCAGCCGTGCTGCGCATCCAGGTGGCCGAACGTGATGTCGTAGGTGGTATCGAGAACCACGGTCAAAACGTGCTTTTGGCGGACGCGCATGAGGGCCTGCAAGTGATCTCCCTGCTGCGAAAGCACCCTGGCCTGCAGTACCTGGGGGGCGTAGTACTGGGGATAAGAGGAGATGTTTTTCAGCAGCCGTTCGAAGTCGGCGGCCGTGGCTCCAGGCGCAAAAGCTGTTCCGCGCCAGTCATGGAGGAGGGCTCCAGGCAAGGACGAAGCCGTGGAGGGGGTGACCGACTCGATGATGAATTCACCTTGCTGCAGGCGCTTTTCGATTTCCGGGGTTAACGGCGGGTAAAAGAAAGTGTCCGCCGAATGGTGCTGTTTGGCCAGCCTCGCTTCCAGCGCGTTGACATAGGCGTTGAAGGCAGAGATGGCTTCCGGCGTGGGTTCTGCTTGCGCGCAGGTCGTTGAAAGCAGTGACAAGACTGTCAGGACCAGGAGAACCCTGGAAAGAGGACACAGCGCCATGAACAAGGATCTCCTCTTCGCGCGAAGCATGACTGTATCAAAAAGACACTTTAGTGTCATCAACTTGGCACATGCACGCAAAGCAGTTGTAATCGTGGCAGCCAGTAACAGGCTTGGCGTAGATGGAGACAGTAGGAATCGCCGAGCACGTTGCTACCCCCAGAGAGGGCCGAGGAGAAAACGCCAGCGATGAAAAGTCATACCGAATACCTTGTCTTCGAAACCAAAAAGCGCAAACAGATGGTGCACATCACCGACCAGGTGGAACAGATCGTGCGCAGGAGCGGGGTGAGAGACGGGCTTTGTTTTGTCTCGCCAATGCATATCACCGCTGCGATTTATGTCAACGATCTGGAGGGAGGGTTGATCGAGGACATCGGCAAATGGTTGGAAGATCTGGCGCCGGCTAAGCCCGACTACCTGCATCACCAGACGGGAGAGGACAATGCCGACGCCCATTTAAAAGCGCTGCTGTTACATCATGAAACCACGCTGCCCGTCACCGCCGGCAAACTCGACCTGGGAACATGGCAGCGCGTATTCTATGCCGAGTTTGATGGCCAGCGGCCGAAGCGCGTGATTGTGAAGGTGCTTGGGGTCGCGTGAGTTACAGGCGAGATTTGCGCGGCTTCTGGCCCTCATCCTGGGGCGTGTCGTTGCCCGGATCGACCTGGGGCTGTTTTTCACGCGGCATCATCCCGTGCCGAGGCGTGCCGCAGACAGCACAAGCCTCAGCCTTTAAAGTTATCTCTGCTCCACAGCATGCGCAAAATGCCGGCATATGAACCAACTCCCAAGTAGTATGCCGTTTGGATGAGAGCAAGATGGGTGAGGATTCAAGACGGCGTAATGCGTTGCTCGAAAGATATTGTTTAACTCGCAGGAATGGAGGGTTGAGTGAAAGAGTTGTTGTTAGAGACGGCAGAACGGGCTGCGCAATATCTTGGGGGTCTTGATTCCCGCGGAGTGGCGCCGTCAGCGGAGGCCGTAGCTCGTCTCCAGGCACTGGATGGTTCACTGCCGCAGAAGTCCTCCGATCCTTTTGAAGTGCTGGCGTTGCTGGATGCCGTTGGGTCACCGGCCACGGTGGCCAGCGCGGGAGGCCGCTATTTCGGATTTGTGATCGGAGGCTCTCTTCCTGCGGCCCTGGCTGCCAACTGGCTGGCGGGCGCCTGGGACCAGAATTCCGCCATGCAGGTAATGTCTCCTGTAGCTGCGAAGCTGGAGGAGATCGCTCTTGCCTGGATGCTGGATCTGCTAGGGCTGCCGTCCGGATCGGCCGGCGGCTTTGTGACCGGCACTACCATGGCCAACTTCACGGCCCTGGCTGCTGCGCGGACGGCCTTGCTGCAGCGGGCGGGATGGAACGTCGAGGAGGACGGATTATTTGGGGCTCCCGCGATCCAGGTGGTGGTGGGGGACGAGGTTCATGTCTCGCTCCTGAAGGCGTTGTCGATGCTCGGACTGGGGCGCGCGCGTGTAACGCGGGTTCCGGCTGATGGGCAGGGGAGAATGAAGCCGGATGCGCTGCCCCCGCTCAGTGAGCGGACCCTGGTTTGCGTGCAGGCAGGCAATGTAAATTCGGGCGCCTTCGATCCGGCAGGGGAGATCTGCGCTCGCGCTCATAATGCGGGCGCATGGGTGCACGTGGATGGAGCTTTTGGCTACTGGGCCGCGGTTTCTCCGGGCTACGCTCCGTTGCTGGCAGGCGCAGGCGAGGCGGATTCCTGGGCCATCGATTGTCACAAGTGGTTGAATGTGCCCTATGATTCCGCGGTCGCGATTGTGCGTTCGCCGGAGGCGCTTCGCTCCGCGATGGCGATGACGGCGGCCTACCTGACACCTGGCGGGGGCCGCGAACCCTGGCACTATGCACCGGAGGCTTCCCGGCGGGCACGCGGTGTGGAGTTATGGGCGGCGATGCGGTCGTTGGGCCGTGACGGGCTCAGAGAATTGATTGAGCGCAATTGCCGCCAGGCGAGATTATTTGCCGATCGTCTGCGGGCCGCGGGCTTCGCCATTCTGAATGACGTGGTTTTAAACCAGGTGCTGGTCTCCTTTGGCAGCGACGATTTGACGCGGCGCGTGATTACCGGTATTCAGAACGACGGTACCTGCTGGTGCGGCGGAACGCAGTGGCATGGACATGCGGCGATGCGTATCAGCGTATCCAGTTGGGCTACTACAGAGGAAGATGTGGAACGCAGTGTGAGGGCCATGGTGAGAATCGCAACCGAGGAGAAGGCACACAATGGGCACTGAATTCGAGCACGCCAACGAACATTTGGAGCACGCAGCCCATGAAGGACACGCGGAGCACGGCAAAGGGCACGCGCGCGCCGCCATCGTCATTGCCGTCATGGCGGCGGCGCTCGCCCTCACCGAGTTTGTCTCCAAGAACGCAGAAAGCGCCTACCTGATGAACCACATTGCGGCGAGCGACACGTGGGCCCAATACCAGGCGAAGTCGATCCGGAGAGCGATGCTGACTTCCGAGGCCGATCTTCTGGAAAGCCTTTCCTCAAATCCGGATCCTGCAGTGCAAAAACACATTGCCGATGCACGCGCGAATGCCGCCCGTATGCAGTCGGAGCCAGGCGCCGATGGTATGGAACAACTGTCAGAAAAGGCTCATGAGGAAGAGCATCTGCGCGACCATGCGATGCACCGCAACCATACGCTGGAAATCGCCAGCGGCGGGCTGCAGATTGCGATTGTGCTGGCGTCGATTTCTGTGGTCATTGAGTTGCCGGGGTTTCTGATGATCAGCATCGTTTTGGGGATCGCTTCGGCGATTTATGCCTTGCTGGGCGGCTTTTCTATGCTGTGAGCGGATGAATTGTGATCGGCACACGAGGGGAATGCAGGAAATAGTGTTGTTGGCTGGATAGGCAATGATAATGGCTGGACCAATGCGAGGCTGGTGGCTTTGGTTGTTGGTTTCCTTCTCCTCTTGTTGCTACGGGGCGACGATTGTGGCGGATGTTTCCGGGGTTCGGCCGGGACCTATTGCAGTCGCTCAGACTGATCAATCGGTTGAAGTCATCTGGCGCGATTCGGCCGCGCACAAGTGGAAGGCGACCTTTGCGCTCGACGCGAGCAAGCCTTTGATTACTGCGATTGCAGTTGATGGCAAAGACATCGTAACGCTTGCCCGGCCTGTGTACCGGTGTACCACCGGCAAGCGCAGCGGGGGCTGGGATGCTTTCTTCGACTTTCCTCCGGCTAATCCCGCCGGCACGCGGCGCTTCCTGCAGGAGTTTCATCCCACCGGGGTGACTGCCCGTACCGTTGGCAATCGCGTGGAGGTCACCTTCAACGGGATGAGGCTGGGTATCTTTTCCGGAGATCTTCGGTATGTGTTTTACCCCGGCATTCCGTTGATTCAGCAGGTTGCGTTGTTGCGCACCGAGGAACCGGATACCGCTTACTTCTATGACGCGGGATTGCAGATGGCTTCCGCGCAGGATATTCGCGCGGGCGGGAATATGGGGTCATCGATTGTGTATTACGACGCCCACGGCAAGCTGACCGCGATAACTTCGCCCTACGGTTCGGAACGGCACACGCTGACGGTGCGCTATCGCACCGTTGCCGCGAAGATGGGTGCCGGTAGCCTGGCGGTGTTTCCTCCGCCGCATCGCTACATGTTTGCGCGCGACTACACCACGAACCAGGGCTATCTCTGGTATACCGCGTGGCGCGGACAAGTCGGTCTCGGTGTGCAGCAGTATCCCGATGACAATACCGGGATCGATCCGTGGATGAACGCTCCACCGGGCACAGTGCAGGAGATGAGTCTGTTTCTCCTGCCTGGGGCAGGCAGTGCGGCGTCGACTCTTAAGGACGTGCTTGCTTATACGCACGGCGACCATTTCCCTCACCTGAATGGGTTCCTCACTTTCGCGCCTCACTGGCACCTCGCCTACACGGTGCAGGCGATGGAGAAGGGGAGCGCCTGGGTCCCTCCTTTCAAGCCGGTAATGGAGGCTGCGGGAATCGATGCGGCGATGATCATGGACTTCCACGGTGACGGACATCCTGCCGACCTGACGGACGTGCGGCTGCATGAGCTCGAGGAGTATTACAAGATGTGCCGAGCGCAGTCGGACGGGAAGTTTCTGCTGATTCCCGCGGAGGAGGCCAACGTCTATCTCGGTGGCCACTGGGCGCTCGTGTTCCCCAAGCCAGTCTACTGGATGCAGGACCGCAAGCCTGGTCAGCCGTTCAAGTCCAATGATGCGAAGTATGGAACTGTCTATCGGGTGCGCAGTGCGGAAGAAATGTGGGAGCTGATCAAGGCGGAAGGTGGTTATGTATACCAGACGCATCCGCGCACCAAGGGCTCGACGGGCTATCCGGACAAGATTGTCAATACCGGGTATTTTCGCGACCCAAGCTACCTGGGCACGGGTTGGAAGTCGATGCCCTCCGATTTATCGCTGCCGCAGCTGGGACAACGCGGGTTCAAGACCATCGACGATCTGAACAATCTGGGACTTCGTAAACACATGCTGGGTGAGATTGATGTGTTCCAGTTGAGTGAGACGGACGAGTTGTATGGTCTGCTCAACCTGAATTACCTGCGCCTGCCGCGCTTGCCTGACTTCGAGCATTACGGCGAGATTCTGAAGTCGGTGCAGAGGGGGGACGGGTTCATCAGCACGGGCGAGGTGCTATTGCCCTCCTTCGCGTTCTCGGGTCAGGGTAGCGATGCGGTGCAGGTGAAGGCGGAGGTCACATCGACATTTCCTTTGCGGATTGCGGCCATCGTTTGGGGTGATGGAAAAAGCACACACAGAGAAACGATTCCGCTCGACGCGACTTCCGCATTCGACGCTCATGCCTATATCTGGAGCGTAAAAACTCCTGGCTGGACCTGGGCGCGGCTCGAGGTTTGGGATGTGGCGGGCGATGGTGCGTTCACCCAGCCGGTGTGGCAGAGGTGATTTTGGGTGGTTGAAACGTCGATCGAGACATGCCTCAGGGGCTGAAGCCCGACGAAAATTTCAGGCGGCTAAAAGTCGTGGCCTGATACAAAAGGTAACCAACGCGTTTTGTAGCGGGTTGCTAGCGGAAGGTGATGCTGCTGTCCCGGCCTTTTTTATAGAAGTCGAGCGTCAGGTCTACTACGGCGGCGGCCTTATCTTCCTTGGGAGAGAAAGTAAAACCATAGCCGGCAAGGAGGGGATCGGCCGGGATTTTGTGGTAGAGGTTGGTGATTGCTAACTGGTCGAAAACATCTCCAGGCTTGAGGCCGAGCAGGGCCCGCGCCTTGCTCTCCTGTTCGGCGCTTAGATTTTGGATGGTCAGGCTTCTCACGTGGTAGAGCGGGCCGGGGACTACATTGAGCCGCAAGGCAACGGTTGCGTTTTTGCGGTCCAAGTCTTTCGATACGGGAGTCTGCACATCCGCATAGCCGTAGCGCCAGTAATATGCGCGCAGATCTGCCGGCGCGCTTCCGAAAACACCCGCTCCGGCGATATCTCCGGGTTTGGAGCTGAAGGAGGGCGAGAGGTCTCGGCTGGGTAACAGAGGGCCGCCTCCGGCGCTCAGGGAGGAGATGCGATATTGACGCCCGGGGATTATCGAGACCAGGAGATTGACTAAGTACCGGCTGCCATCGGGGCGGGGAGCATCATGCGTAACCGAGACGGTTGCTTCCAGGTATCCCTGGGCTTCCAGCTGCTCCTCGGCCGTGGCCTCCACTGACCAATCTTCTCCGGAGGAGTATCGTTGGCCTTCGCGTCGCGCGAGCGCCTGGTGAACGGAATCGGCGAGCCCGGTGGCATCTTCCGGAACGACAACTTTGTCCACCAGGATCCGGGGAGAAACAATGTTGAAGACGATCGCCGGTTGGGGAGCTCCGGGCGCCCGCTCCGCGCTCAGGGCGAAAGACGATGGTTCTTCGCTCTGCACTTCGGCCACGATCTGCTTCGCTTTGAGCAATGCTGTGAGGGCATCGCGCACCTTGCCCTCATCAGCAGAACCAGGCGCAATCTCATCGCTCAGCCCGGGAATGCGGCTCTTCAGTTGAGCCCGCAAGTCGGCATCGCTCCACCAGACGAAGTTGCTGAAACGGTACGGTAAGCGGGAAGGATAATTCTGTGCAGTGGCCGCGGTCTGCGGCCGGCTAAAGCAAATCGAGCAAAGCAAAAGGGCGCCGAGACAGACGCGACGCCAGAATAGGCCATTGTTCATCTTCGATCATGGTAGGCGAAGTTTGTAGCAATGCCTACTGACTGGTTGGAATCGGCAGCTCGTCTGCTATGGGCAGCTTGCCTGGAAACACAGGTTTTTGCTGAAAAATGGCAGGACATGATTTTGAAAACGATCTGCCACCGCGCTGGTGTGCGTGCCTGAGTAAATCTCAAAGGTGTTGGCAATTCCGTATTTATCAAAGACATCGTGCAGTTTTCCGGCGTCGACGCGCAGCCCGTCCTGATCGCCTACATCCATGGCGATGCCGTGATACTGCTTCAGATTGTCGATGTACTGATCGACGAAGGCGAGGGGTGCGTTCGCGGTCCATTTGGCAAGGACGTCTGGCTGGGCGACGCCATCCTTCACCGGCAGATCGAGATAAAGCGGAGGATTTTTCGGATCTGGCGACCATGCGGCCGCTGTGGCAAGCTGGGCGCGCGCAAAGAACGGGAGCTTCGCGGAATCCTCGGGCGTCTTTACCGCTTCGAGCGTCTTTGCCTGCTCGGGATTGAGGGCCGGCCGTGGAGACAAACAGCACGGGCTCATAATGTACAGACTGCCAAAGACGTCCGGATGTTTCATCCCGATGCGGGCTGCACCGTAACCGCCCATCGAATGACCTACCAATCCTCGGCTTGCGCGGGTTGGGATCGTCCGGTAGTGCGCGTCGATATAAGCGACTACATCGTGGGAGATGAACTTCTCGAAATCTCCTGTGGTCACTGAGCTCGAGTACATCGAGCCATTGTGTACGGTCTTTGCGTCCGGCAGCACAACGATCATTTCTTTTGCGCCCTGGGCGAAGGCTCCTTCAATTGTCTGCGGCACATGGATCTCGTGGGTCCACTGTTCCGCACCGATGGAGTAGCCGTGCAGCGCATACAGCACCGGATAACGGCGGTGCTTGTCCTTGTTATAGCCCGGTGGCAGGAAGACGATCACATCGCGGTCGACTGCATCACCTTCGAGGTTGCCTTCCAGGGAGGCGCCGTGGATTTTGATGCGCTCCACCGTGACCGGCTTTGCTCCGGGGATTACGGGAGGCACCTGGGTCTGCACCTGCGCGATGATGGTGCCGCAGAGAAGGGGTATTGTCAGGACGGTGGGCCACAGAAGTGTGGTTTTCATTGAGGGCCTCCTCAGGTTTTCGTTTTTTCAGAGCGCAGCGGTGGGGGGTATTTATTGAAGACGTCCTCGAAAATATTGCCGCGACTCAGGTGGTGCGTGGGAAACGGACGGCGAAGCCCAACGATTTCATCCTGGGCTAGTCTCAGCCGTCCCTTCGGGACTCTAAGAACGCGCGCGAGGTTTTTAATCGTGTCTCCGTTCTGATCGTGTTTCCGCATTATGGCTCGAGTGAGAGGACAGTCACTGACTTTGGGGCGGCGGTTAAGGTGAGCTTTCCACTTTTCACCTCGGCGGTGACGGGTTTGGGAACGACAGAATTTGGCGCTGCGAAGGTGTTGATGCTGTCCACGGCAGGGGCGGTCAGCGTCTCTCCCTTGGCGGATTTCACCGTTGCGCCGGAAAGCGCTACATCGAAGTCGACGGGCTTTTCCGGATCGAGGTTGGTTACTTCGAGCCAGAGCTTGCCCGAGGTGTCCCTGGCGGCGATGGCATCCACACGGGGTAACTGGATATTGCCCTGCGTGTATGTCCCCGGGTCGAACGTGACGGGAATGAAGGTCGCGTCCTGAAAAGGAATGTACATCTTGTAGATGTAATAGGTTGGCGTCAGGACCATCTTCTCCTGATCGGTTAGGATCATGGCCTGCAGCACGTTGACCATCTGCGCGATGTTCGCCATGCGCACGCGATCGGCGTGGCGGGCGAAGATGTTCAGATTCAGCGAGGCGAGGATAGCGTCCATCATGCTGTTTTGCTGAACCAGGAAATGCGGATTCGTTCCTGGCAGGGCCGCATGCCACGCGCCCCATTCGTCCACCACCAGCGCGACTTTCTTCTGCGGGTCATATGTATCCATCACAGCTTCCTGCTTGCGCAGGAAGTCTTCCATGGACAAGGTCGACTTCAAGGTTTTGGCGTAATCGTCGACACCAAAGTTGGTGGACGGAGTCGAAGGCGGCCATCCGTTGGGGACGGTGTACCTGTGCAGCGAAAGCCCGTCCATACTCGATCGCCAGTCCTCGTGCTGCCAGGCCTTCATGATGACTTCGGTCCAGTGCGTGTCATCAGAGCCGGGACCCACCGCGATCTTGAGCATGTGGTTGGGCCCTCGTTGCGCTGGATTGTCATTGCGGACGAAGTGGCTGTATACCTTGAGCTGGTCGAGATAGTATTCCGGGGTCATGTTGCCGCCGCAGCCCCAAGTTTCGTTACCAACTCCCAGGAAGCCCACCTTGTAGGGTTGGGGATGACCATTCGCTGCGCGCTCTTTTTCGAGAGCCGTAGGTTGCGCCGCGGTCATGTATTCAAGCCAGTCTGCTGCTTCGTGTACCGTTCCGGATCCCACGTTGATGGACACGTACGCCTGACTGCCGATCTGTTCGATGAAGTCCATGAATTCGTGGGTGCCGAAGGCGTTGGTGTCGACGACGTCGCCCCATGCGGCATTGATGGTGGCTGGGCGCTGCGCGGCTGGGCCGATGCCGTTGCGCCAGTGATACTCATCGCCAAAGCAACCACCGGGCCAGCGGACATCGGGTATTTTCAACTCGCGCAGTGCCGCCACGACATCATTTCTGATTCCGCGGGTGTTGGGTATGGGGGAGTCCGGCCCAACCCAGATGCCTTGATAGAGGCCGTGCCCGAGATTCTCGGCAAATTGGCCGAAGAGGTTGCGGTCGATTTTTGCACCGGGCCTGGAGGCGTCGATGGATAGGTGTGCGTTGTCCGCAGCCTGGGTGGGCAGGCATGTGAGCAGGAGCAGAAGAGACAGGCAGGGGAGGGATCGGAGATTGCCGAGATTCATAAAAACTCCCTGGAAGCAGGCGGCGATTAGATTCGAGTCAATATGAGAAAACGTTCTCTGGAATCAGGACTATACAGAACGCGGTGTGGGGCGAGCAAGCCAAAATGAGCTGCCATGGGAATCGGGATGAGCCGCAATGATAACGGGATCAATATCATAAGAAGCCTTGTTCATAGTTTCGATGCACAGCGCACAAAACTGTGTACATCCCGCAACAATGCGGCTATGCTTCCAGCGTTCCGGGCAGACGTGTGCCGCGCTTGCCAAAAGCAGTGACGCGCCCGGGGAACCGATTCAATCGGAAAACGATTTCTCAGCGGGCTTTTGGGAGGGGAACATTGAATGAAAAGAATTGCCATCGCCTTACTGCTGTTCTCAAGCTACTGCTGGGCACAGAACTCCGACGGTTTTGAGCCCGCGTCCACAAATGTTTGGGGAGCAGCCTATCCTCGTGTCGACGCAAGCGGCCGAGCCGAATTCCGGGTCAAAGCACCCAACGCCTCCAAGGTGCAGATCAACTTCTGGGGCGCGGCGAAGCTGGATATGGCCAGGCAGCCGGATGGATTCTGGACCGTGACCACGGACCCGTTGGTTCCGGGCTTTCACTACTACACCGTTCTGGTAGATGGCGCGGAATTCAGTGATCCGTCGAGCCATACCTTCTTTGGCGGCGGCAAAGATGCCAGCGGAATCGAGATTCCAGAACCCGGAGCCACCTACTATCTGGCACAGGATGTGCCGCACGGGGCGGTGCGTGAGATCTGGTACATGTCCAAAGTTACCGGGGGTTGGAGGCACGCACTGGTCTATACGCCGCCGGGTTACGACACGCACCCAACCATGCGTTATCCGGTGCTCTATCTGCAGCACGGCGCCGGGGAGGATGAGACGGGGTGGATCCGGCAGGGCCACGCCAACTTTATTCTCGATAACCTGATTGCTTCGGGAAACACCAAGCCGATGATTCTCGTCATGGCTTACGGTTATGCGAAGCGGGCCGGCCACCCGGAGCCAGACTGGACCGGCAAACCTCTGGGTTCACCAGAAATGCTGAAAGCCATGCAAGAGATGGCGTCGGCGTTCGAAGATGATCTGACGGAAGTGCTGATTCCGTATGTGGACTCGCATTTCCGCACAATGACGGATCGCAATCATCGTGCCATGGCCGGCCTTTCGATGGGTGGCATGCAGACGTTCCAGGTGACGTTCGATCACCTCGACCTCTTTTCCTACATCGGGGGATTCAGCGGCGCCGGAGGCGTGCTCGGCAACCAGAAGTTCGATCCCAAGACTTCCTTTCACGGTGAGCTCGCGGATCCCGATGCTTTTGCCAAGCGGGTTCATCTGCTCTGGGTTGGCGTCGGCACCGCGGAACCGCAAAGGATGAAAACCGGGTTAGAGGGGCTGCACACATCATTGGAAGAAGCCAAGATCAAGCACGTCTTTTACGAATCTCCCGGCACTTCGCACGAATGGCAAACATGGCGCCGCGACCTGAAGGATTTTGCGCCGAGGCTCTTCCAGTAGCCAAGTGATGCCGCTCAACCAGTCACGGAGAGAGCTCTGGACTTTTGTTTCAATCGGGCCAGGTAAGCACGCTCCGCTCCACTCTGATCCGGCTGGCACGTGGGGCACCAATAAAGCGTTCTGCCGGCCAACTCGACGCGCTGAATGGTCGAGCCACAAACGAAACAGGGTTGTCCGTGACGGCGGTACACATAATGCGTCTCGTCGTCATGTACCTTTCCGGCAGAGTGCGGCCGGTCCTTGGCTCGCGTGGTGACGATGCGGCGGTCTATTATGCCATCGGGCATCAGTTTCACGGCATCCTTCCAGATTTCTTTCACGGTTTTCTCAGGCGTGTCTTTACCGGCGGCGAAAGGATTCTGCTTTGCGCGATAGAGCAACTCCGCGCGGTAGATGTTTCCAATTCCGGCGAAAACGGATTGATCCATCAGCAAGGCCCCGATGGAGAGGTTCGCCTTGTGCACGAAAGTGAAAGCTGGTGCAGGATCGGATTCAGGAATCAATGGGTCCGGGCCCAGCCGCTGTTCCAGTGCCTTCCACTGCTCATCGGTATATAGGGAAAGGTCAGTTGCTCCTCGCAATTCCAGCCAATCTGTTTTGGTGGACCAGCGCATTCGCAGGGCTCCTTTGGCTTCGGGAAATGGCATTTTGCCTTCCACGAAGTCGCCGAACCGGCCAAGGTGCACGTGCAATTTCAGGTCGCGTCCGAAGTCGTAGCCCAAATGCTTGCCATGCGCCAGCACGCCCCTCAGCTTTCGCCCGCTCAGGATGTGGGCGTCTTCGAATCGCCCGTTCGGGGTTTCGACGCAGATCGTCTTGCCTGCGAAGATTTCCCGGTGAATCCGGGCCCAGCGGTGTACCTCATTGCCCTCCGGCATTTTGCGTTCTGCTCCAGATCGCAATCGACAGGCGTGAGCCGCCAGCCCACTCCTATCCTAAGATGGAATGAATCCGCTGTAGCGCAGAAGTTTCTTTCCTGTCGCCGGTACCCAGTTTTTTATCTAAATGCTACCGCTCTTGTGCTGTTTCTCATTGCGTTGCTGGTTCTGGTTGAGGCGCCGATCATGGAAAAGATCGCGGCATGGACGGTGTCGTCGCTGCCGCCAGATTGGGAACAAATGCGTGACCGCTGGAAGAGATCTCACCTGCTGAGAGTCTTCAGTCGTTGGCAAGCCTGATCCTACTTGTAATGGCGGCTGTATTTTAACCCGGCGGCATTCCAGCTTTGTGAAGATGCTCGTTGGTGCGCGAAATAGCGTTTTATTTCGCGGTACTTTGGTGTTCTCGGAGCATGAGCTGGCCAAATGTCCGAAAGATAGTTTGCTTCGATTGGCCAAGTCCGAGATTCTGAAGCGTAAGACCACTGTATGTTCCCTTTCCCATTGAAAAACAGCCCATCTGATTTTGAGCATTACCGTAATCGTGATGGTTCCTTCGATTCCGTATGCCTTCGCTGTCACCTGACAGCGGCGTCCGCTCCGACGGAAGCGGAACTGCTACCGATCGAGGCTCTGCACATATGCTGGAGGGAGGGAATTTCTTCAGCGCTTAGCCAGAAATGATTTAGGGGCGTGTCTGGGCGATTGTTGCGGTCCGGGAGCAGATTT
>DATJNV010000122.1:0-2333 GCA_035507705.1 Acidobacteriaceae bacterium
ACCATTTTCATGTCCAGGGTCGGTGGACACCTCGATGGCCGGTTTTGGATGGGCGCGTCCCCAGCCTCCTGGAGGCCGGACGGGAATGCCAGCAGCCTTTAAATAGGTCGCGGCGGTTTCGCGCCGAAGGTGTACGGCTCGCTCAATCCGCCTCAGGGACCAGCCAAGTCGGCCCAACGCAAGGACTTGTTGCTTCTTTTCTTCGCTCAAGACATTCACCGCTGGAGGATAATCCTCCGTCTCAGTCAATGTCCTGGATCAGCTATCCCGTTGGCCGCTTTTCAGGTGTCCACCGATGGCCGGTTTTGGGTGTCCCCCGAGGGGATCTGACCACACCTGCCGGTCGAGCAATGGCCGGGCTTCTGGCCATCTTCGCCGAGTTCGAAAGAGAGATCCTGCGCGAACGAACGCGAGCCGGCCTGGCGTATGCGCGCCAGAGCGGGAAACGGCTGGGTCGGCCAGCAACTGCCGTGATCCACGCTGACGAAGTTCGGAGGCTTCATCGTGCCGGCATGAGCAAATCTGAAATCGCCCGTCGCCTGCGGATCGGGCGCACCTCGGTCCGGCGCTTACTGGCCAGAAAAACATCCTAAGGCCAGTCCGCTTTGCGCATCCGCCTCTGGCACGGTGTTTACCGGTCGCTTACGAACTGCACGTATTTGTTCATGCCAGTGTGGAAGTGCCGAAGACGCGCGTCAACAGGCGATGCCACCGCCGCGGACGGCATTCTGGATCGGTTGGTTCACAATTCGCATCGCATCGAGATGCGTGGAGATTCGATGCGCAAAAAGCGCGGGCCACAACCGTCGAGCTAAAGCTCGCCGGGGCTACTAAGCGCTGGGGCAGGGGCAGGACGTGCCGTACTCGCCCCGCACCCCTATCCTGGCAATTAGCGGCGAGCCTCCGCTTCGCTCCGGACAGGTCTTTCTTGACAGAGACGAACAGTTCCTGCACAATCGAGGAGCCAGCGTCGCTACGCTCCGAGGACGTTTCGCCTTTGGCCCGGAATGCCGTTCGCGTTCGCTTCGGAATCAGCGTTCGCCTTCGGCGCAATCCTCACCTTACCCCTCAGTGCGGCCTGTGGCACGGAAGGCACCTCAGACGCGGATGCGTGTTCTACGACATACCGTTTCCACGACCGTTGCTAGTCAAATCTCTAGCCGGACCGCGGCGAGGAGTATCCATCATGATGTGCGGTCTAAATGGCGTGGTATAACGCTCCCCAGCGCCGCGCAGAGATAAAAAGATCAGCTCCGGTCGATTTTTCTGAATGGTCCAACCCACCATAATTTCGTAAGTGGCGTGTTTAACCGCAGCGGTCCCTTCTACGCAAACCATACCTTTGGTATCACACGTCGTGACATCCTGTGCCGCAAAACTCTGAAAATTGGCAAGCTGCTCATGAAGATGACCACAGTCTTCGAGCCAGTCGCTTCGAGTCTGAGACTGAAACTCAGTCGAAGACTCGTCGTAAATTCTGCTGCATGAACCATCATGAATTGACTGTAGCAGTGTTGCAGTGTTATCAATAGCGATCCGTTTCGCTTCGGCATTGAGAGCGCCCTTTTGACTGCTACACGCACATGAAAAAATCATGAAGATCAATACCATCCATCCCATACTTTGCTCCCGTTCATTATTCTACTCCTTTTTGGAAGCAAGCCAGCCGAGCTCATTGTAGCACCAGCGACGGTATTTTAGCGGTAGTTCAAAGTTGGAGTAGTTCAAAGTTGGAGGCAATGGTGCTCGCTGACTCTGAATCGAATCGTGGGGTGATCAAATCTTGAAGAGGAGAACCGCCGCAAAACGATATTCCCATATAATTGACAGGCGACGAAAGGTCGGTGAGCACAAATTCTCCGAGTTTCTGGTGCGCAACGGCCAGGCGCTGTCGCCCATGATGGAGCTGATTCGAGCACAGCCGGATGATGATTCGATCACCTCATCGAGGTGATGGCCGAAAGTTGGAGCACGGCTTCGATGCTGGCCTTTTAGGTTACAAGACCGCCACAGCAAGGCTCGCGCGCAACTCGGTGTGGCGCGGAACGCAACCGGGCCGTGTGCCTGAAGAGGGACAAGCTGAGAGTGAATCGGCCGAGCTTGCGAAGCGAACGCTGCTGCACCAACAAAGGAGTCCCGTCCCGGCCTATTAGCGATGCAGCAACACACCGCCACCGGCGAGTGCACGCTGGAAATTCCGATGAACGGCGTCTCCTGCGGCGCTACGGCAAAATGCTTCCAATGGCGGACACCGCAAGAGTGTCGCGCCCGACGGGAAACGAATCGAAGCTTCCGAGGCCGCGCTGACCCAGTTCCCGGAGCTGCCGATTCGA
>DATJNV010000123.1:0-6929 GCA_035507705.1 Acidobacteriaceae bacterium
GCAAGGAACCAAGGCTCGGCAATCGCTGGAATCTGCGATGAGTCCTGCATGTCGAATACGATCGAGCCCGACCTATTCCCGTTGTCGTCTGGAAAGAAATACGCAGCTTCCGGTTTGAGATCAGCCAGAATCCGTTCGACGGTTGAACCCAGCGTTCCCGCCTTGGCTGCGGCATTTCCGGCCTCAACGGGAATCGATACCCTAAGCAACATTCGCATACACTTTCTCCTTTTGGGAGGAGCCATACATCACTCCTGGACTTGCTCAGAGATCACTGGCGATGGGGGACAGGAAAACGCTTGTGCTCTGGCAATGGGCGCAAGAATAGCCGCGGGGTTAGTTCGTGTAAAGCACAATTCCCAATAACCACTGTGGATTCCGGGAAGCGCCGCAATGTCCAATGACGGACATTGCCCTTCGTTCGCCGTGCATTTCACGAAGCCCATCTCCTGCCGCTTCAATCGCTATGGCTGCGCCTCGGCTTTTCCTTGCCGGACGGAAGTCTGGGTGGGAGGGGTCTGGTAATAGCAAGTTCCGGCAACCTTCTCTGTTGCAGTTTCAAATGTCACGGTTCCGGGTTGAAAATATGGGTCGGCGGTCTGAAACAATACGGGCGTCGGCGGCAAAATGGGCTTTTCTGGAGTGGCCGGCGCAAAGCCTGTCGGCATGTGGAGGTTGAAGCCAAAGCAGCCGTCCACAGGGCAATCGATATCTTTCGTCCCGTACGAGCATACCTGGTCGTCGACGCCCGGGGTGCATCCGCTCCCCGTAGCCGGATTGCATCCGCAGGAATTTGTCGTAGTGTTCCAGGAGCAAAAACTGGCCGGCTGGCAGAAATCGGACTGCTTTTTCGGGTCCAGGTCTCCCTGCCCGCTTAAGTTCACTTTCACCGTCAGGAGTCCGCTAGTCGGGTCATAGCTGTCTGTAATCCAGGAGCCACCCGGAACCTCCATATACTTGAAGCTGTTATCGGGGATCATGATCCGCGCCGGCACAACGGTAGTCGACAGATCCAGGTTCTGGTTCGTACCGACATACATGGTGTACGTCTGCTGCATTGACTCAGTGGCGAAAAGGAAAAACACGCTGTACACCTGGTTCGGCTGAAAAGCGTTAATAAACACCACTTTGTAATTTGTTGGCCCGCTGCCGTACTGGTTGGCTGCCGAAATCGTTGTGTCGATGTAGTACTGCCCATGGTTGAGCGTGAGGGTGCTGCGCTGCGCGCTCGCCTGGCCCATCATCTTGATGGCGGGCCGCTGCGTGAGATCGGTAGGCGCACCATTGATGGCGTCTAGTTCCGTCTGCGTTACCACTTGCCGATACAATGGCACTCCGTAGCATTGCGGGGTTGAGCAGGTAACATCCCAGTAACTGGACGGGGGGTTAGGGGCCGGGGGAGTGCCGCACGAATTAGTGACAGCGCACTGGGCTACGATGGCCGTCGTGAGGTATTCGTAGGGACTGGTCGACGCTGTGGCGCCGGCTCCATTATCTGTGGGCTTATTCGGCGACAGTTGTCCACTGGCGCACTGATCGGTGACCACCGGCGCATTGAAAAACGGGTCCTTGGTGACGGAGATCGTCGGCCCTGCGGCAGGCATTCCCTGCGTGTAGTTGGAAGTCAGTCCGGTCAGCGTCGCATCGTTGTCCGTCAATTCCGTCTCGCGGTCAATGTCTGTAAAACTGGTAGCGAACATGCCGGGCTGCCATGTGCAGTATGTATCCTTGATCTCCGAGTTGTTGCCGTTCACATCATATGGATCGTAGAGCGGCTGGATGACAAAGTGGCGGATATCCGCGTTGTTGAAGACCAGGTTGTCCGAGTTGAACGCCGGCGGATAATAAAATCCGTTCGGTTGTTTCCACGCGATCGCCGCGTTGGGCAGAACACAGTGGTGGGCCAGCTGATTGCCGGGCGGAGACAGCGGCACGCCGATCGCAAATCCGTTCATCCAGCTCTGGCCGCCAGTCTGACTGCTGCAGCCGCCGGGCTGGCTGTTTCCCCCCGCTCCCCTGCATTCCTGGAGCGTGCCCAGGTCTGTCGGGGAAACATCGGAATAGATATTGTTGTATTGGTTCGCTGGCCCGTCATAAATGTTGAACAGCCGCTGGTTGACGCCGAAATTGGATACCTGAAAACTGATCCCATCCGGCACTGAGAGGCAATAGGACCCGTTATTCGTGCAGTTCAGCCCGGAAGGATTGAACGGCCCCGCGTTCGATGCATATGGATTCGCGGGCACTTCGTTGCTTACTATAGGCTGCGTATTCCCTACCATAATGCTGTTCTTCAGCACCGACCAGAAGCCCTGTGAGGCATCCGAGCGGGTGTATCCTCCGCCGCTGATAAAGGTCAGGCCCCCGTTCTGCACGTCCGTAACGGCGGAGTTGTCCAGCAGGTACCACCATCCTCGCAGCCAGATAGCGGCCAGATTGGTCTGCGCCCAGTTAAACGATGTCGTGTAGTGATCGATAACTGAAGCTGCGCATGTTCCCTCATTCTGGTTCGTTCCCGCGCATGGGATAGCTGTGCTGCAATCGCCGGCGGTCCTGGGTGCGTGGGTGGCATCACAGAGAGTGGGTTTTGCCCGCTGGAGATTTTCCGCCGGGTACTCGTCATAAGTCACCGAGTTCGGGTTCGGAACAGAATACAGGTGCTGACTGTCCGAAGTGCCGGGGCCAAAAAAGATTCCGTTGCACGGGCTGGTTTGCCCGACTGTGGAAATGGAATTCATGGCCGCGGAGCAGGAGTTACCTTTGAATGTCAGCAGGGGCGCGCCTCCCAGAAGCGCTGTCGTCACCCCTTGCTTCTGCATGCCGGCATAGCCTGTCCAGGTTTCATATTTTGAGGGGCCGCCCTGCAAGACCCCTACCGGATTCCCACCCAGGACACCCTGGTAGCTGATGCCTCCAGGCACCATCCAGTAACAGGCTCCGCATGCTCCCACTCCAACTGCGGCGTTGTACTCAAAATCATTCCAGGAGTTCATGATCCAGAACGCGCTGGGCGTGGTTACATCGGTAGTGAATGGGGGTATATCCGGAACCTGGCCTCCCGTCTGCACTGGCGCTCCTCCGTTCGGTGTGTACGGAGGCGGCTGCAGTGCGTTTATCTGATCGACAGGAAGGTCCAGGATTCCCGGCACCGTGCGCGGATTTGTAGTCGCATCGGCCAGCGCGCCCCGCACCGAGATGGCGGCGTTCGAGTAGAACCGGTTACCGGTCTCCGTTGAATCCTCCAGGTAGAACCCGTGCCCGATAGACTTGTAGCCGACGTTGCGCGCCAGTGTCACTCCCTGCGTTGCGTGCACGGTGATGAAGCGCGTCATCGAATCCACAATCGAAGAATCGGCAACGTAGGTTCCCCGAAAGTTTCCGTTGGGGTTAGGCGGGGGAACACTGCGGTCCATATGAAAATGGATTGGATAGTGGCCGATCTGGCCTCCCTGTCCAAGCTCGTAGAACTCCACGCCCTGCACCTGGAAGGCGGTGAAACCTTCGCGCGCAATCGTGTGTCCGCCATAGTAGTTGCCGGGCGGCCCGACCGAGACGGGGAAATGGTCGGTTCCACGCGTAAACGTCGGCGTCGCTCCCTCCGACGCGATGACGATGTTTCGTGTAAGCAGCGCCACGATTGCGCGCGTTTCTACATTTTGCGGGGGCAGATTGGTCACAGCCGGGTCCGGAACAGGACCGGGCGGGTTCGCGGGATTTTCTCCAGCCAGGCTGCTGTAAGGATAGGTCTGACCGTAGTGTGGGAAGTGCACGGCGTTCATCGGCGAGGGCGCAGTCGGATCAACGGTAATCGTGGCCGAGTTCCCGTTGTTCACCACGCTCTTGATTACCAGCTCCTCCGTATGGCTGGGGAGATAGTCTGTCGTAGTCACTACGATGTGGTCGCCCGCCGCCCAGGTAGGCACCGCGCGGTCGATGGTAAAAGAAGGTTCGCCTCCCACCAGCGTCGTAGTGAGCCGCGCCCAACTTGCGCCGGAGTCCGCTGGCTTGTCTTCGATCGGCTCCGGTGGTGGTCCGGTTTCCTGCCGGACGCCCTTGGCCCCGCGCAGCATGAGCGATCCGCCCGCCGATACGGCCAGCACCTTTTTCCCGAAATATGCTCCCGCAATATCGCCCGCCTCCAGCACTTCGTACTGGTAGAAGCAGTCCTTATTCGGCAGGTTGAGCTCCTGAGATGCCGGCGTGCACTGCATAGTGGGCATCTGTTTCATGGGCACATTGGGATTGGAGTTCCAGTCGGCAGCGGAAACTCCGCACTGGTTCTGGCTGTCGCTGAGGCAGGTAATGCTTGGAATGCCGTCCGATGCCGATCCCCAGAGCCAGATCGTCAGCGGGTACGCAATGCTGGTGGTCGTTCCCGCCTGCAGGGTCGCGCTCTTCTCTACCAGAATGGAGTGGGCGTGGAAATCAATCTGCGGATTTACAGGTGAATCGGCAAACATGAGCGATCCGCCGTTATAGATATTCACATTCCGGTAGACATAGGAACCGCTCACGCCGCCGGCGTTACCGCTGCCATCCACCATACAGGCGACCCCGTTGATCCGCAGATCGATGGGGTTGTTCGGGTTGCCTGAAGGCAAAATGTGGCCAGCCTCATTGCAGCTTTCCACCGGCGACCCTACGCCAAGGCGCGGAGCGGGGGCAGGTGGTGCCGGGCCGAGCGTTGGCAGGGGGGCTGGCCCACCGCAGCCTATGGCTCCTGCCAGGATGAGGCCAGTGGGAAGCAACAGCGCGGCGCGCAACAAATTCCGTTTGTTCCGTCTGCAGCTTGGCGGAACGTCGGCTGTCGCCGATGCTCTGAATGATAGGGAGACTAACGCATTGGTAGTTGCTGTCATATCGAGATACACCCTTTCACCGGCAGATCTTCTCAAACTGAGGCAATGCCTAGGACAAGCTGGCTACTTAATCTGGCTTCACTTATGAGCAGAGGATGCGTCAGCCGATTCGCGGCGGAAATCGTACGTCTGGCCGTCGTCAAGAATCAGCTGGAGCAGATTGCGCCGGCCATCCTCGTTTACAGGAAACTGCACGAAGCCGCTGGGCCCTGGCCCTAGATCCTGCGCTATCGGGGCGAACCGGCCGGCAGCCAGAAGCTGTGCGGTGAAAACGTCCCCATCCCAGGGCTCCAACTGCATTTGGGCGCCGCTTTGGATCTCAAGCAGCATGGTGTCGCCTTGCCGCTTGAGCACAGCCTTGCCAAAAATCGGATTATCGAAATTGCCGAGAAGTTCGGCCAGCGAGGGGCCGGCTCTCGGATTGGAGGGCCTGGTGTATCTTCTGTTATCGTCCGCATATCCCTTCGCCGCTTTCTTGAGCGCCTCCGCAGCGTAGTCGACAGGCGGATTGCCCAGAAGCTGATCAAAAATCCACAACCCAACGGCGTCAGGAAAACCAACATTCCCCTGGTTAGTAAGAACGATCACGCCAAAATTCTTATCGAGGTCGAAGCCGACGAGCGAGCCAAACCCGAACGTGCCCCCATTGTGCCAAACTATGGTGCCGTTTGGTGTCTGTGAGTTGATCCAACCAAGGGCGTAGGTGATCTTGTCGCTGATCGCCACTTTCGGAGTCCGGGTGACGGCGAGGTTTTCGGGGGAAACGATGCGTTGTCCTTCAAAACTGCCGTTGCCGAGCTGCAAACGCACCCAGTGCGCCATCTCGTCGACATTGGAGTTGATATCGCCAGCTCCTCCAAAGTTATACGGAAAGAACTGCTCAAACGGTACTTCGACGCTGCCGGTGGGCGTGTAGCGATAGCCCTCGGCATGGTTGGGGGCGGCTTCCATCGCGGCGGCTGTGTAGGTCGACTCTCGCATCCCCAGCGGATCAAGTAGTTCGTCACGGAGCACCGTATTCCAGTCGGGCGCACCCTCGGTTTTGGCGACGATACGGCCGGCTTCAAGATGCGTGATATTGGTATAAGCAAAGGTCGTGCGGAAACTTGACACAGGCTTGACATAGCGCAACGAACGGATCATGGAGGTTTCGTCGAAGCCCAGTATCGCCAACATATCGTTGGCGTAGGGAGGCAATCCCGAACGCTGGGCGATCAGGTCGAAAACGCGGAACTCACGTGTTACCCAGGGATCGTTGAGTTGAAAGTCCGGATCGAGATCTACCACCCGATCGTCCCAGTGAAACTTTCCGTGGTCCGCTGCGATGGCCATCGTCGTGGCCAGGAATGCTTTAGTAGTAGAACCGATTTGGAAGAGTGTGCTGGTGTCAACAGGTGGTCCGCCTTTTCTGCGCACACCCCATCCCTTGCTGTAGACCAGCTTGTCACCAGTAACTATGCCGATGGCGATTCCCGGAACATCGAAGGCTTTCATTCCGTTGACAACGTAAGTATCCAGTTTGGGCCCAAGCTCCTGAACGCGGCGTTCGACGTTCTGATCAGGTTTGCTGTCTGCGGCGGCGAACAGCTCCCGGTTGTTTGCCACGACCAGGATGATCACTAAAGCCGTAAGGAAGGCCAAAGAATATCGCGGGCGGTGTGTTCCTTGCATCCGGCATTCCCTCTGCAATTTTGGAGGACATACTGAAACGCGGAGTCACGTCATTGTCCATTATTTGGAGCAGAGCAGTCCAATCAATTTTCGAAGAGTAGCGGACGGAATCGCTAGAACATGCGTGAAGATCTGCTCGCGCTGGAAGCGCTCAGATGTTTAACGGGCAAACGTCAAGAAGTTCTCGTACTTTTTGTCAACAAAACCGAGGGAGGAATGCGCTACTAAGTCAAGGTCTTAACTCCACTGACCAAGAATAGAGTTACCGAAGCACAGCATCCCCGATTTTTATCAGCTTCGTAATCTTCACGCCATCTTGAATATCGATGAGATCCATTTGGATCGTCTCTCCTTAAACGCTCAATCGTCACGCTGATATCGAATACTCTATCTGCTGAA
>DATJNV010000124.1:0-6558 GCA_035507705.1 Acidobacteriaceae bacterium
CAAACGGCCGGGTGGTTCCATAGGTTCCAGCGGTGTTTGCGGCAAAAGAAGCGCGGTTGAGCCACGTCGTGATTTTAGTGTTCTGGGCGCGCGGACTTCCGATCAGGTTAGGCCGGTCATTGCCTACGCCAGTCAGGGAGGCGTCGGTGCCGGTCGTTACCGTAAAGGGAACGCCCGTCGTCGCCGTGATGATAGGCGCAAGCTGCCACCCGCCCAACCAAAGCTGGCGCAGGTAGGTCCCCTTTGCGGTACTGCGGATAATGGCCGAAGTCACGAAGTTGTGACGCAGGTCAGACCCGCAATTGCTGTAATCGCGGTTGGGGTGTGCGGGATCCTGAAATTGGTCTCCCGCGTTGTCTCCGTTTTCAGGTGGACCAGAGAGGCAGTGCGAATAGGTGTAGTTGGTGAGCAGCGTGAAGTGGTCGGAAAAGCGATGCTGCACGGTGACCAGAAGACCGTTGAAGCTTGCCCCCAGCCCGGTATAAGCCTGCGTCACCTGGGTGAAATAGGCTCCCTGCGTGGGGTTGATGTTCGTCAGCACACGGCGAGCATTGGTGTTGCCCGTCGAGGAACAGGGTTGTCCCGCCGCTGGCACCGTCACGAGAGCGCCACAGGAGCCAACCGCGCCAGTCGATTTTCCGGCGTAGTACACCGCCGGGTTCTGCTCATTTCCGTAGGAGTTGTGCAATACCCGCGTGCCCAGGTAGGTAGTGGTGAGCGCCCAGTCCTTGAGAAACTGCTTCTGCACGCTCAGGTTCCAGTTTTGCGTGTAGGCCTGTTGCAGATTCGTCGGTAGCACGAAAAACGTTCCGGAGGTTGGGAAAAATGCATTCTCGGCCGTTGGCGGAAACGGCTTTGGGTATGGATTGCCGCCGGGATACCCCGCGTAGGGTGTGGTTAGGTTACCCGGAGGGGGCGTCAGCGTCACGGAGTCGCCCCAGGGCGGCATCGCTGCATACCGCGAGTTGTAGTACAGGGGCGGCTCCTGGAAGCCAAGACTGTAGGAGGCCCGGATACTTTCTTTTCCTTCCCCGCGCGGATCGAACGCAACACCGATGCGCGGTTCCAACCGGTTCCACTTGCCGTGATAATAACCCTTGGGAATCCCCGGATCGCCGTAGAAGAGGACTCCGGGAGGGGCCGTCGGATAGACAACCGATTTCGTTCCGGAGGTGAAATCCGCCAGCGAGAAACTGGCGCCGCGGCCCGTGGTTTCAATCCCCGGCAATCCCGTAGCCCAACGCAGGCCCGCGTTCACCGTCAACCGTGGACTGAACTGAATGCTGTCCTGGAAGTACAGCGCGCCATAGTTCTTGCGAACGTCGACACCGCTGTTATTGCCTTGGTATAGGGATTGAATCTTGCCCAGCATGAAGTCGACCAGGCCGTCCTTCGTGTACTGTCCCGTGAAGTTGAACTGGCCGTTGGCATTGTTGACGCCGTCAGACACCAGCATGTTGCGCAGGTATTCCCCACCAAACGAAATGTGATTCTTACCCTTGGTCCAGAACATGTCTTCGAGCACGTTGTAACCGTTGGTGCTGTTCAATAGGCTTTCGCAAGTGCCGCAAGCCACCGTGAACGCGTTCGAGATGTTCATGTAAATGTAGTTCTTGATGGGCGAAAAGTTTTGGATGCCGATTGTGTTGGGGTTGATCGAATCGGGAGCGACGTTCCGGCTCACGATGTTTCTCGTCCACCCCAGGTGAAACGAGCTGACCAGAGCCGAAGTGAGGGTGTAGGTGTGGCCCAATGTAAAGGACTGAACCCGGTCATCGAGAATCGGATTCTGCGTGTTCAGCAGGTTGTTGTCGAAAATACCCGGCTGCGTGAAGTGCGTGAGGTAGTAGCGGCCGAACACCGTCTGCTTGGCGGTCGCCGTCCAGTCGATC
Organism: Acidobacteriaceae bacterium; assembly: GCA_035507705.1. Lineage (GTDB taxonomy): Bacteria > Acidobacteriota > Terriglobia > Terriglobales > Acidobacteriaceae > PALSA-350. Next base: position 1,893 of record DATJNV010000124.1, read on the forward strand.
CGGCCGATGAATTGATCCTCGTTCTGCGGCAGCGGAAGGCCGTACACCAGTTTGCCGCAAGGGTTGCTCGCTTGCGGTATGTAATTGTTGATGAGCGCGAGCGCCGATGAGTTGAACTGGGAAGTCGGGATCTGGTTGTTTGGGTACGCCGCGCCGGTTGCGGGGTTGATCAACTGCTTGGTCACCCCGCCGCTCTGGCAAGACGCGCCCGCATAGGCGCTGAAGTCTCCGGTCAGCATCTGCGCCGTCGGGACGTAGCTGGTGTAGGCGTTGGTTTCCTGCCGCGTACGCGTGCCTTGATAGCCGCCGAAGAAAAACAGCTTGTCTTTGCGGATCGGTCCCCCCAGAACCCCACCAAACTGGTTACGCTTGAGCGTGTCCTGCTTGGTGGAGAAGTGGTTCTTCGCATTGAAGTCGCCGTTGCGGAGGAACTCGAACAGTGTTCCGTGAAAAGAGTTGCCGCCCGCGCGAGTAACGATGTTCACCACCGCTCCTGGATGAACGCCGTATTGCGCCGACAAACCGGAAGTCTGCACGCTGAATTCCTGGATAGCGTCTGGGAAAGGGAAGGGCAGGTTGACGTTCGTGAATGCGTCGTTATTGTCCGCGCCATCCATCAGGTAGTTGATATTCGTGGCTTGCGCGCCCGCGACCGAAAGCGTCACCGCGCTGGGATAGTTTTTGCTCGAGGCCAGGTCGGTCGTAGGTGCATTGGCGGTTCCCGGCGTCAGCAGGATCAGCTGCGTCGCTTGACGGCCATTCAACGGCAGGTCGACCGTGCGCTGCCGGTCGATGACCTGAGATAGCGATTGATCTTCCGTCTGCACCATCGAAGCGGCGGCCTGTACCTGCACCGTCTGCGAAACGCCGCCGACCTGCAATTTCACGTCGATGCGCAGCTCGTTGCCCACCTCGATCACAATTCCGGATTGGTTGTAGGTGCTGAAGCCGCTGGCGGTCACCTTGAGCGTGTACGGCCCCACCGGCAGGCTGGGCAAGTTGTAACCACCGTCTGCGCTGCTGGTTACGGTGCGCTGGAGCCCGGATTCCGTCTGCACAACTTCGACCGTCGCCCCGGACACCGCGGATCCTGTCTCGTCGGTTACCGTTCCTTGAATTTGTCCGCCGGCGATTGCCTGAGCCCACAGGAAATAATTTCCCGTAGAGATCAGCAGTAGTAGCAGAAATATGTATTTGACCGTCCAGGCCATTCGTATCCGCCCGGCAAACATTGCATTTGATCGCATAGAGCCTCCAAAAACCGCACTTGCCTGGTCGGCTCCCAGGTTTATCAAATGAAACATTCCACGGGCAATCGAAATCCTCTGCCACCGTTCCGCTCTCCGGTACGAAGCTGAAACGTTTCTCTATATTGTCAATATGTCCATACATGACGATCTCGCCCGCATCGCTCTTCAAGAACAACAGCTTCAATTTGCAACGTTTCATGAGGAGACGGCTTGGAGGCTGGGCAGCTCCATCCATGCACTTGCTGTGGAGCGCAATCTCAGCCTGGTGGTCGATGTCCGCCGTTTTGGCCAGCCGCTCTTCTACGCCGCACTTGCCGGAACCACGCCTGACAATGTCGAATGGGTGCGCCGCAAAAGCAATGTCACCGCGCGCTTTCACCGCAGCTCCTATGCCATCGGCTTGGAAATGGAAGAAAAAAAATCCAACCTCTTCGACCGCTACGGTCTACCCATCGCGGACTTCGCTTCTCACGGCGGCAGCTTCCCGCTGCGCGTAGTCGGCGCCGGAGTCATCGGCTCCCTAACCGTCTCCGGTCTCCCCCAGCGAGCCGATCACCAGCTAGCCGTGGAAGCCTTGTGCAAAGAGCTTGAGCACCCCTTCGACACCCTCCGTCTCGACTAGACGAACCATGCAAATCCAACTTTTCGCAATCCCGTAGCCGTTATCGCGAGCAATCAACGACGAAATGGACGCTGTTTGTATCAGGGCACGACGTTCGTCGTGCCGCAAGTGCTTGAAAATAGTTTGAAGCCCCTGAGGCACTGCCGCTTTCACAATTCTTGAGTTCTCACGCACACTCTTTACAATCCCCTGTTTCCAGTTCCTCCTGGCAACCCTCAGGTGGTCTTCATTCCAACCTCCTTGCCCCAAAATCCTTATAACCACTAACATGAAATCATCGTGAAGGTAGCCGAGGCCATCGCCCCTGTCATTTCCGTGGACCGTAAAGCCTCGGATCCGCTCCACAAACAGATCTACGACGGTTTCCGAACCGCCATCATCCGCGGCAACCTGCGTCCCGGGCAGCGCGTACCCTCTTCTCGCGCCTTGGCTGTGGAGTTATCCCTTTCCCGCATCCCCGTCCTGAATGCCTATGCACAATTGCTGGCGGAAGGCTACTTCGAAACCCGCAAAGGTTCAGGCACCTTCATCTCCGAAGCGCTGCCCGAAAGCCTCACTATATGTAACGAGAAAGCCCCGCAACGCTCCGCGGCTTCCGGACTGCGCCCTGTCGCGCGCCGTTCCTTGCGGGAGCCGTATGAGCGTCCGCTCTGGTCGGGAGGTTGGGGAGCGTTTGGCGTTCATCAGCCCGCATTCGAGCGCTTTCCCTTTGCCGTATGGTCCAGCCTCATTGCGCGTCACTCGCGCAGTCCCATGGTGAGCGCTATCCATAATATCGATCCGCTCGGCACCTTGACCTTTCGCGAGGCCATCTGCGACTACCTTCGCACCGCTCGTGCCGTTCGCTGCGAGCCGCACCAGGTGATGATCGTTTCCGGTTCGCAGCAGGCTCTGGAACTTTCAGCCCGCGTCTTGTTGGAAAGGGAGAATGCTATCTGGTTTGAAGATCCTGGTTATCGCCTCGCCAGAAGAGTCTTTACCGGTGCGGGATGTCGGGTTGTCCCTGTGCCCGTCGACCAGGACGGCATGATTGTTTCGACGGCTATCGAACGCTGTCCCAGGGCGCGGGCCGCGTATGTGACTCCTTCGCATCAATATCCGTTGGGCTCCACGATGAGCGCAGGTCGCCGCATGCAGTTGCTCAACTGGGCGGAGCGAGCCGGCTCCTGGATCATCGAAGATGACTACGACAGTGAGTACCGTTTCGAAAGTGCGCCCATTGCCTCCCTGCAGGGGCTCGATCGCAATGCTCGCGTGATCTACATCGGAACCTTCAGCAAAGTCTTGTTTCCGTCCTTGCGCCTTGGGTACATCGTCATTCCGGAAGACCTGGTCGATCATTTCGCCGCTGCCCGGTTAGCCATGGACATCTTCCCGCCGTATCTGTACCAGGAAGTGATCACCGACTTCATGCGCGAGGGCCATTTCGCCCGTCACATCCGAAAGATGCGTCTCCTTTACAGCGAACGCAGAACCGCACTGGTGGAGAACCTCCGCGAGCAGATAGGTCCGGCCTTACAGGTCCACGGCTCGCAAGCGGGCATGCATCTCGCCGTGACCCTCCCCAAAGGTTTCCGCGATCAGGACATCGCGCTGAGAGCCGCCACCAAAGGCCTCTGGCTTTGGCCCCTATCGCCGTCCTATATAGAAAAGCCCCCACGCCAGGGCCTGGTCTTAGGCTTCGGCAACACCCCAACAGAAGAGATGTCGGCCGCCGTATCCCAACTCCGAACCCACCTGCGCAAATAACCCAACCGCAACCGCAAGCACGCATCGGCAACTTAAGGAACGAACGAAATGCAACATAATTGTCATCCCCCCGAAGCCGACCTGTCCCGGCGTGCCGCGGAGGGATCTGCATTTTGTTCTTACACGACGCGTCCGGAGTCGGTAACCCTATCCACTGTGAGCTCTCGCCTCGGAGGCTAACCCTCTGACTGCGAGCTGTGTTTCGCGAATCATCAGCACGCAGCCGCACACCAGCGCGACGACTGCCGAAGCTCCGCACACAACGCCAATCCCGGCTGCTATCTGAAAGGCGGATCGTCCGCCGTAATAAACCGCGATCGAGCCGCCGATCGAAATGAGAGCAGAACTGGCGAACAACCCGAGGCCCAGGTAGAACCAGCGAAGGGCGCGTAGCAACAGTTGGGCGCGCGTTTCCAGCGCGGGAAGCTGAGCATTCCAGGCCGCATAATCTCGCGCTTCTGGTTCGAGCTTTGCTAACTGACCGGCTACGGTGTGTGTGCGATCCGCGACCCGTGCCAGGCGATTGTTCGTGCCCAGCGCCAAAACCGACGACGCATTGGTAAGCACCGCCGGCGCAACCACGACAGTGAGAATCGAAAACGGATCAGCGGCCAACGTATATTCCATCATCCTCGCCCTTAGCCTCCAAACGTCTCATGCCAAACGGCATTCTAGACTAGCCCGCTTTTCCATTTTCCTTTTTCCCTCGCTAAGCAATTGTCCTCCCGAGCGCATCGAAGCGGAGGGACCAATATTTGTCTATTTGTCACCCCGAGCGCATATTTGTCATCCTAGCGAAGCCGACCTGTCCCGGCGTGCCGTGGAGGGATCTGCAGTTTCCGTCCCGGCTGATGGCCTTCCCCGCCAACCCACTTTTTTCATTACAAACGATAGTTACGAATTCCCCCAACCAAGGTGACCATCGACTAGTCTTCCCACCCGCACCCCCTTATCCCCGCCCGCCGCAAGGTGTATGCTCCCCGCAGTTGATACCGGCAGGTTCGGGTTCTCGCGCCACCGTTTCCCAGCCGAGCAGTTGTCCGAT
>DATJNV010000125.1:0-110550 GCA_035507705.1 Acidobacteriaceae bacterium
CCCCGGTCGTAAGGACGACGGGGCCGCCCAGTCCCACTCCATTCGTACCCATAGCGGTGGAATAGGCGTGGCTCCACTTTACGTTGCCTGTTTTGTAATCGAGGGCTTCCAGCACATGCTGCGTCCAGAGGGTGTGGATGGATCCTCCGTACCCCTCAGGGTGCTCGCTGGTGTCGGTGAGATAGGTCACGCTGTAGCCGCGAAAGGCGTTGACATAAAACAATTCCGTCTGCGGGCTGTAGCTGGGCGGCATCCAATTCGTTCCGCCGGCTCCATTGATTGTCAGCAGGTTGCCATCGACTGTGGGTTGCTTTTGCGGATCAGGAACCGGCTCGCCTCGGGCATCCAGGCCTTTCGACCAATTCAGCGGGACATAGGGTTTGGAGACGATACTTTCTCCATTCGTCCGATCCAGAACGAAGAAATATCCGTTGCGCGCGGCCTGCGCCAGCAGCTTGCGCGGCTTGCCATCGATCTTCGCGTCGAACAGGACAGGCGTCTCGGTGTTGTCCCAATCGTGGGTATCGTGGGGTGATCCCTGGAAATACCAGACCAATTTGCCGCTGTCGGCATTCAGCGCAACGATGGAACAGGTCCATAGGTCGGCGCCCTTTCTGCCCTGACCTGCCATCACTGGATTCGCATTGCCCGTCCCCCAGTAGAGCAGGTTCAGCTCCGGATCGTAGGTCCCTGGGAGCCACGTCATGCCGCCGCCGTGACGCATTGCGTTCTCATCCGGCCATGTTTCCGATCCGGGCTCTCCTTTTGAGGGCTCGCTATTCCAACGCCATTGCAGTTGGCCGGTCACAGGGTCGCGCGCTTCCAGATAACCAGGGACATCGATGGCGTCCCCGCCTACGCCAACGATGACGTGATGGCCGACCACCATGGGCGCCCCGGTGGTGAAGTACTGCATCTTCTCATCAGCGACCTTCTGCCGCCAGCGTTCTTTGCCGGTCTTCGCTTCGAGCGAAATGAACCAGCCGTCGGGAGCGAGGAAGTATAGCCAGTCGCCATACATACCGAGCCCGCGATTTCCTACCAGATGGCCACCCTTATCTACCCAGTCGTATTGCCACAGCTTTTGCCCGGTGTGCGCGTCCAGAGCGAAAACGTGATCCGGAACGGTGAAGTAGAGAATCCCATTCACCATCAACGGGGTACATTTAATATCCGGTTCGCCGACCCCTCGCATCGGCCCGCTGGGAATCCGGACGCGGTACATCCAGGAGAGGGCCAGACGATGCACATTGCCAGTCTGGATCTGGGTGAGCGGGCTGAATCTGCGGCCGGAATAATCTCCGTTATAGGTGGGCCAGGTGTTGGTGGGTTCCTTCTGCAGTAGCTGCTGAGGTTGGAGGCCCTGAGCGAGAGAAACAGCGGGAAGTACGGCCAGCAGGCAGGCAAGGAAAGACTTCACTTGAGGGTCACCAGGTAAGCGGTAAGGTCGTGCATCTGTTGATTGGTGTACTTATCCAACATCTGGCGATGAAATTCCAGCTGATCTTCGACCTTCACGGCAACGCCTTTCTGCAAAGGAATTGAGTGATAATTACCTTGAGCGTCGTCGAGCGAAACGTAAAAATCGTCGAGGTGCTTGAGGGTTCCCTCGAGGTGAGATCCGTCGGGCAGGGTCACAGTTACTTTAGGGGGCGAGGACCGGTCGGCGGCCGCAGGGTACAGGAAGGCCTGCTGCAGTTCCGGCGGCTTGATCTTCGATCCAATGTGCGCCAGGTCTCCGGTAGCCGAGTGGCACGTGTTGCACTTCCCTTCACCGTTGAAGTAGGCCTCGCCCGCCTGGGGATTGCCGGTCACGATGTTCAGGAGCTTGTAGGTTCCGCGGTTTGCGGTCAGCTCGACCTGTTGATGCAGATATTCGGCGATGTCGCGCAACTGCTCATCGGATAGTGAAGGAAATGCCGGCATGCCTTTGGCGGGTCTGCCGTTACGAACAGTCTGCCCGATCAACTCGCCCTCGTTGTCGTCCAGTACCACGGAAGAGCGGAGCAGGTCGGGGCCACTTCCGCCACGAGCATCCGCGCCATGACAAAAGCCGCAGGTGGGTCCGAAGATTTTGGCGCCTTCTGCGGCCATTTTGGCGTCGGGGATTCTGCCCAGACCCAGAAACTCTCGGGTACGAATGGCTCTGGAATCTTCCTGCTGTTGCCCGGAGCTGGCTGCGGTATGCGCCGGCGCCTCATCCTGGGCGATTGCGGAAGTTCCAAGGCAAAAACATGCAACCAAAACCCATTTTCCCCGGCCAGTCCCCATACCCCTCCCAAGATATACTCAGCGGTTTCGCTCGTCGACCAGGGATTTCAAAGGTTGGCGACCAACCTCGATACCTGCAAGGTGAGGTAAGATGTTCTGAAAACAGCAACAGTCAAGGAAAGAGGTAGGTCATGATTAAGAAACTGGCCCTGGTGACGGCGTTAGCTTTCTCCACGTCGTTGTGTTTCGCTGCAGAGGATGTGGTTCACGCCCTGGAAGGAACGGTCAAGAAACTCGACGCCGGAGCCAAGACCGTCGTGATCGAGACCAAGGACGGCGCCGAACATACGTTCCACTATGCCGGTGATGTGGTGGTCGACGGAGCCGAGGGTACGAAGCGAGGCGCAATCGACGCCGCGCACGGAGTCACGGAAGGTAGCCACGTGGTCGTGCACTATACGGAGGTTGGCGGCAAGGATACCGTGCACGAGGTTGACAAGGTGGGCGACGGCGGCCTCAAGGCGACGGATGGTACGGTCACCCATATCGACCGCGGGACCAAGACGATTGCGGTCAAGACGGCCGACGGCACCCAGGAGACATTCCACATGACCGATCGGGCGGCGAAGGACACCGGTAAGGACGTCGCTGCCGGAGCGGGCAAATCGGCCAAAGTCACGGTGTATTACACCGAGAAGGCCGGCGTCAAAACAGCGCATTTTGTGAAATCCATCTTCTGAGCCACACGTGAAGCATGCTGCCCGATTGCTCGTTCCGCTGGTACTCACCGCAAGCCTGGCTTTGGCCCAGGAGAGCCGGCGGACGAGCATCAACCCTTCTCCTAACCGGGCAGACGATGCCAAGCCGAATAGTGACAAGGTTCCTGACGTCTATGCGATCACGGGGCACTTTGATCGGGTTGTAGTCCTCCGCTTCAAGTACAAGACTGACCTCTTGGCCGGACTGCAAAAGATGGTCAAACAGGAGAACATTCGCAACGGCGTGATTCTCTCCGCCATGGGATCGGTCCGCGGCTACCAGGTGCATGTGGTCAGCAACCGGACGCTCCCTTCTCAAGACACCTACATCAAGAATCCCACCCAGCCCGCGGACCTGATAAGCATGAACGGATATGTCATCAACGGCAGGGTTCATCCGCACATCACTCTGGCTCTTCCGGATAAGGTAATCGGCGGCCATCTCGAACCGGGAACCGAAGTCTTTACGTTTGCGGTGGTCACGATCGGCGTGATGAATGACGTGGATTTCCAGCACCTTGATGATAAGACTTACCGGTGAGGTTACCTAATTGGACGGGATTGATTTTGGCGGGCGCGTGGCGGTAGTCACGGGCGGGGCAAGTGGAATTGGCAAAGCGATAGCGAACCGGCTAGCTGTTAACGGGGCCCAGGTTTGGGTTCTGGATATCGACGGTACGGCCGCGAAGGCGGCAGCTGAGGAGATCACACAAGCAGGCGGCCGGGTCCGTTCGCTTCCCTGCAACATCGCGGACCCCCAAAGCGTGAGCAGCGCGTTCGGGTCGATAGCTTCCGCAGGGTCCATCGATGTACTGGCGAACTGCGCTGGTATCGCGCACATCGGCACGATTGCGACGACAACGCTCGAGGACTTCGACCGCATTTTCAGGGTCAACGCCCAAGGCTTCTTTCTCTGCATGCAGGCGGCGATTGCTACCATGCTGAAGCAATCGAGCGGCGGGGTCATCCTCAATATGTCATCGCTGGTCGCGATCGTAGGTATCCCCGAACGCTTTGCCTACTCCATGAGCAAGGGGGCAGTGAAGGCAATGACGCTTTCCGTGGCCAAAGACTATCTGGACAAAAAGATCCGTTGCAATTGCATTTCCCCCGCGCGAGTACATACTCCCTTTGTCGATGGCTATCTCAAAAAGAACTATCCCGGCAGGGAGAAGGAAATGTTGGCTGTGCTCGAAAAGACACAGCCTATCGGAAGAATGGCAAGTCCGGATGAAGTGGCGGGACTGGCGGTTTATCTGTGCTCCGATCTGGCCGGCTTTATCACCGGAGCCGATATTCCTTTCGACGGCGGCGTTCTCAATCTGCACAATTGAGGACGATTAAGGAGGCGTGGTGAACGTCTTTCGAACAAAACTTTCCCGGCGGACGCTGGTTCAGAATGCCGGAGTGGTTGCGGGCGCCGGGCTGCTCGGCCTGGGTTCCGGGGCGGTTGAGTCGCAAGCAACGCCCGGCAGCGGTAAACCGCGTGCCCTGGCACTCGTAGGAGACCGGTACCACAACCCGGACTACATTCGCGTGAGCCTGGATAAGGTCTTTCAGGATCTCGGAATTCCCATCGATTACACCATCGATTACGCGCAGATTTCCGCTGGTTTGCTGAAGAGTTACCAGCTGCTTGTCATTCTGCGTGATGGAATGATCTGGCCCGGCGGATACCTGGGACCGGATGCCTACACGGCGTACGAGGCTGATCTCGAGACTCCCAAGACCTTTCCCGAACCCAAGCCCGTAATGTGGATCCGCGAGGACCAGGGCGCCGCGATCAAAGATTTTGTGAGCGCAGGCAATGGCTTTTATGCGCTCCACAACTGCAGCCATATCTCGCTAAGCTCCAAGGACTACCGGGAGGTCATGGGCGGGGCTTACATCGGGCACCCTCCCCTGCGGCCGTTTCAGGTTCGGGCGACCGCGAACAAGCACCCGATCACAGATGGCGTGACGCCGTTCATCGTCAACGATGAGCAGCATTATGTGGCCTATGACAAGGATCCCAAATACGTCATTCTCGAAGCGGAGAATATCGATGGGCTCAAGTATGAGGATCTGGGAACCAAATCGATTTCCGGGTGGGCCTACGACTTCGGCAAGGGCCGGGTGGTGTTCACGGCGGTGGGACATACCATCCACGCCATGTGGAATCCGCAGTATATAGAGATCCAAAAGCGATCGATCCGCTGGCTACTCAGGGAGCTGTAGGCGGAGCAGGAAGCTTCACCAAACCTTACTCAGGTTGGCAAGGCCACGGCGATAATCCTCATCCTCGATCTTGCTCTGCACATCAAATCCTGCGAGTAGCTTTTGTCTATATTGGCCAAGCCGTGACCTCGTTCAGATTGCATTATTCTGATCCGCCATAGTCCGGCCGCTTGAAGCTTTGAAGATGATTCACCGCTTCCCTGGCCCGTGCGCGGAGATGCACGAGTTCCTGCGGAGCTTTCCTCCTCAACATATCGTAGGGCCTTCTCAAGCGAAAGTTCCTCGCAAGTGTGGATTCATTCCGTTCCAGAAACGTCCAGTAGAGTGCTGTGAAAGGACAGGAATTGGGACCGGTCGATTGCTTGGGATCGTACTGGCAATGGCTACAAAAGTTGGACATGCGACGGATGTAAGAAGCGCCCGAAATATATGGTTTCGTCGCGGTCAATCCGCCGTCAGCGTAGGTTGCCATGCCAAGCACGTTGGGTTCCACGACCCAGTCATACGCGTCGATATAGGCGAACCAGAACCAGTCCGTAAGTTCGCGCGGGGAGAATCCGCAGAGCGTGGCGAGATTGGAGAGAACCATCAGGCGAGTGATGTGGTGTGACCAACCCTCTTCCATCGCTTGGGCTACAACTGTGTCCATACAGTGCAGGCCGGATTTCACGCCCCAATAGACGGCCGGAAGAGGGAGCGAGGCATGAAGCGCCGATGGAGTGGCGCCGGCATAAGGGTCGGGTTGGCTGTTGTGCCTGTAGGCAGACGCTGCGGCAGTGGGCTGGTCAGGCGATGTCTCCTGCGGGCGTGGGCTTTTCTCCTGGGGAATGTAACCGTCCAGGAGGCGAAAGCCATCGGTCTGCTCGTGAATGTGACGCATGAATTCGCGCCATCCAAGAATCTGGCGTATGAACCCCTCACAGGAGGCTAGCGGCGCCGTTCCTGATTGGGCACGCTCGGCGACGTCGCGGATCAGTTCACGAGCAAGCAAACGTGCAAGATTGAGCAGCGCAGAAGCCTTGGAATGGAAAAGTTGCGCGTGATCGTCACGCATCGCATCTTCGTAACGGCCGAAATGCGGAAGGAGATGATCAAGGAAAAATCGCCAGAGACGATCACAATCATGCTGTGAACACGGAAGATCGAAGCGAGCGCTGGCGCCGAAGTGATGTCGGTATTTCTCTTCGACAAGAGTGATGACCTCTTCCGTGATGGCATCGGGCGGAAAGGTGAGGTGCGCCGGCACTGGAACTTCTTCTTTGTACGGTTTGCGATTTTCGGTATCGAAGGAGAACTGATCACCAACCGGTTTTGCCCCCTGCATCAAGAGCCCAGTCTGCCTGCGCATATGGCGGTAGAAGCGATCCATTACGTATGGTTTTCCGGGTTTGAATGAACCGTAGGTCTCCACAAAGTCCTTCGTCGTAGATACCCACGTTGGATCTTCCACCATTCCCAGGGCGAGGCCGTTCTGTTGTGCGTGAGAAAGGTCGAGCCGCAATTCTCTCTCGGCGGGGACTGTGCACGTTAGGGCTGGGAGGTGCTCTTTGCGCTGCAGGTTCAGGAGCGCCTGGCCGTGACTGCGATCCGAAAAGTAGTAGAGGACTGACACGCCCCGTGCTTGTTGCTCCAGAGCGAAGTGCCGCATGTTTGAGATCAGCAAGATCAGTTTCTTCTTATGGTAGGGGCGCCGGAAAGCTTTCGCGGTCGATTCGACGATGACGATGCCTGTGTCAGCAGCCGGCTGCTCCGCAAGTGGGCCCAAACGATCGGTATAGCGATCGTAGGGAATGTAAATCCAACGGCGGTTTGCTATGTCTTCGACGGTCGGACGACCGGCACTCATTTGCTTATGAAACGCTGGCATAACCTCACTGTAGTCGAATCGAAGAACAAGCTGGACAGCCGGTTTTGTGTGCTGAAAACCGCGCGGTGAAGCCAAAACTCGAGCGGTGACAGTGAGCCGAAGCTCCTATAAAGCCGCTCTCACGCAAACGATATTGCAGAGGCTCAATACACTCCCGGAATCAGCCGCTTTGTGCGTCGGCTATAGTCGTCGTAGTCGGCTCCGAAAGACAGGCGTAGCGCGGTCTCCTCGACGTGGATGCGGTACAACACTGCCAGCGTTGGTGGAATCAGGGCTACGGCAAAACAGGCCCAGGTGCGTGAATGAAGGGCAAAAGCGAGAAAGATCAACTCCAGCCCGAGGTAGGAAGGATGACGGACAAGGCGGTAGAGTCCGCTTTGCTGCAGTCTCTGTCCGGCGAGCGTCGCAACGTTTGCACTGAAGCCTCTGCCTAGCGTAACGATGGCAGTCGCGCGAACGCCTAACCCCAGAAGCAGGATCCCAAAGGCCGCCGGCCGCAGCCAGCTGTAGCTACCTGGCATATCCGCTGAGAGGAACTGGTGCATCCACTCATCGACTTTGAATGAGGCGACAATGACAACCCAGAGAATGATTTGCGTTCCCCGGTCTTGTACCTTGCCCTTACCCGGACGCGTCGTAGTGAGCAGAGCGATGAGGACTTCTCCCACCAGCCACACGCTTGTCAGTACATGAAAGAGAAACTCCAGATTCATGATGATGTTCCTGAAATAGTCCCAATTTCACTCGCAGAGCTTTTGCGGCTTGCCGTCACGCTGTCGCGTGACCTTACGAGAAGAATGCGTTGCGTGGCCGGGGAAAAACAGTGCGAGTTGTGATCATTATGAGATGACACCTGTCATGTGTTTTGGGGGGCACTCTGGCTGACCGAACTTCTTCACCATCGATATGCTCCCGGTCGGGTCGATAGCTTGTCTTAAGATATTAAGATGCCGGGACCTGGGTTGTACTCGCCATGGTGTGTCTATTTTATCCGGTTCTGCCGGCTAACTATTCCCACGCCAGGGATCGACGATAGGGCCTCGCAACAATAACGGCCACTTTTAGCCCGGTTCTGGGAGCCCGCTAAGTCGTCACTTTCAACAATTCCGTTTCCCTTGTTGGCCATTGCGCGGTAGAGTAGAAACGCTCCCCTTCCTTTTTGACCAGGCCAAGAGACCAGACGGAAGAACTATGCAAGGTCCGCGCAGCACGTTTATTTACCTGGCCGTCGTGTTCGGCTTGCTGGTGATTCCGCGCGCGCTGCAGCGCTACCGCATACCCGCTCCGCTTACCTGCTTTGCCTTTGGCATCATCGTTGCCGGCTTTTTCAAGCCTCTGGTGCACGACAGCGTCATCACCTACCTGTCGACGCTGGGCATTGCCGCGCTCTTTCTCTTTGCCGGCCTCGAAGTCGATCTGGCCGAGTTGCGGAAAAAGCTTCCGTCGCTGGCAGGTAATTTTGCCATACGCGGATTGGTTCTGGTGGTGTGCGCCCGGGTGGCCGCGATTTATCTTCACCTTGGCTGGCAGGTCGATTGCCTGCTGGCGCTGGCGCTGCTCACACCGTCAACAGGCTTCATTCTGGACATGCTGCCTCACTCCGGTCTTGATCATCTGGAGCAGTCTGAAGTGGCGCTTCACGCGGTTGCCGGAGAAGTGATGGCCGTCTTTCTGTTCCTGGTGATCTCGCAGGCTTCGTCGGTAAAGACCCTGCTTATTTCTGGCGGCGCGATCGCCTTGCTGATCGGCCTCCTGCCTCTTTTCTTTCTTGCACTCGGCAAGTGGGTCGTACCCTTCGCTCCCGGCTCTGAATTTTCGTTGTTGGTGATGGCTGGACTGATCTGCGCCGTCATTACGGAATCGTTGGGGGTCTACTACCTGGTGGGCGCATTCGTCGCCGGGTTGGTAGCGCGGTCTCTGCAGAAGCGCATCACGACGCTTGCCTCCAACGAGAATCTGGAAGCCATCAGCTTGTTTGCCTCCTTCTTCATCCCGTTCTATTTCTTTCACAATGGATTGGGCGTGCCGTCTGCCGCCCTGGTAGCTTCCTCGCTGCTCTATGGGTTTGCGCTTGCAGCCTGCATGATCCCCATCCGGCTGGGCGTGGTTTGGCTGCAATCGCGCTTCATGCAGCGCAGGGGCCACAGGGGCAGCCTGCGCGTGGCCATTGCGCTCAGTCCTACGCTAATCTTCACCCTGGTGATTGCAGAATTACTACGCGAGAACTTCTCTATCAGTCCTCCGCTCTATGGCGGACTTTTAGTGTATGCCGTGATTGTCAGCATTCTGCCGTCGCTGACCCTCCCCGCATTTGCTGAAACTTCCGTCGACCCGGTCGTGGTCGGAGCCTGAACGAGGTGTCCCGGGCCGTAAGGCCGCGCCGAACTTCGTTGCCAGGTTTTGATCCCATCACCATTGACGCCCCTTCCTGTGCGGGTTATCGTTGAGCCATCTGGTGTTCGGGAAGGCGGTGCGAATCCGCCACTACCCCGTAACTGTAAACGCTGAGAGCTTGAACCCAACCAGCTCTAGCCACTGGGATTACGTCCTGGGAAGGCTGGTTCAGGCTTGAGGAAGCGTAAGTCAGGAGACCGGCCAGATGCCCTTCCGGGCCGTTCCAGCTTCGATGGGAGAGCTGGAAAAGCAACCTCGCTGACGTAGTCTGCTGGTCAGTACGGACGCTGCCTTCTTATTGGATCCCGCTTCGCGCCGGGCTGTGCCCTGCGCCAGAGGCGCTGCATGCACGCAAATCGGAACAAGGTCACGCTGGTGCTAGGGGGGGTACGCAGCGGTAAGAGCCGCTACGCCGAGCGACTGGGTGAGCGCGCGGGCAAGGTGGTTTTCCTCGCCACCGCGCAGCCTGCCGATGAGGAAATGCGGGGCAAGGTCGAACGCCACCGCAATGGACGTCCCCGGCACTGGAGGACGGTCGAAGAACCTCTGGCCTTGGCCGACGCCATTACCCATCACGGCCCTTCCTGCGACCTGATGATCATCGATTGTCTTACTTTTTTTGCGGCCAACCTGCTGGAGGCGGAAAGAGATCCGCAACGAGAAATCGCCGCGCTGTGTTCTGCACTGGCGGCGCCCGGCTGCTCCGTGGTGCTGGTGTCGAATGAGGTTGGCAGCGGCGTTGTGCCTGAATATCCGTCGGGGCGGCGCTTCCGCGATCTTTTGGGCGAGATGAATCAAAGCGTGGCCCGCGTGGCACACAATGTCCTGCTGCTGGTGGCTGGTTTGCCCTTGGTACTCAAGGGTCAGGCGGAGGTCCAGTCATGATCCCCTGGCGGCGGACATTGGTAATAGGCCTGTTCGTGGCCGCGATGGTCATGAGGGCCCAGGGCAGCCGAGTCCTCACCGACGAAACCGGGCGTAAAGTGACGGTTCCTGATCATCCCCACCGTGTGGTGTGCCTGGCGCCGAGTGTGACCGATACGGTATTCGCGCTCGGTTCGGGTGACGATGTGGTTGCCGTCAGTGATTACACCAGCTACCCTCCGGCAGCGCTCAAGAAACCTAGCATCGGCAGCCTGATTAATCCTTCGATCGAGACCATACTCTCTTTTCATCCCGATCTGGTCCTGGGAACGAGCATCCCCTCATCGGCAGACACCGCGGCTCGCCTGGAATCGGTGGGAATTCCGGTGTATATCGTCGACCCGCATGGCCTGGCAGGGATTCTGCGCTCGGTCAACAGCGTGGGAGCCGCGCTCCACCGCGAATCCGAAGCGGTGGCTCTCGACGCCAGTCTTTCCCGGCGCATTGACGCAGTGAAGGCGAGAACCGCGGGCAAGCCAGAGCCGAAAGTCCTGGTTCCCGTTTGGTACGACCCGATCGTGACCATTGGAAAGCACGCCTTCATCACCGAAATTATCGAGACGGCGGGCGCAAAGTCGGTTACGGACGATCTCATTCCCGACTGGCCCCAGGTAAGCTTGGAGACCGTGATTGCACGCGCGCCCGATGCGCTGGTGCTCTTCCGGGGAGGAAAGATCTCGATCGATACGCTGCGAAACCGGCCCGGCTGGAGCAGCCTGGCTGCAGTCCGGAAGGACAAGGTTTTCTATGTCGAGAGCGGGATTCAGGAACCGAGCCCGGTCGCGATCAATGCATTGGAGGAACTGGCGAGGGAGATTCATCCGTAACGACCAATGAAGTTGTTTCAAGTAATTGTCAGACCCATAACCACGGCAAGGTAACGAGAAGGCGGTGCGAATCCGCCACTACCCCGTAACTGTAAGCGTTGAGAACCGGGCGTTGGACGATCAAAGCCACTGGGGGATTCCTGGGAAGGCAGCCCCGGTTCGTGGAAGCGTAAGTCAGGAGAACGGCCTTGCTTCACCAACCCGAGGGGGTAAAGTATGCTCGACTTTTCGACTTTTCGCCGGCTAGCGGTTTGGTTACCGCTGGCGCTCACACCGTTTCTGGCTCTCGCTGCCGAAGGCGGCACTTTGCAGGGTTCCGTGAAGGATCCGCTGGGATCGGTGATTCCCTCAGCCCCTGTTGAACTGCTCGAAGGAACGTCTGTGGTGCAGAAGACCACAACAGACGCTTCCGGCGCCTATTCGTTTCACTTGCAGAAAGCCGCGCGCTACCAGGTGCGAGCGGTTGCGCCGACGTTTCAGTCCACCACCAGCAATCCAATTTTTGTCACCGCCACGGGAAAAGCTGAGGTCGACATCACCCTGGGTACCCAGACCCTCACCCAGCAGGTTACGGTAACTGCGACAGGCACACCTACCCCCGAGGCCCAGGTAGGGGCGCCGGTCAGTGTGCTCAATGCAGATCAATACCGGTATTCGACAGAAGTGCAGGATCCGCTGCGGCTGATTCCCGGAGCCCAGGTGACACAGACGGGCCAGATGGGAGGCACTACTGGTTTGTATATTCGCGGGGGCAATGACAATGCAAATAAGGTGCTGATCGACGGCGTTCCTGCCGATGACATCGGCGGAGTGGTAGAGTTTGCCAACATTGATACTGTCGGCTTCGACAAGATCGAGGTCCTGCGCGAGCCGAACAGTGCACTCTTCGGTTCCGACGCTTTGGCGGGAGTAGTCAGTCTGACGACTGCTCGCGGAAACACTCTGCTTCCGCTGCTGACCTATTCCGGCGATGGAGGAAACTTCAATACCTTCCGCCAGGTGGGCACATTGAGCGGCCTGTTTCGGCAGTTCGATTACTACTCTGCCTTTGCACGGACTGACACGCGCAATAACTATCCGAACGATGCTTTCCACAACGCTACCTATGCCGGCAACTTCGGATGGACTCCGAACACCGCGAATGATCTACGCTTTACGGTGCGCCATCTGACCGTTGCATCGGATCAGCCGAATGCGATTCTGCTGTACGGAATTCCGGATGACGCCAGCGTGCGGGAACACGACAGCTATTTGAGCGGCGCCTGGAACAATCAGACGACACAGAATTGGCACAACCAGATTCGTTATGGAGGCTTGCGGCTGAACTATTACTACAACGATTGGGCTGCCACCGGCATCTACAATCCGGATGAAGATGTCTACCTCGGAGCCCCGGTCAGCATAGAGGGGGCCAATGGCTACCAGGCGAGCGGACAGGCCATTTTTCAATATGGCGCGAGTTATGGCTCTACCTATCCGAACTATTACGTTGCTCCCAGTAAACGTGACTTCGTGTATGCCCAAACCGACTACCGGATCAATTCGCACATTGTGGCTTTAGGCGCCTTCAAGTTTGAAGCTGAGCGCGGATCGACGCTCACGTCCGGGGGATCGCCTACCGCCATCTCACGCGGCAATTACAGCTATACGATTCAGCTTGCGGGAGACTTATGGAACCGTCTCTATTACACGATCGGCAGCGGCCTGGAAGATAACGGACTTTTTGGCTTCGCTGCAACGCCCCGCGCTTCGCTGGCCTATTACCTGTTCCGGCCTACAAATGCCGGCTTGCTGAGCGGGACCAAGCTGAACTTCAGCTTTGGCAAGGGCATCAAAGAGCCGAGCATCTACTACCAGAGCATCTCTCTTTATGACATCCTGGCGGCTCAGCCCGATGGTAGCGAGTTGATTAAGCAGTATGGCGTTTCTCCCATTGGCCCCGAGACCTCACGCACTTACGATGGAGGCGTGGATCAGCAATTCTGGAACGGCCGTGCCCGCATGAGCGTAACGTACTTCCACAATGAGTTTACGAATGGGGTCGAATTTGTCCCGCAATCGGCGCTGCTCGAGCTTGGCTTACCCGCCGCCAGCGATCCGGCGGTTGAATTTGGAGCGGCGGTGAACTCGCAAGCCTTCCGCGCCCAGGGCGTCGAGGTTGCGACTGAGTACAAGATTGGCAGCCATCTGTTTGCGCGCGGCGGCTATACCTATCTGGATGCGCTGGTTCAGCAGTCTTTCTCCAGCGAATCGCAGCCCAGCTATAACCCGAATTTTCCTAATATCGCGATTGGCGCGTTTTCTCCTTTGGTGGGTGCAAGACCCTTCCGGCGCGCTCCGCATTCCGGCTATTTCGGACTCACTTATAACCGCGCGAAGTGGTACGGTCTGTTTACGGGAACGCTGGTCGGGCGCCGTGACGATAGCGATTATCTTACCGATGCAGAGTTCGGCAATACGCTTTTACTCCCGAATCGCAATCTGGACGGCGCGTACCAACGTCTCGATCTGGGCGGCGGATATCAGTTCACCCGGACGCTTGCGGCCTACACTGATATGCAGAATCTTCTGAGCGAGCACTACAGCGAAGCTTTTGGTTACCCCGCGCTTCCCTTCACCGTTCGCGCGGGAATAAAGGTCAGCTTTGGAGGCGAGTCTTGGCAGTTGAAATAGCCACCTTGTCCAGCGTCGGTCAGGGCAGCCCATCTGAGCCTCCGCGTCACGCCGGCCCTAAAGCTGGCCTGGGTGTGGTGATCGTCCTGCTGATTGTGGTGCTGGGCCTGGTGACCTTGGTGTCCGTGGCGACCGGGGCCGTAGCGATCTCGCCGCGGACCATTTTTGCCGCCATCACCGGGCATCCACCGAATGCGATGCAAAGGTTGATTCTTTTCGAGATTCGTCTCCCCAGGGTGTTAGCGTCGGGCCTGGTGGGTGCAGGGCTGGCGATGGCGGGTCTTCTGTTTCAGGGACTGTTCCGCAATCCGATTGCCGACCCCTACGTTATCGGATCCTCCGGAGGCGCCATCTTCGGCGCCTGCATTGGGATCGTTTTCTTTTCCCAGTGGTCGGTCTTCGGCTTTAGCGCAACGGCCCTGCTGGCCTTTGCCGGATCGGCCGCTACCATGGCCCTGGTATATTCGCTGGCCCGTTCTGGCGGCAAAACCAATGTGGTGACTCTGCTGCTGGCGGGCTTCGGCATCAGCGCCATTTTTACCAATTCCAGTTACTTCTTCGAGCTTTTCAATAGGGCCGAAACGAATAATCGTATTCTCGCCTCGTGGCTACATGGCGTCGTCAATATACCTACCTGGACCGAAGTCGCGATTAGCGCCGCCCTGATCGTGCTGGCAGCCGTGGCCGCGCTTCCCCTGATGCGGACTCTGAACACTCTGGCACTCGGTGACGAGTATGCCCAGCAACTCGGGGTACGAGTCGAGTCGGCGCGAGTATTCATCATCCTGTTAGGGTCACTATTGACCGCAGTGTCGGTTTCGCTCGGCGGCATCATCATGTTCGCCGGATTGATTGTGCCCCACATCGCGCGTTTGCTGCTGGGTCCGGATCACGTTCGCCTGCTGCCGGTGACCGCGCTTGCCGGAGCGATCTTTCTGATGCTTGCCGATACTCTGGCGCGGACGATTTTTGCTCCGTATGAAGTGCCGGTGGGGGTTTTAATTGCCTTTGTCGGCGGCCCCTTCTTTCTTTACCTGCTGCGCAAAATGAAACGGGGCTATGCCGTATGAGCACTCTGCTGCGCGTGGAGCGCGTGCATTTCGACTACCAGGACTACAAGGTCTTGCGCCAGGCAACCTTCGATCTCGAAGCGGGGACCTGCAGTGCGCTGATCGGCACCAATGGCTCCGGGAAGACGACCCTCCTGCGCATTGCGGCCGGGGTGTTACGGCCGGCGTCGGGCAGCGTTCAACTGCAGGGACGGGCGATCGAGACCATTCCGCTGAGAGAAGTGGCGCGCATCGTGGCGTTGGTACCGCAGCAGCTGGAGTTGCCCTTCGACTTCTCGGTGCAGCAAGTTGTCGAGCAGGGCCGAACACCCTACGTTGGCTTGCTGCGCGGCCTTGGCCGTGAGGATCGGAAAGCAGTGGACCGCGCTCTTGATCTGGCAGATTTGTCGAGCCTCCGGCATCGCATCTTCAACGAGCTCAGCGGCGGTGAAAAGCAACGAGTCAAGATTGCGCTGGGTCTGGCGCAGCAACCTCACCTGCTGCTGCTCGATGAACCCACGCAGAATCTTGACATCGGAAGACAGGTGGAGCTGCTCGATCTGCTGCACTTTCTGCGCGACGAGGGCATGACCATTCTTGCTTCCATTCACGATCTGCATCTGGTGGACAAGAACTTCTCTACGGTCCTGCTGCTCACGCCCGGGCAGCCGCTGGCTGGCGGAAGCCCGGAGCAAATGCTGAAACCGTCGATCCTGGAACGCGCTTTTCAGTGCCCGCCGGACCGTCACCCGCTCCTTATTGAGCGCGCCGAGCTTTACCGGAAAGAGGCACGATGAATACCGCACTGTTCAACCTGGAAGAAGTTCTTGGGTCCATCACCGCCCCTGCGCAGGAGCTTGTTACGCAGGCGCGAAAACACCTGGACACGCTCACCAAACCGCTGGGCAGCCTGGGCCGGCTGGAGGATCTGGCGGCGCAGTGGTTCACCATCCGGCAGGGAAATGTAACTAACACGGTGAATAAATCGGTCTACGTGTTCGCCGCTGACCATGGAATCACGGCGGAAGGCGTCAGCGCCTACCCGTCGCAGGTAACCCAGCAAATGGTGCTCAACTTTCTTTCCGGAGGAGCCTGCATCAATGTCCTTGCACGGCTCAACAACGTAGAAGTCAATGTGGTTGACGTTGGCGTGGATGCTGACCTCTCCAGCCACGCCGGGCTGCTGCAGCGCAAAGTGCGTCGAGGCAGCCGGAATATGCTGCGCGAGCCGGCAATGAGTGAGGAGGAACTGGCGGCTGCGCTTTCTGCCGGCCTGGCTTTGGCGGAATCTGCCTGCGCGAAAGAAGAGAACCTGATCGCGGTAGGCGAGATGGGTATCGGCAACACCACTGCTGCGAGTGTGATGACAGCGGCCTTGACCGGCGCGCCGCCGGCGCTGGTAACCGGAAGAGGAACCGGGCTCGATAGCGAAGCCTACGCACGCAAATGCCGCACCGTGGAAGCGGTGCTGGGCCGTCACTTCGCCAAGCCTGCGGGTCCGCTGGAGATTCTTCGCTGCGGCGGAGGTCTGGAAATTGCCGCTATGACCGGCATGATTCTGGGTTTGGCTCGCCACCGGACTGCTATAGTCATCGACGGATTTATTTCTACAGCGGCTGCGGCGGTCGCCTATGCTCTGGCCCCTGCGGTTCGCTCCTACTTGTTTGCCGGGCATCGCTCGCAGGAGCCCGGCCATCGCGCGCTTCTGGCCCATCTGGACATCGAGCCTATTCTTGACCTGGATATGCGGTTGGGCGAAGGGAGCGGCGCAGTCCTGGCCATGCCGGTGCTCGATGCGGCAATGCGTATCTATCAGGAGATGGCTACGTTTGCCTCAGCGGGCGTCAGCGGAGCCAGCGCATGACCTTGCGCGCCCCACGCTTCGCTGTGGACATCGCAGTGGCTTTCCAATTCCTCACACGTTTACCGGCACCGCGGGTCGAGTTCGCTCCCGATGGCCTGGCGCGCGCAGTGAAGTTCTTTCCGTTGGTTGGCTTGTTGATTGGTCTGGGGGCGGCGCTGCTTGAGAAGGCGCTTGCGCCACATCTGGACCGGCAGGTCTCCGCGGTGATCGTTCTGCTCTACCTGGTGCTGATCACCGGCTGCCTCCATGAAGACGGTCTTGCCGATGTCGCCGACAGCTTCGGTGGATGGACCCGTGAGCGACGCCTGGCGATCCTGCAAGACAGCCACATCGGAAGTTACGGGGTGGCGGCGTTGGCTCTCGCACTGATTGGCCGCGCTGTGCTGCTGGCGGAATTGCCACTCCAACATTTCATGGCTTACCTTGTCTCGGCGCACGTGCTGAGCCGCTGGTCGGCGCTTCCTCTCAGCTACTATCTTCCGCCGGCGCGAGGAAGCGACGGCCAGGGTGCGCGTATTGCCAGGTTGACAAACGCGTCCTCGCTCGTCTTTGGGTCCGCATTGTCTCTCGCGATTGTCGTTTTCGCGCTCCGTAGCGCCTCGATCACTCCGCTGATTGTCGCCGTCGCTGTGTCTTGCCTTAGCGGCATGCTGTATATGCGCAAATTCGACGGTATCACCGGAGATTGTTTCGGCGCCACTACTCAGATCACCGAGATCGCTGTATATCTTTGCGGAGTCTGGAAGCCGTGAGCCGCCTTGTTCTCATTCGCCACGCGGAGACCGGGATGGCTGGCCACTATTGCGGCCATTCGGATCCGGATCTTAACGATTGGGGCCGGGCGCAGCTCCCACATTTGGTGCAGCAGCTCTCGGGAGATTCGTTCACCGCGGTTTACAGCAGTGACCTGCGCCGTGCTCAAAGCACCGCCCGCGCAATCGCGGAGGATCAATCGATTCCGCAGGTGTCGCGGCCGGCTCTGCGGGAGATCCATTTCGGCGAGTGGGAAGGCCTGAGATGGGAGCAGATAGAGCAATTGGATCCGCAATATGCGCAGAAGTGGATGGCTGCTTACCCACACCTTCCGGCGCCGGGCGGGGAGACCTACACGGCTTTTGAGGCCCGCGTCATCGCAGAAATAGGCCAGCTTGTAAAAAATGAACCGGGCCCGATTGCCGTCGTCACGCATGCCGGCGTGTTGCGGATAGTTTTGCAACGTCTGTGCGGATTTTCGGAGCAGGACGCCTGGCAGCAAACGCGGCCGCATTGCTGCGTTATGCGCTATGAGGCGAAAGGAGAAACCACATGAGTATTGCCACCAAACACGGCGATGGAGGACAGACCGGGCTTGCCGGCGGAATTCGCATCTCGAAGGCGGATCTGCGGGTGGAAGCGTACGGCTCCGTCGACGAACTGAACACCGTGCTCGGTTTCGCTCGCAGCATCTGTCATAACCATGAGATTACCGGCTGGACGGAACAGATTCAAAAGACCCTTTTCCGCCTCGGGTCCGCATTGGCCACACCTCCCGAGAGCCGGAAGCCGCAGCCGTTTATTACGGCTGAGGATGTGGAGTTCCTCACAAACCTCGTCTACCAGATTGAGGCTACGGAAGGAATTCTTGCCGACTGGTCTCTGCCTGGCGCCCATACCGAGTCTGCTGCGTACGAAGTTGCGCGTACAGTGTGCCGTCGGGCCGAGCGCAACGCGGTGCGGCTGGCGGAGAGCGGGCAGGAGGTCAAGCCGGAAGTGTTGGCGTATCTCAATCGCCTCTCAGATCTGATCTGGCTGTTTGGCCGGTTGATTGAAGTGAATGCCGGGGTCGATGCTCGGCTTCGCGATGATACAAAACCCGGGCCGAAGTGGTCTCGGGCCTGGTGAGAGTGGTGCTGGTCAAAAAAACAGCAGGTCTCCTTCGACTTGGCTCAGGACAGGCTCTCCACGACGCTACGCTTCGGTCGCGATGACATTTCATTTTCGAAGCCTTGGAACGGAGATCGTGTGAGCCAAGCCCGCGCGATCATGGTGCTCGGTACTGGTTCCCACGTCGGCAAATCGTTGCTGACGGCGGCGCTTTGCCGCATCTTTGCGCAGAAGCGATACCGTGTTGCTCCCTTCAAGTCGCAGAATATGTCTCTGAACTCGGCCGCGACGTTTGAAGGGCTGGAGATCGGACGTGCCCAAGCACTCCAGGCGGAAGCCGCTGGAGTTGCGCCCTCGGTGCACATGAATCCGGTGCTCATCAAACCTTCCGGCGATTGCTCGTCTCAGGTCGTGGTGCGAGGCAAGATCTGGGGGCAAGTCTCCGCCGCTGACTACCACCAGCGGCGAGTGGAAGAGCTGCTGCCCATGGTGCGCGAAAGCTACCAAACACTGGCGTCCAACTTTGACGTGATCGTTCTCGAGGGAGCCGGCTCTCCCGCTGAAATCAACCTGAAGCGGCACGACATTGCCAATATGCGCATGGCGGAACTCGCAGACGCCCAATGCGTTCTGGTGGGTGACATCGATCGCGGTGGAGTCTTTGCTTCCCTGCTGGGAACGTTTTCCCTGCTGGATCCAGAGGAGCGGGATCGTGTTCGCGGTTTTTGTATTAACAAATTTCGCGGTGACCGTTCGCTGCTGGAACCCGGCGTACGCATGATGGAGGCCCGCCTGGAAAAGCCGTGTCTTGGCGTCGTGCCGTATTTGCCTAACCTTGTGTTGGACGAGGAAGACAGCGTCGGTTTTCCATCGCTCGCTCGCGCCGGCTGGCCGGCAGCCGCGAACAGACCTGACCGCGCACTGCGCATTGCCGTCGTGGCCCTGCCGTCCTTCTCCAACTTCACAGATTTTGATTCGCTGCGGGCCGAGTCTTCCGTTGATTTGCTGTTCTGTCGCTCTCCAGAGCTTCTTGCCCACGCCGACGTCGTCATTCTTCCCGGTAGCAAGCAAACGATGAGCGACCGCAGGTGGCTGAGTATTCATGGCTTCGACGGCGCTATACGCCAACACGCCCAAGCCGGCTTGGTGATTGGTATCTGTGGCGGTATGCAAATGCTCGGCCAGGAGATCGACGATCCTGAGGGAGTCGAGCAACCGGGCCGCATGGAAGGACTCGGGCTGCTACCGATTACAACAAGCATGGACTCACAAAAGGTAACCTGCTTACGTACGGGCTCCGTGCGAGACCGGGCTCTGTTCGGCCACACGCTGCAGGACGGTCGCGTTGCCGGTTACGAGATTCATGTCGGCCGGACTTCGTATCTGGACTCAGCAGAGCCCTTCGCCACACTGGATAACGGAGAGCCCGACGGGTGCGTCAGCGCCGATCGGTGTGTGTTCGGCACCTACCTGCACGGGATCTTTGACGAGGATGGCTTTCGTCATCAGTTTCTATCTATAGCGAGAAGCCACTGCGGTCTCGTAGCTCCGGCATCCCTCGCTCCCTGGAAGGCGCAGCGTGAAGAGTCGCTCGACCGCCTCGCGCGGGAGGTGAGCGCAGCCCTCGATATGCGGAGCATCTTTGCCTGGGTGGGGCTGCGCTACGAATGACTGTCATTGCCGCGGCGAGCCTTCTCGATTGGATTGCCGGCGATCCCGAATGGCTTCCACATCCGGTCAGATTGATAGGACGCTCTGCGCTATTAGCCGAAAGACTGCTCCGCCGGCCAGGTCAGAGTGACAGAGAGGAACTGATTGCCGGCGCCGTGCTCACTACCGGCATTGTGGCCGGAACATACCTGATTACATACAAAGTGATCTCATGGGCACATGGCCGGGGCTGGGGTACAGCAGCCGAGATCCTGCTGGGCTGGACCTGCCTGGCTTCGCGGAATCTCGCGGATGAGAGCCGGGCTGTCCTCAACACAATTCATCAACCACCCCAGGCCCGGCAACGGCTGGCAAGGATTGTGGGTCGCGACACACATTCCCTGAGCAATACAGAAGTGTGTCGC
Organism: Acidobacteriaceae bacterium; assembly: GCA_035507705.1. Classification (GTDB taxonomy): domain Bacteria; phylum Acidobacteriota; class Terriglobia; order Terriglobales; family Acidobacteriaceae; genus PALSA-350. The sequence goes on from DATJNV010000125.1 coordinate 20,723, forward strand.
GCTTTGATCGAGACGCTGGCGGAGAGCGCCTGCGATGGTATTGTTGCTCCGCTCGCCTATATGGCGATTGGCGGGGTGCCGTGGGCGATGGCCTACAAGGCGGTGAATACTCTGGACTCCATGATCGGCCATGCGGACCGTCGCTATTTCTACTTCGGCAAAGCAGCGGCCCGCCTCGACGACGCAGCAAATTACCTGCCCTCGCGCCTGACCGCGCTCGCCATCGTGTTGGCAGCCGGCCGGGACAGCCGCTCGGCCTTTCGCACCTGGATGCGTGACAGAAACAAGCACAAAAGCCCTAACGCGGGACAACCGGAAAGCGCTATGGCCGGCGCCTTGCGTGTTCGACTCGGGGGCGAGAATAGCTATGACGGTGAGCGCGTCGCGGCGCCGCTGATGGGAGCAGAATTCGAGCCGCCGAAGCTTCCTCATGCCAGGCGCGCTCTTCGCATCGTCGTGACCGTGTCTCTGCTCAGTTCTGCGGCCGCGGTGATGATTCGCCGCAGAAAATAGAAAGTCATCCCGATATGTGACGAGCGGCGCCGAGGCTGGGATAAGTGACCGCCTTGCCGCGTATCTCGCGCAACAATTGGCAATATACGGTCTCAGGAGGCCTTACCGGATCAGTAAGGATGGCAGTGTGAGGTGTCGCAATGCCCTTACCTGCATGGCTCGTCCGCCGTTCTGCTTTGCTCCCATTCCTTATGGTGGCTCCTCTTCTGCACGCGACCCGCGATAGCGTGCCGGACCAACAGCCCGCCAGCTTGGCAACCCTACAGGTCAAAGCGGCGCAGGGATTCGTCAAGCAGGAGCTGGAACTTGCGGCTGACTACTTCGCCGGAAGAGGAGTGCCGAAGGATCTGGTGCAGGCGGCATACTGGTATCGCAAGGCGGCGGACCACGGCAATCCCGCGGCGCAGAACTACCTCGGCTATCTCTATATCGCCGGGCTGGGCGTTCCCCGTGACCAGGTGCAGGCGCTTCGCTGGTACGGGCGGGCCGCCTTAGCCGGCCTTCCGGAAGCCAAGGTGAATCTGGCAGCGCTCTACATGAGAGGGGACGGCGTCAGGCAGGATGCTCAGGAGGGACTGCGACTGTTGCGATCCGCTGCCTCCCAGCGGGACGGACGAGCGGATGCATATCTGGGGTTGGCGAGTTATCTGGGATCCGGCGTTCCTGTGGACCATGCAGCCGCGCAAGCGTGGTTCAAGGCGGGCGCCAAATTGCTCGACCCGGAGGCGGAGTTTTTCCTGGTAGTCATGGACGAAAAGGAACCTGGCCGCGTGGCCGATCCAGCAAATGAAGCCAGGCTTCTGAGGCTTTCCGCTTCCAGTGGTTACGTGCCCGCGATCCATGGTCTGGGACTGTTGTTGGTGAACCATCCGGAACTGCCGCAGGCTCCGCAGGAAGCCACCAGCCTGCTGCTGTCCGCTGCCGGCGCCGGCTCCTGGCAATCGTCTGCGGTGCTGGGGATGCTGGCGCGCGATGGAAAGCTTTTGCCTAAGGATCAAACCGCGGCATATCGTTGGTTCCGCATCGCAGTGTTGCAGGGTGGGGTTCCGGCAGGGAAATATCTGCATCGCGAACTCCTGCGCATCGCTCGGTCTGTAAGTGATACCGCAGCCGCGGAGCATGAAGTAGCGGAGTGGATGCAAGCGCATCCTAATCACGACCTGTTTCTTTTCACCGGCGAAATGAACCCAAAATACTTCCCTATTCAGGAGGTGTATTCTGCTGGGCAAGATCCGAAAGTAGGTCATGAAGCCGGCCATCAAACCGAACAGCCCAACTAAACAGGCAGCCGACCCAGGCCGCCCCTTTTTCATGCGCCCGGCGGTTTTCCTGTCGGGTTGGATCGCCATGGGACTGCTGTTCGGCTTCCAGGACCTCATGGAAATGTCTTTTGGCGAATGGAAGATTCCGCTTTGGCTGCCGCTCGCCTCCTGGGCGCTTGATTTTCTGTTGTGGGGTCTGATCTTCCTGGGCATGTGGCGCTTCCTGCGTGCAAGCATACAAAGCGCTTCCCCTCGACAGATGCTCTTGCACTATCTGCCTTTGAGCATTCTCGTCGGGGCTACCGTCGAAGTGCTCTACATCGCAATCTTTCCCTACCAGCCTCCGGGCAGGCACTATCACTTTCTCACGCGTGTCGAACGCAATCTGTCGTCTGAGCTGATCACGGACGTAGCCATTTTCTGGATCGGATTTTTTCTTTTCCGCAGCATTGGGTACTACCAGCGGTTTCGTGAACGGGAGCAAACGGCTTCGCGCCTCGAAGCCCAGTTGGTCGAAGCCCGGTTGCAGGCCTTACAGATGCAGCTCAACCCGCATTTTCTCTTCAACACCCTGAACAGCGTATCGAGCCTGATGCGCTCCGACCCTGACGTGGCCGACGAAATGCTGGAACGGCTTAGCAGTTTGTTGCGTATGACATTGGCAAAAGGTCACGAACAAAAGGTTCGCTTACAGGAAGAGATGGATGTGGTTCAGCTCTATGTATCGATTCAGCAGTTCCGCTTCGGTGATCGAGTATCCCACAGCATTGAAGTTGCACCGGAAGCCTGGGATGCCCTTGTACCCACAATGATTCTGCAGCCGATTGTTGAAAATGCATATGTGCATGGAATCTCGAAATCCAATGGTAAAGGAACGATCGCCATCCATGCTGGTATTCAAGGGGATACACTTTGCATGGACATTCGCAATTCCGGCTGTGTTCCAGGGTGCCTAAAGCACACGCCGGGGAAAGAGGGCGGGCTTGGCATTGCGAATGTCAAAGCTCGCCTGCAATTGCACTATGGGAGCCGGCAGAGCTTCTCCATTCGTGAGGTCGCTCCCGGGGAAGTCACCGCCGCCTTCACACTCCCTTTGGAGATCGACAAGAGTCCAGGCAGTGAACACGTGGAGTCCCTGTATGCCGCTTCAGGTAGTGATCGCGGATGATGAAGTTCTCGCCCGGCAGAAGCTGCTGCGGCTGTTACGCGAGGAGCCCGACATTGAAGTGGTGGGAGAGGGAGCCAATGCCGCGGAAACGATCGACCTGGTTCACCTCACGCATCCCGACGTATTACTTCTCGATATTCGCATGCCGGGCATGGATGGCTTCGACGTTATCTCCGCGTTGACTGATTCCTCTGGGATCGACCTTCCCAGCATCATCTTCACCACCGCACACGATCAGTACGCTCTGAAAGCCTTTGAGGTGCATGCGGCAGATTACCTGCTCAAGCCGTTTACGCGGGAGCGCCTGAGGATTGCGCTGGAACATGCTCGTGAACAACGGGAGCGCCGGCGCACCAGCGTGACCACCAGGTCCTCACAAAAAAAGGAATACACGAACAGGCTGGTGTTCCGGTCCAAAGGGCGAATTCTCTTCCTGCCCATTGCGGAGATCCGCTGGATAGGGGCAGAAGAAAATTACGTCAGGATCTGCGCCGGCAAAGAAAGCCACATGCTCCGCAATACCATGGCCAATTTCGAAACCAAACTCGACCCCGAGATCTTCCTGCGCATTCATCGCTCGGCAATCGTGAATCTGCAGCACGTCAAGGAATTCCGCACGGACGGAAACGACGGTGAGTGCTTTGTCACCATGTCCGATGGGCACAAACTCCCCGTCAGTCGAGGATACCGCTCCCGCATCACCAGCCTAATCGCCCGCTAGTGTTCACTTTCGGACAAAGAGTCGCGCTTGTGGACAACCGCTACGCGCGCGCCGCTGCCTTAGCTATTCATTTTCGGCAGTTTGCGATTGGCAGACGGCATGCAATTCCCCACGCCATATGCTGAATGATCTGAAATTCGCGTTGCGGCAATTGAGGAAGTCGCCCGGATTCACCCTCACCGCGGTGCTGACCCTGGCGTTGGGGATTGGCGCCAACATTGCGATCTTCTCGCTGGTGAACTCCATCATGCTGCGCCCGCTGCCGTTTCCGCAACAGAATCGGTTGGTCCGAGTCGAGTATGGCACCGGCCAAACCAGCTTCTTTCCCAAGGGCTGGATCCGGGCCCTGGGCGAACATTCCGATTCTTTCGCCGCTATCAGCGGGTTTGGCGCCGATGTGGAATCGAATGTGGCTGCGGGCGACTCGTCCGACCGCGTGTTTGGCGCTGAAGTGATGGTGAACGCGTTCGACACGCTCAGAATTCGCCCCGCCCTCGGCACTTTCTTTTCCCCTGCGGATGGGATAACCGGACGCGACCAGGTTGTGGTTCTGAGTTATGGCTATTGGCAGCAGCGCTTCGGACAAGATCCGAGCGTGCCTGGACAGACGGTGCGCATTGACGGCATCTCCCGCCGGATCATCGGCGTGATGCCCGCCGGGGTGCGATTTCCCTATAGCGACACCCAGTTTGTAATTCCAGTCGCCTTCAAGGGTGGTGATCCGACCGACCCGTGGCGCAGCTTCGACCTTCGTATCTTTGGGCGGCTGAAGGATGGGGTGACGCCGGCCCAAGCCCAGTCGGAATTGCACCGGTTGCACGCGGCTCTGTTGCCCTTGTTTCCATGGCGGATGCCGGATATCTGGGCCTCCGATATGACGGTGGTCCCATTGCTCGAGTCGGAGGTTGGGGCGACTCGCCCGCGGCTTCTTCTCTTGTTTGCCGCTGTAGGGCTCATCCTGCTGATCGCCTGCGCCAATGTGGCCAACCTGATGCTTGCACGAGCTGCTGGGCGCGAGCGGGAAATGGCAATTCGTGGGGCGCTCGGTGCCTCTTCGGCTCGACTGATGCGGCAATTGCTTGCGGAGAGTCTCCTGGTGGGCGCCCTGGCTGGGGTTGCCGGTTTTCTGGCCGCGTCGGCCAGCCTGCGGGGTTTGGTCTCTTTGCTTCCGCCCGACACGCCGCGGATCCAGGAGATCTCTCTCGACGGGCAAACGTTTGTGTTTGCAGCCGGTGCCTCGTTGCTGACCGGCTTACTTTTCGGGTTGATTCCGGCGCGCAAAATGGCAACGACTGACCTCCAGGAGGCGTTGCGCGCGGCCAGCCGCGGCGTAGCCGGAAAAGCATCGCAGTTCAGGCTCTCAACCGCGCTGGTTATAGGACAGATTGCCTTGTCAGTGGTCGTGATTACTGCGGCCGGATTGTTGGTGCACAGCCTCTACAGGTTGACCAGGGTGGATCCGGGTTTTCGCACGAACCGCATCCTTACCGCGGAGGTCTCGCTGGATGCCTCGGCATGCCAGGAAAAGGGACGCTGCCACGCATTCTTTGCCACCCTGCTAAATCGCGCCCACGGTCTCGCGGGCATGGAAGCCATTGCCCTCACGGATTCCCTGCCTCTGAGCGGATGGGATGACAACTACGTTTACGACGCTGAAGGTCATCCGCGCGATCCGCGTCAGGGGGCCTTGATGGCAACCGGAAGAACGGTATCCCCAGACTACTTCTCGACGTTGGGCATTCCGTTGATGCGCGGGCGCTTGCTGGCGGAGCAGGATGAATCCGGATCAAGCCACGCTGTCGTGATCAACCAAAGCATGGCGGAACGGCTGTGGCCAAACCAGGACCCCATTGGCAGGCACATTCTTGACGTATCTGACGAGCCGACTCCTGCGGTCTGGAACAGCAACGCTGCTGCCGTGGTGGTCGGAGTGGTCAGCAACACGCACGGCAGCAATCTCGCAGGCCGTTTTGGTGATCAGGTGTATCTACCCATGACCTCGACTCGCGAGCAACCGGTGATGTATGTCCTCCTTCGCACCCGTGCCGGCGCTTCAGAAGCCGCAGCCCAACTGCGCCAACTGGTGCAGGAGGTAGATCCGCTGGTGCCGGTGACCCGCGTCCGGAGCCTCAACGAAGTGGTGTCGGCGTCGGTTTCCGCTCCTCGATCGCTGGCCATGCTTCTGCTTTCGTTCGGAGGTTTGGCGCTGCTGATCGGTGGCGTGGGCGTCTACAGCCTGATTGCTTACGTGGTGAGCTGGCGCACGCGGGAGATCGGCATCCGCCTGGCGCTGGGCGCTACCCGCTGGCAAATTGTGAGCGGCATCATGAAGCACAGCCTGTTGCTCGCTCTGGGAGGATCCGTGGCCGGCTTGGTGGCGGCAGGCCTGCTGGCGCAATTCCTGCGCAGCTTCTTGTTCGGCGTCGGCGTTCTCGATCCGGTGACATTCTGTGCTGTGCCCACCGTCATGCTCCTGCTTGCTTTGTTCGCGGCGTGGGTTCCGGCAAGGAGAGCCGCCGGTGTGGATCCGATGGATACGATGAGGAATGAATAAGGAAAGGATCTTCTGCCAGCGAGAAGCGGCTTATTGAACGCTGCGATGTAATGTTCGATTGGCGGGTTGATACGGTGAACGCTGCTCGAAGGCGACTGGAGAGCGAAAAGTGTGCCCACAGGGGCGAAAGCCCTCATCATTCTGGCCTTTTGCGGGACTGAAGTCGTGCCCTGATACAAAGCGTTTTTTGGAGTTGCCTCGAAACAGACTGAGGGGACATTAGTTTGCAGACATCAATAGCCCCTGAGCTTCCCTGGTGAAGCCTAGTGGTTGGTTGTCATTTTGCGGATGGTGTTGGTTGTGCTCACTCCATTTACGGTGGGCACAATTTCCACCCGGCCGCCCCAGGTGGTCACGTCTTCTGCACCAACGATAGTTTCGTTTGTGTAGTCGCCGCCCTTTACCAGGACGTCGGGACGGAGGGAGCGGACCAGCTCAAGAGGCGTGGGCTGGTCAAAGATGATGACCGCGTCGGTTGCGCCGAGCGCAGCCAACACACGCGCCCGTTCCTTTTCGCCGACCACGGGCCGGCTGGGCCCTTTGAGTCCTCTTACGGAGATATCGCTATTAACGCCAACGACCACCTTATCGCCGAAATCGCGGCACTGCTCGAGCAGCGTGATGTGTCCCACGTGCAGGATGTCGAAGCAGCCGTTGGTGAATACAATGCGATTGCCGGTGGCGCGCCATTCCGCGAGGCGAACCAACAGGTGCTCCAGGTCGAGAATTTTGTCCCGTCCCTTCATCTGCGAAGACGTGGTGAACTCGGCGACCAGTTCATTGCGCGAGATGGGTGCGGTCCCCCTCTTGCCCACGACGATGCCCGCGGCCACGTTCGCCAGCGTGACTGCTGTCTCCGGGTCAAGTCCTCCGGCCAGCGATGCCGCCAGAGTCGCGATGACCGTATCGCCGGCGCCGGTCACGTCAAAGACTTCCCGCGCGCGGGTCGGAGAATGGAAGAAGGCATCGGCGTACTGAACACGAATGCCCTTTTCACTCATGGTAACGGTCATGTAATCGATGCCCAGATCACGGACCAGTCTCTGCGCTGCAGCCAGCAGCTCTGTAACATCACGGCTGTTGATGCCGGTGACCAGACCGAGTTCTTGGAGGTTCGGGCAAATGGTGGTGGCGCCGGTGTACTTGGTGAAGTCCCGTCCCTTGGGATCGACAAGGACGGCAATCCGCCTTTCCCGGGCCAGTGCGATCACCGCTTGGCAAAGTCGTCCGCTCAAGGCGCCTTTGTCGTAGTCGGAAAGCACGACCGCGTCGGCCGTGCGCGTCAGTTCGAGCGAACGCTGGAGGAGTGCCTCATGCTCTTCTTCCGGATGAGGCGCGGCGCTCTCCACATCGAGCCGCAACAGTTGCTGATTGCGAGAGACAATGCGGGTTTTCGAAATCGTCGAGTGGCCGGAGGCAATCATGCCTGAAGCATCCACGCCTGCCGAACCGAGGGTGGCACTCAGTTCCCGCATTTCTGCATCATTACCCCAAAAGCCTGCCTGCGTGACCTTGACTCCCAGGCCAACCAGGTTCATGGCGACGTTAGCCGCACCACCGGGCGCGCTGGTGGTGCGTACCGAGCGCAGCACCGGGACCGGGGCCTCAGGCGAGATTCGATCCACCTCGCCCCAGGTAGAGCGGTCGAGCATGACATCGCCGATCACCAGGATGCGCTTTGATCCAAAGCCGCTTTCAATCAGAGCCAGAACCCGAGACTGTTCTTTCACCAACATCTCTTCATCATCGCAAATAAAAAGCCGGTCCTGCGACTGGCCTATACTACGAGGAAACTAAGGACTAAAGCATTTGTCCTTGTGCAAAGTTGAATGGCGAGCCATCTGCCAACCAGAGAGTTCAGGACCGGGATGATGCGCATGCTGCGCCCTGTGACGAAATGGGGCCGCACAACCCTTTGGCTCGGTGTCCTGACCCTGCTGCTCTGGGTGGCGGATGTGCTCGGAGCCAGGGTGGGCGGCTGGGCGGCATTCTCCACCATTGTCTTTTGGTTTTTTGCGCTGTTGATGCTCTGCAGGTGGGGTTACCGGCCGCTCATGTGGCGGCTGCGCAACCGCCTGATCGTCACCTACCTGTTTATCGGCGTGATGCCGATTCTGCTGTTATTGCTGATGGGCGGCATTGCCGGGTACCTGTTCGCAGGCCAATTTGCAACCTATGTCGCCATCTCGGACCTGAATTCGGAATTGCTGCACCTGCAAGCGGCGAATGATGCGCTGACGGCCCAGATCTTCCCCCTGGAGCGCAGCGGAAAACTTTCGGAATCGATCGCCGGAGAGCTCATCCGGGCATCGGACGAGCGATTTCCGCGGCGAACGGTCACGGTTTGGAGGGGTGAAGAGGGGTTCGTGCTCTCAACCGGAGGAGCTCCACTTGCGGCCAGGCCTGAAAAATTGCCGCCGTTTATCAGCGGTGATTTCACCGGATTCGTGGTCGACAAGGACGAATTGCATTTACGCGCGGTGAAGCTTCAATACATGGGCGAACGCGCGTTGGCAGTTGTCTCGGATATCCCCATCACTCCCGAACTGCTTCAACCAACCTCCGATCGCTTGGGAGCAGTGAGTCTTCTTCCCCTGTCTGATGACGATGGCCACGCGCACAAGCAGGTGGATGCGGGGTTCGTACCGGCGCGCTCTCATTGGTTCGATCTGCCATTACGCTTCGGCACACTCTTCAGTGTGATCGACTGGCAAACCGGGGCGAAGCAAACCGGTGGAATCGGAGTCGTCACCCGGCCCTCCGTGCTCTACGCCACCTTATTTGCCACGATGGGCGATCGCTTCCTGGCCGCTCGCGATATCTTGTTCACCATAGCGGTGTTCTTCGGGGTCATCGAAATTGTTGCGCTCTACATCGGCATTCGTCTCTCGCGCAGCATGACGGCTTCTGTGGCAGAGCTCTATCGTGCAACGGAACACGTGAACCGCGGCGACCTCACCCATCGTGTCGCGCTCCGGGGCCGCGACCAGATGGCTTCCCTTGGCCATTCATTTAACTCCATGACCACATCGCTGGCCAAACTGATCGATGAGCAGAAAGAGAAACAGCGGCTGGAGAACGAACTCACCATCGCCTACGAAGTGCAGGAGCTGCTATTCCCCGGCCGGGTCACCAATTTGCCCACCCTGGAGGTCCATGGGGTTTGTGTTCCCGCGCGCACGGTTAGCGGCGACTATTACGACTTTATTCCCCTGGGCTCGGACCGGCTGGTTCTTGCCGTGGGAGACATCAGCGGAAAGGGCATTTCGGCGGCCCTCCTGATGGCCACCGTGCATGCTTTCGTGCGCGCCTATTCTGTAGAGCCCGAAATGGCATTAATTCCTGCTTCGCTGGCCTATGGAGCGCGGGAAGATTCGCGATTGTATGATCGCGGCGATGCCGGAGACGGGCAAATGTCGCCGGCCACGCTCATGACCACGCTGAATTACCAGTTGTATCGCAGCACCCCGGCGGCAAAATACGCAACGCTGTTTCTCGGCTGCTACGATGCCAAGTCGCGAGTACTGACTTACTGCAACGCCGGACATCTGCCCCCGCTGATTTTGCGCGCTTCGGGCGAGGTCACGCCACTAACGGTCAACGGTACTGTGGTGGGCCTGTTCAACGGCGTCACCTACGACGAGTCGACGCTGGTGATGCAGCCGGGGGACATCTTTGTCGCCTACAGCGATGGTGTCACCGAGCCGGAGAACGAATTCGGCGAATTCGGGGAAGACCGGCTGATTGAGTTGATCCGGGAGCACCGGAACAAACCGCTATCGCGCATCACGGAGATTGTCGCCGGCGCAGTGGCAGACTGGATCGGCACTGCCGAACAGCCGGACGATATTACCATCGTTCTTGCCCGCTGTACCTCGGATTCCTCCGGCCGCCCCTGAAATAAATCGCGATTGGCAGATCAGGGCTTTAGAATCTGCGTGAAAATTCGGGTTTCTATCAGGGCACGACTTCAGCCCGGACATTTTCGCGGTGCAACTTCCGTAGCCTTCAGGCCCAGAGGGGTCCGAAACGGCTAGGCCGATATGCCCCTGACCGTCGCAACGGATTCCCGCTCAATCCAGGTTGACATTTTGCTGAACTGCTAGTCTCTTCTCTACATGCGTACGAATCTTTTAGAGGTCGCCCTTGCTGCGGCCCTGCTCTGCCCCTCTATTCCTTCCATGGCCGCTCCTCCTGCCTCCGTCGCCTCCCGCATTGCGGCACAGAATTCGCTGTTTGAAGAGCAGTATCAGTCCGACCTCAAGGCCTCGCCGCAAACCGCGACCGCCTATGGCGACTATCGATATAACGACCGCCTGGACGACGTTTCCCTGGCCGAAGCCGCACACGAGCATGCCACCGACGAGCAGTTCCTTACCCGCCTGAAGGCAATCTCGACTGACGGCTTCCCGGAGCAGGACTTCCTCTCCCATCAGCTCATGATCCGGATCCTTGAGCGGCGCAACGAGCAATACGCATTCAAAGATTTTGAGATGCCTCTGTCCCAGATGAGCGGGCCGCACACGGAATTGGCGGATCTACCCCTTTCCTCTCCGTTCAGCAGCGTCAAATACTACGAAGACTACATCTCACGCCTGCACCAGATTCCGCGCGTCTTCACTCAGACAGAGGAGGTACTTCGTCAGGGCGAAAAAGATCACCTGATGCCGGTTCGGTTTCTGCTGGAGAAAGTCCCCGGCCAATGCCAGGGGATTATCGCGGATGATCCTTTCCTGCGGCCGACCAAGAAGTTCCCCGGCAGCATCTCGGCCGCGGATCAGGAGCGGCTCACGCGGGAGATCACCGAAGTCGTCAACAACGAGGTGCTGCCGGCGTACAAGGCATTCGGAAATTTTGTAGCCACGGAGTATGCTCCTCACGGCCGCACGACGCTTTCCGTAACCTCACTACCGGGAGGCGAGGAAAGATACCTGCATTACATCCGTGTGCGCACCACCGTCAGCGATATGACTCCCGGCCAGATCCATGAGCTCGGGCTGCGAGAGATGGATAGAATCGGGGCGCAGATGCTGGCGATTGCGCATCAGGAGGGATTCCCCGACATTGCTTCCTTCGATGCCTCGCTCAAGAAGAATCCAAAATACATTCCGACCTCGGCCGAACAGATTCTCGACGATTACCGCCGCTATCTTGCCCAGATGCAGGCAAAGCTGCCGCAGCTCTTTACCTATATTCCGGGTTCCCCGGTCACCGTGGAGGCTATCCCATCGTTTCAATCGGCGATGGCCACTCACTATCAGACAGGAACTCCGGACGGGAAGCGGCCCGGCCGGGTGGTCGTCGCCACTTCGGACTTTGCCCATCGCACCCTCATCGACGATGAAGCCACAGCCTACCACGAGGGTATCCCTGGGCATCACATGCAGCTCTCGGTCGCGCAGCAGATGACCGGCCTTCCCAAGTTCCGCCAGCACGCTTTTAATTCCGGATATATCGAAGGCTGGGCGCTCTACGCCGAGCAGCTCGGCAAGGAAGTCGGGTTCTACCAGGATCCCGTCTCGGATTACGGCCGGCTTGCCAGCGAGCGATTCCGGGCGGTACGGCTGGTGGTCGACACCGGAATCCATTCGCAAGGCTGGACCCGCGATCAGGTGGTGGATTTCTTTCGCAAATCCCACACCGTGGATGAACCGATGATCCAGTCCGAAACGGACCGCTATATCGCCTGGCCTGCGCAGGCGCTCAGCTACAAGCTGGGCCAGTTGAAATTCACAGAGTTGCGGGAGCGCGCCCGCAAGGAGCTGGGAACCAATTTCGACCTCCGGACGTTCCATGACGAGATGTTGAACGGCGGCGTGTTGCCCCTGGATATGCTGGATGCGCGCACCGAAAGCTGGATCAAAGCACAGAAGTCAAAGTCTGACGCGAAAACTGGTTTAGGGTTCTGATCCGGACACAGGAACAAATCCGAAGACGCTTCGAGCTGGGCTTTAAATCGTGATCGGGAGGGAGCCCCCGGATTTCTGCGGGGAAAGCGAGCTCACAAATGCGGCGATTTAGCGCTGGCCGCGCGAGACCCTATGCGCGACCCGCCCGCCCCCCACACTCCTCCTCTTGATCTTCTCCTTTTATTCCCCTATATTGGATGGCATGCGTGCTCTTCGTTTCCCCAAATGCTGTGTGGTTTGCTGCAAGAAATGCGGCCACGATGTCCCAGCCGGAACGAACGGCTTCCCCGCCAACACGGTCTGCGTAGTCTGCACCCTGTGCGGAGAGAAGCGGAAATATCGGCCCTCAGAGGTGATGCACGGCAGACCCCACGACGCGATTCGGCGAGCAGGACGACGGGGGCCGGCATCCGCTCACCTGAACGCACATCGGGCGCTGGCTATTGCGGCAAGGGCGCGAGCTTGATGGTTCTGCCCTCCCGGGCAGACTGACGGGCCGCATCCAGAATCTGCATTACGACCACGTTGGTATCGAGCGCCGTCAGGTCCCCCTCGGGTTTAAGGGTCCCGTTAAGGACTGCCGCCAGGTAATGCAGCGAACCGTCATTGGGGGGCGTCAGCGGCGGCGCAGTCTCCAGCGTCTCCTCATTCTCCCCCTTGGTCCGAAGGCGGAGTTTGTCCGAAGCCACCGTGATGGCGTAGCCGGTCGCCCCGTACACCTCCATATCCTTGCGGCTGAACGGCCAGTTCCAGGAGGCCATAAGGACCGCCTGCGCTTTCGGATAACGGATGATCACCGTGGCCTCATCCGCTACGCGCGGATAGATTTCGGGCTTATCCGTCTGGGTCACCGCGGTAACGCTCAGCGGGGACTCTCCGTGCATGAGCCAGGTGGCCAGGTCGGCGCCGTAACAGCCAAAATCATAGAGAGCTCCGTCGCCATTCTGCGCCGGATCCTCCAGCCACTTGAGGAACTCGGGCGGCACGCCAATCTCCTTGGGTCCCTGGTGACCGTCGTGCGCGACTATACGGCGAATGTCGCCCAGGGCGCCTTTCGCAACCTCATCGTAAGCGGCGCGGTTGCTCGCGTACCACGTCGTCTCATAATTCACGAGGACCTGGATGTGATGTTCCCGGGCGGCGCGGCGAATGGCCAGCGCGTCCTCAAGGGACATCGTGAGCGGCTTTTCCACCATGACGCTCAGCCCATGCTCTGCCGCGGCTTCAATGACCTCGCGATGCTTCCCTACCGAGGTGTAGACCAGCAGCGCCTGGGGATGAACCGCGGCGACCATCGCATCCAGCTGCGTGTAGAAAAGCTTCGGGTCCAGATGAAACTGCTGCTGATACCGGTGACACAGTGCCTGGTCTGCATCGGCGATGCCCACGAGTTCTACTTCATGCTGGGTTGGGAACTGCTTCAGGAAGCCGGCTATATGGCCGTGCTCCAGGCCAACGACAGCGACTCGTATGGGTGGTTTCTGAGCAAAGGCGCTGCCGCAAACCATGCAGGCCATCACGAATGCTGCAAACCGCATTGGGTCCTCCGGAATTTTATGTCTGCGCGGGAGCCTTGCCGGACCGGCGTACCCAGACGCCGTTTTGCTTTTCCAGATAAACCCATTGCGATTGGGAGCAGAGGTTGCCGCACCAGTCAAGGATATAGACCAGGGCGGCATTCTGCTGCTGGTTAAAGTAGACTTCGCTGAAATACGTGATGCCGAGGTAATCCCGGAAAGCCGATTGCACTTCGGAGCTGGCATTGACGGAGCCCTTGGCTGCTTTCATCTGCGCCGCATCGTCCGGCTTGAGCAGGACGTAAGGGCGGTTCAGTTGAAAGTGGCGAGTCAGGATAAAACGCTCTTTCCTGCGTTGGTAGTAATCGCTCAGCGCTTCCTTGAATGCGCGCGGATTGTCTGCCGGCGGCTGCAGTGTTGCATCCGGGGCCAGCTTCGGGTCCATGTCGTCTTCATTTACGGTAGTGTCGTTGATGGCCCAGGGCTGACCGGCGTCCATGTCGCTGAAAACCTGCCCGGGCATCAGGAGCGAGTAGATTTCATAGGTGTCGATGAAGCGATCGAGCGGGATGGGCGGATGGGCGGGCTTGGACTGATCCATCGCAATCGCCACGGACGCGGCTAAAGTAAGACAAAGCAGGCTGAGCTGTCGAAACTGCCTGCGAAATCGCTCGATTGCTGGAATCACCATCAGCAACTCCTGTGAACGTGCCTTCGTCTTTATGATGACAGACGCAGGCCAAGGTAACGACGATGCTGCGGAGAGAGAAGATTGAAAAAAAATCCGAATATGAAGAGACGCGGGTGACCGCGGATTGACCAAGCCAGCCCGAGCCAAAGCCGACAAACTGGGAGAAGTAGAGCGCGTCTATCGTCTGCTGCGGGAGTGGCTTATCACCGCCAAGCTTCCGCCCGGAGAATTCCTGTCCGAGGCCGACCTCGCCGAGCGCTGCGGCACCAGCAGGACTCCGGTACGGGAAGCCTGCACCCGCCTGATGCAGGACCACTGGTTGACCCGCATTCGCCGTAAAGGCTTCATGGTAACGCCCATTTCGGTGCGCGACATCGTGGACATGTATGAGTACCGCAAGCTTCTGGAATCCTACGCAGCGGAAAAGCTGGCCCAGACCGCCAGCCACGAGCAGATCAAGGAGCTGAGTGCGATCGTCGAGCCGGAGAAGAACCCCGCTGCCAGCCTGGAGCAAATCCTGCAGGCCAATCAGGCCTTTCATTTGCGCCTGAGCGAATTGGCCGGCAACCAAAGAGTCACCAGCCAACTCGGCTTGACCCTCAGCTACGTAACCCGCCTCGATACTCTGTGCACCCAAACCGTACCCGGCTGGATTGGGCACTCAGACATTCTCCGGGCCATCGAACGAAGGGAGCCGGTCGAAGCCCGCCAAGCCATGCAGACCCACGTGGATGCTTCCCGGGACAAGATGATCAAGCTCTTCAGCTCTTAGGCGAGGCTAATGAGCAAACAGGTTTGCCAGAAGAGAAACCGCAGAGCTCCCCACTTCGCTGCATTCTGGTTGAAAAACACACCCTGCTTTTGATTTGCCCTGGGACAAGTTAAAAGCTCAGGGAAACGGCCATACGCGCTCTATCGTTTTGCTGAGCAGCCAGCTCTTGTCTTCGGCATTCAAGAATTTCATATCGTCGCGCACCACGGTCAGTCTTTGCGCGTAGCTGGCCTTCTCTTTCGCAATGGGCCAATCTGTTGCCCACATCAGACGCTGCGGGCCAAAGGTGTCGTACAGGCGCTTCACCAATTTTTGGGAGTCGAGCCAGGGATACTCCTGCCTGGATAGCGACCAGGTGTGCGAGATTTTCACGAATACCCTGGGATAACGAACCAGCGCGACCAGGGCCTCCAGTTGTTCCGGGTGGTCTACAGGGCAATCTGCCATGTGGTCGATCACCACCGTCAAATCGGGATATGTCTCGATCAGCCTCTGCGCGTCCGGTACACGGCCGATCGGCATCAGCAGGGTCATGGGAACTTTGAGTTGATCGCAGCGCTTCCAGAGAGGCGGCATCAACGGACTGCGGATCCAATCTCCCCCGGCATCCCCTGCCGGACTCAAACGCACTCCGCGAAAACCTGGTTGCGCGGATATCTGCGAGAGATGATCGGGCGCCGCGGGATCCAGCGGATCCACCCGGCAAACGCCCTGAAAAAATTGCGGATATTGCTTAAGCACGGCCGCCAGGTAGCTGTTGTCGTAGCGGTAATGGATGACCTGGATGATCACTGTCTTCTGCACGCCATTTGCCTTCATCAGCGCCAGCAGCATCTCCGGAGTCGCGTCGTAATCTGGAACCTTTGCTCCGGGAGCAAAGGGAAACTGCAGGTCATGTTTCCAGACATGTACGTGAGGATCCAGGATGCGATAGTTTGACACCGTAGCAGCGGCTGTCATCTTTATCATTTTCCGCCGGGTGATTTCAGACATAAATGGGTTCCAGGACCTTCACCACGTAGCCTCCGCAGCGTTCGTAGCTGGTGCGTGGGCCGTTTCTGGCAATGTCAAGATCTACACAGAGCCAACCCTGGTAGCGGATGCTGCGCAGTACGCGGTGGCAGGCCGGAAAGTCGATCTCGCCATCCCCAAGATCGTACGTGTTCGTCAGGTACTTTGTCGTCAAGCCGGCCCGTTTTGCGTCTTTGTAGTCGGCCATCATTAACCGCTGTTTGTACTTCTCCATGATGGCCGGCGGATCGCCCCCGCCGAGATAGACGTGAGCCGTGTCCGGAGCCAGGTAGAACAACCTGGGATCCGTCAGTGCCATGCAGCGGTCGATCTCTTCCGGAGTTTGCACCATCTGCCCCAGATGATTGTGCAAGCCGGCCTTGAATCCCATTTCCCCAGCCGTTTCGCCGAGTTGATTGTAGAAGCGGCACATGACCGCAAAGGCAGAATCCGGTTTGCCGCGCGTAGGAGAGAAGACCACCAGCTGGTCTGCTCCGAAGCGCTTCAGGAATGTCATCGCATTCCGCGCGTTGGCCAGAATCTCCGCATGCTTTGCCGGATCGTCCGCCGCGCCGTTAAAGGAAATCGTGATGATATGAAGATCGCGCCGGGAAAGCTCCCGCTCCATCTGCTCCGGCGTGACGTTGTATTTGGTGAGAATCTGCGGATATTGCGTGAGGCGAAGTCCAATGAATCCGGTGTCGTGCATTACATCCAGGATGTCGGTAAACCGGGCCCCAGGAAAAGAGTTCCACAGGTTGGAACCAAGCGCCCATTTCACATTCCGGTTGGCCGGCAACTGCTGCGCAGTCTGGGCCAGGACGCCCGCGAGTCCAACTATGGCTTCCCGTCTGGTCAGCATCACACATCTCCTCACTACCGAAGATTGCACTATCGTCGGCGCGCGGATTTCTTGTCAAGCCGCAAGGGAATGCTTGTTGTCTCGCGTGCCCGGCAATCCGGAATTTCGAAAGAGGAGTGATGGCCCGTCGATCCACTCGACGGATGGGTACGCTTTCTCGAAAATCATCTGCGACAGCAAGAAACAGCAGCTCCCGCCTCCCTGGGCGAAGGCCCATGGTTCTCCGGTCGAGGTGACAATCCCGCGTCTGGTGGACCAAGATCGTTTGCCCCGGTAGATCTGCGTGAGTCCGGAGCGGGGGCCTCCGCCGTTGCATGTTGGTTCTCATGCAGACGTCAGCCCCGCTCCGAGTTGGGTTGGCTCCTACTTACCCGCCAGGTGAGCCGTGATGGCGTTGGACCAAAGGCTTGCCAGGATGCCATAGCCCGTCACGGTAGGATGGATCCCATCCGAGCCGATATTAGCGCCCACGTTCCCCACCGCCGCTGAATAGAAATCAATCAGTGTCGTGCGCGAGAATTGGGCCGCAACCGTCTTGATCTGTGCATTGGCAGCCGGAACCTGCGCTGCCCATCCGGCGACGCTCGAAGACGCGGCCGAGGCATTGGGATTCATCGGAGGAATTGTCGAGAGAATGACCCAGGCATTCGGATCCTGAGCAAAAATATTGCTTAATAGGCTCGTCAGCTGCCCTGAGACTGCGGAAGTCTCTCCTTGAGCAACGTCGTTGGTGCCGGCCAGGAGAAGAACGATTTCCGGCTGCAAGACGCGAATCGAGCCATCACTGTCGGCGAAACCCTGAATGCTCGCGATGTCGTATCCGCCATGTCCTTCCCAGTTCACCTCAGGGCAGTTGGTCACAACACCGGGTTCGAGAGCGGCGCTGTCTCCAAGGAAGCTGAACGACACGCCCGCGTTCTGCAGCAATGAGGCGAGCGGGCAGCGATAACCACCTTGAGCGAAGGTGGCGGCAGTGGCCCAACCCTCGGTGATGGAATCGCCCAGAGGCATGATCGGGACCTGGCCGCTGCTGATATTTCCACCACTACTGCTGCTGCTGCTGCCCGCGAAGGCAAACTTCCACGCAACCGGAGTCGTGCCCATCGAGAGCTGGGAACCATTCGCCGGATTAGAGGACTGTTCAACATACTTACCGGTGTTCACGTCGAGAACCGCACTTTGATTGGTAATCGTGAAAACGTCAGATTTTCCGCTCATCAACACGTGGCCCTGACCGTCGTCAGACAAGCAGACCTTCAGGCTACACACTGTGAAACCACCTGGCGCCGGTGTCCAGGTGAATGCCTGGGAAGGCTCATTGGGTACAAAGGCCTGGTAGATCTGCAAAACATTCTGGCCATATTGCGAATTTCCCGCGTCCCAAAAGTATCCCTGCGGATCCTCTTGCGTCAGCGTCACTGTGTTTTGGGCAAACGCTCCCTGATTCAGGGAAGCACTCGCAAGACATACCGCGATCACGGTAAGTGCGAATTTCATCGTGGACCTCAATAAAAAAATGGTCTGGCGCCAAGGAGCAAATTCCCGCCGTTGGAACGCAAAAATGTGTGAACTCCCGTATGAATACTCAAATGATTTGTCGTAGGAGAAAAAGTGGGCCGGGCCCACATCGATCGTGATGAGGGCAGGAATCAGCGCTCGATCATCGAACTCAGAAAGCAAAGCAATGATCGGGGAGATGAAGAAAATACCTGGCTGCTCTTTGGACTGTGAACTATTTACCGGCGAACAAATCTACAAAGCAGTTACCGTTACATTTCCCGTCGGTGCTACCCGGTAGTGCCACGGCGATCGAGCGGAGAATTGGGGAATAATTACCTGAATCCGAAAGACATCTATGATCAAATTACACCCTGGGGTTTGCACTTTAACGTTTAAGTACTGGCCTCAGCCGCACATCTCGGCTTTGACCATTACTAGGTGTATCACGGTGAAGAGCATTCCGCTAGAGGTCAGTCCCGGTCACATATTAATTTGTTTTGATTTTCCCAAGCGAATGATCAAGTCATATACGGCTGCGTTAGCGCAGAAGAGTCAGCGGAGAGCCGGCCCGTGAACATATTGCTATAGCAAGGTGGGTTCAAATGCGCGGTGGGGTTGAATCAGGCACATCGACGGACGGAGTACGCACTACTACGGTTACAAACTCTGCCGCGCATACATCCGTCCGCCGGAATGTTCAATTCTCTCTCAATTTGCGGGAGGAGTGGACGAATAGAGCCCGGTGAGGCTTGCTTCCCCCAGTATCTCGTTCTTTTGGCTGGCGAGAATCAACGCGTGATACAGCGTCTCCCCGTTTGCCGGAAAGTTCGACGATCCGGGAAGGCTAAGCTTCCCGCTCAGGGCGTACACCGTGAAGACGTACTGGTGGGTATCAGGGGCTACATTTGCCGGTGGGCACGGTCCGTCGTATTGCTGTCCCAGGTCAAAGTCATTTTCTATTTGCAAGCCATAAGGACTTCCGGCTTTGCCGGCGTTCTCCGGGAGCTGTGTCACACCACCGGGGATGTTGTACATGCCCCAGTGAGTGAACGAGGCGGTGACATCGTAGAGAACCACCACAAAAGATTGTGTGCCCCGCGGGATGCCCGTCCAGTAGAGTTCGGGCGACTCATCGTACCCGGCCGCCCCGGTTGCCGAGCAGGTATTTTGTCCATTCACCTGGTTATTCAGGATCATGGAGATTGGAAGCTCGCTGTCATTGGAAAAGGTCGTACTGTGTAATTGGAATGATTGCTGCGCCGTAGCGGTGGGCGCCCAGATGCCGAGCCCCAGCGCAACCCCTGCCATCAGACTGACCAGCCGTCCTTGATTCGCGATCATTTGGTTCCCTCATGCTTGCTGTGATGACTGCGGCACCCTTCTATCAATTCGCCGGCAAGAGGGTCAAGTAACTTAAGGAACAATTAATGTTGCATGAATCAAGGCACCGGCCGGCCCTACGGCTTCTTCAGCCAGGGAATATGAACCTGCGGGAGATGTAAGAACGACTCCGGTTTGCTGCTCGCAAACACAAGCCGGACCCCATCCGGATCCCGGGCGGTGAGTGTCGAGCTTTGCTTTTGGAAAGTAATGTGCAGCGCGGTAAGTTGGGACTCCGTGTGCCGGAGGCTGTCCACCGAAAAGAGAATTTCATCCGGATTCGGTGTAATCAGCACCACCTCCCCGGAATTGCCCGGGAGAAGCAAGGGGATCAGGCCGGGCTCGAGAGGCTTAGGCGCCTCATGAAAACCAAGCATCTGCTCGTAGAAGGACCGAGCGACTACCGGATCCTCCATACGGAGGCCAACGCCCCAGATTTCGCTTGAGATGCGATCCGCCCCCAGATGTAACCCCTTGTCTTTGGAGTGCAACGAGCCGGGCATGTACTGGGTGTACTCGATGTTCTGCTCTTCCGGGCCAACCATGGTAAAAAGCAGATTTCCTGCTCCGGCCTTCTTCACCGGGGTAGGCTTGAGACCGCGCGCCAGGTAGGCCTTGTTCAATGCCTCCAGGTCGGTGGACTCAAAGCATAGATGCATGAAGCCCAGATCTTTCCCGGACTGCGGCGGATACATTTCGATAAATTGGCGATCGTTTACTTTGAGAAAAGCTTCTGTGGTAACGCCATCCTTGGTGATGGCGAACGCCTGTTCGAAGCCGAGCTTGTGATAGAAGTCGCGGGAGCGTGCAAGATCAGAAACGCGGATGGCGACGTGTGCAATCCCGGCAAGCGTCGCCGGGGGCGGTATCTGCGCCCATCCCAGCGCGGAAACCATTACCAGGGAGATCGCCAGCAGGCAGGAACGCAGGAGTTTCATAGTATCTTACAGGCGGCGCTGGCCACGGATGGGTAGGCCTGCATGCAATGGGAAAAGATCAAGAAAAACGCCTCCCGGCAGGAGAGATTGTAGCTCGAATCCCTGGGCTGGGATCAGAGCCATTTCCGTATTCAGGGCTTGTTCGGTGTGAGGTGTCATCACTGCGTAACCGGCAGCACTGGGGTGGACGCCATCCACGGTATATGCGGGAACATAGTTTTCCCCGTTGGCAGCGGCCAGCAGAGAGTGGTAGTCCACAACTTGAATGCCCTGCTGCTCGGCAAATTGGATTATCCATTGGTTGAGCTGGTCGATGCGCTGGAACCGTTGTTGGCTCGGATCCGCCTTTTCGGGAAGAGCACCCGGTCCCCACGGAGGAATCGTCCCAATGACTACGTCGATGTGCTGTTTTTGTGCCTGTTGCACCATAGCCTGAATGTTGTTCGAGGTGTCAGATAACACCCAGCCGGGATAGACGTCATTGGTCCCCGCGATGATGTGCACTGCTTTAGGCTGTAGGTCAGATACGTAAGCGTCAAAACGTGAGGCGATCTGGCTTGAGGTCAAACCGACAACCCCCACGTCCAGCCAGTTGTTCTGGCTGAAGGTTTGCTGTTGGTTGGCCCAGCTCGCATCCCATCCGGAAGTGATCGAGTCGCCCAGGAAAACTACCGTGGGGTGGTAACGAAAGGTCGCACCGCATCCGCAGATGCAGAAAGACAGCAGCAGGAACAGAAATAGTTTTCCCACAATCCTCATTAGCCGTGCGAATGCATATCAAGGTTCGAGGACATCCTGACCATGAATCACAAACCGCCCTTCAACCCCGGCGCTTTGTCCCGGCTGTCCTCCGCCCAGAAAGATAGTGTAGTCGCCCGGTCCCATGGCGAGTCTCCCATCCCGATCGACCTCGCTCAACCCCTCCGGTGTGAGCGTAAACGACACGTGCTTCGTCTCTCCACGGTCCAGGATTACTCTCTGAAAGCCACGCAGCGAACGCAGCGGTGCGCCCTCTGTTTGCGGCCCTCGGAGATAGAGCTCCACGACCTCCTCTCCCTTTCGCTTGCCCGTATTCGTCACGTCCGCCTCCGCGGTCAGCGGATCTCCAGCCTTCAGGTCCGTCTGTGACAACTTCAGATGGTTGAAGGCGAAAGTGGTGTAGCTCAACCCGTAGCCGAAGGTGTAGAGCGGCTGTCCCGAGAAATAGCGGTAGGTGCGTCCGGCCATAGAGTAATCCTCGAAGGCCGGTAGCTGACCTACGGAAGTGTAAAACGTCACCGGCAGCCGTCCGGCCGGGTCGTTGTCGCCCGCCAGCGTCTCAGCGATGGCGGCGCCCCCCTCTTCCCCTGGATACCAGGCTTCCAGAATCGCCGCGGCGTGTTCCGTGGCCCACGGGACGGATAGAGCGCTGCCGTTCATCAGAACCACCACCAATGGCTTTCCAGTGCCGGCCACGGCCTGGAGCAGATCGACCTGCAATTGCGGCAGATCGATCTTGGTTCGATCGCCGCCGCTGAAGCCTTCAAGATGTACCGGCATCTCCTCCCCTTCCAGGCTCGGAGACAGGCCCATAAATGCCACCACGAGGTCCCCCTGTTTAGCTGTCTGAACCGCTTGATCACGCATGACAGATGCCTCGGGCTGCCACTTGAGGTGAATCCCTGCGCCAAACATCGGGGCCGTGTGGGCATACTCAACCCGGATCGCATGCGGCGCCGTGTCGTTGAAATGCATGTTGAAGGAGGCTTTGCCGCTGACTTGCTTCTGATCGCGGACCGATTCGAAGGCCTGTTTGCCATCCAGGAAGAATCGGAACTGGTCTGTGCCATCGCAGGGAGAACAATGTTCGGGTGTGATCTCAAAAACGTAATCGCCCGCGCCCGGCACAGCAATGGAGCCGCTCCATCGGACACTGAACGCATTGGCCGGTATTCCTTCTGCCGGAGAAGCAGCGTTCCAGTCAAAATCCACTTGCTTGTCAACGCGGGTCAGCACTGGCTGGCCCTGCCACTGGGCATTGCGGAAGTACTGCCCTTTGAGCCCCACCTCATGGCCGCTGCGCAACACCGTCCTGGGCACGACCACGGGGAAGCCCGCGACATACGAGGATCCTTGGGCATACAGGACTTTGGCATCGCTGAAGCGGCTCTCCACGCCATCGAGTGGCAAAACGGGATGCCTGGGCTGGCCATAATAATTGCCTTCCAGCGACTCCAACATAGTGGCGTTCGGGCCGATCACCACGATGGTCTTGCCCTTCGCTTGCAGAGGCAGCGCGCCGCCCGTGTTCTTGAGCAGAACCATCGATTCACGCGCTACCTGTCGCGCCAATTCGCGGTGGGCCTGCGAATCGACCTCGCTCATTGGAATCTGCGCAAAGGGAACGTCCTGAGGTGGATCGAACATGCCCAGGCGAAAGCGCGCCGTAAATAGGCGTTTAACCGCGGTGTCGATATCGGTCTGGCTTACCAGCTTGTCGTCGAGCGCCTGCTTGAGAGCCGCGAATTCCGGGCCGCAAGTCGTATCCGTTCCCGCGCGCAAGGCGAGCGCCGCTGCGTGCTCTTCATCTGAGGTAAATTTGTGCCCTTTCCAGATGTCCGTCACCGCCCAGCAGTCCGAGGTGACAAAGCCGCCGAATTTCCATTCGCCACGGAGTGTCTTCTTGAGGAGCATGTCGTTTGCGCATGCGGGTACTCCGTCTACGGAGTTATAAGCACACATCGTGGACGCTGCTTTGCCCGTGTCGATCAGTGAATGAAACGCGGGAAAGTACGTCGCCTCGAGATCCTGGGGCGAGGGGTCAACATTAAATTCGTGCCGCAGTTGTTCCGGCCCGCTGTGAACAGCAAAATGCTTGGGAGTAGCAACAACCTTCAGGTACCTGGGATTGTCTCCTTGTAGCCCCGTGATAAAGGCCAGCCCCATTTGTGAAGTAAGAAACGGATCCTCGCCGTACGTCTCCTGTCCGCGTCCCCATCGCGGATCGCGAAAGATATTGATATTGGGCGACCAGATGGTGAGGCCGAAATAAATCCGATGATTGCCGTGCGCGATGGCATCGGCATATTTGGCGCGCGCTTCGGTGGAGACGGTGTCGCCGACCGAATGCATCAGCTTGGTGTCCCATGTTGCGGCCAATCCGATGGCCTGCGGGAAAACCGTAGCGTAGCCCGAGCGCGCCACGCCGTGCAGCCCTTCGTTCCACCACGTGTATTCGGGGATGCCAAAGCGTGGAATTGCAGCGGCGGTCATCGTCATCTGGGAGATCTTCTCTTCCGGCGTCAATCGGCCTACCAGGTCGGCAACCCGTTGCTCGATGGGAAGGGATGGGTCCCGAAAGGGAAATTCGGCCGCCCTGGCGTGAGTTACAAGGGGAACCAGAAACGCTCCCGCCAAACTGAACATTATTAACGATGCTCGCATTGTTGACCTCGCAAGTGAACTTGAGCATAGTACAAGCCGCCGAGATTGGCGACAACAGCCTCGACGTCGGATCGCTAGAATAATAGGAGTCCACACGAGGTCCATTCATGGGAAAGCAGTTCCCTCACATTGAGGCAATGCATCGCGATTTTATTCTGCAGCAGCGGATTTTCTTTGTTGCCTCGGCGGCTGCGGAGGGGCGAGTGAACGTATCCCCGAAAGACGGAGCCGCTTTGCGCATCCTGACTCCGAATCGTGTCATTTATCTCGATCAAACCGGCAGCGGGAACGAGACTGCAGCCCATCTGCGGGCGAATGGACGCCTGACCATCATGTTTTGTGCCTTTACGGGTGCGCCCATGATTTTGCGCCTCTATGGACAGGGTAAGATCCTACGGCGTGGCAGCGCAGGCTATCGCGATTTACTCTCGGAACAATTTCCAGAGGGAGAACGGCCGGGAGCGCGGCACATCGTCATATTGGAGGTTGACCTGGTTCAGACTTCGTGCGGATTTGGCGTGCCGTTGTTTGAATATGTCGACGAACGGCCGACCCTCACTCGCTGGGCTATCGCGAAGGGTGAAGAGGGCCTGGAAGAATACCGGCAATTGAAGAATGCGGTCAGTATCGATGGATTCCCGGCCGGATTGCAGGAGCGCTCGTGAGGTATTCGGAGACTTGTCACGCACGATAGCCGCAGGAGCGATTTTTCGGCGACACACGTAATCCAGGCCCGTGAGAGTCTGACAAAATATTTGAAGAACGCCGGCGGCGCGCCGCGATATTTAAACAAGGCGCTCGCCCTCGGCAAAAACCATGGCCGGTCGCTGGGTCCCGAGAAAATATGGAATCTCCCGGTAGTCATTGGCTTCATGGACGACCAAGTCGGCTACCTTGCCGGGCTCGAGGGAGCCAACCTCCCTACCAAGGCCCAGGCTCCATGCGGCGTTGATCGTGGCCGCGGTCATCCCTTCCGCTGGAGTCATCTTCATCTGAGTGCAGGCCAACGACAGAACGACAGGCATAGATGCGATCGGCGAAGAACCCGGATTGAAATCGGTCGCCAACACCACCGCCAGTCCGGCGTCCATCATCGCCCTTGCCGAAGCATAATGCTTCGAGCCAATCGAATACACAGAGCCCGGCAGCAAAACCGGCTGCACTCCGGCCTTAGCGAGGGCGGCAATCGAAGCGGAATCCGTATGCTCCAGATGATCAGCGGAAGACGCTCCCAGACGCGCCGCTAACGACGCTCCCCCCGAGCAGCTGAATTGGTCCGCATGAACGCGCAGTCCCAAACCCAGAGTTCGCGCGGCTTCCAGAATTCGCGTCGCCCCATCCACATCGAAAATATGTGGCTCGCAAAAAACATCGCAGAAGCGCGCCAGCTTCTGCGCCACAACCTGCGGAAGCATCTCTCCGATCACCAGTTCCACATATTCGTGGGTGCGGCCGCGAAATTCCTCCGGCACTTCATGCGCTCCGAGGAAGGTCGGAACGCAGCGCAATGGGGTCATCTTTTCCGTCTGCTGCACCACACGGAGAATTTTCATCTCCGCATCGACGCTCAAGCCGTAGCCTGATTTGGCTTCAATGGTGGTCGTGCCGTTGCGCAAAAACCAGGAGGCATGCTTTTCCGCGATCGCCACCAGTTCGCTTTCCGATGCAGCCCGAGTCCGCCGCACCGTCGAAAGAATCCCGCCACCCTGGCTGGCTATCTCCTGATACGTGACGCCCGTGCAGCGCAGCTCGAATTCATCTGCGCGATTGCCGGCAAAGACAAGGTGGGTGTGCGCATCGACAAACCCGGGAGCCACGACGCGCCCGCCTGCGTCAATCACTTGCGCGTCGCTGTCCAGAAGAGCTTCAATCTGGCTGCGCGACCCGGTAGCTGTAATCTTCCCGTCCTCGACCAGCAAGGCTCCATCGCAAAATATGCCCAGCTCGCGCATCTCCGGGCCCACACGCGGACGATCGGGGCCGGCGAGCGTCAGCAATTGCGAACAATTCACCAGTGCGAGCGAGTGTCCCATGCACTCAAGAGACTACCTTACATCCGGGGCATTTGGGACGTATCCCATCCTCCGCCCAGAGCCTTGACCAGCAGAACGCTGGCGTCAAGGCGCCGTTGCAGGATGTCCAGGTCATTGCGTTGATTATTCAGGGCCGCGGTTTGCCAGGTGATCACCTGCAGATACGTATCCACTCCGCCCTCATAACGAGTCTGAAAAAGATCGAGGGATTGTTCAGCGGAAGCCGTAGCCTGATGCTGCTGCTTTGCCTCGGTTTCGAGCACGCGCAGAGCGGCGAGATTGTCCTCAACCTGCTGAAATGCGGTCAGCACGGTCTGGCGATAATCGGCCACGGTAGCATCGTATTGATCTTCCGTGATGTGCTTGGCGGCGCGACGGCGGCCGGCGTCAAACAGCGTCTCCGATAACCCCGGCCCGACAGCCCAGAAGCGGCTGGGCCAGTTCAACCAGTTCGACGCCGAGGTGCCCTGGAATCCGGCAATGGCGCTCAACGAGAGTGTGGGATAGAAGGCGGCCTGGGCGATCCCGATCTGTTCGTTTGCCGACGCCATACGTCGCTCTTCGCCTGCGATATCCGGCCGGCGTTGCAATAACGCAGCGGGCATGACTCCAGGGATGTCAGGCAGCACCTGGCGCGCCTGGTCCAGCGGGGTCGGCGGCACCGTCAACTCCGCCGGAGGCTTACCAATCAGGACCGCGATGGCATGCTCAAATTGCGTCCGCTGAACTTCGATATCGGTGAGCTGCACCCGCGCCTGGTCGAGCTGTGTTCTTGCCTCGGCCACGTCCGATAGCGGCGCTGCACCTCCGTCGAAGCGATCCTGGGTGAGCTGCAACGCACTCTGGTACGCCTTCACCGTGTCCTCCAGGAGCTTTTCCTGCGCATCGTCCTCGCGTAGTCCAAAGTAGTCGAGCGCCAGTTCCGCGTGCAGGCTTAGCCGGACGCTTTCCAGATCGGCATCGCTGGCTTGGGCTTGTTCCCGAGCCGACGTGACGCTGCGGCGGATGCGGCCCCATAAATCAATTTCGTAATTCAGATCGACGGGGAGGGCAAAGCTTCCTCCACCATTGTTCGCGTAGTTCTGATTGAAATAAGGCTGATTGGCCGAGTCGCGAATGGTAGAGATCGATGGGTTCACAGCGATCGTCGGAGCCTCATTGGAACGCGCATAGCCGATCTGCTCCCGTGCTGCGCGAAAATTCGCTGCTGCCGATTTGAGCGTCTGGTTCGCCTCGTCAACCTGTGCCTCCAGCGCATCCAACTGAAAGTCCTGGAACACCGTCCACCAATCACCCTTGAGCGCGGTGTCGCTCGGCTGGCCGGGCTTCCATCCATCGTTTGCGGAAAACGAGGTGGGCGGCGCTTCCTTGAATCCTGGAGCGGTGATGGCTGCCGGGGTTTTGTACTTGGGACCCACCATGCAGCCGGAGAGACTCAGCAGTGCGCCCGCCATTGCAACTGCGAGGGTGCGCTTCATTCCGTTTCGCCCTTTTCTACCTGTACACGCTCCCCCTCGGCCAGCGAGTCCGGGGGATTGACGATCACCCGATCCTCAGGCTTCAGACCGGACGTGACCTCCACCTTGGCCCCATAATCATGGCCAATCTCGATCGGCACCAACTGCACGCGGCCGTCGCGCACAACCCCAACCTGCAGCCCTTCCGCCCGGAACAGCAGCGTGCTCGCAGGCAATGTCATGGAAGAAGCGGAGGGCGGGATAGGCAGATGGACGAACGCATATTGCCCGGGCAGGAGCTTGTGGTTGGTATTGACCACGTCCACTTCCACATTCAGTGTCCGGCTTGCCAGATCAATCGCGTCAGAATTACGCACTACGGTTCCGGTGAATTTCTCATTGGGGAGAGCGTCCGAGGTTACGACGATGTGGCTGCCATTGCGTACCTCGTTTGCGTAAACCTCAGGCACGGGTACAAAGAGACGCAGCTTGTCGGTTGCCGATATATGGAACAACTCGGCCTGCGGCGAATTGCTGTCGCCGGCCTGGATCAGCGATCCGATATCAATATTGCGCGCCGTGATCACTCCATCGAAGGGCGCGTATATCTTTTCGAATCCCTGCAGCTCCTGCAGGCGTTTGACGTTGGATTGGGCAGCGGACAGGGCGGACTGGCGGGCCTTAAGATCGCTCGTGGCCTGGTCTGTCTCCTGTTTGGAAACCGCATTCTTGGCCAGCAGTTTGGTCCAGCGCGCCGCAGTGATTTCAGCCAGTTGCAGATTGGCCTGTGCGGTTGCCAGATCTGACTGTGCCTGCCGCACTTGCTCATCCAATTCCGGAGTTTCGATAACAGCCAGCAACTCTCCGGCGTGAACATGGGCGCCGATATCCGCATACCACTGGCGCAGGTAGCCGCTGGTGCGAGCGTAAATCGGCGTATCGATATAGGCCTGCGTATTTGCAGGCAACGTGATTTCCTGGGCGGCGGCGCCCCGCGAAGGCGATATAACGGCAACCGAAAGCACATCCTGTTGCACGGCCTCCGTAGCCAGAGATTTCTCTGCATGAAGCCGGGTACGTATGCCTGCCGCAATCAGGGAACCAAGCACCAGCAACCCCACCACGGCGCCGATGACAAACCCGCGCCCAAGCGGTCTTTGCCCATCCAGCGTTACGTTCCGGTCTTCGCCGTACGCATCGTGGCTTCCGCCGGTTGCCGTTTTGCTCGGTACATCGTCCTTGGTCTGCATTGTGTCTCCCAGTCTCCCGCGTCTCAAACGTGCTGTGGCTGTTGCGTATGCTTCTGCTCAGCCGCGCTGCCTTCCCCATTCCCGCTGTGAAGCATGGAAAAGACGGCAGGCACAAAAACAAGCGTTGCCACCGTGGCACAGAGAAGGCCGCCGATGACCGCTCTCCCGAGCGGGGCATTCTGCTCGCCGCCGTCGCCCAATCCGAGGGCCATTGGCACCATGCCGATGATCATGGCCAGCGCGGTCATGCAGACAGGCCGAAACCGGGTTGCGCCCGCCTCGATGGCCGCCAGGATGGCATCGCCGTGCTCGGCCAGGCGCTCCTTGGCGAACGCCACTACCAGGATACTGTTTGCGGTAGCCACGCCCATGCACATGATCGCGCCCATCAACGCAGGAACGCTGAGCGTGGTATGAGTCAGGAAGAGGAACAGGACAATGCCGGTCAAGGCAGCCGGAAGTCCGGTGATGATAATGAAAGGATCCAGCCAGGACTGGAAGTTGACCACGATCAGCATGTACACCAGGATGATCGCGAACGCCAGTCCGCCCAGAAGCGAAAGATAGCTGCTGCGCATGGTCTGCACCTGGCCGCGCACCGTGGCGAACATGCCGCGCGGCAGATTCTTCTCATGCCGGTGCACGATAGCCTCGACATCCCTGGCCACTGCACCCAGATCGCGGTCCTGCACGCCTCCGTAAATGTCGACGACCCGGCGAATGTTGTAATGGGAAACCACCGCCATCTCCTCGCCGCGCTTGATCGAGGTCAAATCCCCCAGCACTTCGGGAGTCGCACGCGGCGCCGCAACCGATCCGTTGATCGGGATGTTCTCAATATCCTGGAGCGAATCCATGCGGTATTGCGGGGTCTGGGCAGCCAGGGTATAGTTCACGCCGTTCTTGTAGTTGAGAAAGAACATCGGCGTAACCTGAAAGCTGCTGCTCAGGCTGTTGGACATGCTCTGGGCAACATCCCGCGCGGTGTATCCTCCCTGCTCGGCCTTGGTTCGGTCCAAAGTCACATCGAGTGTTGGAGAGTCCATTGGCTGTTGAATGCGCAGGTCCACCAGGCCGGGGACCTTTCGCAGCTCATCGAGCATGGCGGACGCCTGCTGCGTGCCGGCCGCAACGTCATCGCTCTGGAGCTGAATGTCGATCGGAGCTGGAAGTCCGAAATTCAGAATCTGTGTCGTAATGTCAGCAGGCAGAAAATAGAACAGTGTTCCCGGAAACTCGCGCGGCAAATCCTTGCGCAGTTCACGCACATAATTTGCCGTAGGACCGTGATGCTCGTTCAGGCTAACCAGGATGTCGCCGTCCTCCGCCCCGACGATGCCGGAGGTAAGGTGCATCGTGTTGTATGGACTGTAAGGTAGTCCCAGGTTGTCAAGGATGTTGTTGATTTGCCCGTTCGGAATCGCTTTGCGAATGGCTGTCTCGACCTGATCGGCCAGGCGCGCCGTCTCTTCGATACGGGTTCCGGTTTTCGCCCGCATATGCAGGATGAATTCGCCGGAATCGGTGCTGGGAAAGAAGTCCTGCCCAAGGAACGGCACCAGAAGGAAGCCGCAGGCGCATACCGCCAGAAATCCAGGCACGAAGATTTTCCGAGCGAAAACCAACCGCGTAAGCAATACCTGGTATGCCCCGCGCACCCGCTCGAAGACTGCCTCGAAGCCGCGCTGAAAATGGACCAGCGGATTCCGGCTGTGCCCATGCTCCTTGGGTCGCAGCAAATACATGGCCAGAGTGGGCACCAGGGTGCGGGAAAGAATATAAGACGCGATCATGGCAAACATGACCGCCTCCGCCAAAGGCACGAACAAGTAACGCGACACTCCCTGGAGGAAGAACATCGGCAGAAACACGATGCAAATGCAAAGCGTCGATACCAGGGCGGGCACGGCGATCTGCGCGGCGCCCTCGAGGATCGCCTCGCGCAGCTCGTAACCGTTCTCCAGGTAGCGCTCGATGTTCTCGATCGTCACCGTCGCGTCGTCGACCAGGATGCCGACGGCCAGCGCGAGTCCGCCCAGCGTCATGGTGTTGATGGTCTCCCCCAAAAGGCCGAGTACCACCACCGAGCTGAGAATCGAGAGTGGGATCGAAATCGCAATAATGATGGTCGAGCGCCAACTGCCCAGGAAGAGCAAAATCATCAGCGCTGTCAGCGCAGCGGCGATAATTGCTTCGCGAATGACGCCCGAAACCGCGCCGCGGACAAACTGGCTTTGATCGCTCAGAGCCGTGATCTTCAGGTTCGGGGGTACGGTCTGCAGTACTCGCGGCAGCAAGGTGCGGATACCCTTCACCACACTCAGCGTCGACGCATTACCAGCTTTGATTACCGTGATCAGCACGCCACGATGGCCATTCTGGCGCACGATGTTGGTCTGGAAAGCGGAACCGCTGCTGACCGTGGCCACGTCGCGCACATAAACAATCGCCCCGTTCACCTTCTTGATCGGCAGCATGCCGAGGTCGGCGATGGTGCGCGGCGCGGAGTTGGTACGCACGTCGTATTCGGCCGGGCCGATCTTGGCTGTTCCGGAAGGCAAAACTACATTCTGGGCATTCAGCGCCGCCAATAGGTCGCCAGGAGAAACACCCTTCGACTGCATCAGGTGCTCATCCATGTTGACGGTGATCTGCGGCTGCTTACCTCCGTATGGTTGCGGCAACACCGCGCCGGGAACGGTGACCAGCTGAGGCCGGATCGCGTTTTGGCTTACATCATTGAGTTGTTGCTCGTCGAGCCCTTTCCCGGAGACGCCCAGTTGCAAGATAGGGACGCTGGAAGCGCTGAAGTTGATGATTTCCGGCGGCAGCGTGCCTGGAGGCAATTGCCGCAACTCGAACTGTGAAACCGCGGTTACCTGCGCGTTCGCCGTATCGATACTGGCGCCCGGCTGCAGAAACAGCTTCACAACCGAAACGCCGTTGTAAGTGGTTGACTCGGTGTGCTGAATGTTGTCGACCAGAGTCGTGGCCGCTTTTTCGAACGGAGTCGTGAGCCGCCCTTCCATCTGTTCCGGATCGAGGCCGGTGTACTGCCAGGCAACGGCGATGACCGGGATATTAATATTCGGGAAAATGTCGGTCGGCGTACGCAGGATGATGACCGGGCTCATGATCAGGATGAGCAGCGCCAGAATAATGAACGTATATGGGCGATTCAGCGCTAATTTAACAATCCACATCGCAAAAAGGGCTCGATCTATACGACTCCTCAGCCGCGTTTTAAGATTCGTACTTTGTTCCGAAGAAACTCATCGGAAAAACCGATGAGTCTGGTCCGGTAAAATGAATTCGTGGAATTGAGACACCTGCGTTATTTTGTCGCCGTGGCAGAAAACGGAGGCTTTGGCCGAGCCGCGCAACTCCTTCATGTGGCGCAGTCTGCCATTAGTGAGCAGATCCGCGATCTGGAGGCAGAATTAGGTGCTCCTCTATTTGATCGTAATAACCGAAACGTTCGCCTCACTCCCGAGGGTGATGTGTTTCTGGCCGATGCGCGCGCCATTCTGGCTCAGGTGAGCAAGGCCGCTGCGAATATCCAAAAATCGCTCCACGGGGAGGTTGGTACCCTGACCATCGGCTTCTTCGCCGGTGGCGCTGGTCCGTTTTTCCCCGCCATTATCAAGGAGTTCCGCTCGCGCTTCCCCGAAGTCCAGGTCGCTTTGGTGGAAATGGCGCCACTCATGCAGCATCAGGCATTGCAAGCCGGGACGATCGACATCGGGTTCACGCGGGCGCTCGGCCCCCAGGCCACTGCCTTGCGTTCGGAGCACTTTCTGACCGAGCGGCTCTATGCTGTGTTGCCCAAAACTCATCGCATGGCGAAGAAGCGGCAAATCGCCATGCGAGACTTGGCCGACGAGCGGTTCGTCCTGAATGACCGCCAATATTCCGCGCCGGTGTTTGACAAAATCATTACGCTTTGTACCGAAGCTGGTTTCTCACCGCGAATCAGCGCTACCGGCACCGTCTCCTCAGGAGTTCTTGCGCTCGTCGAGGCAGGCGCGGGGGTTGCGATTCTTCCCGGCGGTTCACGCAGACTCAGCAGCGACGAACTGGTATTCGTTCCTCTGGCAGACCGTACGGCCTTCGTGGATCTGGTCATCGCGTGGTCTCCCGCCCACGACAGCCGCGTGGTGCAGTCGTTTCTCGACTTGGTGCGCAAGAAGCGAAAGAAACCCGCCACCTCCGCGGTTGCTCAAAGAGTACCTTGAATGCCATCCTCAAAGCATGAAACGAGAACGAAAACTCTGCGTGATCTTTGCGGTCCTGACCTGCTGCCTGACGGTTATGGCACAAGACAAAGGAAATTGGAGAGCAGCGAGTTCTACAGCGCAGTCGATCACGGGCGATATCGGCATCAGTGCCGATAAGTTGTTCATCAACTTTGCCGGTTTCACCATCGCCCAAATTCGCCCCCTCACACCCGCTGATTTGAATGCAGTATTTGCCGCTGAAAACGGCGCACCGGGAAGCGGCAATCTCTACCGTCTGAATGTTCCAGCCGAAAAGAAATTTCTGCACCACAACACGCTGTGCGGAAGCGAAGAGACGCAGTGGATGATTACGTATGTTGAGGGCCATTCTCTACACGTGGCGTTCTTCTCCGGACAAAAGCCGCCGGTGATGACGCCCGAAGCCATCGCCAATTCGACCGACCTCTGCGGCACGTTCCTGTATATGCGTTAATGCCGCTATAAACCGGTTGGTCCGTCCCGTCGCATTAGCGAAATCTGCATCTGAGATCGTCTCCGTCCGCTTCCGTGGACCGGGCCGTGAGCCGGCGACCGCTTGGGAAATGCATGCCGCCGGTTGACCAGACTATACTGGGTCGCACAGGCAGACTCCCGCGCGGAGCGGCGGCCTTGACTTGCTTCGGAGTGCAATCATGAAACTGACAGGACGATCCATTATCGGCTTCCGCTCTGGCTCGGCGAGCAAAGAAGCCTTCCAGGCCACGAACGCTCGCACCGGCGAACGCCTGGAGACGGAGTTCTTCTCTGCGACGCCAGAGGAAGTGGACGCAGCCGCGGTTCTCGCGGACGAAGCTTTTGCCGTTTACAGCCATGCGACGGGCGCCGAAAAAGCGGCATTGTTACGTGCCATCGCCAGCAATATCGAAGCCATCGCTCCCGAATTGATCGAGCGCGCGGAACAGGAAACCGCCCTTCCCAAAGCCCGCTTACAGGGAGAAACTGCGCGTACCTGCGGCCAGCTTCGCCTCTTCGCGCAGGTGGTCGAGGAAGGCTCCTGGGTGATGGCTCGCTTGGACCGGCCCGACCCCGAACGTAAGCCTGCGCCCAAGCCGGACCTGCGCTCGATGTTGCGTCCCCTGGGGCCGGTGGTTGTCTTTGGTGCGAGCAATTTTCCCTTGGCATTCTCAGTAGCGGGCGGGGATACTGCTTCCGCATTGGCGGCGGGCTGTCCGGTCATCGTCAAAGCACATTCGGCACATCCCGGCACCAGCGAGATGGTAGGCCAGGCAGTGCAGCAGGCGGTTCGGCAATGCAACTTGCCCGAGGGCGTCTTTTCTCTGCTCTTTGGGCGCGGCGCGCAAATCGGTGTCGCCTTGATGAAGCATCCCCTGGTCAAAGCCGGTGGATTTACCGGATCACGCGCGGCCGGGCGGCAGCTCATGGATACGGCGGCCGGCCGGCCGGAACCGATCCCGTTCTACGCGGAGATGAGCAGCACAAACCCGGTGTTCGTCCTCCCTGGCGCCTTACGGGAGCGCGCCGCTAGTATCGCCGGCGGACTGCATGCTTCCTTCACTCTCGGCGCAGGTCAGTTTTGCACCAAGCCCGGAATGGTATTTCTGCCCGAAGAAACCGACACTCCCAAATTCGTTGACCATCTGCGCCAATCGGTCGATGAGTCGGCGCCCTTTTACTTGCTCACCGGCGGCATTCGCTCGGCTTATCAAACCAGCGTTGCCGATCGCAGGAGCCGGCAAGGGGTAAGCGTAGTGGCGGAGAAGTCCGTTGCCGGTAATGGCCGGGAACTCGGTGTCGGTGCAGCGCTCTTCGAAACAGACAGCCAGACGTTTCTCAAAGACCCGGAGCTCGAAGAAGAAATTTTCGGCCCCGCGACCCTGTTAGTCAGTCACTCCACTCGGGAGCAGATGTTGGAGGCCGCGCGAAACTTCGAAGGCCACCTCACCGCGACCATCCACGGTACGGAAGAGGATCTGCGTGATTTTGCCGACCTGGTGGCCATCCTCGAGAACAAGGCCGGTAGGCTTCTGATCAATGGCTTCCCCACAGGTGTAGAGGTTTCCCATGCCATGGTGCATGGCGGACCCTATCCATCCACTTCGGATGGGCGCTCAACGTCGGTGGGCAGCCAGGCAATCTTCCGTTTCACCCGGCTCATCTGCTACCAGAATTTTCCAGACTCCGCGTTGCCCGCGGCGCTGAAAAACGAAAACCCTCTCCAGATCTGGCGCATGGTCGATGGCGGGATGACGAAAGAGCCTGTGTTGCAGCCGCAGGCAGTCGCTCGCTAAAGACCGCTTATTGCGGAGGAATGACGGGTGTCCCATACAAGCCCAGCAGTGGGCTTGTATGGGATTCAACCAATGTCCGCCCATCATTGCAAGCCTCCAACCATCTAGCTACAGCTTCTCTTCCTCCATCGGAATCCGCAAACCAGAAACATGCGCAAACCTTTGCGCCTCTGCATATCCAGCGTCGGCATGCCGCAGCACCCCTATTCCAGGATCCGTCGTCAGTACACGTTCCAACCGCAGAGCAGCCTCGTCTGTACCGTCGGCCACGACGACCATGCCGGCATGCTGGGAATAGCCAATCCCCACCCCTCCACCGTTGTGAATGCTGACCCACGAGGCCCCTGCCGCCGTGTTCACCAATGCATTCAGCAGCGGCCAATCGGCTACAGCATCGGAACCATCCAGCATGCCCTCGGTTTCACGATAAGGCGAGGCCACCGATCCGGTATCCAGATGATCACGGCCAATGACGATCGGCGCAGAAATCTCACCCGAACGCACCAACTCATTCATCGCCAGCCCAAGCTTCGCCCGCTGGCCATACCCCAGCCAGCAAATGCGCGCAGGCAGTCCCTGGAACTGAATGCGCTGTCCAGCCAAATTGATCCAGCGCTCGAGCGCCTGGTCCCCCGGGAAGAGTGATAACACCAGCCGGTCCGTTTTGCGGATGTCTTCCGGATCGCCCGAGAGCGCGACCCAACGGAACGGCCCCTTGCCTGCGCAAAACAACGGCCGGATGTATTCCGGCACAAAACCTGGAATATCGAACGCGTCCTGCACCCCCGCCAGCTTGGCATTGGTCCTGAGATTGTTCCCGTAATCGAAAGCCACTGCCCCGCGCCGCTTCAATTCCAGCATCGCCTCCACGTGCTTACCCATGGTTTTCATGGAGAGAGAAACATATTGGTCAGGATCCCGCTGCCGCAATTCCAAAGCAGCCTCGAAACTCATGCCGTTGGGAACATATCCATTCAACGGATCGTGTGCGCTGGTCTGATCGGTAACCAAGTCAGGAACAATTTTGCGCCGCAGCAGCTCAGGAAGAACGTCAGCCGCGTTTCCCACCAATCCCACGGAAAGCGCGGTTCCCTTCTTCCGCGCCTCAGCCAGCAATTCGAGCGCTTCATCGACCGAAGTCACGATGCAATCGCAGTATCCGTTGTCGACTCTTTTCTGAATGCGCTTCGGGTCCACATCAATCCCCAAAAACCGCGCCCCGGTCATCGTCGCCGCCAATGGCTGAGCGCCGCCCATACCTCCCATGCCCCCGGAGACGATCAGCTTGTTTTCCAGGCTTCCCGCAAAATGCTTGCGTCCGGCAGCGGCAAACGTCTCATAGGTGCCCTGCACAATGCCCTGGCTGCCGATGTAGATCCACGACCCCGCGGTCATCTGGCCGTACATCATCAGCCCCTTTTGCTCCAGCTCGCGGAAGACTTCCCAACTCGACCATTTGCCTACCAGGTTGGCGTTCGCAATCAGCACCCTTGGCGCGAGGGCATGCGTACGCAGTATTCCCACCGGCTTTCCCGACTGAATGAGTAGCGTCTCATCGTTCTCCAGGCTTTCCAGCGCGCGCACGATGGCATGAAAAGCGGGCCAATCGCGGGCCGCTTTTCCTGTTCCGCCGTAGACCACCAACTCTTCCGGTGCCTCCGCCACTTCCGGGTCGAGATTGTTCATCAGCATGCGCAGCGCAGCTTCCTGCTGCCAGCCTTTGGTGCTCAGGCGTGTGCCCCTGGGTGCCCGGATTGCCCCCTTATGCGGACCAGCTATCAAAGTCTCCATCGCGAATCCCCTTTGCTATGCGTTCCACGTCTCCAGAGAGCACGCGGTCATCCTTCAGCCGCGGAACCAGCGTGCGGACGAATTGGTGTGCCCGCTCGATCTCGGTACCCGCCTTCAGCGGATGCCGGTACTCCAGCCCTTGGGCGGCCGTCATCAACTCGATCGCCAGCACCTTCTCCGCGTTACCGACAATCTGTTTGAGCTTGAGCGCCGCCGTCATGCCCATGGAGACATGATCTTCCTTGCCTCCGGAGGTCGGCAAGCTGTCTACGCTTGCCGGATGCGCCAGTACTTTGGCCTCATTCAACAAAGCAGCCGCGGTGACGTGAGCAATCATAAGACCCGAGGAGAGCCCAGCGTGTTCGGAAAGAAATGGCGGCAAGCCCTCGTTGACGTCGGGATTGATCAGGCGGTCGATCCTCCGTTCGCTGATGCTCATCAGGTCGGTCACTGCAATGGCCGCGTAGTCCAATGCCAGACTCAAGGGTGCGCCATGGAAATTCCCTCCGGAAACTACCTCGTCAGAAAAGATGAGTGGATTGTCGGTGGCGGATCCGGTCTCGATCTCAATCACTTCGCGCACATGCTGCAAAGCGCCGCGCGCGGCTCCGTGAACCTGAGGCATGCAGCGAAGGCAGTAGGCATCCTGCACCCGGGGGTCATTGTGCCGGTGTGACTCGCGTATTTCGCTGTCGTGCAGCAAGCGGCGCAGGTGTTCGGCGGCCTGCATTTGCCCCGGATGTGGCCTCGCCAGGTGTATCCGTTCATCGAAGGCCACGGGAGTTCCGCGCAAAGCTTCAAGCGCCATGGCTCCTGCCAGATCGAAGAGCCGGCACACGCGTTCCGCTCGCAGCACGGCCAGGCCGCCCACGCCGGCCATGGCCTGTGTCCCATTCAGCAGCGCCAGGCCTTCCTTGGCTTCGAGGACTAGCGGAGTCAGTCCGGCCCCTGCAAGAGCATCGCTCGCAGGCATCCTGGCCCCTTCATAAAACGCTTCACCCTCCCCAATGAGCACCAGCGCCAGGTGCGCGAGGGGAGCCAGATCGCCACTCGCTCCAACCGATCCCCTGGCGGGGATCACGGGATGTACTCCGCGGTTGAGCATGGCAACGAGTAATTCGATCAGTTGGTAGCGGGCGCCGCTCAATCCTTTTGCCAGGACGTTGGCTCGCAGCAGGAGCATGGCGCGAACCTCGGCTTCCTCCAGCGGATCCCCAACCCCGCAGGCATGGCTTCGCACCAGGTTGCGCTGCAATTGCTGCAGGTCTCCCGGTCCGATACGCACGTCGGACAATTTGCCGAAACCGGTGTTGATACCGTAGGCCGTCTCGTTGCTGGCGACAATCCGCTCCACGACAGCCTGGGAAGCCGCAATACCCTGCCGTGCTGCGGGCGAGATGGCAGTCGCCAATGCGCCCCTGGCTACCTGCTGAATCTGTTCCAGTGAGATCGGCTGGCCTGCCAGTTCCAGGACATTCGAGGTGATACCCGTCGTCATTCGACCATCCTAAGAGGGTGGGGAGGCCACAGGATAGGTCCACCGGCCGATGGCTTTGCAACTGTGCATCCCACAAGACATGTCTGAGGTCGTCCTAGTCTCATTTGGCGGTAAAGGGCGCCGCGGATTCACCGGATAACAGTCAATCGGCTACGGCTCAATTGATTACCCGCGACAGCTTCCCGTAACCTCGAATTTCTACCCGCTGGCGTTTTCCCTGTTGCGTTTCCCAGCTATCCGTCAGAAACTGCGAGAAAGAGTTAAATCGGGGTTTGGCGACGAATGCATCCAACGGCTTTGGAAAAGAGTGGATTTACGACAACTCTGAACATGGCCCTAAGCTCCACCGCTCCCGAGCGGTCTGCCGAGACATATCACCGCAAACAACTCGCTCGATTCGGTAAGTGGTTGTATCGATTAGGCTTCGTGCCCGGAACGGCGGGAAACCTCTCGCTTCGCCTGGCCGATGATCGCATTCTGGCTACGCCCACCGCCATGAGCAAGTGCCTGCTCAAAGCCTCCGATATGGTCGTGGTCGATATGGAAGGCCGGCGGGTCGGCGAGAGCCGGAATGTCACTAGCGAAATCGGGATGCACCTGGCCATTTATCGCGAACGGCCGGACGTGCAGGCAGTGGTGCACGCCCATCCTCCCATCGCCACCGGATTTGCCTCCTGCGGCCTGGCGCTCGAGGAGCCGCTGTGCTCCGAGGTCGTCATGGCTCTCGGGTCGATCCCCTTGGCGCCCTACGCCACCACCGGAACCGAGGACGTGGCCTCCAGCATCCGGCCGTTGATCGTGGACCATGACGCCGTACTGCTCGCCAACCACGGTGTCGTGACAGCCGGCGAAACCCTGCAGGAGGCGTTTATGCGCATGGAGACGGTGGAGCATTTTGCCCACATCTGCCTGGTCGCGCGCCAGCTTGGCGGGGCTCAGCCCCTCTCTTGCGGGGCTCTGGAACAGCTGGTCGAAGCCCGTTCGCGCTATGTGAGGAACGCCGCCCCCAGCCGCTGACCAGAGATCCTATTCGCTTGCCGCCACTCCGTTTCAGGACGAGGTAGTCCCCGTGGACATCGAGCTCCGTCCGTTGCGGCTGTCCGAAATCCTCGACCGCATCTTTCAGCTCTATCGAGCCCGCCTGGTCTTGTTCCTGGGGATTGCCGGCATCGCGACCCTGGTTGACCTGGTTTGGAGTGTCGTCAACATGGCAATAGCCCGATGGATGGCGGCCCATCATGTCTCCCTCACTGCGCGGCAGTGGGTCACCGGGGTGTCCTCCATTCCGGGCTGGATCTTTGTCTTCGCCGGCGCCGCTCTTTGCCTCGCCGCCACCAGTCGGGCAGTCACCGCCATCTACGACGGGCGGCCAACGGGCATTGCCGCGGCCTTGTTCGCCTTGCGTTCGACCTGGCTTCGCTGCATCTGGGTCAACATTCTGGCCTTCCTGATTGCCTGGGGTTCGATCCTTTTGATCTTTCTGGGCGGCGTCTCCGCTGTGCTGCTGGCCGCACGAGCCAAAACCCTGGGGCAGGCCAACGCCGTCACCGGAGTGTATGGTTCAATGGCGCTCCTGATTTTCCTGGCGGTGCCCCTGTGCGCATGGCTCACTCTGAGATATTCGCTGGCAGTTCCGGCCTGCGCTGAAGAGCAGCTTGGGGTGCTGCGGTCCCTCAAAAGAAGCGTTTTTCTGACCCGGCAAACCAAGGGGCGCATTCTGATACTTCTCATGATCGTGGTGGCCGCGCAGAGCACGTTAGGCGGCGCATTCCTGGCTCCGATTTTCCCTTTTCTTATGCGAAGCCGAGGCCAGCCATCTTTTGCGATGATGGCCTACATGCTCGCCGTCAATGCGCTCAGCAGCGCGCTGATCAAGCCGATTTATTCCATTGGCCTCACACTTTTCTATTACGACGAGCGCATTCGCAAAGAAGGCTTCGACATCGAGCGTGCGTTGGAGCGGTCGATGGCTGAGGTCCCCAACGAACGCCTGGCGTCAACAGGTTCCCTGTCGTGATCTCCCGGATTTGCATTGCGCTCTGCGTAACATGTTTTTTACCTGCAGTCACGAAAGGCGCCGCCGTTGCACGGCCAGTCATCGATCTTGACGCCTACCGGCAAGACCTCAACCGTCTGCAGACCGTGGTGACCCAATGCTCGCAGCAAGCTGGTTCGAAGGCTGCCGCAGTCAAGGCTTGCGATCCGGCGACGGTTGGCCCCGATGTGTGCGTGACGAGTCCAGCCGGCAAACGAGCTGTGAGCTACGACTGGCTGCGCGAAAGTCTGGTCCTGGCGCAACAAGACCGCAATGCAAAAAGCGGGCTCAGCGACGCCCGTAGCCGCCTTCTCCGGATGCAACAAGAAGCAACGACGCCCTCCCCGGCCCTATACGTGCCCGGAAATGTTGCCAATATTCGCCGGCAACTCGATAGCATTCTCGACAGCCCCGACTACCCTAAGGCCAAACCGCCCTCCTATCTGGAACGTCTCTGGCAGGACTTCCAGCGCTGGCTGTTGAGGATGATTCTCAGCGCTATGCCCCGAAGCGCCTCTTCGACGCCTCTGTATTTGCTTGAGCTCACGGTGATCGCAATCCCCTGCGGTTTGCTGATCTGGTGGTTCGTCCGCAAGCTGACTGTTCAAAATCTCGGTCTTGCGCGAGAGGGTATCCCTCATCCCACCGCTCCTTCCTCAAGGCCGTGGGAAGAATGGCTGCAGCAGGCACAAACGCTGGCCGGCGGGGGCCAATGGCGGGATGCGGTCCATCATGTGTACTGGGCCGCGATTTCGTGCCTGGAATCCCGCCGTTTTTGGCCGGCCGACCGGACACGCACCCCGCGGGAGTATCTCAACCTCCTGGAGGCAAACCCAGAGACATTTGCCGACCTCTCCCACCTCACACGCTCCTTTGAGCAAACGTGGTACGGCACAACTCCGGCGGCGGAGAACGACTACGATCAGGCCCGGGCCGTCCTGCAACGGATCAGCGCGCGATGAAGATGCTGGCATCCATCGACCGGAAGGACCAAACTCTGCTGCTGGGCTGCGGCGCGTTGCTGATCGTCTTCATTGCCGTGCTTGCTCTCTTTTCTCCCGCCAGGGATAACGATGACCCCACACCATCCAGCTATTCCACTACGCCCCACGGAGCCAAAGCCGCCTATGAGCTTCTGCGGAGGTCGGGATACGAGGTGGAGCGTCAGAGCAGTCCTCTCGCCGATATCGCCGGCCGCATCGGACAACATGACACCGTGGTGATTGCAGAACCCTATTGGAGAAGTGTGGCGGCCTCCCAGGCGGCGGTGAAGACGTTGCTCGAAAAGGGAGCGCGCGTTCTGGTTACCGGCTACTCCGGTGGCTGGCTGGTTCCCGAGAGTGCTTTGCACGCTTACCGATACTCGCGGCCGCGGTGCAATGCCGACCCCAACGGCTTCCAGACCCTGGCCTCTTCCGGTGCGATTCGCATCATCCCCGAAGCCTACTGGAAGCAATCGAACCCTCTTCAGGATGTTGCCTACACTTGCAACAATGACGCTGTTGCCGTGACGTATAAGATCGGCAAAGGCACCGTGGTGTGGTGGGCCAATTCCCTGCCGCTGGAAAATGCAGGCATACAGCAGCAAGACAATCTGGTGTTTTTCCTCAACAGCATCGGACCACGTGGCACTCACGTGTTCTGGGACGAGTCGCTCCATGGTGACGTCCCCTCTCTGTTGTCGTACACCCGGGGAACGCCACTCAGCCTTGCTGCCTGGCAAGGCGTCCTGGTCGCTTCGCTCCTGCTTTGGAGTTATGGACGCAGAAGCGGCCCTATACGGCCCGATCCGGTCGCCCTTCGCTCCACTCCTATCGAGTTTGTGCATTCGTTGGGCTCCCTGTACCAGGTCTCGGGCGCGGCTCAGACAGCGGTAAGCGATGCATACCAGCAATTCCGCCAACGGCTGGAGCGCGTGGCCGGCATTCCGCAAGCTCTTGCGGCTGATGCAGCGCTTATGCCGATCGTTCTGCGCCAACACTTCAGCGCGGACGCAGCACATTTGGAGAAGACGCTGCTGGCCTCGGAAGAGGCCAGGCAAACAGAAAAACTCTCTCCCAACACTGCGCTTGCGCGCATTCAGGCTTTGCACGACTGCCAAAACATGATCGAATCACGAGTTCAAGGTCAACCAGCATTACCGGGAACACAAACGTGGAAGAAAACTCCGAGCAATCCGAGCCATTAGTAGCAGCCTCCGCGCTTTTGCAACACGGCAGGCGGGAACTCAGCAAAATCATCGCCGGCCAAAACACCTTTATCGATCAGGCCCTGATTGTTGCCCTATGCCGCGGCCACGCCTTGATTGAAGGTGTTCCAGGCATAGCCAAGACATTGGTAGTCAAACTGCTCGCGCAAGTTCTGGGACTTGAGTTTCAGCGCGTGCAATCGACGCCCGACCTCATGCCGGCCGATATTCTCGGGACCAACATTTTTCGCAGCGCCAACGAGGGCTTCGTGCTTCACCAGGGTCCGGTCTTTACCAGCTTTCTGCTGGTCGACGAAGTCAATCGCATGCCTCCGCGCACCCAGTCGGCGCTTCTGGAATGCATGGAAGAACGCCAGGTCACGATCGATCGAACGGCATATTCTTTG
Source organism: Acidobacteriaceae bacterium (assembly GCA_035507705.1). Classification (GTDB taxonomy): domain Bacteria; phylum Acidobacteriota; class Terriglobia; order Terriglobales; family Acidobacteriaceae; genus PALSA-350. The sequence continues at coordinate 64,129 of DATJNV010000125.1, forward strand.
CCGTCGGATTTCACCGTGTTCGCAACCCAGAATCCCATCGACTTCGAAGGCACCTACCCGCTGCCCGAAGCCCAGTTGGATCGCTTTCTCATGAAACTTCGGGTCAGCTATCCCTCCGCGGAAGAGGAGCAGGTCGTCTTGCAGCGTCATCATGCAAGCACCAGCCTGAATGGCTTGGAATCGGATGTACTGGCTCCGATCGCCTCCGGCTTGCTGGCTGCGGCCCAGGCGGAGGTTCGCCGCGTGCGCATTGAGACCAGCCTTTACAACTACCTGGTGGGTGTCGTCCGCCGCACCCGTGAGTGGCCATCCCTGGCGTTGGGAGCAAGCCCGCGCGCAGCAGTGAGCCTTATGCTTGTCGCCCAGGGATTTGCCGCTCTCGATGGCCGAAACTATCTCATTCCCGACGATGTGAAACAGGCCGCCGTCCCCGTTTTGCGGCATCGCCTGATTCTGAAGCCGGAAGCGGAACTCGAAGGTTACGACACCGATCGAGTGATCGGCGAAATCCTATCGGCGGTGGCGGTTCCCAAAGAGTGATCACTTCTGCCATCGTCGCTGAGCCGAAAGCATCGCAGGCCGTGCGGCTGGGCCGTTTCCCCTTCGGCTTCACCCGGCGCGCCCTCTTGTTGCTTCTGCTTGGCAGCCTGTGGCTCGTGCCCGCCTTCTTCGTCCGCCGCTTTGTTTGGGGGCTTGCGTTGTGGGACGCAATGGTCCTCCTGTTTGCCATTGCCGACGGTTGGCAGCTGCCTGCTCCTTCCCTCATCGAAGCTGGCAGACGTTGGACTTCTGCTCCAGTGCTCGGCAGCGAGACGGAGGTCGAGCTATCGATCTTGCAACGAGGCAGACGGCTTATCATTTGCCGGGCTCTCGACGACCTGCCGGGCGCTTTTCTCGAAAATCCGCAATGGCTGGAATCGCACTGCTATCCTCACGTGACGTCGGTCGTGCGCTACCGCTTCCTGCCGCGATCCCGCGGCGATCATGTGGCAGGAAAGCTCTATCTTCGTTATGGCAGCCTGTTGGGCCTGATGGAGCGCCGGGCTGTCGCGGATCTCACGCAGACCGTGCGCATTTATCCCTCGACCGGCGCCGGGCACGATCAGAGCATTTTCCTGGCCCGTTCGCGGCAGTTGGAGCTGCAACTGCGCAAGCAGCGCCAGCGAGGCATGGGCAGGGAGTTCGAAGCCTTGCGAGATTACCTGGAGGGCGATGACCTGCGTGATGTTTACTGGAAAGCCTCAGCCCGGCGTGGCGTCCTGATCACCAGGCAATACCGCACCGAACGCAGCCAGGCAGTCTGGCTTCTGATCGATTCCGGAAGGCTATTACAGGGACGGGTTGGTGCTTACACCAAGCTGGATTACGCAACCGCCACTGCGCTCGCCATGAGCCGCCTCGCCCTGGCCTCGGGAGATCGCGTTGGCTTGCTGGCCTACGGCCGCGAGACCCAGCAACTGCTCAGCCCCGGCCGCGGTGGCGCACATCTTCGTCAGATCATGGATTGCCTGGCCCTGGTCAAAGGGGAAGCAGCTGAAGCCGATCACTTGCGAGCCACCGTTACCTTGAATCGCCTGCAACCCCGCCGCAGCCTGATTCTGTGGCTGACGGATCCCGCGGAAACCTCGCTACAGCCAGAGGTCGCGGAAGGGGCGGCTCAGCTCATGCGCCGTCATCTGGTTTTATTTGTCGCGATCGAACAACGGGATTTGCGGCACATCGCCGCCAGCCGGCCGGAAAATCAGCAGCAGATGTTTGCCGGCGCCGCCGCGCAGGAAATGGTTCGCTGGCGCGAACTGTTGCTCGCCCGGCTACGCCAGCGTGGTGCCCTGACTCTGGAGACCTATCCGGAAGACATGACCTCCCTTGTACTGAACCGCTATCTCGAAATCAAAGAGAAAGCGCTGCTCTAGCCGGATCCAGCGGTTGTATCTGCGGCGGGAGCGAGCCCGGAAGAGCCGGTGTGAGAACACGGTTTTGTATCAGGGCACGACTTTTACTCGTGCCGCACATGCTTGAAAATAACTTGGGCTTTACCCCCTGAGGCACTGCCGCTTTTACAATTCTTGAGTTCTGACGCAGACCCCACAGCCCCTGAACGCGGCTCGGAAGGGCTGGGACATCGATCCCCATGTGATCCGAGCGCCGGCGGCGCGGCACAACTCTGCGCCATGCCCTGGTGAACGCTAGCGTGTCGTGCCTCCGGCGCTCCGCATTCTGCCGCCTCCTTCCAGCCTTACTTCTGCCTAAACGGGAGTGGACTCCGCATCCTGCACCACGGCTCCAGAACCCGATGACCACCAGAGGAGCAGCAAACTAAACAGAAGCGCGGCGGCGGAAAATTTGATCCATACCGGAGCGGCGGAGGGCGAGAGGAAGCCTTCCAGAGTCCCCGCGACCACCAGCATCGGCACCACACCGCTGAGCAGCCGCACAGACTCCGACCCCGCCAGCGCAAGGGAATGCCTTCTGCTGTACAGGCCGGGAAAAAGAAGCCCGTACGCCAGACGCAATCCGGCGCCGCCGGCAATGATGATTGCCGGCAGTTCGAGAGATCCATGGGCGGCGACAAAGCTCCAGAGTTTCAGGCTCATTTGCGCCTGGTGGCAAGCCGTTGCAATCACCCCCAGGAGCACGCCGTTCCACGCAATCATGTATAAGGTCCCGAGCCCGGCGGTCAGGCCGGCTGCAAATACCGTGAAGGTAACCGCCAGATTGTTGGTCATGATTGCACTCGAGGCCTGGGGCGCCATCGAATTCACAGACTCGGTCCACATTTGATGGTGCTCGATGGTCCGCAGCATCGCTGGTCCCAGAAACTGCCTCTCGAATTGAGGGCGCACGAGCGTCAGCAGACTTCCCGTCACAGCGCCGGCAAGAAAGAGCATCAGCGAAGTCAAAGTAAACGGAAGCAATTTTCGGAACAGCCGCGGATACTCTTCTGCGAAAAAGCGCCACAGGTCGGGCAGCCCCGTTTTTCGCCGGGAATAAATAACGCCATGAGCCTGGCCCAGAAGCTGATTCAGCTCCACTTCAAGCGATCGCGCGCTGCGCTCCTGGCGCAACGCGGAAAGATCGCTGGCCACTTGCCGGTAAAGCAGCGCCATTTCGCGTAGCTCGTCCGAGGGCAGGCTGCGAATTCCTTGCGCTTCGACGGCACCGAGCAGCGAGCGCAAGCGATCCCAGGAACTTCTCCGCCTCTCAATCCAGCGATTGGATATCATGGTGGGCGACAATGAGCGATCAGAGCATTGATCTTCGGGATCAGCTTAGCATCGACACTCCGGAACTGGTAGGGATTGAGCTCCCGCTCGCCGGTATCGGCAGCCGTTGCGTAGCCTTCCTGGTTGACTCCGTCGTACAGGGTTTCGCCCTGGGGGCGCTCGTTTTGCTTATCGTCCTGGTTGCGAGTGCGGCGCCGCCTGCAAGCCATGCTGCGCGTTCCAGCGAGCCAGGAAAGTGGGCCATAGCCATCGTCCTCCTCATTCCCTTCCTCTTGCAATGGGGCTATTTCACTTTGTTTGAGGCGTTCTGGCGCGGGCAAACACCCGGCAAGCGTCTGCTGCAACTTCGTGTGATCCAGCAAAGCGGAAGGCCCATCGGCCTATTTGAATCGATGGGACGAAACCTGGTTCGCGTTATCGATATGCTGCCGGTTTTCTACGTGCTGGGCGCCATTTGCATCTTTACCACCCGGCGCCAGCAGCGCCTGGGAGATATGGTGGCCGGCACAATCGTCGTGCACAGCGTGCCGGCGGAAAAACCCCTTGCCCCTGCAGGTACACGCACCTTTACTGCCGCAGCTTTTGAACCGCCGCCTCAGACGGCTGCATCGAAAGTCGTAGATTTGCCTGCCGATGCCGTCGCGCGCCTTTCGCGCGCAGATCTGCAGATGATTGATGCCTTTCTCGCCCGCCGTCTCGATCTGCCATTGGATGTCGGCGCTAGCCTGGCAGAAAAGATGGCGCGGGGCCTCGCTGGAAAGATGAAGATCGAGGCGCCCGCGGGAATCAGCAATGAAACATTCCTCGAGGCCCTGGCTTTAAGCCTGCGGGATGTGGGCACCGGAAACTCACGGTAGCATAGAACAAGGAAACCCCCTGGGAACAGGCATGGCGACGCAGATTGTTGGGAAAAGTGAGTCCCCAAGTCCGGGCCTCATACAGGAAGGCACTGTCTTCAAGGTGTTAGTCGCGGTGAGCTTTTGCCACCTGCTCAACGACACCATGCAGTCCTTGCTGCCCTCCATCTACCCCATCCTGAAAGCGGGATTCCACCTAAACTTCGGGCAGATCGGCCTGCTCACTCTGACGTTTCAGATGACGGCCTCCATCCTGCAGCCCTTCATCGGACAGTTTACGGATCATAAGCCGATGCCTTTTTCCCTGCCCATCGGTATGGTGTTCACGCTGGCCGGCCTGTTGTTGCTGGCGGCTGCGACGAATTTTCCTCTGCTTCTGCTCGCGGCTTCCCTGATCGGCGTGGGGTCAGCCGTTTTTCATCCCGAGGCTTCCCGCGTGGCCCGTATCGGATCGGGGGGCCGGTATGGTCTGGCGCAATCCGTTTTTCAGGTAGGAGGAAATTCGGGTCAGGCTCTGGGACCGCTGTTGGCGGCCTTTGTGGTTTTGCCGCACGGCCAGCGGGGCGTGGCCTGGTTTTCGATTGTCGCCATCATGGCGATTGTCGTTCTAATTCGTGTCAGCCGCTGGTACAAACCCCGCCTGTCGCTGCTGAAGAAGCGGCCGCGCAAGCAGCAGAGTGAGATTCCCGGCCTATCGCGTGCCAGGATTGCATCTGCCATTACCGTCCTCATCGCACTCGTGTTTTCCAAGTACTTTTATTTGGCCAGTTTCACCAGCTATTACACCTTTTACCTGATCACGCGCTTCCATCTCAGCGTGCGCAATTCGCAGATCCACTTGTTTGCCTTTCTCGGCGCCGTGGCTTGCGGAACATTGATTGGAGGGCCCATCGGCGATCGCATTGGACGCAAGACCGTGATCTGGTGCTCCATCCTGGGCGTCCTGCCGCTGACCATGCTGTTGCCCTATGCCAATCTTTTCTGGACCGGAGCGCTCAGCGTTCTTGTCGGCCTGGTGTTGGCCTCCGCCTTTCCCGCGATTCTGGTCTACGCGCAGGAATTGGTTCCCGGCAGAGTGGGCATGATCTCCGGCCTGTTCTTCGGCTTTGCTTTTGGCATGGGCGGCATCGGTGCGGCAGTGCTGGGCCACATCGCCGACTCGACGAGCATCTTGTTCGTCTACAAGATTTGCGCCTATCTGCCGGCCATCGGTCTGCTGGCAGGCCTTCTGCCAGGAGAACCACGTGGGAGGCTCAGAAAAAAGTTGGAGCCCACCCCGGCCCTGTCGGAATAACGCGATACATCGTGTCGGCGATGCTGCCGGGACAAGCTGAGCCATTCCAGGGAACAAAACGCGCAGGGTAAGCGACCAACTCATCGCTTACCCTGCGCCTATCTTTTGAAATGTGAATTACTACCGCTTCACAGAAAGCCGCACCGCGTGCAATTCCGTACACGCCGGTAAAACGCATCCCTGGCCTGCGATCTCCCCCTGATCGTTGATCGAATAAGCGCCCAGCAAATGCAACGAAGAGTTCGCTGGAATGAGCGTATTGAGGTCCGTCATCTTGCCATCATTCCAGAGGAACGCAGTCATCCCATTGGGATCGATGGAAAAGCCCACCACCTCGTCTTGATTGTTCACCGTTCTGCAGCAACCGGCGACGGTAGCAAACGCTGATGAGGAAAGCGTTCCCAGGTCCCGCATACCGTTTGCTTTGGTCCACAGGAAGGAATGCACCGTGCCGTCGGTAAACTCCGACGTGCCTACAACGTCACCCCGATCATTGACGCTGGATGCGTTATTGGAAGCGGTATGGTCCTTGTCTCCCAGCGTGCCCAAGTACTTTGGGGTGCCATCGGGCTCCCAGAGCACGGCGTGCAGACCGCTCACATGGGCGGGCGGTAAGCCCTGTGTGGCGCAGGTACCGGACGATCCAACGGCCTGGCCAACGTCATTGACGCCCATGCTGAAAGCAACTGAGTCACCCTTGAGCGGCTGGAGTTCATGGATTTGGCCGTTGGGCTCCCATCGCACTGCCTGGAAACGAAAGACCTGACCTGGCGTCCCGGTATTGCAGGTCGAATCGCGAACGCCGTTCTCCGACCAACCCACAACCTGGCCAAGATTATTCACACCAAAGGCATTGGAATTTCGGCCGCCCGGCAGGTTGGGCAGTGCGCTCAATTTGCCAAATCGCCAGATAGCTCCGCGGCACACCAGGTGGGTTCCGAAACCGCAGAAATCTTCCTTGTCCGGGTCTGCCTGGGAAACCTCCGACCCAATTGCTGCCTCACCATAAATGTTCGGACCATCGGCGGCGCTATTGGGTCCGCCCAAAGTGCCTAAATCGAGAAGCGGTCCTGCACCAAACCAGAGGAAGGCGTGTTGCGGTCCATTCGCCACCACGTTCGAAGAGCCCGCCACCCAGCCAATGCCGTTCATGTCATACGACGAGGCGTTGTTTCCCTTTCCCAGCACTCCCAGGTCAGTGATCGTGTATTGCGGCTGGTGGCACGCCGGCGCCTCTCCGGGAGCAGCTCCTGTCGCCAGAAAAGCCACCAGCCCGAGGGATAATGAAGTCAATTTGCATTTGCGGTTCATTTTTTCTCCTTCGCGGGGTTTCCTCATGAGGAATTGGCCCGCAGGCAAAATTGCACGTTGCCCCTTGAAGGAGTCCTTGGAACGGCCTGAAAATTTCTGATTACTTCTCGCAATGCGCCATCAGCGAGGGCCGGGCCTCCAGGCGCCATTGTTCTCCGCTCTGATAAATTCTTACAAAATCGCCGCCTTCAGCAGAGGAGAGGGGAGGGGCGCTCTAGCGCTCCGTAAAGAGTTTGCGCTCGAATCCCGGCGCTTTAGCGCTGGCGGAATCTCCAGGGTCAACAATCTGCATGTTCGCGAATGAAACAGAGGGAACGCGACTCACAAATCCTCAAACTTCATGTTCAGAATCGGGTATTGCTTCCAATCCTTGTAGTCGAAGTGCCACCACTCCTCCGGATTCACCGTGAAGCCCTGCTTTTCCATGGCCTGGCGTAACAGAGCGCGTCGTGAGCGCTCCGCGGGCGAGCCGCCGGAGTAATTGGCATAGGCACGGGAAGTCATCTCGTCGTATCCACTGGGCATCTGCACTTCCTTACCCGTCCGGAGGTCGTACAACGACAAGTCCACCGCGCAGCCACGGTTGTGCCGCGAGCCCTCCTTTGGATTAGCCACAAAAATCTTCTTATCGTTCGGCGTGGCTTCCCAGAAGATTTCCGTCACGTACCAGGGCCGATAACCGTCGTGGATGATCAGCCCATAGCCCTGTTTCTGAAGTTCTTGATTGGCGCGAACCAGAGCCTCCGCCGCAGGGCGTTGCAGAAATGCACGCGCCTCTGTGTACAACGGCGTGCCCAGGAAATTGTTGGTTGTGGCGTAACGGATATCCAGCTTGATTGTGGGATCGAGTTTGATCAATTCCACCAGGTCGGGTTTGCGAAAACTTCCCTGTTCCTTGGGAGGGGATTCTTTGAGTGCCTCTGCCCGCAGTTCCGCGACCGGTCGCACCGGGGTGATGCGGTAGCTGACTTGTTGCCCGAAAGCAACGGGCTGCAACACGAGCAGCCCACACAGAAACAACCACGTACCCCAAGGTTCGCAGAGAGCGCGAAGGTTAGGGTACGCGAGGAGTCGGCGGTACGGAAAGCTGGTCAGTCTAGTCGTAATACTCCAGCCCAAGGTGTGTGATCAGCGACTCACCCTGGATATGCCGCAACGTATTCTTCAGCTTCATCAACTGGATGAAGAGGTCGTGCTCGGGATAAAGACCCGGAGCCGTCATGGGCGACTTCCAGTAGAAGCTCAGCCATTCCTGGATGCCGATATCCCTGAGCTCCGGAGTGCGCGCTGCCAGATCCAGAAAGAGCACCAGGTCCAGCGCAATCGGCGCAGCCAGAATGGAATCACGGCACAGGAAATCGACCTTGATCTGCATCGGGTATCCGAGCCAGCCAAAAATATCGATGTTGTCCCAACCCTCTTTGTTATCACCGCGAGGTGGATAGTAGTTAATCCTTACCTTGTGATAAATGTCCTTGTACAGATCGGGATAAAGCTGAGGTTGCAGGATGAAATCCAGCACACTCAGCTTGGATTCCTCTTTCGTCTTGAAGGACTCCGGATCATCCAGCACCTCGCCATCGCGATTGCCCAAAATATTGGTCGAGTACCAGCCGCTGACGCCCAACATGCGTGCCTTGAAGGCCGGCGCCAAAACCGTCTTCATGAACGTCTGCCCGGTCTTGAAGTCTTTTCCAGTGATCGGCGCGCTATTCTTGCGTGAAAGCTCCTGCATCACCGGAATGTCGACGGTCAGGTTCGGCGCTCCCATTGCGAATGGCACGCCTTCCTGCAGGGATGCGTAGGCATAGATCATGGAAGGCGCAATGTTGATGTCGTTCTCTTCCAGTCCCTTTTCGAAGGCTGCTAGCGACTGGTGAACCGCGGTGGGAGTGAGAAAGATCTCCGTCGAACCGCACCAGATCATCACCTGCCGCTGGGTCACCTTCTTGTAGGCCTGGATATCCGCCCGCACCTGCTCCGCCAGATCGCGCTTGTTCTTGCCCTTCTTGACGTTGCTGCCGTTCAGGCGCTTGACGTAGTGCTGATCGAATACCGCGGGCATCGGCCGAATTCCTTCCAGGAAGGGCCGCACGGTTTCGAGCTGTTCCTTGTCGAGAACCTGTGCCGTCTTGGCTGCCTCGAACATGTTGTCGGCGAAAATATCCCAACCGGCGAAGCAAAGATTCTCGAGCTTTGCCAGGGGAACGAAATCCTTAATGAGTGGGCTGCGTGATTCGGTGCGTTTGCCCAGGCGAACAGTTCCCATTTGGGTAAGGGAACCAATAGGCTTGGCGATTCCCTTGCGCACGGCTTCGACACCAGCCACCAGGGTGGTGGCCACCGATCCCATTCCGGGGATCATGATTCCTAGTTTTCCATTGGCGGGCTGAATCGATGAACTGCCAGCGGCCTCCTGGCTGCTGCTTGTGGGGGTAGACATTTATTGCGAATCCGTCCTCTCGCGTCTTTTGCTTTAAGTCTCGCCTTTCGCTTCCGCCTTTGGCAAATCGGAGCCGCTCAAAGGAGAGAAAGCAAGCCTTAACGGTTGCCACGGCTGCCTGGCAGGCTCTTCATGCAGTCACCCGGGTGCGATTCTTCCAATGCGACCAGAGAAACCAGACGATGCAGGCGAGCAGCACGACTTCCACGCCCACGTGAAAGCGATGAAAGACTTCCTTGAACCGGGGATCGGTTTCCCAGGATCGGCCCAGCCTCATGCCTACGTACGCTAAAACGAAACACCAGGGCCACGAACCCAAAAAGGTGTAAATGTGGAAGCGCCACAAGGGCATCCGCGCGATCCCGGCGGGCAAGGCGATAAACGTCCGCACCACCGGCAGGAGCCGGCCCAGGAAAACAGTAATCGATCCGTATTTCTCAAAAAAATGGGTTGTGCGATCGAGGTCGTGCCGGCTCAGCAGGACGTACTTGCCGAATCGCTCCACCAACGGGCGGCCGCCATGAGATCCGATCCAGTAGGCCACGGCAGAACCCAGGTTGCAGCCCAAAGCCCCGGCAGTGGCCACCCAAAACAGCTCAAACCTGCCCGTGTACACCAGGTAGCCGGAGAACGGCATGATGATTTCTGAGGGCAGCGGAATACAAGCCGACTCAATGCCCATAAGCAACATCACGCCCAGATAGCCCGTCGCCGAAATTACGGCGATGATGAAATGGGCGAGAAATCCTAGAATTTTCTCAGTCATCCGGAAGCAGTATAGCCGCAGGACCCTTTGCTACCATGGAACTTGCAAGGAGTAGTGCCATGGCAGAAACCCTTACCCCGGAAATCTCTGAACAAACCAAGGCGGCGCCTGAACCGCATCAGGCTCCCGCCAAAGAAGTGAAACGGCAAACCATTGGTTTCACTTTCTTCAAAGTGCTCCCGGAATGGCGCCGGCTGCCTGCGGCAGAAAAGGACGCGCATCGCGCCGCGTTCGCCGAGGTTATCAAGCGCTGGAACCAGCCGGGTCGTCTGCTGACTCTTACCTATTCCACGGTGGGCCTGCGCGGCGATTGCGACATGGTGCTCTGGCGCATTTGCTACACTCCCGAAGATCTGAACCAGATGACCGCGGAGCTGATGGCGACACCGATGGGCGGCTACCTGCAAACCGCATACAGCTACCTTTCGATGACTAAGCGCTCACAGTATTTGATCGGACACGAGCACGAGGGCCAGCATGATTCGCGCGGCACTCTGCGGCCAGGCGGACAGAAATACATTTTCATTTATCCCTTCTGGAAGACGCGCGCGTGGTACCTGTTACCAATGGAGGAGCGGCAGCGCCTGATGAACGAACACATCCGCATCGGCCATCTCTATCCGCGAGTCAAACTGAACACTACCTATTCCTTTGGGATCGACGACCAGGAGTTCGTCGTGGCGTTTGAGACAAACTATCCCGAGGATTTCCTCGACCTGGTGCAGCAACTGCGAGAAACAGAAATCAGCCCCTACACGCTGAGAGACACGCCGATCTTTACCTGCATTCGCATGACGCCCGAAGAAATGCTGGCGCGGCTCGGCTAAGTACGGATGAAGGCGCAAGCGGCAAAGGCCGCGGCAGGCAAGCCGAAAAAAGCTGCGGTGAAAAAGCCGCGCCGCAATCCGTTGGCTCCAGAGCGTATCCGCGGCCTCCTGGACCTGCTCGCGAAGGCTTATCCCAACGCGGAGTGCGCGTTGCACCACAGAAATGCGTGGGAACTGCTGGTTGCCACCATTCTCTCTGCGCAATGCACCGACGCGCGGGTAAACATGGTGACTCCCGCTCTGTTCAAGAAATTCCCCACACCCGTCGACTTCGCGCATGCGCCGTTGGTCGAGATCGAAGAGATGATTCGATCCACCGGCTTTTATCACAACAAGGCCAAATCGCTGAACGGAGCCGCGCGCAAGCTCGTTGAGGAATACTCGGGTAAAGTGCCGCAAACCATGGAAGAGCTGCTGACGCTGCCGGGCGTGGCGCGCAAGACGGCCAATGTTGTTCTGGGTGTTGCTTTTGGAAAAGCCGTTGGCGTGGTAGTAGATACCCACGTCCTCCGCCTTTCGCGACGGTTGGAGCTTACCAGGGCGACGCAGCCCGAAGCCGTGGAGCAGGACCTGATGAAGATCATTCCCCAGGACCACTGGATCGCTTTCTCCCACGAGATGATTCACCATGGACGCCAGGTCTGTATAGCCCGCAAGCCCCGCTGCGCCGATTGCACCCTGGAGCCCCTCTGCTATTCGTCTGACAAAACATGGAGCAGTCATGATTGATGCCGCGGATGACTCCGTGGATCGTTTTGCCCGACCGATAGAATTAAATAGCCGTTAGATACTTCAGTGATGCAGTTCCTCGTACACTCCTGCCGCTATACTAAAAAACCAGTTATATTTACATACCAGTAACGGCAAGGCATGACCGAAAACCAATCGAGGATCGAACAGACCCTTGGGTCTTCTCTACGCTACCTGAGAGAACAACAGGGAATCTCCCTCCGGGCTCTTGCAGAACGGACGGATTTTTCTGCCAGCTTTTTGTCCCAAATTGAGAACGGACAGTGTTCCCCCTCCATCTCCTCGATGGAGAAGATCGCGAATGCGCTGGGGGTAACACTGGGTCAGTTTTTTCTTTCGGCTAATCAGCAGGTAGCGACCGTCGTTCGCGCAAGCGACCGGGCCCACATGGCGTTGGATTGGTCCCGAGCCGAGATCGCCTCGCTGGGCTCACTCTCCAGTCCGTCTCAGTTCCGCGCTTCCATGCTCATCATCAAGCCCGGGGGACTCACCGGCAAGCACGCGACTCCATCGATCTCTGACGAGTTTGCGATGGTTTTTGAGGGCAGAGTGATCCTGAAGCTCCAGGACAGCGAACAGAGTCTTGAGCGTGGAGATTCCGTGACCCTGATGGCGGGAACAGCCCGTCAATGGCGCAACGAATCCGACGGCCTGACTGAGATCCTGGTAATTTCTCTCGGACCCTACCGCTAAGCGCCATTTTCAGGCGATGCTCGCAACTGCACATCCGGCTGAACCCCTTTGCGAACAGACCGCTTGGGTGCAGCGCGATGTGGAAAGCAATGGTACGCGTGGCCGCCCCTTTTGCTGGCCGGATCCCCTCCGAGCGAAGCACTTGCCTACTTCTGTGCGCTCATCCTGCCGAGAGCCCGCTTCAGGTCTTCCAGCTTTTGTCCTGCTTCGCCGAGTTTGCCTTCGGCGGTGAGCCGCTGATAGTCGGAAAGGTCCCTGGCAGCTTCCTGAATAATCGGGCTCAGATCCGTTGCCGGCTGAGGACCGGTGGCAGCCGCCGGGGCAGTATGTGCCGGTTCCGGTGCAGCAAGGGATGAGCCGCCACTTCCGAATAACGCAGTCAGCGCCGCTTCGTATGTCGACGCGTATACCAGGCGGTCCTGCAGAGCCAGGACGACCAGGCGCAATTCCGGCATCGGGCTCCGCTCCGCCTGCAGATAAATGGGCTCCGCGTACAGCAGCGCCCGCCCCGTGGGGATTACCAGCAAGGTCCCACGGCGCACATGCGAGCCCTGCTGATTCCACAACGTCAATTGGCCGGAGAGTTGCGCGTTCTGATCGATGCGCGCCTCGATCTGCAGCGGTCCATCGACCAATCTGTTCTTGGGAAAGTCATACACCACCGCCGTGCCGTAATGAACGCCATCGCTTCGGCCTCCGACCCAACCGATCAGGTTGTTGCGGTTCGCAGGCGTGAAAGGCAGAATCGCGACGAATTCCATCGCTTTGCCATCCGGCAGCTTCATCAACACGTAATTGGGCTGCATGGGCTGGGTCGTCTGACCGCCTTCTTGGCTCATCCCCACTTCGCTCGCCACCGTCCACAAATCCTCCCGGTTATAAAACACCTCGGGATTGGTCATGTGATACAGGCCGTACACCTGTCCCTGCATCTTCAAAAGCTGCTCAGGATAGCGCATATGTTTGCGCAGGCCCGCTGGCATCGCTGCGGCGTCTTTGAACAGGCTGGGAAAAATCCGGCGCCAGGCCGCGATGATGGGATCCTTGTCGTCAAATACGTAGAAGGTAACCGTGCCATCGTAAGCATCGATCACCACCTTCACGCTATTGCGCATGTAGTTGATGGAATCCTCACCCAACTGATAGTGGGTGGAGTAGGGATACTGATCCGACGAGGTAAACCCGTCCATCACCCACGAGAGCTTGCCATCCTCGCCCACCACGATGTAGGGATCCGGATCGTAGGTGAGGAAAGGCGCCAGGGTGTTTACCCGTACACGCACATTGCGCCGCATCAGTAAGCGGCTCTGCGAAGTTACGTCATCGCTGAAGGGCAGCTTGCCCAGATCGCCGCGATCTATCGCCAGCAGGATGCGGCGCAGCATGCCCCCAATCACGATCCCGCCCGTCCCCTGGTAGGAGTTCAGGTTATTGCTCTGCCCTTGCGGATAGTTGAATTCCTGCTGCCGTGTCTTGACGTAGACGTCGGTGTCGGTCAACTCTCCGAAATAGATTTCAGGGCGAGTTACATTTAAACCCGGAACGGTGCTCTGCACCGGCATATTGCTCAGGTAAAGAACCGGCAGGCCTTCGGGGGTGAAGCCATTCACCGGATTCATCGTGATCCCATAGCCGTGGGTGTAAATGAGCTTCTCATTGATCCAGTTCATGCTGCTTTCAGGCAGCTTGTCGACATTCAGCTCCCGCGTCGCGAGCATGACCTGCTTTAATTCCCCGCCGATTTCGTAGCGATCGATATCGATGTCGGGGAAGTCGTAGTAGGTCCGTATTTCCTGGATCTGCCGCAGAGTATCCTGGAGTGCCTGCCAATCCCACAGGCGAATGTTCTGCAAGGTTGCCTGATTATTCGCCGGATCCGCCGCTTCCACTGTAGTCTCGGCCGGGAACTCATGCCGCGAGAAGCGGTCCAGCCCAAATGCCTGCCTCGTCATCTGGATGTTATTGGCGATATAAGGCCGCTCGCGCACCAGTTCATTCGGCTTAACGATAAAGCTGCTCATCCACCAGTCCGCAACACGAACCCCAGCGAAGCAGAGCGCGACCGGGATAATGGCTGCCACCAGCCAGCGTCCTCGTGCCACTGTCACTGCGTTAGCCGCTGCCGCCACGGCTCCGGCAAGCAGGGCAATGCTCACCAGCAGCAGGCCGGTGATGGTGATGTGCGCGTCTGTGTAGGTGACGCCTGAGAAGACCGTGTGATCTTCAACCAAAAGACCGAACCGATCCAGATACACGCGGATTGCCAGAATCAGCAGAAGAAAGGCGAAGGCGATCGAGAGTCCTCGCCAGGGGATGGTGAGAAAGCTCCGCCGTCCGGAAAGCGCGCCCGCGCCGCCGGTAATCAGCACAAAGAAAACGGCGAGAAAACAAACCATTATGGCCAGGGTGAGCAGCCAGCCGGAGATCAGCTGCCAGGCCGGCAACGTGAACAGAAAAAAATTCAGCGGCTTGCCGAAGACTGGATCGACGACACCGCCGGTTGCCGCCGGCGCATACCAGTAAAGGGCCAGGCTTGGCCATTCCGCCATCATGCCCGCGCCCGTGATCAGGCCGATCGCAATCGCTCCCCCAAGGGCGAGAAAGCGCAGCACTGGCTCTACCGGAAACTTGACTGGCTGTCCCCCTAAGAAAACGGTGTGATGGCTGGGGAGATCAGGGAGATGGGAGCGTCGCAACGCGGCGAATGATCCGTAAAGAATCAAAAAAGTCGCCACGCTGAACACCAGGAAAATGATCCATTGCATCAGCAAAGTCTTGCTGAAGACACTCTCATAGCCGAGTGACCGGAACCACAACAGGTCAACGAAATAAGAGAGCGCAGTGCGGCTGCCAAGCACTATTACCGCAATAGCTGCGAGGAGAATAAGAAAACGGCGGCGGCGAGGGCGCGGCCGCTTCAGCGGCCAGTCTATCGACGTGGGCATTGCCAGTTTTCATTCTACAGCCGCGGCTACTCGTAACTTCCTTGGGAACGCATCCCGGCATACTATGGGGGCATCGAACCTGGCTGGTTGCATAGCGAACCGAAAAGTTTCGATTTGGAGAATTTTCCCCCATGGCCGCCAAAAAATCCGCCGCCCCTTTTTCTTCTCAGTCGCGTGTCGTATTGCCGGGAAGTGAAAAACCTCCGCTTCCCGCGGCAACCGGTGAAAAACCGGCACGGCCCTCGAGCGTTATCACCGTTTCGGTGATCGTCAGGCGCAAGGCCCCGCTCAACCTCAATCGATTGGGTAAGGAGCGCCTCACGCGCACCCAGTTCCGGCAACGCCATGGCGCTGATCCGGATGCAGTTCGGCTGGTGCGCGCGTTCGCTAAAGAGTTCGGGCTGAAGGTGGAACAGGGCACGCCCAGGCCAGGCCAACGAACCATCAAACTGAGCGGGACGGTCTCGGCCATGCAACGAGCCTTCGGCGTCAGCCTCACGCACAAGGAGCTGGAAGGCAACAGCTATCGCATCCGCGAAGGAAGCATCCATTTGCCCGCAGATCTTGCAGGAGCCGTGGAGGCCGTCCTCGGACTCGACAATCGTCCGCAGGCCAAACCCCACTTCCGCATCCATGCGAACGCTGGCGATACCTCCTACACGCCGGTCCAGGTTGCGCAGCTGTATCAATTTCCCCAGGGCGCGACAGCCACCGGGCAGACCATCGGAATCATTGAGCTTGGTGGGGGGTACCGCACCACCGATCTTTCGACCTACTTCAAGGGACTCGGCCAGGCTGCGCCCAAGGTCACCGCCGTGTCGGTAGACGGTGGCAAGAATACTCCCGGCAATGCGAACGGTGCGGATGGCGAAGTGATGCTCGATATCGAAGTCGCCGGTGCCGTCGCTCCCGGGGCCAGTATCGCGGTCTACTTCGCCCCCAATACAGACCAGGGCTTCATCGACGCGGTCACGACGGCGGTACACGACTCTACCAACAATCCTAGTGTCATCTCCATCAGCTGGGGTGGCCCCGAATCGAGCTGGACTTCCCAGGCATTGAGCGGGCTCGATGACGCATGCCAGTCGGCCGCCGCCCTTGGAATTACCATCACGGTCGCTGCTGGAGACGACGGCTCCTCTGACGGAGCCACAGGCAACAATGTCGACTTCCCCGCCTCCAGTCCGTATGTGCTGGCCTGCGGTGGAACCAAGCTGGATGGGACAACCACCATTACTTCCGAGGTGGTGTGGAACGAAGAGGCCAACAAGGAAGGGGCCACCGGCGGTGGCGTAAGCAATGTCTTCCCGCTCCCTTCCTACCAGGCAAATGCGAATGTGCCGCCGTCTTCTTCAAGCACCGGCGGCCGAGGCGTGCCCGATGTCGCCGGGGATGCCGACCCTGTTACCGGCTATCAGGTTCGAGTTGACGGCCAGAATATGGTGATCGGCGGCACCAGCGCGGTGGCCCCACTGTGGGCCGGCCTCATCGCGCTGAACAATCAACAAAACGGAAAAAGCGCCGGGTTCCTTCAACCGCAGATCTATGCCGCAAAGGGCGCGGCAGCATTCCACGACATCGTCTCCGGAAACAACGGCGCCTTCTCTGCCGGGCCCGGCTGGGATGCCTGTACCGGCCTCGGCTCGCCCATCGGAGTGAAACTTATCGCCCTTCTGGGTGGCGGTTCTGCGCCCACAAAAAAGAAAGGTGGTAAGAAGAACACCGGCAAGAAGCCGGTCCGCATGCGACCCGCCAAGAAAAAACGCGTCCGCCGAGTGAGAAGCCGATAAGTTCACATGGGGACCGAGGCGGCCTGTCCATAAGACGGTCGCGGCTGCTATCGAACAGGAGGAGCGGAACCGCGCGATCCCGCTACGTCACTCTTCTGAAACAAACCAGCCTCCCCATTGTCATTCCGAGCGGAGCCGAGGAATCTGCAGTTCTCTCCAACTGTTCAGCAGGAATGAACCAATGGAATCATACTTACCTTATTACCAAAGTTCTAACTACAACTTTGGCGTTCCGCCTCATTTCGATACACATTCACTTACGCGCGATGCCTGATTTAGCATCAGGAGCATAAGAACAGAAGCAGTCTGCCTCATAACTGATCACCTTACCCAGTTGCGTTGTCAGAATTCGTAAAAGGAATGCCCAGCTATGCGCAACTGGGGACTGCTTTTCGCCGTCTGGACGGCGATCTTGATTGCTGGTTGCGGTGGCTCTAACTCCAGCACCGGTTCGAGCAACACCAGCGGCAACGGTGCGTCGACGCCGTCCGGTGCCAACCTGACCATCACCACGACCTCCCTACCTGCTGGCACCGTAGGAACCGCATACAATGCTCAGGTGGCTGCGTCCGGCGGAACAACGCCATACACCTACACCGCCGGCGGTCTCCCAGCAGGGCTCTCAATCAGTAGTTCCACCGGCGCAATCACGGGTACTCCGGCAGCAAGCTCGGCCGGGACCTCTTCCGCAACCATAAAAGTCACAGATTCCACCCAGCCTACGGCCCTTTCTGCTACCGCGGCCTTTAACATCAAGATAAGCTCAACCACTCTTGCCGTAACCACGACTTCTTTGCCCGCCGGCACAGCCGGCTCACCCTATCCCTCAACTACTCTGCAAGCCTCCGGCGGCGTACCGCCTTATACATGGTCCGTGGCCTCCGGCAGCAACTTACCTGGCGGCTTAAACCTGTCGGCAGCGGGAACGCTAACCGGAACGCCCTCCACCGCCGGTTCCTATCCATTCACCATCGTGGTGAAAGACTCGTACACAACACCGGACACAGCCAGCGCCGCGTTCACACTGACCATCGCCTCCGCCACAGCAAGCCTGACTCTGAGCCCATCGACCCTGCCCACAGCGGTCCTGAACACGGCCTACTCGACGACGCTGACGGCGACGGGAGGAGCCGCCCCGTACACATTTGCCCTGACCAACAACACTTCCCTGCCCGCAGGCTTGTCCCTATCGTCCACCGGAGGCATCACCGGAACACCTACGGCTGCCGGAAATACCAATTTCTCTGTAGAGGTGGAAGACTCCACCAAACCCACGCCGCTTACGCTCACCGCGAATCTGAGTCTTACCGTGAATCCCACCGCCGGACCCTCCTGCGGTAACATGAGCACCGGCAACGGCGCCAGCCTCAACGGCTATGTTCCGTTCCCCTCCTCTAATCTCTGGAACACCAACATCGCATCCGCACCTGTGGACACAAATTCTGCAACCATCATCGCAGCACTTACCGGAAGCCATCTGCACCCGGACTTCTCCAACGTCGTCGATGGCAATTATGGCATTCCCTACGTGGTCGTCGACTCCAGTGTCACTCCGGGAGTCCCGGTGACCATGACGACGTATCCGAGCGAAAGCGACATCACGCTGTATCCGATCCCGTCCACGGCTCCCATTGAAGGCTTTCCCCCAGCCTGCAGTATTACCGGAGACAATCATCTGTTGGTCATCGACAAGAACAAGTGTTGGCTCTACGAAACCTGGCAAGCGGAGCTTTGCACCGGAACCTGGAGCGCAGCCAACGGAGCCATCTGGGACCTGACCAGCAATGAGCACCGTCCTTATGGCTGGACCTCTGCCGACGCTGCAGGCCTTCCCATCTTCCCCGGCCTGGTGCGCTACGATGAGGTGGCCGCGGGCGTAATCAATCACGCCTTCCGCATGACCGTCGCCCAGACCAAAAGCGATTCCAATGGCGGATACTTCGTCGCGCCCGCCACCCACGCTGCCGGCAATAATTCCGGCACCAGCAACATCATGGGCATGCGTCTACGGCTCAAGGCCGGCTTCGATATTTCGTCGTTCAGCGCCGCCAACCAGGTGATCCTCACCGCCATGAAAAACTACGGGATGATCGTCGCCGATAACGGCAGCAACATGTACTTCCAGGGAGCGCCCGACGCCCGCTGGGACGACAACGACCTGGACGCTCTGAAAAACATCGATGCATCGAATTTCGAAGTGGTCCAGATGGGGACCGTCTACGACGACGCTTCCGCTCCCACGGGCGCTGTGCCCACGATCAGCAGCTTCACTGCATCGGAGACCACGATCGCGGCGGGCACCGCGGTCACTCTGAGCTGGGCAACCGCTAACGACTCCTACGATTTCATCGACGTTGTGGGTCCAGTGCGTAATGGAATGCAGGTTGTGACCCCCAGCGCCACTACTACCTATACCCTGAATGCGACGAACCAGTATGGGCGCGCCACTAAGTCGGTTACCGTCAACGTTCAGTGAGGTAATCGTTGCGTCTCGAAACTGGTCAGTTTGCGCTGCTTCTGAAGTGGGTGGGGAAAAATCCAAAGTGGACTGAACAGCGGGCACTGTCCTGCCGATAGTGGCTATGCCTTTGTCTGTCTGTGAACTTCGTTTTCAGAAGGAGGCCACCGTGTCTACCGCTCCGATATCTTCCACGTCGCTGCTGGATGAGTCTCTCACCGTCGCGCTGACACAGAGTACGAACCAGGCCACAGGCCAGGGTACAAATGCATTTATCAGCGCCATCGCGCGCAAAAGTACGCCCGACGAGAACACCAGCAATACTCCCGACATTCTCACCCAGGATCTGATCAACCTGCTCAAGACTCTGGCAACCGGGAATATTTCCGGAGCCCGCAACGACATCAACAAACTGCAAACGGACCTGCAGGCCCAGACCACGGCGAACGCCTCAAGCACCCCGGCGACGAGCCCTCTGAATACTCTGGTGACGAATATCTCGAACGCGCTCAACTCAGGCTCTGTCCAGGGCGCTTTGCAGGACCTGGCCAACTACCTGGTGCAGAACGGACAAGCGAGCGGAGGGCTGATCAACACCTCGACCTGACCTCTACTCCCTGCGCAGCGCCTGCATTGGTTCCACTATGGCGGCGCGTCGTGCGGGAAGCAGACAGGCTGCGACCCCTACCATCACGAGCACGCCGACAGCGCCTGCCGTAATCGCAGAGTTGTATGGGCTGACTTCAAACAACAGGCTGTTCACAATGCGCGCCGACGCAAAGGCCACTGCCACTCCCGCCAGTGCCCCTGCAAGCACAGGCACCAGGCCTTCATGCAGAACAAGTCCATAGATATTCTGCTTTTGCGCCCCCAGCGCCAGCCGCAAACCTATCTCCCGTTCCCGCTGGACCACCGAATACGTGACCACGCCATAGACTCCTAGTCCCGCCAGAAGCAATGCGCTCACTGCAAACAGCAGCAGAACCTGCATCTCAAAGCGGCGATTCGCCACCGAATCCGCCACGATCCCACCCAGCAGTCGAATTTCGGGAACCGGGACTTCGGGATCCACACTCCAGATCGCCTTGCGAATTGCATCCGCCATCGTTTCCGGATCCTGGTGGGTCCGCACCAATAATCCTGCCGTATTGTCATTGCGGTACCAATACGGCATGTACACCATCATCGGATCCGGAGATGCCAGTGAGACCACACGAGCATTTCCAACAACCCCAATCACGGTAGATGGATCTTCTTTGAGACCGGCGCGGCTAAATGTTTGGCCGATGGGATTCTTGCCGGCCCAGAGTGTCCGGGCTGTACGCTCGGAAATGACAGCGACATGTTTGCCTTCATCGCTGGAGGTCATGAACCGGCCCGCAACCAGGGGCAGCTGAATGGTCTCGAAGTATCCCGGGGTGACCCAACGAAAGTGTTCCGTTGGCACCTGCATGACGGCTCTCGCATCCCCCGGAATACGAATCATATCGATCCACTCATCGCCTGCCAGGGGCAAGACGCTGACGACCGCTGCGTGTTCTACGCCTGGGAGCTGCGAGATCCGGTCGAGCACTTGCTTATAGAAGGCGGCTCTTGTCGCCAGTGCCGGATAAGATTTCGTGGGCAGGTCGATCTTCGCCGTAGCGATGCGCGCGGCGTCAAAGCCGCGGTTCACATGCAGCAGCCGCACCAGGCTGGTGGTCAGGAGGCCGGTCATCAATACCAGAGCTACGCTGACCGCCACTTCCACGGTGACCAGAATCCTTCGCGCCCGTTTGCTGCTGCGCGATTCGCTTGCCAGCCGTGAATCGCTGTGCAACACCTCATGCGGCGCCGTGTGCGAGCTCATCCAGGCCGGCAATGCGCCGGCCACGAATGCCGCCACCACAGCAAGCGTCAGGGCGCACAAAGCTCCTACCCAATCCAGTTGAAGGCCCCCGCGAAAATTGAGGGCCGGCGGGAGATATCGTTGCACCACAGGCATGGTCATCGCCGCCAGGAAGATGCCCAGCGCACTCCCAACGGCGGCCAGCACCGCGGTTTCCCGCAGAGCCATGCGAAGCATTTCAGCCCGGCTTGCCCCCAGGGCGGCCGCAACGGCCATCGATTGCCGTCTTCCCACGGCTCGCGCCAGCAACAGATTGGTGATATTCACACAGCCAACGACCAACAGCCCCGCCACAGCCGCGAGGAGGATCAGCAGCGGCTTTTGATTGCTGCCCACCAACTGCTCCTGGAAGGGCGTGAGAGTCGCCGAAAGCGTGCCTTTCTCGTCTGCGGCCAACCCGGCGGAGATGGTGTGCTGCATCGCGTTAATTTCCGCATTGGCCTGGGCAACCGAGATGCCGGGCTTCAGCCGGGCCAATCCGAAATAATTGAAGTCGCCCATCGCCTCTTGCAACCGATCCTTCGTTAGGGCCATGGGCAACAGGGCCTCGACCGGCTGCAATTGATTGCTGTCCTGGGCGATGGTTTGCAGATGAGGCAGGTGGAAGGAGGAGGGCATCACCCCAACCACGGTGTAAGGAAAGCCGTTGAGCGTGACCGTCTTTCCCAGAATGTCCGGATTGCTTTGGAACTGGTCCCGCCAAAGACTGTTCATGAGCACAATGACATGCTCGTGGCCCGGTTGGTCTTCCTGCGATGAAAACATTCGCCCCAGCATCGGCATCGAATCGAGCACAGAAAAAATGCTGGGGGTAGCCTGCAAAACGCCGATTTGCAACGGATGCTCGCCCACCCCCAGCGGCATGGAAACTTGCTCCATCATCGCCATCGACTGAAAACTATGGCCATGCTGCTGCCAGAACACGAAGTGATTTGCGTTGATCGGCAGCAGGGGATAAATGTCACGAAGCTCCGCCACCTGCTCCTGCATCACCACCAGTTGCTCAGCATTGGTGTAGGGCAGCGGCTTCAGCAGCACGTCATACACCAGGGTGAAGATCGCCGTCGTTGCCCCAATGCCCACCGCCAGCGTCAGAATGGCGGTGATGGCAAACCCCGGCGACTTGCGCAGCTGGCGAATCGCATGACGCAGATCATCCAGAAGTATCTGCATAGAAGCCTCCGTAGATGGAGAAGCATCTTTCGGACCAAACTACCTGGCGCCGAAAACAGGTCCGCTGGACGCACTTACGGATACTACGAACGCGCCCAGACGGAAGTTCTGTCCGCCCGCGAAAAATAGCTGTCCGGAAATGACCATCGCCTGTGATCCCATCCGTTTCAACCTGCAAGCAGTTCCGAAGGAACGGCACAAGCCCACCTGACGCAACCACGGCAGGCCTCCGCTCGTCCCTCCAAACCCTTTGGAGCTTCTCACTTTTAGATTTTCCGTTCTTACCCGGTCTGCTGCCACGGACGACCATCGCCCCGCATCACTAAAATAGGAGCACCCCGCAGTTCCGACAGGAGGCCGCTCATATGTGCCGGAATATCAGAATGCTGTTCAACTTCGATCCTCCCGTAACGGAAGAGGAAGTACGCGCGGCATCCCTGCAGTACGTGCGAAAGATCAGCGGCTTCAACAGGCCGTCCAAAGGCAATGAAAAGGCCTTCCTGGCAGCCGTAGAGGAAGTCGCCGCGGTCTCTTCCCGTCTCCTCCATTCCCTCGAAACCACGGCGGCGCCCAGGAATCGGGAAGAAGAAGCGGCCAAGGCCAAGGCGCGCAGCGCAGAGAGATACCGCGCCTGATCGGGAGCAGGCTTGCGTCTCTCAAGGGAAAATACAGGCGGTCTCCATGTATCCTTGCGGGGCATGACCGACGAAAACTCTAACCGCAAGTCGCACCTGGTTACGCGAGGACTGGCCACATTTGGAGTGGGCGCCCTGGTGTTCTTCGGCGCGCGCTTCCTGATCGATTTCTTCGGCTCCGCCCTGCCCTACGCGATGCCTAGCAAAAACGAAGCTGCCCTGGACTCGGAAGAATTCATCCAGTTCCTCAGCCTGGTAACCGACGGCACCCGGCGGCACTCGCGGGTCACACGGCTAAAAAATGGTAGCGAGTTCTATCCGGCGTACGTCCATGCCATCCGGCGCGCGAAGTACGCCGTTAACCTTGAAGCCTATGAATTCCTTGAAGGGCAGGTTGGCGATGACATATTGGCCGCTTTGAGCGAACGCGCCGCAGCAGGAGTCGAAGTGCGGATCATCGTCGATGCCCTCGGTAGCTTTGAAACCCGTAACTCCTATTTCGATGGCCTGCGTGCGGCCGGAGGCCAGGTATGCTGGTACCACCCGCTGCACTGGAATACCTGGCCGAAGGTCAACAACCGCACCCATCGCAAGCTGCTGATCATCGATGGCGAGACCGGCTTCATTGGGGGAGCGGACATCGCCGATCATTGGCTCTATCCAACCTCGGTCCCCGTATGGCGAGACACGGTCTTCTGCGTCGAAGGAGAAGCCGTTGCCGGCCTGGTCTCAGCTTTTTGCGAAAATTGGCTGGAGTCTTCCGGGGAGATTCTCTCCAGCTCCAAGCAATTCGGATTTCGCTCCATCCCGGAAGGGATCGAAAGCTTTGTTGTCTCCAGCACTCCCCATGGAGGCGGTACCCAGGCGCGCATTCTCTTTCAGGCCCTCATCAACAGCGCGCGCAAAACCATCCGCATCACGACTCCCTATTTCCTGCCCGATCGCAGTGCCCGTGAGGCGCTCGTCGCCGCCATACAGGAGCGCGGTGTAGAAGTTCAAATTTTGACCGCGGGCCGCCATATCGACCATCCGATGATTCGCAGGCTAAGTCATCGCAGTGTCCGCCGCCTGCTGCGGGCGGGCGCAGAAATCTTCGAATACGAGCCAGCGATGATTCACGCCAAGCTGATGACCGTCGACGGCATGTGGAACGTGATCGGCTCCACTAACTTCGATCACCGCTCCTTTGCCCTCAATGATGAAGTCAACCTTGCTGTCCTCGATCGCCAGTTGTCTGCAACCATCGAAGGCGACCTGCTCGACGACCTTAAGCAAAGCAGCAAGCTCACTCTGTCCGATGTCGGAGGGAACACTCTGCTGGCGGAGGAAGACTCCATCATCGATCACATCATGAGACAGGAGAGCTAAGTACGGGAAAGGCGTATGCTGTTCACCAGATAACTCGCAAGGAGCCTGGGAATGGTGAGTCTGGTTCGCCGCGGACTTAGGTCCTGCTCTGTTCTATTTGTGGTTCTTGCTGCTCTCGCCCCACTTATGCCGGGCGAAGCCCAAACTCTTAAACTAAGCAATCCAGGGACTGGTTCAGTACCGCTGGACAAAGACTGGCGATTCCATTTAGGCGATAACCCCACCTGGGCGGATCCTACCCTGGATGACTCCAATTGGGAGTCGATCAAGATTGATGAGCCGTGGGGCCAGCAAAGCCATCCGAGTTATACCGGCTTTGCCTGGTATCGGCTCAAGCTGGACATCGACAATTCCAACTCTGCCGGAACGAAAAACCTGGCACTGCTGATTCCCAGCGCTCAGGACACTTACGAGATTTTCTGGAACGGGCAGAAGCTAGGCACCTACGGCAGTTTGCCCCCACATGCAGAGTGGTGGATTACGGGCCACGCAGCAGTGTATCCGCTGCCCGGTACAAGTGGAGTTATGGCGTTGCGTGTCTGGAAGGCGCCTTTGTCTTCGGTCGACCCGGCGGAAGTGGGCGGCTTCTCTGACTCACCTTTGTTAGGTGATGCCGCGTTGCTCACCACCAAGGCTCAATCCGACGCCTATATACGAGACGAGCGAAGACTGCCTGGCTCGCTGATGGCCGCGGTCAACCTGGTGATCGGCGTACTAAGTTTCCTGATGTATCTGCGTGATCGTAGGCAGAGCCTTTACCTGTGGCTCGCGATTTACCTGGTCGCCGGAGGCCTGCAAGGCTTCCAGCAACTCGCCGTCTTTCGTGCCGCGATGAACTGGCACACCTATCAATTGTTAACCCAGCTTCTGGCCAGCGCACAGGACATTTCCATGTGGCTGATCCTTCTCGCGCTCTTTGGAATGGCACAAGAACGGCGGTGGCGCCGCGCCACAGGTTGGATCATCGCACTCTACCTTGCCGCTCAGATCATCGACATCACCAGCATATTTCTATGGGAAAGGGGCGGTATCCTGCCCTGGATCGATGCCATCACCACGGGCGTTTACTCTCTTACTCCCCTGTATGTTTTCGTCATAATTGGTGTCGGCCTGACGCGCCGCAATCGCCCTTCTCTGTGGCCGCTTATCATCGCAGCTTGTCTCACAGGACTGTTCAGCTGCGTCTTGAATCTGACGGTGCAGGGCGTCCGCTTCACCCACTGGACAACCGCCGCCCGTCTGCTCCGCCTATCCGTGCACGTCGGGGGTTACTCCTTCGATATGTTTTTCCTCCTCAGCACCTTCTTGTTCCTGGCATTGATTTTCACGGTCGCGCGGGAGCAATTCCTCGAGCGTGAACGCCAGGCAAAGATTGAGTTGGAGATCAAGTCCGCCCAGGAAGTACAGCGGATCCTGGTTCCTGAAGAGACACCGGCCATCCCTGGTCTCTCCATTGCCAGCCTGTACCGGCCTGCGGAAGAGGTGGGTGGTGACTTCTTCCAGGTGATCGCTACGGATCGTGGGTCTGCGCTCATCGCCTTGGGGGATGTCAGCGGCAAGGGGCTCAAAGCTGCCATGACCGTCTCCTTGATTGTGGGAACGCTGCGTACGCTCGTCGATTACACCCAAAGTCCCGGCGAGATTCTGCGCGGTCTCAATCGCCGCCTCCTTGGGCGCACAGATGGTGGCTTTGTCACATGCCTGATCGCCCGCATCGATAGCGATGGGGAAACTACAATGGCCAATGCGGGTCATCTGGCGCCGTTTCGCGATCGGGACGAATTGCCCGTAGCGGGATCCCTGCCCCTCGGATTATCCGCCAGTGCAGATTACATTGAACTGGTATTCACCCTTCACGAAGGGGAAATGCTCACCTTCTACACCGACGGTATTCTCGAGGCCCGAAACGCAGCCGGCGAGTTATACGGGTTTGAGCGGCTCACCGCTCTGATCCGGTCACAGCCGACAGTTGAGCAAATGGTCGAAGAAGCGCGCACCTTCGGGCAACAGGACGACATCACCGTCTTCCAGGTAACTCGGCTCGCCCACTCTGCTCCGGCGCATGCTGCGCGCCTCAGCCTGGAAACCCAAATCGCCGGAGCCTGATGTTCGACTTCCTGAAACAGGACGGGTGCCCCAGGTTCGCTCCACCGTACCTGGGTTGACGAAGACGGGCGAAGCCCGATCCTTTGTTTTCGATACTCAGCAGTCCAAGCCGGCGAAAACGGCGGCCTTCTTAAGGCCGGCTTGGCCCAGCCTGTTCCCCGACCTATCGTGGTATAGGAAAGCCAACACAGGAGTATTCATGAGGCAAGCGGCTCTCTGGTTTGAACGCAGATTCGATTTCGCCTTTCCCGTCGACCTCTACCCGAACCTGTGCGCGCGGTTGCGTGGTACCCCGGCACGCCTCGAAGAAGCCCTGAGCGGCCACCCTCGCGACATACTCATAGCCAGACCGAGACAGAAGTGGTCCGCGCAGGAAAATGCAGGACACCTGTTGGACCTGGAACCACTCTGGCTTGCGCGCGTCGACGATTACGTAAGAGGCAGCCAACAACTCACGCCCACAGATCTCAACAACCGCAAAACCGATGAGGCGAATCACAATGCGCAGGCTTTGCGCCATATCCTGGCCGCGTTTCGCGCGGAAAGAGAAAAACTTCTTCACCGGCTCAGCCAACTCGACCCCACTTTCCACTCCCGGGCGATTCCCCACCCCCGTTTGCAAACGCCGATGCGCCTGGTCGATCACCTGTTCTTCGTCGCCGAGCACGACGATCATCATCTTGCCCGCATCTGGGAGCTTACCCATGCTCCCGTTTCCGAGGCCTGATCCGTCTCTAAATGAGATATTCTGTTTCTAGCGGCGGAACAAGAGTTCAAATAGGAAAACCCATACCGCCGACCCCGATCAAGACCGGAGTCATTTGATTCAGCATGCACGTGGCTGCCTTGCGCCGAGTTTTTCTGTCTTTGGTGTGTCTTCTTGCCGGCAGTTTGTTGCCCGCATTGGCAACTGACCTGCCTTCAGCTCCCAAGCTTGGGGGGCCTAGCCTGGACCCACTCCCTTCCGCACCTGCGCCTATCATCGCGGACGTCGCGCCGGCGATGGGCACAAATGCGGTGGTCCTGCATTCCGGCCACGTCAACATCCCCCGGCTCGACCGTGAGCCCCGTCTTTTAGATTTCTTAAGCAATCCCGACCGTTCCAGGATGGCACAGCGGATGTTGCGCATCTCCGGCTTCATCGAGCGTTATCCCAAAGACGGACGTCCCGCGACTGAGTCCACCGTCGCCTATCTCGGCTATACGCGCGAATTTTTCTTTATTGCTTTTGTATGCCGAGACAAAACCCCGAAGCTGATCCGGGCGCACATGCTGGCCCGCGATTCTCTGGGAGACGATGATTACGTCCAGGTGATGCTGGACACCTTCGACGATCAACGCCGCGCCTTCATGTTCTCAAGCAATGCCCTCGGCATTGAGAGCGATGGTCTTTACAGCGAGCAAAACGGCGCGGACAATTCCTTCGACACCGTGTGGGACAGCTGGGGCAAGCGCACGCCCTTCGGCTATGTCGTCCTCATGCGTATTCCCTTTGCCAGTCTCTATTTCAAAAAGGCCGATCCGGGCCAAACCCGGACCTGGGGCCTCATCCTCGAACGCAGTGTTTCCCATGACAACGAGCAGGATTACTGGCCGCAGATTCGTCATGCGATTGCCGGCCGACTCACGCAGGACGCGGCTGCAGACGGCTTCAGCGATATCGAGCGCGGCAAAAACCTTCAGTTCGAGCCTTATCTGTTGGGCCGCAACCTGCGCCAGCTCGATACGGTCGATCCGGACAATCCGTACTTCCAGGACAAGCACTTCCAGGGCTACGGCGGCCTCGATGCCAAGTTCATCCTGCATAACAGCCTGGTGCTGGACACGACCGTCAATCCCGACTTCAGCCAGGTCGGCATCGACAATCCGGCCATCCCCAACCAGCGCTTTCCTCCCTACTTCGCCGAGGTGCGGCCGTTCTTCATCGAAAACAGCAGCTACTTTCAGACGCCGATCAGCCTGTACTACACCAACAACATAGAGAAGCCTCAATATGGCGCCCGCCTTACCGGAAAACTTGGACCCTGGGCGCTCGGCCTGCTGGGAGTGGACGACCGGAGTCCGGGCGAGGCCGTGCCTCCCCAGGATTCTGAGTCCGGCACGCGCGCTGAGTTCTACTCCGGCCGCATCAATCGCGATTTGGGCAAGCTGTCCAACATCGGCCTCATCTATGCCGATCGCGAATATCTGGATTCATTCAACCGCGCCGGCGGCCTCGATTATCGCGCCCGTCTGAAAAACCGCTGGACACTGACCGGCCAGGCGATCACCAGTGCCACCCAAAACGTCAGCAACTCGACTCAGGGGGAACAGGAATGCGAGACGCTGACCCTCACTTGCAGTGGGCAGTCGTATGTGCAGCAGGTGAGCTACAACAGCCTGCATCAGAACTGGTGGCTGGCGTACAACGACACTTCCGCGGGTTTTGTAACTGACACGGGATTCTTTCGCCGTCCGGATGTGCGTGAGCCCAACGGCTCCTATAGCTATACTTTCCGTCCAACGCACGGCTTCATCTTGTCGCACGGGCCAAGCATTTACAGCGAGCGCATCTGGGATCACGATGGAACCCCGCTCGACGCGTACATCAATCCGTCCTACGGTGTCACCTTCAAGTACAGAACCTCTGTCTCCGGGTACGTTGACCTGGGCCAGGATCGACTGCGGCCGGTGGACTATCCCGCACTCACCCAGGATGTCGAGTACAACAGCCGCACCGCCGGGTTCAATTTCTATAGTTCGCCGGCGGCGTTTCTCGCCATTGGAGGCGGATATTATGCCGGCTCCGGAGTTAATTATTCCCCTCCTGACAACGATGGCCCCACCCCGGTCAACGTCAGCTCGCCGAACCTGAATCTGGAAGTCAAGCCCATCGGCTCCATCGATCTGCAAAACAGCTATGTCTACACTCACTTCACCAACCCATCCAATGGCGACGTGGTGTATGACAATCACGAATTGATCTCGCGTTGGAACTACCAGATGACCAAGGCCCTCTCCTTCAATCTGATCGGCCAGTACATCTCCACCTTGCCCAACCAGGAATACACCAGCCTGACCAATTCGAAGACGCTCTTTGCCGACGCGCTGCTTACGTACATGCCGCATCCTGGGACAGCGATCTATTTCGGCTATCTGGGCAACTTCGCGAACATCGATCGCGCTCTGTGCACCCGCGATACGAATGGCCAGTGCGATACCAACGATCCCATCCTGCCGCCGACATACTCGTCCCTGATGAATGACGGCAAGACCCTTTACGTCAAAGTGAGTTACCTGCTCCGCTTCTAAGAGACGTATCTCACTTTCCTGGGATTGTTCGACCGTGCACAGGTAGCGTAATGACAACGTCGTTACGCCGTAATACTCTCTTATAAGAGGGCCGGTATTTTGGCGGTAACGAGCAAGAAGAACAAGCGCGACACGCTGAACCTGCGGATCAGGCCCGAGATTCGTGAACTGATTGATCGTGCTGCAGATTTGGCGGGAAAGAACCGGACTGACTTCGTCCTGGACGCTGCGCGGCAGGCAGCGGAAAACACGATTTTGGATCGCGTCATCCTCAACTTCAACGCCAAGGCCTACGCGGAACTAGTCGCCCGGCTCGATGCCCCGCCCAACCCTAACCAGAAATTGAAGCGCAGCCTTCAAACCCCCGCTCCCTGGGATTAGCGCATGTCACTTTCGCGGCCTGAGTTATTGGCCGTCCATCATGATCTTGAGAACTTCGCATCAGGCGAGGACTCGCTGGACGACTGGCTTCGGAGGCGAGCTCAAGCTAACCAGGTGACTGGTGCGTCCAGGACCTATGTTGTCTGTGAAAATTTACGGGTAGCCGGATACTATGCCTTGGCTTCAGGGGCCGTCGTTACCCGGGACGTGCCCGGACGTTTCCGGCGCAACATGCCTGATCCGATCCCTGTCATTATTCTGGCTCGTCTCGCAGTCGACCGCGCGTGGCAGGGGCAAGGTCTCGGTCGCGGTCTGTTTCGAGATGCCGCGGAGCGCGTCGCGCGGGTAGCAGAGACGATTGGTGTTCGCGGCATTCTGGTGCACGCGATTTCAGAGCCGGCACGAGACTTCTATCTAAGACTGGGTTTCGATCCATGGCCGGGCCACCCCATGATGCTCGTAGCCACAATCGCTGATTTGCAGCATGCACTCAAGTAGCAGAGAATCTTCTGCCGCTTTAACTTACCGCCCCCACCACCAGCCGCTTCGGCACCTTTCCCACGCGCACATTCGCCAGCAGCCTGTGCTCTTGCGCGTCAAAGATGGAGACGTCGTTGCTATCCGTATTGCTCACGCAGCCGTACTTCCCATCCGGAGAAAAGACAATCCAGTTGGGCCCATCTCCGGTCTCTAATCGGCCGGTAAACTTCTTGCTCTCGAGGTCATAAATATAAACGCAATCATCGAGCAGGCTGGTGACCCACAGTTCCTTCCCATCCGGTGTCAGCGCGAGCCCATGCGTATAAGTATCCGGCGTTTCGAACTTGCGGGGCCGGGGAGTTCCGCGATGTTGCGCCGGCATCTCCACGCGCTGCAGCACCTTCTTCTCCGGAACACTCACGATGTCAAATCCATGCAGATACGACACTGCGACATACATGGTTTTCCCATCGGAAGAAAGCACGTACGGCCGCGGCCTTCCCCCGGCCGGCACGATTGCCGAAAACGACATCGTTTTCAGGTCGATGACATTCACCGCGTCGGATCCCATCGAGCTCACGAACAGGTAGCGGTTGCTGGCCGTGCTGACGGCATTGTGCGGCTCCTTGATGGGGAGCGACTTCACCACTTTCTGCTGCGCGACATCGACAATCTCAACGCTGTTGCCGTCTCGGATGGGCACGGCAACATACCTTCCGTCAGGCGTGACCGCACATTCGTTGGGCCGTCCGCTGAGCTTGATTGTGGATCTGGTCCTGCCGGTTGCAGTGTCGACAAAGCGCAGCGTGTGATCCGACTCCACGGTGACAAACAGGAGCTTCCCATCGGACCGCAACGCAAGCCCATGGATCTGCGGCGCGCCAATATCGAGATCGCGGACAACCTTCAACTGTTTCAGGTCGATCACCGACACCGTTTTATCGAGGCTGTTATCTACATATAGCTGATAGTCCTGAGCCCACAGAGCTGCGGCGCCTGTCGCGAGCCCAATGATGCACAACGCCGATCCGATCTTCCATGGCATAGGCAGTCTCCACCAAGCGGCGTAAGTGTACCTATCTGGAAATTCAATCGTCAACGGCCTGCCTGGTAAGATGCTATGCTCGGGCAACGGCGGCGCGGTTTCGTGCATAGTTCTCACGCCTCGTCTGGGCGCCTTCATGTTGACCATCGGACACTCCACCCTTCCCATTGAATCTTTCCTCCGTGCGGTGAAAGAGAACGGCTGTAATGTCCTGGTCGATGTCCGCCGCTACCCGGGCTCGCGCCGTCACCCGCAGTTTGGCCAGCAGGAGCTCTTCTCGTCCCTCGCACAGGAAGGGATACGGGGCGTGTGGCGCGAAGGACTCGGCGGCCGGCGGGCCGCCTCTCACAATTCCATCAACACCGGATGGAAGAACGAGGGCTTTCGCGGATACGCGGACTACATGCAAACCCCGGCTTTCGCCGCTCATCTTGATTGGCTCCTGGAGCAGGAGCGCTCAAACACCGTCGTGATCATGTGCGCCGAATCCCTGCCCTGGCGGTGTCACCGCTCGCTGATCAGCGATGCTGTTCTCGCCCGCAACGGCGCTGTCGAAGACATCTTCGTGCAGGCCAATGGCACATCGTCCCGCAAACCGCACATCCTGACACCCTTCGCGCATGTCGAAAATGGGCGCGTTTTCTATCCCGGTTTGCTTCCGGCAGAGGCTTCCAGTTGATGCAGGGCGGGGATTCTCCGCACTCGCACTTGCCGACCGGCTTCGTGCGCAACGTGACGGGAGCATTTGCGAACGGAGCCGAATGGCTCGACAACCTGCCAACGCTTCTCGCCACCTACCTCGAGAAATGGAATCTCTCGCAGGATGGCAGCCCCTTCGACCTATCCTTTCATTACGTCGTTCCGGTCCTACGAGAGGGAAAGTACTCTGCTGTCCTCAAGCTTGGTGTGCCAGCGCCCGAGTTTGCCTCGGAAGCAGAAGCCCTCCGCCTGTTCCACGGACACGGTGCGGTGGCTGTGCTGGAGAGCGACCCTACGCGAGGCGCCCTGCTCCTCGAACGAATCCGTCCGGGAAACACTCTCGCCAGCTCCCATGATGAGATTCACGCAGCTGAAATCGCCGCCCAAACCATGCGGAAGTTATGGCAAGCAAATCCCGGCCGCACCAATCTTAGGAGTCTAGACAGTTGGACCGCAGGCCTGGCAAGTCTCCGCGCGCGTTTCGACGGAGCTACCGGCCCGCTCGCCCCAGAATTGGTCGATCTCGCGGAAAATCTGAGAGCAGAGCTGCTGCAGGAGAAGCAACCCCCCTGCCTCCTCCATGCCGATCTTCATCACTTCAATATCCTTTACGGTGGCGAATCCGGCTGGGTCGCGATCGACCCGAAGGGAGTCGTTGGAGACCCGAGCTATGAGCCAGCTTCCTTCCTGCTCAATCCCAACGCCGAAGTCGTCCTCAACCCCTCGACGCAACAAGACAGAATTGCAATATTCGCGCAGCATCTCAACCTGGACCCGCAACGGATCACACGCTGGGCGTTTGTCCATGCGGTCCTCTCGGCATGGTGGACCATTGAAGATGGCGGCCACGACTATACCACCGCGATGTCCGCCGCCCGCCTATTGTTGAACCTGTTAGGCTGATTCCCTTCCTTTTAACAGATTGCGGTTGAGAAGCCCCTGAGTCCCTGGTTGGCTTGTCTTCAGAGAGCAGGAACGACGCATACGCTCTACCCAGGCTTGTCTAAGACTTATAAAACTGGATAAATTTCGCGATTTTCGAGGTGTCTGTGGGTTTGAATTTCCTGCCTCCGGCTCGGGGAGCCGTTTGCGATGGGCGACGGCTAGTCCGGGAGGCCGGGCGATTTCATAAATCTGCATAAAATTCGGCTTTTTTCGACGTTGGTGGAGATCGGCCGTTCAGCCAGCGTTGCCCGATACGGGGTAAATTCGGACTTTTGTGAGTAAAAAGAGAGAAAAGCGCGATAGGGAGCCCCCGGGATTCGGTTTTTTTGTGCGAGATAAGCGAGATAAGCTTCCTAGGGTTCGGTTTTTTTGTGCGAGAAAAGCGAGATAAGCGAGATAAGCTCCCTGGGGATGGGTTTTTTTGTGCGAGATAAGCTTCCCCGGGATGCTCCGATCTGCTGCCAATCCGGCATTTGGACGGGCGCATGGGCGCAGAAAAAAGCGCCCGAAGCACCTAACGCCGGGGCAGGATTCAGTTGTCAAATACTGCTCTATATAAGGAGCGCGCCTGAGCGCGACCTCGCTCGCTGCCCCTGGTTGCAGAAGGCCGCTAACCCGGAGCGCAATTGCGCATTTCTGCCTGTCTATTTAGATCCCGGTGGAAGTGATTTCGGGTAGTGACCGATAGACTTTCTTTGGTAACAGGGCTGACCGATGGAAACCGCAAGACGACCGGAGCGCACTGCAGTGGGGAGACCCTGGCTTTCTCCCGGCCCCCCAAATTTGTTCCATTAGGCGCGAGGTCCCATTCGACCTCGCTCTCGAAAAACCAATTTGGCGAGGATGCGAGAGGTGGCCAGCGCTAAAGCGCGTGATTAGGGGCAAGCTCTTTGCCCACCCGCGGCGTCTCGCTCCGTCGATTCGGTGTTCAAGACCACTCCATCACCGGCCAACCCCCTGAAATTCCTCGCTCAGGTGCAGAATCGCACCATGCGCCCGCAGCCGCTGCTGCAGTTCCGCCACGGGTACATCGAGCACGTCCCGCTTCTCCTGCACGGCCAGGGCGGCAGCCACACCGGCCGCCTGGCCAATAATCATGTACTGCGGCTCCATGCGCACCGACGAGTAGGCCGCGTGACTCGCAGAAAGGCAGACCGGCACCAGAAGATTCACCGTTTCCCGCCGCCGCGGCAAAATACTCCGGTAAGAAATCTCGTAGGGTTCCACCGGAACCTGTACGTCGCCCTCATTCTGCACCGTACCATCCGGCATCGCCACCCGCTGTATATTGTGCGAATCGCTGTTGTACGAGCCCATCCCAATGGAATCGGGCTTGGTCCGGTCCGTCTGCAAATCGGATTGGCGCATCACGTATTCGCCCAGCATCCTGCGTCCCTCGCGAATGTAAAGCTGGTTAGGCCAGTGATCCGTATCCGCGAACTCGTCCTTCGGCAGGCCCCACTGGTTCACTTCTGCGCGCAGGCTCTCCGGCACACTCGCATCCTGCGAAAGGAAATAGAAGAACGATTCCGTGTACAGCAGATGCTCTTTCCACAGCTCAGCCTTTTCCGCGTAGGATCCTTCCGGATACTTCCAACTGTGACCGATGTAGTCCGTCGACACTGGACCGTTGTTGTTGAAGTCCGCCTTGTGGTCTGGAATCATCACGGGATTGGTGAGATCGCGAAAGCCCGGAGGCCGCCCCATATGTTCCGGAAACTCCTTCAGATACCGTTCGAGAAGGGCGAAACGCGACCGGTCGTATCCCTGCGGACGGGGAAACGGCAACCGGTCCACAGGGTCGTTGGTTAGAATCAGCCGGAAGTTATACGCCTGCACTTTCTTGTCGCCGGAACCCGGCGCCGCCAAAGGCCCCGGATCGATTTCCGGCAAGAGCCGGTGATGATCGTCATACGCCGAAAGCGGCCAGAGGAACTGATGTTTTGGCGTGTGCTCACGCACGCCTGCCAGATCTTCGCCGTACTCTGCGGAAGATTCCCTTCCCCAGGTGTAACTGACCTTGGCTTCGGCCATCAGGTCGCCTTCGTAACTGCAGTCTGCGAACACCTTCGCCGGCCAGCGCTTACCGTCCCCGGTGATGAGTGCTACGACTTGCTTTCCATGCAGTTCTACACCGTCATGCTCGCGCAGGCGCTCATGGAAGTGAACCACGACACCGGTGTCCTGCAGCATGCCGCGGAAAATCTCTTCATCCACATGCGGCTCAGAACGCCAATTTTCCGGGCGATCTAAATCGTGCACCCCATAATGACCCGCAGCCTTCATGTAAAAGTCGCGCGCGTAGCCGCCGATAATGGAGTAGTGACCCAGGTCGGTCGCGGAAAGGCCTCCGGTGACCATGCCGCCAAGGTGAACGCCCGGCTCCAGCAGGACCACTTGAAGGCCTTCACGCGCGGCGGAATAGGCAGTCATCACGCCGGAGGCCGTGCCTCCGTACACAACCAAATCGGGCGATTGATCTATCTTGGCAGCCTCGAGGGGCTTGCCTGTGAGAGTGCCTGCAACAAAAAGTCCAACGATGGAGAAAAGGAAAGAACGCATCCGGCAACCTCGCGGGCGATCAAGCATCGCGCAGCAGCGCGACACATGCGGCAACCACCCCGGGGATATCGTACTGCACCGCCTGGCAAGCGGGTTCCCAGCCTTGCCCGCGCAACGTCCGGCTGGTCACAGGGCCAATCGAGACAGCTTTCAAGCCCTCCGGCAAATCCAATTTGGCTGCGGCCAGCAGCGAAAAAAAGTTGTTCACCGTCGAGGAACTGGTAAAGGTCACCGCGTCCGGCAGAGGTTCGCCCGGCGCCCACATCGCCCGCAGCCGCGCAATCGAATCCATCGGGATCACAGTCCGATACGCCTCTACAACGTGAATATCCGCGCCGCACTTGCGCAATTCTTCGGGAATCACATCACGTGCTACAGCCGCGCGTGCTAACAGCACCTTGCGCCCAGGTACTTTCTCCCTGAGCAAGGCAACTACCGCTTCGGCCACATACTCTTCGGGCATTGTGGAAACTTTCAAACCCAGTCGTTCAACGGCGGAGGCCGTGGCCGGACCGATGGCTGCAATCTGCAAATGCCGCAAATGTTCCGACATAATGTTCAGAAATTGCATCCGGTCCGCCAGGGCCGACACCCCATTGGCGCTGGTCAAGATCAGCCAGTCGAAGCCGCGAATCGCTTCCAGGGCAGCGTCCAGCGGCGCATAGGTTTCGGGAGGAACAATCTCGATTGTTGGCAACCGCAGCACCGAAGCGCCCTGTGCTTGGAGAGCCTCGGCCAAGCGGCCCGACTGGTGATGCGCCCGGGTAATTAGAATGCGCTTTCCAGCGAGAAGCTGGCGACTCGTCACGCGCGCTTTTCCTCGATGGGCTTTTCTTCCAAGTGAAGGATTGCCCCCGCGCCCTGGTTGAGCAACTGCCGCGCCACTTGTTCCCCCAAAGCGATCGGATCGCCATGCCGTCCTTCTGCCGAGATCAGCTGTCTTCCATCCGCAGAAGCGACCACGGCCCGCATCGACAATTCGTCACCAGAGTGGTGGCAATAAGCGCCAATCGGAACCAGGCAACCGCCGCCTAGAGCCGCCAGGCATCTCCGTTCCGCTGTAACTGCCATGCGTGTCGCGGAATCCTCAAGCGGTCGCAACACCTCATGCATTCTCTCGTCATCGGCCCTGCACTCGATGGCCAGTGCTCCCTGCCCCGGCGAGGGGCACACCGCCTCCGGCGCAAATCGTTCGCGAATGGCAGCAGTCTTCTGCAGCCGGTCCAACCCGGCCGCAGCCAAAATGATCGCATCCGCCTTTCCCTGCGTCAGCTTGGCCAGGCGGGTATCGACATTGCCGCGGAACTCCACGTATTCAAGATCGGAACGCCGCGCGCGCAACTGGGCCTGGCGCCGCAGGCTGCTCGTGCCCACCACCGCTCCCGATGGCAGCGCATCGAAGCGCTCGTACCGCTCGCTCACCAGCACATCGCGCGCATCCGCTCGCTTGGGAATCGCGGCCAAGGTAAACGGCTCTCCCAATTCGGTAGGTAGGTCCTTCAGGCTGTGAACCGCCAGATCGATCGTCCCAGCCAGCAGCGCCTCTTCGATTTCGCGGGTGAACATCCCCTTCGCACCCACTGTGGCAAACGGGATGCTCTGCATCCGGTCACCGGTAGTGCGAATGATATCGATGGAAACTTCATGTCCCAGGCCGCGCAGCGCATCAACAATATGGTTGGCTTGCCACAACGCGAGCTGCGAGCCACGGGAACCAATACGAATCAATGAGCTTTTCCCTGCGTATCTGGTTCGAAGTCATCGAACTCGTCATCCTCATTCAGATCCAGCGCCGATAGGTCGGCGCCGAATGCATCGCGCAAAGCCTCGATGCCGGCCGCATTCCCATGTCTGGCGGCGGCTTTGATCGCCTGTACCGGTCGATGCAGGAATTTGTTCACCAAGCCCCTGGTCAGGGCCTCGACAGCAGCCTGTTGCTCGGATGACAGCCCCTGCAGGCGCCCCGCGATGCGGCGCAGCTCTCCAAGCCGTATCTGTTCGGCTGCCTGATGGAACCGGGAAATTTCCGGCCCAACGTTCAAAGAATGCAGCCGCTGCTGATACTTGTCCACTTCGGCCAGAATCATGGCCTCGGCCAGCTCCGCCTCTTTGCTGCGCTCCTTCATATGCGAACCTGCAACAGACTGCAGGTCGTCGATGTCGTACAGGAAAATGCCGTCCAGCCGGTTGATCTCCGGATCCACGTCGCGCGGTACTGCAATATCGATAAAGAACATGGGCCGGCCGCGGCGCTGTTGCAAAAAATGCTGGGCATGCTCACGGCGAAAGATCGGCCGCGGCGCACCCGTCGAGGTAATCACGATGTCGGCCTGGTCCGCGTGCGCGTAGAGGTCATTGAAGTGAAGAGCCCGCCCGCCGAACCGGTCCGCCATCTGCGCGGCTCGCTCGTGTGTCCGGTTAGCTACCAGAACGTGGCTAGCGCCCTGGTTCACCAGGTGACGGGCGGCCTGTTCGCTCATCTTGCCTGCGCCTACCAGCAGCACCTTCTTATCCTGCAGTGACCCGAAGATTTTGCGCGCCAATTCCACCGCGACCGAAGCAATCGACACAGAAGAATTCCCAATCTGTGTCTCCGTCCGGACCCGCTTCGCAACCACAAAAGCGCGCTGCAGCACTTTGTCCAGGTGGCCCCGGACGGCCCCGGCGGAACGTGCCGCGAGGTAGCTGCTTTTCACTTGTCCCAGGATTTGCGGCTCGCCAATCACCATCGAGTCCAGGCTGCACGCCACCCGAAACAGATGCCGTACCGCATTTTCCTGCCGGTACTCGTAAATATGGGGCGCCAGCTCCGCGGCATCGACGCTGAAGTAGTCCCCAAGAAACGTCATCAGATGGGGCGCATCGGCTTCCAGGCTAGCCAGCACTTCGACGCGGTTGCAGGTGGAGAGGATCATCCCTTCGAGGACCCCTGGGGATTCAACCAGCGAGCGGGTCGCCTGCTCAAGTTCCTGCGGCGCAACAGCCAACCGCTCGCGCAGCTCGATCGGAGCGGTCTTGTGGTTCAACCCCAGCAGGACGATATTCATGGCGCGGTGAACCTGTGCACGGAACTCAATTGGTTAGCAGCCCAAACGCTGATCACCACAAGAAATGTAAGGCTGGAGAGATAGATGGCCCGTCTGCCCCGGAGTCCCGTTTGCCGGCGAACGAAAAGCATTCCGAGATAGAGCCCCCACATGGCAAATGAAAGCAACACTTTGGGATCTTTGAAATAGGCCGGCCCCACGCTCTCCTGCGCGATCAGCGATCCTGCCAGAAGTCCCAGCGTCATAAAAGGAAATCCGACCAGCAGCATGCCCGAAGCGACCCGCTCCATCGTCTCCAGCGGGGGAAGCCACGCCAGGAAACCTACATTGCTCTTGTCCTTGAGCCGCCGCTCCTGGACCAGGTAGAGAAAATTCGCGATCAGGCTGAAGATGAGTGCCGCATAAGCCGCCAACAGGGCGACGATGTGCACGGAAAGCCATCCGTTCCGTACCCCAGGCGAGTGGAACGTCCAGTGATCCATGCCCATGGCCGGGCTGAGTACCAGCAGCAGGCAGAGGGGCAGAGCAACAATCCCAAACGACACCGTGCGGTAAAGAAGAGCCACCACCAGAAAGGCGGCGCAGATCAGCAGCGCGAGCAGCGACTGCACCTCGCGCATGCCAACCGGCAACGAATGATGGGAAGCGGCAAGCATCTCAATCAGAGAGACAAAATGGAAGAAAAACGCCGACACTGCCGCGGGGACGCAGATCCTCTTCCACCCGGGGCGGTTGTAGAGCACCGCCGGCAGGGCGGAAATGCTCGCGATCGCGTACAGCGCCGCCGCGACTCTTAACCACAGCAAAAACATCCCGATTCCCGCAACCTCTAAGTATAACCGTCGCCATCAGACCTCCGAGTACCCCCCTCACCCTCCGGAAACTTCGCCCTCAGCACCCCACTTTACAGAACTGCCGCCTTCCCTTCTGTGACATCGAACACCTGACTCGCCTGACGCAACTTAGGGGGATGAATGCGAGCAACACTATTGTTATCCCGGCCGCAGCGAGTTGTCCCGGCGTGCCGTGGAACCGAGCGGAGGGTTCTGCAGTTCTTCCCCTCCACCCCAAATTCTGTTCATCTCCACCCGACTCATTCCTTCATCTTTCCCCGCAGTCCCAACATTTGATCCAAAAACCGAACGGATCGTCTCATCCGTACCCAACTTTCCACAATGAATTAGTGAAACTCACCCCTCCACCGAATCACGAGAGTGACATCTAAAAAATCGAGCGAAACTTTGACCGGTTCAAGCCACCGCAAGACCGATGCCTCCCCCGTGCATCCTTTCCCGAGTCCCTGACCTCCCAGCCCTTGTGAGGCATTTTGAACCGCTTATTGCGGCGGCCGGAATTCCCCCAACCAATCGCATTTCTGGAGACTTAGCTAATGGATTATCGTGTACGCGCCGGGGACATCCCGGAGGATCAAACCACCGCCCTTATGGAAAGCTATTCTGCCAAGCTGCCCACCAGTTTCTTCCTTGGCGCGGCTGCAGCCTCAATCGTGGGCTCCCTGATTCTCAAATCCAGCGGAAAAGACGAACACGCTCTGTTTATCGGCCAATGGGCGGCGCCCTTTCTGCTTCTCGGCATTTACAACAAGATGGTCAAGCAGCACGGCTCCGACGCCCATATGCACCAGGAGACTCGGACGGCAGCTTGATCTAATCGCCACTCCCTACCCCCCTTCTCTGAACGCCGGCATGTCATTCACGATATGCTGGCGTTTTCCGTGTCTACTTCTTCTCCAGTTCCCCCCTCCGACGCGACCGCTACGCCCTTGATGCGTCAGTACGCCGCCGCCAAGCGCCAGAATCCCGATGCCCTGCTCTTTTTCCGCATGGGTGACTTCTACGAGCTCTTCTTCGAGGATGCCCAGGTGGCCTCGCGGGAGCTGCAAATCACACTTACAGCAAGAGATAAGGAAAGATCCGTCCCCATGTGCGGGGTTCCTTACCACGCCGCTGACAACTATCTCTCCCGCCTGCTCCGCAAGGGCTATCGGGTGGCCATCTGCGAGCAGATGGAGGATCCCAAGCTCGCCAAGAAGATCGTCCGCCGGGAAGTCACCCGGGTGCTGACTCCCGGAACCGCCCTCGACCCGGCACTCGCTTCCGAACGAAACAATTACCTCGCATCCTTACACATTGCCGGCCCGGTGGCCGCCCTGGCTCTGCTCGATCTGTCCACAGGAGACTTCCGCGCCACCGAATTCAACGGCCAGGGCAGCCTCGCCGCATGCATCGACGAGTTGATGAAGGCCCAGCCCAGCGAGCTGCTGCTGGCGGC
Source organism: Acidobacteriaceae bacterium (assembly GCA_035507705.1). Taxonomy (GTDB): domain Bacteria; phylum Acidobacteriota; class Terriglobia; order Terriglobales; family Acidobacteriaceae; genus PALSA-350. Next base: position 105,399 of record DATJNV010000125.1, read on the forward strand.
GGAGATGCGTCCCGTCGATCCAAACCTTGAAGTGGAACTTGAGAAAATCGGCGCCAAGACGCGCATCGAAGACTGGGTCTACACCGCCGATTACGCCATTCCTCTGCTTGAAAGGCAGTTGGGGGCCACTGGGCTGGATGGCTTCGGCTTAGGCGGGGCTCGCGCGGCGGCCATTGCGGCCGGAGCGATCGTGCATTATGCCCGCAGCACGCAGCAGATCGAACTGCAGCACATCAACAACATACGCTACTACGAGCGAGCCGAAAATCTGCAGCTTGACGCAGTCACGGTGCGCAATTTGGAGCTAATCGAACCCCTCTTCTCCGGCGGGGCCACCGAGGCCACGCTCTACGCCAATCTCGACTGTTGCATGACGCCCATGGGTAAGCGGCTCTTGCGCGCCTCCCTGGTTCGCCCGCTGATTGATCAGGCGGAGATCGAATCCCGCCTCGAGGCCGTCGGCGTCGCAGCCCACAGTCTCATCGATCGCGAGCATCTCCGCAAAACGCTCTCTGGCATTCAGGACATGGAGCGCATGCTCTCGCGCATCTCCCTCGACAGCGCCGGACCACGAGATGCCGCCGCCCTTAGCGCCTCGATTGCCCGCCTCCCCGACTTGCACGCCGCCCTGGCGAGACTGGAAGCTCGGCGCTGGCAGTCCTGCGCCGCCCGGCTCGACCTGCTGCAAGACCTACGCGAACGGCTGGAGCGGACGCTCCTGCCCGATCCACCGGTAACTCTGGCCGACGGTGGCGCGATCGCCGCGGGCGTCGATGCGGAATTGGATGAGCTGCGCTCACTCGGAGCCAACGCGCGCCAGTCCATCACCACCATTGAAGAGCGGGAGCGCAAGCGGACCGGCATCCATTCCCTCAAAGTTCGCTTTAATAATGTCTTCGGATATTACATTGAGATCACGCGTTCGAATCTGTCGCTGGCGCCACCGGACTACGAGCGGAAGCAGACCCTTGCCAACGCGGAGCGCTTCACCACGCCCGAGCTGAAGCGGTACGAGGTGAGCGTCCTTACGGCCCACGAACGCTCTATCGAAATCGAAAAGCGCATTTTCAGCGAGCTGCGGCAGACCATCCTTCAAGCGGCGGCACGTATTCGTATCAGCAGCGGAGTGATTGCCGAGCTGGACCTGCTGGCCAACTTCGCCCATCTTGCCGCGTTGCGTAACTACGTACGCCCGCAGCTTGTCGAGAACGCGGTCCTCGAAACCATCGGCGGCCGCCATCCCGTGGTCGAGTGTCTGCTGGAGAACGCGGGACAAAACAAATTTGTCGCCAATGACCTCTACGTGGAAACCGGCGGCCCGAGCCTGCTGCTGATCACCGGACCCAACATGGGCGGCAAATCGACTTACCTGCGTCAGGCCGCGTTGCTGATCATCATGGCCCAGATGGGATGCTTCGTTCCTGCCAAAAGCATGCGCCTGGGTATTGTGGACCGCATCTACACCCGCATCGGCGCCAGCGACAACGTGGCCCGCGGCCGCTCCACGTTTATGGTTGAGATGACCGAGACGGCGACCATTCTCAACACTGCGACCCCGCAATCCCTGATCCTGCTCGACGAGATGGGCCGCGGCACCGCCACGTTCGATGGCCTCTCGCTGGCCTGGGCCACGCTCGAATACCTTCATGCGGAAGTGGGTGCAAGAACCCTGTTCGCCACTCACTACCATGAGCTGACCCTGCTGGCCGAACAGCTGCCAGGGTTGAAGAACCTGCGGGTTGCAGTGAAGGAAACCCCGAAAGGCATCGTCTTCCTGCACGCCATCGAGCCTGGCGCCGCAAGCAAGAGCTATGGCATCGAAGTAGCACGGTTGGCCGGGCTTCCGCTCTCCGTGATCGAGCGCGCGCGCCAGGTGCTGCTGCAGCACGAGCAGTCGGAAAAGAGAAACATCGCCCACGAAACAGCCGCGCCCCTGCAGCTCACAATGTTCACGCCGCTTTCGCAGCGCATTCTGGACCGCCTGGAGCAAACCGACACCAACAGCCTCACGCCGCTACAGGCGCTGAATCTCCTCGAAGAGCTCAAGAACGAGATTCGGGGGACTTCGTGAGCCCCATGTCTTTGCGTCAGGCGGTGGGCCGGGCGTTGGTCGTAGGCCTCGAAAGCCTCGAGCTGAGCAAGCTGGAATCCGCCTGGTTGCGGCTCCTGCAACCCGGAGGCGTCATCCTCTTTCGCCGCAACATCGAGAGCGCGGCACAGACGCACGCCCTATTGCAAGCAGCGTCTCAGGCCGTCGGTCATCCGCTGCTTCGTTACGTCGATGTGGAAGGAGGCACAGTCGATCGGCTGCGCGACTTGATTGCGCCGATGCCTTCCCCGTTCGCAGTGGCCGCAACCGACAACCCTGCGCTGTTCGAGAAGCACGGCAGCCTCATCGCGGAAGAGGCGCGCATGCTTGGTTTCACCACTACCTTTGCTCCGGTCCTCGACCTGAGAACGTTCGCTTCGAAAGGCGTGATGACCACCCGCGTCGTCTCTGGCGATCCCGACGCAGTCGCGCGTTATGCCCGCTACTTCCTTAAGGGACTGGCGCGCCACGGTGTGCTCGGTTGCGGCAAGCATTTCCCGGGCCTGGGCAGCGGACAGGTCGATTCCCACCATGCCACGCCCTCGATTAGCAAACCATTCGACCTGCTCTGGCAAGAAGATCTCGTGCCCTATCGAAAGCTGGTCAAACAGCTTCCCATGGTGATGGTTTCCCACGCCGCTTATTCCGCCTCCGGCCCCGACCCCGCTTCTATCTCCGAATACTGGATCAAAAAAGTGCTCATCCGGAAGATTGGCTACAAAGGCCTCATTGTTTCCGACGACATGGAGATGGGGGGCATCCTCAACTACATGGGCATCGCCGAGGCCGCCGTGCGCGCGATTGCAGCCGGCACAGAAATCGTGGAAATCTGCCGCGATCCCGCGTTGATCTTCGCGGCCTATGAAGGCGTTTTGGGTGAATCGGAAAAATCGCCTGCTTTCGCCCGCCTCGTGAGGCGCGCGACAGTGAAAGTCGCCAGGGCCGCCGCGCCGCGTTCCAGGCGCATTCCTCCTGTTCCTGCGGAGACCGCGGTCAGCCGAATGCGCACAGCCATTGAGCGCTTTACTCAGGATGTAGCCAGGGCGACTCCCGCATGAGCGTTCCCCTCACGGAAATGACAGTCGCGGGCATCATGAGCGGAACTTCCGCAGATGGTATCGATGTTGCCTTTACCCGGATTGGCCCCAGTCCGGACGATCCAGCGTTCCCGCGTCTGCGGCTTCTCGCGCATGCCGGCTTTCCCTTTCCGCCGCCGCTGCGACGTGCCGTTCTCGGCTCGATGAATGCTGATTCGATCTCCACCGCCGAACTCGCCCGCCTGAATTGGCGCCTGGGACAGGCCTATGCCGAGGCGCTGATCGCCGCGCGCGAGCGCCACCCCTGCGCTCTCGATCTGATCGGCTGCCACGGGCAAACTATCTATCACCAGGCCACCCCCGCTCGTTACCTGGGACGCGTCGCAGCTTGCACCTGGCAGATAGGCGAAATGGCCATCCTCGCGCAACAGAGTGGTGTGCCCGTGGTCTCGAACTTTCGTCCTGCAGATATGGTGGCGGGTGGCCAGGGCGCTCCACTGGTCCCTTTGCTCGATTACGTGCTGTTTGGCCATCCGATGCGGGGCCGTGTCCTGCAGAACCTGGGAGGCATTGGCAACCTCACCGCCCTGCCGCCGAAGGCAACACCGACAGACGTGGTCGCTTTCGACACCGGTCCAGGAAACATGGTGATCGATCAACTCATGCACCAGCTTTTCGGCAAGCCCTTCGACCGCGAAGGAAAAACCGGCGCACGTGGCACGGTCCTCCAAAAAGTCGTGAGCGCGAAACTGCACGAGAGCTTCTTCCGCGCACACCCGCCCAAGACAGCCGGCCGCGAGCAATTTGGCGGCAAATACGCCGCGCACTTCCTGGCAGCATGCCGGAAAGCAAAAGGCCGTCCGCAAGATACAATTGCAACCGCCACTGCACTCACAGCCCAAAGCGTAGGGCTGGCTTACTCCACCTTCCTGCGGCCAGCCATGCACCAGGCCCCGGTCGACTTCATCATCTCCGGCGGCGGCGCTCGCAATCTGACCTTGATGCACATGCTACGGCAGCAACTTGAGCCGCAAGACTGCACCGTGAGAGCCAGTGATGATCTCGGCCTGCCGGCAGAAGCCAAGGAAGCGGCTGCTTTCGCTCTGCTGGCCTATGAAACCTGGCATCGCCGCCCGGGAAATATTCCTTCGGCAACCGGGGCAAAGCGCTCCGTGATCCTGGGCGAAATCACCTATGTCTAAACCGTGGGCGCTTTGTCTCTGTCTATTGCTGGGCCTTGCCGGATGCGGGGCCACGCGCCCCTCCCCGCAAACCGTCGTTATGCTGATTGAAAGCAGCCCCACCAGCCTCGATCCCCGCATTGGCGTCGATGCCCAATCCGAACACATCAGCCCGCTGATCTTCGACAGCCTGGTTCGCAAAGATAGTCACTTCAATGTGCAGCCCTGGCTCGCCACCGGTTGGGATACGCCCGATCCCCTCACCTATCGATTCCATCTACGCACGGATGTCTGCTTCCATAATGGAAAGCCCCTCACGTCCGCGGATGTGAAATACACCCTCGACTCCATGCGCGACGGTAGCATCATTACCGCAAAGGCCGCCGCGTTTGCTCGCGTCGACCACATCGACGCGCCCGACCCGGCGACCGTCGTCATCCATTTGAAGCAGCCGGATGCCGCGTTGTTGTGGAATCTTTCCGATGGCGCCATTGGTATTGTTCCTGTGGGCAGCGGGCGAGACTTCGCCTTCCACCCCGTGGGCAGCGGTCCCTTTCGCTTCGTCAGCCAAATCCAGGATGACGAAGTTGTCCTGGAACGAAGCGACAATTCCTGGCAGCCTCGTCCCAGCATCGCCCGTATCCGTTTCGCCGTTGTGCCCGATGCCATCACTCGCGCCCTCGAGTTGGAGAAAGGCTCTGGCGATGTCTGCATCAACTGCATGACTGCCGATATGGTGAACGTCCTGGCGCAACGTCCGGATCTCCGTGTGGAAAGCACGCCCGGCACCGTCCTCAACTACATTTCCTTCAACACCCAGGACAGCGTTTTGCGCGACGTGCACG